>NZ_LDUE01000001.1 GCF_001038485.1 Ornithinibacillus californiensis
GAGTAACACGTGGGCAACCTGCCTGTAAGACTGGGATAACTCGCGGAAACGTGAGCTAATACCGGATAATACTTTGAACTTCATGGTTCGAAGATGAAAGGCGGCTTCGGCTGTCACTTACAGATGGGCCCGCGGCGCATTAGCTAGTTGGTGAGGTAACGGCTCACCAAGGCGACGATGCGTAGCCGACCTGAGAGGGTGATCGGCCACACTGGGACTGAGACACGGCCCAGACTCCTACGGGAGGCAGCAGTAGGGAATCTTCCGCAATGGACGAAAGTCTGACGGAGCAACGCCGCGTGAGTGATGAAGGTTTTCGGATTGTAAAACTCTGTTGTTAGGGAAGAACAAGTCGGGTAGTAACTGACCCGACCTTGACGGTACCTAACCAGAAAGCCCCGGCTAACTACGTGCCAGCAGCCGCGGTAATACGTAGGGGGCAAGCGTTGTCCGGAATTATTGGGCGTAAAGCGCGCGCAGGCGGTCCTTTAAGTCTGATGTGAAAGCCCACGGCTTAACCGTGGAGGGTCATTGGAAACTGGAGGACTTGAGTACAGAAGAGGAGAGTGGAATTCCACGTGTAGCGGTGAAATGCGTAGAGATGTGGAGGAACACCAGTGGCGAAGGCGACTCTCTGGTCTGTAACTGACGCTGAGGCGCGAAAGCG
>NZ_LDUE01000010.1 GCF_001038485.1 Ornithinibacillus californiensis
GGCTCTATAATATTTGTTGGGGTTTCAATAAAATTCAGAAAAAAAGTACACGCACCCCAAACATTCTTTTATACTTGAATTGACGAGAAACAAGATAAAGAATGGGGATGCGTGTAAATGGATTTTATCATGAATATGCCAGGATTAAAAGACTGTAACGTAACAAATTTAGTAGAGCGAGATGGGAAGGTAGAAGTTTATGTGGAAATGGAGCGTAAGCCACATAGTTGTCCGCGATGTGGAGAGGAAACCGAACGCATACATGACTATCGATACCAAAAAGTAAAACATCTGAAATGGTTCGAAAGAATGACTCAACTATGGTATAAGCGCAGACGTTATAGTTGCCCTTCCTGTGGAAAACGATTTTCTGAAGAAAACGGCTTCGTAGAACGATATCAACGCACTTCCGTGGAATGGAATCAAGCGGTCTCTATCCGATCCATCAAAGCAAAAACTTTTAAAGAGGTAGGAGAAACATATGGCTCCTCGGCAACAACCATTGTTAGACGTTTTGACCAATTAGCGGAAACGGAGATTAAAGAGGTAAACTCACTTCCTTCCGTCATAGCGATTGACGAATATAAAGGTGATACAAAAGAGGGTAAATATCAGTTAATTATTGCGGATGGTATCACGAAACAACCATTAGATATTCTCCCAAATCGCTATAAAAAAACCATTAAACAGTATCTCCAAAAACATGGGGCAAAAGTAGAAGTTGTCATTATGGACATGAGTCCAGCTTTCAAGGCAGCTGTTCAGAACGCATTAGGTAAACCTATTATTGTAGCTGACCGTTTTCACTTTTGTCGCTATATCTACTGGGGATTAGACCGCGTGAGAAGACGAGTTCAAAAAGACTTTCATGACTATGATCGTAAGAAATGTAAGCGAATGAAGTATGTATTTCATAAAGCAAAGGGCCGTTTAAAAGATGATGAGCAGTGGCACTTAGAAAGATACTTAAGTATGTCAGATGAACTGAAAGTAGCGTATGAATTAAAGGAAGCTTATCGAGAATGGTTTGAGGAAGCGAAGCTTATGGGGAAAGAACACATCTCCCTAGTGAAAGAAAACCTACAGTCTTTCTATAAAAAGGTAATCGACGCGGAGATACCTGAAATGATAAGTGCCATTAAAACCTTTCAAAACTGGCAGATAGAAATACTGAATAGCTTTGCATACGACTATTCTAACGGTTTTTTGGAAGGTATAAATAATACTACTAAAGTGATAAAGAGAAATGCATATGGATTTAGAAGTTTTAAGCGATTTAGAGCGAAAATCTTATTGGCAAGACAGTATAAAGATGTTGGTGTGCATATAGGATGAGGTGGCGACTAATGTCACCACCCCAACATTTGACGTAGAACCATTTTAATATGGCAATACCGAGCGGTGTGTGGAGTAATCCAACAGCCGTGTATCGACTTATAGGCTACCTAAGTGGTAGTACTAGGATACAAGATGCTACCTTTCATGGTAAATATAAATCTTGTATAATACGCCGAAGGACCTATAACTACAGCAGGTTCAAGATATAGTCAGTGCCATGACGAAAGCATGGAAGAGCACGTCCCACCGTCTCCACCAATACATATGTTGGTGGTTTTTTTGTGTTTAAATTTCAAAAAACGATTTTTCGAAATCGTATTTTTCTAGTAGTTTTTTAAAAAAAGTCAAAAAATAAATTGACATTAAACTAAGTTTAACCTTTATTATAGAAAATGTAATAATAAAAGGGAGTGGAAAGCATGTATCGTTGGGATGGAGGGTTTATCATGGTTGAACCCGAAGAATATGAGGAAGCAGTTGAGTGGTATCAAGAAACCTTAGGATGGAAGTATATGGATCAAATCACATCTTATGTTGGTAGAAAGGCTTTTATGAAACTACCAAGATCAGGTATGGTAACGATAAAATCATTCGAAGGTGAATATGAGCATTTCACTGCACTAGAAAAACAGGGAAATGTTAAATTAGTTTTTGCTACATATGATTTAAATAAGACATTGCAATATTTACTTGAAAATAATGTAATCCATACTGAAGTTAGCCAATTGCCGAGTGGTCAAAGATATTGTGACATAATTGCATATGGTCAAACACCGATAACGATTGCAGAGGAACCAAGAGGCGAAGATAATAGTGAATATCATCCTTCAGGTATTGTTGGGTTTGGCACGGTTAATTCTATAATCTTTGTTAAGGAACCTGAAACATCTGCTACATGGTACGAAAAACATCTGGGATTTGAAATAGTAGAAGTGAATAACGCGAAAGGTTATGCCCACCTGCAAACTGAAGATGCATACGATAGAAATGTGTTAAACGAAAGATTTTTAGACCATGTATGGCTTGTACAAAGTTCTGAAATCGTAGAAACGCCAAACGATAATAAAGCTCGAATCTATTATGATATTCGACCTGAAGTATTCTTTGAAGAGTATAATAATCTAATTAGAAGTGGAATTAAACCATCCGAAATTGCTGGTGACCCTATCAATGGTTGGGGTGGGTTCCACTTTTATGACCCAGATCATAATCGTGTGAATGTCTGGTCTTATAAGGTTAATTAGGAATATTATGGGAGGTGCAATATGCATTTCACTATAAAGGATTTTTCTGAAAAGACTGGAATACCTCCTAGTAAACTTCGGTTTTATGACAAAAAAGGTATCCTCCAGCCTTCTAATAGATTGGAAAATGGGTATCGGGCATATTCAACAGAACAAGTTTATACTGCAAAAATGATTGACTCTCTAAGAAGTGCGAATATAAGCATTCAGGATATTAAACGATATAATGATGCAGATTTACCGACGAAGAATAGCATGCTAGACCGTTGGAGAGTAGAATTAGATAACCAAATAAAAGTTCTACATACAGCTAGTAAATATCTAGGTGGGATGAACCCGAATCAAACTCCAACCATTTTATTAACAAAATGGGAAAAACCCAAAACAATAGTCTGGCAAGAGTATGTAGTACCAAGGGTACCTGAACCTTTTAAAGCCTATTTTGCGAAAGCGAAGAATGTCTTAGAGAAAAAGGGGATACCTCATTCAGTTAAAATTTATGTTAGGACTAAACACATAAAAGAGGACAAAATTATAGGTGAGATTGGATTTGAGGTTTCAGGCTCCCATTTCAAGAATGAAGAGGAACTAACGTATGAATCCATTCCTCCTACTTTATTTGCAGTAATGGAAAATTGTCGATCAGATGACGCTTTTCTCTGCTTTTCATATATGCAAATGGTTGTTAGATATGGCTTTCAACCGGATGGTAGTAAAATAGAAAGGTATGCCAATATTGAAGCTGAGACTTTTGATTATCTAATACCTTTAGTTAAATAATCAAGCTATACTTACAAACCCACTTTCTTATGAAGTGGGTTAAATATGTTATAGAGAGTTGCTCTAAACCTATAAGCCACATAAAAACACTTTATGAAATACCTAGAACAAGCTAAAATATATGTATAAGAGATAAATATAATAGGGAGAGCAAACTTTATGGAGAAACAAGACATATAGGAATTGCAGCGAAAAGTAACTCTTCTAAGAGCTAAGGGTAAATACAGAGAAACGATTGAAGTTATAAGCCCATAATTACGGAATCAGGTTATAGCAATAGACTAACTAAGATGATCACTCAATGGATTTTGGGTGATTTTTTTAATACTCTCAAAAATAATCTAGAAAAATTGAAACAAAACTCGGAGTCAATCGACTACTTAATTAAAGGGGGGAAGTCATGAGCGATAGATTAGATATAGAAGAATTGTGCAAGAGTTATTATTTGGATATTTATCACTTTTCCTTATATTTCTCTAATAATAAGCAAGATGCTGAAGATATTACACAAGAAACGTTTCTCAAAGCAATTCATAACTTTCGTTTACTAAAGGATTCGGAAAGAGCAAAGTATTGGTTACTATCCATAGCTAGGCATACCGCCATTGATCATATGAGAAAGAAGAAGATAAAATCCGTGTTGCCTGGTCTAATTGAGAAATTTGCAAAGAATGAACAAGATGATTCTACCATTGATCAGATATTAATAAAGGAGAAATGGGAAGAAGTTCAACGCTCTCTTTTGAAATTAAAACCCCATTACCGAAGTTTGTTAATATTGCGAGGTATCCAGGAGCTATCCGTAAAGGAATCTGCGGAAGTATTAGGTTGTACAGAGTTAAAAGTGCGGGTTGACTTTCATCGTGCTGTGAAGATGTTAAAGAGGGAAGTAATTTTGTCGGAAGGAGTTGAACGAAATGAAAAAAGTAGAAAATCCATTTCAAGAAGCTAAACAAATCCTTCGTCCATTGAAAGATAGACCCGATTTAGATCCTGATCAGGAATTCATTGCAACGTTAAATAAACGAATCTTGCATCAGAATATAAAGAAAGCTCCTAAGCTAAAGCTCTATCCAATTTTAGCAATTGTTTCCGTCCTGACTATATTTACCATTGTCATTCTCTCATTTCAAAACCAAGATCATTTGGCAAATGATACGGAAGATGCCATTACAATTGCAGATACATCCAAATTAGAAATGCTAGATACCTTTGTATATGGTAATGGTGAAGGGAAAGTTGGTCTAGAGTTTCTTGGTGAAAGAAATACGCTACCTGTTACGGTTTCATCTTTTGATGTCCAAGATGGCACTGTTTACCTTTTAGATGAGGCTCGAAAGCAAGTCCTGATACGCAATGTAGAAGGTACAACCACTTCTATGCCTATTCAAACCTATTTAATGGACTTGGAGAGTGGCCTTGAAGATATAGTAGTAACTGAAACTGGTAACATGTATATATTAAGTACAAAGGAAAGTCTGGTCTATCATTATGATGCGAATGGAGTACTAGTTGAGAACTTTGATTACTCCAAGTTGGAGATGTTTTACCCAGATTCTCTTATTGAACTTGCTAATGGTGAAATCGTATTGAGTCAAAGTCAAGAGAGATTTGTTAACTTAGGAACAATGGAGCAGATACCGGAAGAGGACCTGCCTTATCGATTTGAACGAGTGAATCGTAAGGAAAATAAACTGATAACAAATGAGAAGAATATTAGTAAAGAGCTAACTGTTTTTTCAGATCTTAGCATCGATAGTAGTTCTGTTGAGACCATGAACAACAATCAAATTATACTTACAAAGACTGTTTCACCACCCCTATATACACCAATTTCGGAGACGCATGTACTCGCCTTAAGTAAAGAAGGGGATATTGTTGGCGGAGTTCGGATTCCATTTGAAGACTTTCTTGAGAAGCCTCAACACCCTGAAAGGTTTGTAGCAATCGACAATAATAAAATATATATACTGATTGCAGATAATCATTTCGTTACGCTATACGAAGCAACACTCGGAAAACATTATGAAAGCCATATTAAAGAACAAACTGAATTACTCCAGGTTGGCTATGATTACCAATCATTTGGAAAGCCTTTTCCGGAGTTAGAAAAAGAAATAAATGCTCTTCTAAAAAATAAAAAATTAGAATACGGCCAAGAAGACTCATTAAATGGAGTGGCCATCAATGAAAAAGGTACAGTAGTTATTGACTTTAAAGACTTTCTAGCATCAGGTCCAACAAGTGCTCAAGGCCAACATTTGTTTCAAACATTAAATGAAGCGACTTTTGAAAAGTTTCCAGAAATACAGGAGATTTATTATCAATTTGATGGTAGCTTTAGTGCATGGTGTTTATGGTTAGGAAGTACGGAGGAATCTTGGAAACGTCCTAATTATGCAGGTGACTGGACTGAATCCTCTCCTGAGATATCTGAATATAGTTCGATGCAAAATTGGATGGATGAGACGAAGAAATTAATTAAGTCTGGTAACCTAGATAATATGACTAAGGAAAGCTTTGAGATTCATATCGGAAGTACCACCACTTCATATGCTAATTACTATATTGAACGCGCAACTGATGAGGGTACTATCGAACAATTAAATGCAATAAAGGAAAAAGCAATACAGATTACATCAGAGATGGATGATAAGAAGCGAGAGGCATTGATGAAAGAACTAAGTTCATTGCTTGAGAAGTAGCGTCATTTTCCTAGTATTAAACCTTTGAAAAAAGTAATTGGAAAATAAAGGTTTACACAGGAATGAATTTTCTGTATACTAATGGAGTAATAAACATTCAGAATTTTAGAGGAGGTTGTATATCATGATCAAATTAAACGTAACGTTAGCAGAATTGAATACTGTGCCAAATACAACCTACTGGGTATTTTAATCCTTTAATTTAAACTTAAACTAAACAGGACCATAGGATGTATTATGCATTCTATGGTTTTTTAATGCTATTTTTTGGATTAGTCTCTTATGGATTAATTCTAATTATCGAAGAACCATTCTCGTGTGAGTTGGTTCTTTTTCTTTTGTAAAAGTTTAGTTATTGATGATTAATAGGTTCTGAATGAAAAGGGAGATGAAAGTTTTATGAACATCAAGATCGTAAAGTACGATGAAAGTTATGCTGCAAGGGTTGCAGATATGTGGAATCATAGCCGTGACGGTTGGGGTGGAGCTAACTCGGTAGATACAGAAGAGTCCATTTTACACCGAGAAAGAAATTCAACCAATATCCACACGTTCCTTGCACTAGAGGGGGAGAAGGTAGTTGGATATTGCGGATTTAGTGAATATCGTGAGGATGAAGGGGCTTTATATATTCCACTATTAAATGTTCGCGATGATTATCATGGAAGAAAGATAGGAAAGAAATTACTCTTAACTGCTCTGGAAGAAGCGATTAACTTGAAGTGGCCAAGACTTGATTTGTACACGTGGCCTGGTAACACAAAGGCAGTACCACTTTATAAGAAATGTGGCTTTTTCTGGGAGGAACGCGATGATACGACACATTTAATGAACTTTATGCCTACTGTATTACATACCGAAGCGGTAGAAGATTTCTTTAAGGACGCAAGCTGGTATGATATGAGTACTAGAGAAATTGAAGTGAAGCCAGATGGAAGGGTAGAGAATGACTTCCATTACTATGAGTATGCATGGGAGAAAGAAAATGAATCCCTCCGAATGGAATTTGAACGGACTGGAAGAGGAATTCGTTTAATCGAAACAAATGATTATGCTATTTCCGTAACGGTTCCTGAGCATCGGCTAGTATTTGGTGATCAGTATGAAGTAAAATATTCCATCATCAATAAAACTGGGAAGCCACTGAAGATTGACTTAAAAGGGATAAGTGATAAAAATATTGAATATTCCTTGGAACAATCCATAAATGTTACGGATACTACAGAAATTACGGGATCATTCTATATTAATCCGATAGAAGAAGAGCAGAATTCATTCCGGACGCATCCATGTGTAAAAACTTTAATTTCAATTAATGGTAAGCAAGCTGAATTTAAAGTAGGAATCTTAGCGAAATATCCAGCACAGATTACTGCACAGTTACCAGAGGATTTGACATTTATCGGGAATGAAAATGAGTTCCATTTGGATATGATGAATAATTTCACGGAGAAAGTAATTTTTGAGATGGAACTTCCTGCTTCCGAAGTCATGGATATCAAAACATCAAAAATATCAGTGGAAATTGAAGCAAAACAAAGAAAATCAATCGCGGTTCCATTTGTCGTTCTTAAACATGGCTATTATGATGCAACACTTAAGGTAAAAGCAGTAAAAGAGAATGGAGAAACTGTTGAGTTTACAAGAATGATTGGTATTCCATTAAGAGGAATTGGTGCGAAATTTCACGGGGAAAACGAAAAGAAAGTTCAATTGTATTATGGTCAATACTTCGCAGAATTAGATAAAGATGATAATAGTATTGATGTTGGGAAAAAGAAAAGTGAAGAAAGATTTTGGATTATGACTCCAAAAGTCGGAAAACCGTACTCGGAGGAATTGGCAAGAGCGAAATATGCTCATTTAGAGTATTTAGAGGATACAGGTTTTATTGGTGCAAAAATCACCTATAGTCTAACAGCTTTCCCAGCAATTAAACTACATCTTATTATCAAATTATTTAGTGAAGGTCTACTAGAAAACTATTATGAAATTGAGAACATACAGGATACGGAAACCAATGAACCAATCTGGTTAAATCAATCTATTTATTTAGGATTAGAAAGAGCTGTGATCCCTTATCGCGGGGAAATCGTTGAATTGAAGGATTCGATTGGAAATTCCTATGATAATTGGGATGAGCGTCAAGTTACCGAAAATTGGATTTTTGTAAATGAAGACTCCAACCCACACGGTATGTGTTGGAATTCGAACGATAAGATACACTTCGGTGGTTGGTATAATTACTTTGAACATCCTGTGGGTGTCGTTGGGCCTAATAGTAGCGTCCAGACAAATCCGATAATATTCTCACTAGGAGCATTCCATGATATGGATAGTTTCCGCTCCTTTGCAAGGCAGACATCCAATCATAAGAAAGCGAAGCCAGTTAATCGCTTAAGTGTCTCCTTACAAAATAACAATCCAATTATTTCTGGAGAGACTATAGCATGTGAAGTGACAGATTATAAATCTAATTTTCTTCATGGGGAATTGACTTTATCACATGCAAATCAAGGTGACGAAATTGTAAAACAGTTTAACCGTGAAGAAGAACAAACACAGTGGAAAACAGAAATTCCAATTGCCAATACGTCACCTATTTCAACAGTGAAGTTGCATGCGAAATTAGATGCTGCTATACATGAACGAGAAACACTAGTAATCCAGCAAGGAACTGAACCTATTAATCAGGAAATTATTCAGGAACAAGGAATGGATACATGGAAGGTCAATAATGGAGTTATAGAGATTAAAGCAACCCCAGACTTCTTCCCAGCCGTCCATTCCCTGACTTACCAAGGGCAAGAATGGCTTGATACCTCTTTTCCAACACTTGAACCTAAACTGTGGTGGAACCCTTGGGCTGGAGGAATCACAAGTAGAATAGCAGATATGCGACCTCAATCCTTGAAGAAGGAAAAAACATTAAGCGATTTTGTTAGTCTAAAAGATAATAAGGGTAACGATTGGAAAGGCATTAGATTGTCGACAACTTTTGAAAAAAATGAAGATTATAAGGGACTTACCGTTCATCAATACTTTCTTTTACTTCCTGGTGTACCTGTATTATGTCATGTGTCTGAGATTGATCAGGAAACAGGACAATTCTTTCATGGTAAAGGTTTACAAACATCGTCATTCTTTAAACCAGAAGCGCTAATTAAGGATAATTGGGTTAACTTCCAAAATAAAGCTGGTGAGTGGATGAGGGTTGTTGCTGGTTATGATGAAAATGATTTAAGGGTTAATCGTAATGTTGTCATTGGTACCAATAACCGAGAAGAACACCTTCAACTCATTGCAAATACTGAAAATACAATTCGTGAAGTTTATATTAATAAAGAAGTCGTATTAACAGGTGTCTCGGAGAAATTAGTCCTTCCTAGCAATAAAACATATTTCACAAATCCAAATTTTTACGTTATCAATAATTCTGTTATTGAAGATACGGCACAGCATGATTTACAAAATATTAGCTTTAATAAATAGAATAGAGTCATAGAAAAGGTTTACCAATACGGTAAACCTTTTTCTTTTGCTTAAGAACTATATAATAGAGTTATATATTCATAAATATTAAGAGAATCTTAAGAAATTCATTCCATGATTATTAAGAAATAATGGTTATGATAGAGTCAAGATCAAAAGCTTCAGAAAGTAGGGGTGCACGTGAAGCAGTATAATGTATTAGTTGTTGATGATGAAAAAGAAATAAGGGATGCCATTGAAATCTACTTAAAAAATGAAGGGGTGACCGTTCTAAAAGCAAAAGACGGTATTGAAGCTTTAGATATTTTGCATGAACAAGAAGTACATCTTATTTTATTAGATGTCATGATGCCACGGCTAGACGGTATAGCTACTACATATAAAATTCGGGAAGAAAAAAACATACCGATTATAATTCTAAGTGCTAAGAGCGAAGACACGGACAAAATATTAGGACTACAAGTTGGAGCTGATGATTATATAACAAAACCATTTAATCCAATGGAGCTTGTTGCTAGAGTGAAATCCCAACTTAGAAGATACGTGACACTTGGAACATTTGAAGGCGCGAATAAGGTAATTGATCTTAATGGCCTTACACTAGACCCTGCATCTAAACAAGTTAGTCTGGATGGCGAATTGGTCAAACTTACACCAATTGAGTATAAAATTGTGGAATTATTAATGACTAACGCTGGCAGAGTATTTTCTATTAGTGAAATTTATGAACGAGTATGGAAAGAACCAAATTATAATGCTGAAAATACCGTTGCCGTTCATATTCGTAAAATCCGCGAAAAGATAGAGATTGATACAAAAAATCCGAGATATTTAAAGGTGGTGTGGGGAATTGGGTACAAAATGGAAAAGTAGTTTTATGATTATATTTACCTGTATCACTTTATTTTTCTCTGGAGTTATTGGGTTACTAATACTCGCTGGTTACGGTGATTACTATGCTCACAAAAGTTATTTCCATACAGATGAGTTTAAATATGGTGAAGTAGAGAGGTTCGCCCATTATGTAAGTTTATTCGAATTCAATGACCTAAATTTAGATGAAGCGAAGAAAAAGATTACTGTTTCTCAAGACGAAATAGACGAACATCGTTACCGGTATGGTAATTTGGAAGAACAAATTAATAGTATCACCATGCAGTATGAACCATTAATCCAACGAGCTATGGATAATGATGACGCAGCAATGGTGAATGAGTATGAAAAAGAACGTGATTTAAAAATTGAAGACATCACGAATAATTTTGAAGATGATGCTCATGTTGAGGCCAAGATAATTAAAGAGAAAGAAAAGTCATTAGAAGCGTTTTATCAAGAAATGGAAAGTAATCGTCCCGAATATGAACGACTAAAGGATAGCTTCCAATATTATTTTACCAATGATACAACTGGAAAAGTATATACAAATTTAGATAAAGGTAAGACGATAGATGTTCTAAATGAAAAAAATATGCATTTTGTAAGAGATATGGTTGTTTCAAATGGGATACAAATCGAATACGAAACCCCAGGTATGGAAGATGTTCTTCAAATGATTAATAGTTATGAAACTTTAGAGGGGAAAATTGGTATTCCTAAATCCTTGTCTTTTTCTAATGTATTCATGCGTGCCAATGAGAACTATAAAAAGGAACAAATTCTATATTGGTCTGTTGTTACTATCAGTATTTTAGCACTTTTACTTTCGTTGATTATTTTTAAGAGGGCTAAAAAGTCGAGAGAAGCAATTGATGGATGGAGTGTGCATATTACAAAGTTACCAATCGAATTACGAGTGTTACTATTAGGAACTTCAGCAATTCTAACACCATCACCTTATTTTATCATTGGACCACATTATGACTATTACAATCCTGTCTTGTCCATGATAACGATCAGTATTACCTTGCTAATAGCTTCTTTCTTTCTAACAATTACGTTGATTCAACTAATATTAATCTTACGTTCGATCAAGGATTGGAAGAATTTTAGTAGTGAATGGAAAAAGAGCTATACCTTTAGAGGCATAATCTTGTTGAAGAAATTTTCTATGAAGTTGCTAGAAAGATTAAAAGAAGCATTCTTAGATCAAACGACTGGAACGCAAATCATTCTTGTATTCGGACTGGTATTTATTCTTGGATTGGCTGCAGTTATTGCAGTATCACATCCGATTTTTATGCTCTTTTATATTGTAGTGCTATTAGGAGGAGTAGGAATTCCACTAGCAATAATTGTTCTAAACAAAATTGGAGAATTCAACCGAATCGTTGAGTATACCGATGAAATTGTAGCTGGAAAACTAAGCAAGGATATAAAAATATCAGGTAACACGGTACTAGTAAAGTTAGCAGAAAATATCAATCTGCTAAAACAAGGAGTTAAAACCTCACAGAAAGAACAAGCAAAAAGTGAGCGATTAAAAACAGAACTGATTACAAATGTCAGCCATGATTTAAGAACACCGCTTACTTCAATTATTACGTACACAGAATTACTTAAAGAGCAAAAGGATATAACAGATGAGAGCTCGGCATACTTAGAAATTATCGATAGAAAGTCCAAGCGGTTAAAGGTTCTTCTGGATGATTTATTCGAAGTATCGAAAATGGCAAGTGGGAATATGGAGTTGAAGAAAGAAAAGGTAGATCTTGTTCAACTACTGCAGCAGGCATTGGGTGAGTACGATGAAGTAATAAAGGAATCTAATCTACAATTCCGTATCTCACACGACGATCCGCCGATAAATGCAGTTGTAGATGGACAAAAGCTATGGCGTGTATTTGATAATTTAATAGGAAATATATTGAAATATTCCCTGGAACATTCTCGAGTCTATATTAATCTCGTAGAAGAGAACGGCACCGCTCTGATTACATTTAAAAATGTATCGAAGTATGAACTAACCGAAAACAGTGAGGAATTATTTGAACGATTCAAGCGGGGCGATACATCCAGACATACGGAAGGTAGTGGATTAGGTCTAGCTATCGTCCAATCTATTGTAGAACTTCATGATGGTAGTCTAGAAATTGAGACAGATGGAGACTTGTTTAAGGTAACGGTTCTATTGCTGTTAGAGGGATAGGAGGAGAAAGGTAGGTCATCTAAATGGTTTCACTCGAAATCTCCAATTTGTATAGTACGTATTATAAACGATTGTTACATCTAAGCTATTCTATAACGAAAGACCGTCATTTGGCGGAAGACGTTGTTCAAGAGACATTTATTAAAGTAATGAATCATCTTGATACTGTCCAAGACGTAAATAAACTTCCTGCCTGGTTATGTGTAATTACCAAACGGACAGCAATTGATATACTTAGGACCAAGCAAAATGATTTACCGATGGAACAGGATTTACTTATGAATTCGGTTAATGACATGAACCAAACTGTAGAAGAGATAGTGGAATTCACTTTATTTATAAAGGAAGTGGAAGAAAAAATACGTAGTCTGAATTGTATTTATTATGATGTTATGATGCTAAAAATACAGCATGAGTTGAGAGAGCAGGAGATTGCTAATCAATTAAATATTAAACTCTCCTCTGTAAAAACAAGAATACATCGAGCAAGGAAGTACTTGTTGAAAGAATTTCGAGATCAGGTGAGTGCCTGAACTTATATGACACCTAAGCACGTGGTAATTCAGTTGATGAATTGCTGCGTGTTTATTTTTTATATAATAATTTACTTCAGGAACAGCGTTAAAATAGTTGGAATTTTATGCTAAGATAAAAGAAAGTTAAGGTGAAGGGGTATGACTCATGGTTGGTTTGTTAAATATCGGCAGTCTTTTGCTTGGACTGATGGCTTGGATACTTCCTATCATTAGTCTGACACAAAGCAAAAATAGAAAATGGGTTACATTTCCTATTTTAAGTATTAGTGCATGTGCTATTTCGTTATTTTTTCAGCTATTCTATAATTACCACCTGGTGAAAATTGAAGATTGGTCGGCTCTGATGGATACAACAGGAGCTGTGGTATTTGCTGCGGTTGTTCTTCTCACTGGTACAGTCGTTTTAAATGTAGCTACGCTAATTGTTTATTATAGAACGAAGTAGATATATAGGGGGGCATATATGTTTATTGTAAACGTAGAAGGTGCGATTTATAAAGAGGGGAAATGGTTGTTAATAAGGAGAAGTGAAAAAGAGGAGCATGCAGGGGGTTCTTTATCATTAGTTGGTGGTAAGTGTGAAATAGAAGGGGTTTCTTCTGATATTCTAGAGAGGACTTTACATCGAGAAATTTATGAAGAAGTCGGCATTAAAGTAACAAGAGTTAGCTATGTCAATAGTTCCTCCTTTGTAACGGATTTAGGTGATCATGTAATTGATATTGTTTTTCTGTGTCATCACCAATCAGGCGTTCCTTATCCAAAAAGTGTTAACGAAGTGGATGAAGTTTTATGGTTTACAACTAACGAGATTGCAAGTCACACTAAACTGCCTGTATTTTTGAAGAAAAATATTAAACTTGCAGCTGCATTATTGAATGAACTCTCTAATTGAAAAGAGGGATAAAATGAAAAAATACTCGCTTGTTTTACTATTGATAGGAGGTTTCCTCTTTTTAGGATACGTATTCTATCATAACAACTTTACTGATGAAGGTATATTAGAAAATGTTATAGAACGAGATGGCTACATACTAGAACGGAAGAATGACAAAGAGACTGTTAAATTATATATAAAGCCCGAATGGATCCCGTTTAATGATACGAAGGAACACGACTTGGATATTGAACTCGCAAGGGAAAATAACACAGGAATTATACTAGATGAGGTTTGGAATAGGGAGATTGACATTTACTTCAGTTTTGATACTACATATGATCTTAATTTTACTAGAGGTTCTTTTATGTATAATGGAATTTTCAATGAGGACGGAACTTACACGACAAATAGTTCTTATTGGGATTATTCAATTTATAACCTTAATAATGAAAAAGTAGATTTTGGTCAATCAGGTCAAGGACCTAATTCTACCTTTGGTTTTGCTATTGAACCTGAAAACTATGATTTAATTAGAGATGGGTTTTATGTAGAGTATTCGGGGTTTTACCTTTATGAATACAATAAAAAATGATTTATGGGGTGTTAGGATGCAAACATGCGAGAAATGCCATACGAAATTTAAATGGGTACAGATATATAAATCTGTATGGAGAAGCGGGAAAGATTATCATATTATCAATTGTAGGAAGTGTGGTACAGAACACACGATTACTAGAGAGTCGAAGATAATTAGATTCGTTATCTTTTTCCTATCAATATTCACTTCTCTCTATTTGGTAGAATACCACCTCGTAGAAAGGTTCACTATCCCGTCTGTCTTGTTATTTCTGATAATATTACCCGTAATTAGTGGTATTGTCTTCACCATTTCTCCATTAATATTTAGATATTACTCGAAATATCATTCGAATTATAAATATAAGTTTTGATAACAAATTGGGGTGTAAATAAATGATTAATTTAACACATAAACCGCTTTTAGTAGGTGAGAAAGTGGTTCTTAGACCGTTTGAAAAAGAAGACTTTCCTTATATCGAAGAATGTCTATTAGATCCTGAAGTAATTAAACTGACTGGAAGTGATTCCGACTTTGACAGAGAATTTACGATACAATGGTACAATACGCGAAATGAGCAAACGGACCGATTAGACCTTGCTATTGTTGACGTAGACCACAATATTGTCGTAGGAGAGGTAGTCGTTAATTTATATGATGAGAAAAACCATAGCATGAATTTTAGGATTCTCATCGGTCCAAAGGGAAGAGACCGTGGACTTGGAACAGAAGCAACTCATCTCATCATCAATTACATTTTTGAAAATACAACATTAAATTATCTTACCCTAAGTGTTTTTGATTTCAATCCTAGAGCAAGGCATGTGTATGAAAAGGTTGGCTTTGAAGTAGAGAGCATTGATGAGAGAGATTTAGAATATGAAGGGGAATGGATTGATTCCATTAACATGAAGTTAACTAGGGATAGGTGGACGAAGCTCACCCTTCAAAACAAATAAGTTTAACCTTCTGAAGTTTGGTTAGTCAAACTTCTTTTTTTTAGGGAACTAATTCCGAAGAGAACCGTCTAATTAGTATATATATAAAGAGAGATAGATGTGTACGGTTGCAAGGGGGGAAGATTTTGCTTTATAAAAATGCTTACATAGAAGATTATGAAACACTATTTGAACAACTAATGAAGGATTACAGTGAGTCCTTAGCAAGATTAGCTTATACATATGTAAAGGATAGAGGTAGAGCAGAAGATATCGTTCAAGATGTTTTTATGAAAGCTTACCAGAATATAGAGGATTTTCGTGGGGATTCAGAGATAAAAACTTGGTTATATCGGATAACGATTAATCGGTGTCGTGATGAGTTGAGAAGCTGGTACTTTCGCAAGTTTTTTGTGTCGAACGATGGATTTGAGAAAGAGACAGTGAATCCCAATGAAACTCCAGAGCTAAAGCTTATTACTAAACAGGATAAACAACGATTAGGAAAAGCAATCTTAAATTTACCTGTTAAATTTCGGGAAGTAATTATTCTTTTCTATTATCAAGACCTTTCAATTGAGGAAATTTCAGGTATGATGCATGTTGGTCAGAATACGGTTAAAACTAGGCTATTTCGAGCTAGAAAAAAGCTAGCAGAAATAATCCCTGAATTTGAGAAGGAGGTTAGATGATGCATCAACAAGTGAAAGAAAGCATGAACGAAATTATTGGATCTAATCATATTTTCTCAGAAGAAAAACAGAAACAGACATTACTCAAAATAAAAAATAAAAAGACGAGGAAAAAGACTTTTCAATGGTATCGGTTAACTCCGGTATTGGGTTTAACTGCTTTCTTATTAGCTGGAACTCTCCTGTTCTCCATTTACAATCAAGGTGACAATCATGCAAGTAATATTCCAGAGAAAAGTAACGAGCCAGCAAATGAGGAGCCAGTTGTAATTGCAGGAGAAGAGACTAGGGTTATTGAAATTGTCAGTCGATTAGAGGATAAAGCGATTGAATTAGAGGAGGAAAACTCAGAGCTACGTAACGAGTTAGAGTTTTTAGCCTATAAATTTGAAGATACGTTAGAAGATGCTAAATTAGAGAGAACCATATACCCAGGTACGGATAATAACCTAGAAATACTAGGGTATCACGGAACGAGTGAGGATGTCATAACGGATTTGGTTAATCGTCCAGACGTTATACCAGTTGACGGTATTTTAGGTGGTACGATGCGATTCAATCCTAATGGAATATATGTCCTTTCCCACAAACATGTCTATGCAGAATTTGATGATGGTCATACAGGTGGATATTTATTGTTGGAATATCATATTGTAAATGGAGAAATACAGTGGGACATTATCGATATGTACGAGTATGGAGATGAGAGTAAGGAGTAGAAATGAGAGAAGTGGTTATCAACTAATCACTTCTCTTTCGTATTTGTATTTAC
Source organism: Ornithinibacillus californiensis (assembly GCF_001038485.1). Taxonomy (GTDB): domain Bacteria; phylum Bacillota; class Bacilli; order Bacillales; family Amphibacillaceae; genus Ornithinibacillus; species Ornithinibacillus californiensis. Next base: position 17,040 of record NZ_LDUE01000010.1, read on the forward strand.
ATATCTTCATTATCTTTATCGTTATACTTACTATTACTAAGTACTTGAGCTAGATTTTGAATAAATTGGTCTTTTTCCTGATCGTTGTAGCTCTTTGTACGGTTTTCTTTATGATTATTTTCTGTGAGCTTCTTTTTCATTTAACCATCTCCTCCTAATCCTATTCTTACCCAAAAAGGAGAAGCTATGTTTAGCATAGATCGTTGGAAAATTTGACCAAAAAGGGCTATGAAAGTTCAGACCTTTATGGCATAATATAAGAAACAATTTTACAAAGGCGAAGAAAAGGAAAGTAAATCAATGGGTATTTTCTTAAAAGAGAGCTTCGGTAGCTGAAAAGAAGCAGAGAATCGTTGATTGAAAATGGCCTTGGAGCTGCAAAGTCGACTTTCACTTTGAAATTAGGCTTTGACGAGATTTGACATTCGTTACAAATGTCAGAGTATAAGAGTGTTTAACACTCCGTACTTATGGAGGCTAATAATGCGAGTTATTAGTGAATAAAGGTGGTACCACGAGTTAATCCTCGTCCTTAGACTTAAGTCTAGGGGCGAGGTTTTTTATTTTTCCAAATAAAAGGAGGAGTAGTAAATGAGTATTTTTATTGGTGGTGCATGGCCATATGCCAATGGTTCCTTGCATATTGGACATTTGTCTAGTTTATTACCAGGTGATGTTTTGGCCAGATATTTTCGTTTAAAGGGTGAAGAAGTACTTTACGTGTCAGGAAGTGATTGCAATGGTACGCCTATAGCAATTAAGGCGAAACAAGAGGGGGTTTCAACAAAGGTCATTGCTGATAAGTATCATTCTGAATTTAAGGGATGCTTTGAAAAATTGGGCTTCACTTATGACTGTTATACAAGAACTGACAGTCCATTTCATCATCAAATCGTCCAACAAGTATTTCTACAATTACTAGAGAATGCAAAGCTATACAAAAGGGAAGAGGAGCAGTGTTACTGTAAAACCTGCGAACAATTTTTGCCAGATCGATTTGTTGAAGGGATTTGTCCACATTGTAAAGCGAAAGCTAGGGGAGATCAATGTGATTATTGCTCTAACATATTAAACCCGATTGAACTAATTGATAAAGTTTGCAAGACTTGTGGTGATGAACCAATCATAAAAGCGACGGAACATTTATATTTTAAATTAAGCTCACTGCAAAAAGAATTGGAGTCATATGTTGCTCATGCCAAGTCACAAGGGAACTGGAGGGAGAACGCTATTCACCTATCGGAGAGATACCTAAGTGAAGGTCTCGTAGATCGAGCAGTTTCTCGAGACCTTCCAAATGGTGTAAGTGTACCAGTTGATGGGTATGAGGATAAGAAAGTTTATGTCTGGATCGAGGCAGTGACAGGATATTATTCTGCAAGTAAACAGTGGGCTATTGAGCATGGTAAAGATGAGAACTTATTTTGGAATAAGGAAACAATTTCTTATTACGTGCATGGTAAAGATAATATTCCGTTTCATTCGATAATATGGCCAGCCATATTAACCTCGGTTGGTAATGACTCTCTCCCGACTCACATTGTATCAAATGAGTATGTAACAATTGAGCAGAAAAAACTCTCTACAAGTCGCAATTGGGCGATCTGGGTTCCGGATATGCTAGCACGCTATCATCCAGATTCGATACGGTATTTTCTTATTGCAAATGCACCGGAAACAAGAGATGCTGACTTCTCTTGGCGTGAGTTCGTGTACAGTCATAATAGTGAGCTACTTGGAGCATATGGCAATTTTGTTAATCGGACATTGAAATTTATTGAAAAGTCATTTGATGGTGTGACACCAAAAGGGGAAGTTGACTTGGAAATAAAAAGAAGAGTGATTGCATTATACGATGATGTGGGACAACTAATTGCTAGAACTAAATTTAAGAATTCATTAGAACAAATATTTTCATTTATTCGAGCAGCTAATAAATATTTTGATCAACAAAAGCCCTGGATCCAAATTATTGAAAATCCTAGTGTATGTGCCGATACATTGGCAACTTGTGTTTACGTCATTGCAAATCTTGCACAGCTTCTTAATCCTTTCCTACCTTTTTCAAGCCAGGAAATTCAAAGGATGTTAGGTTTAGAAAGACTAGATTGGAAAGAGATTAATATTGATACTATCACTTTACATGAGGTGAAAGTGTTATTCGAACGCATTGATTTAGCGGCGATTGACGAAGAGTTAGAGAAGTTGGATAAAGGGATACCTGAGTAAGAATAGAGAATCTGAAGGTCTCCCTTCTCTAGATTGTATACCAAAAATACCTTTACACTTTTCGAGAAGGGAATATGGTATTATTGTTCTGTAGATAGACAAGGAGAATGTGTATGATTAAAGTGCGAAACGTAACAATTGGTGAAGGCATTCCAAAAATCATTGTCCCATTAGTTGGAACTACTGATGCAGAGTTATTAGAAGAAGTTCATAACGTCTTAGAGGTTAAACCAGATATTGTTGAGTGGCGTGTTGATACATATGAGGATGTAGAAAATCTAGAGAAAGTCCAATCAACACTCTCCTTGTTGAGAGACAGATTAATTGATATACCAATTCTGTTTACTTTTAGAACCGTAAACGAAGGTGGAAAACGAGAAGTTCCGGTGAGGTTTTATAATAACCTCCTATCTATGGCAATACAGTCTAAGTTAATTGACATGGTTGATATAGAATTTTTACTAGGTGACGACCTTGTTAAAACTCTGGTTTCATTAGCTAAGCAATATGGAATTTATGTAGTTTTATCCAATCACGATTTTCAAAAAACACCAGATAAACAAGAATTGATACTTCGATTTAGAAAGATGCAGGAACTTGGTGCTGATATTCCTAAAATTGCGGTTATGCCAAATAGTACGGAAGATGTTATAACACTATTGGAAGCCACTAACACAATGAATTGTAAGTATGCTGACAGACCTTTTATTTCGGTATCAATGGGTGGTATAGGGGTAATTAGTAGATTGACTGGAGAAGTATTTGGTTCTGCTGCTACATTTGTTTCAGGTATTCAGGAGTCCGCTCCAGGTCAACCAACTATTAAAGATACAAAAAAGGTATTGGAAATTCTTCATAAGTACAGTAGATGATACAAAAATAGAAGATTCTGTACAAATAAGAACTGCATGTGATAATATCCGTATAGATTAATATACTAATAAAAACCGTCCCATGCTGGTAACATGGAGCGGTTATAACAGACCAACCCCCAACAAGAGGGGATGGCACAAGAAGGAATTAATCCCTCAGGGCCTCGCTAAAGCACATGAGGGATTAATTATTTTTGTTGGACATGATGAAAGCTATTAACATGTCGAATGCAATCATTAGCGTTAACACGTCGTTCATATCCATTGGCATCACCACCTTTTTAGAAATACTGAAAAAGGCTAGTGCGCCATAACCCTCATGTGAAGCTTGTCTGTTGAATTAATATCACCATAACAGAACGTATGTTTCTATAAATAATTGGAACTATTTAGCACTTTTCCGAGTATGGAAATAGTGCTTTTTTAATTGCTTCCATTTCGATTTATAATGGCATGGTATAATTTTAAAAAATAATTAATTCTTTTTGCAACTTAATTTAAATAGGTCGCATCTAAGTATCAGAGAGGGGGAGCTGGCTTGAATCTTGTAGATAGATTAAAAGAAAAACAAGAAAGTGCGCTGATAGAATTAATGCATCAGTATGGCGATTACTTAGTTAGAACGGCGTATCTTTTACTAAAAGACCATCAAACTGCTGAGGAAGCGGTACAGGATACATTCGTTATCGCTTTTGAAAAAGTTAAGCAATTAGATGATCCTGAAAAGTTAAAAGCCTGGCTAACCTCGATTGTAATGAATTGTTGTCGGTCCCGAATGCGCAAATGGAGTTGGAAAAATATCTTTCTCACATACGATAATGAGCAAGTACATGAAGATGCGTCTATTCTTACACCTGAAGATGAATTATTGGAATTGGTTTGGAACCAAAATTTAAGTGATGCTATCCACCTACTAGATTATAAATATCGTGAAGTAATCACTCTATTCTACTTCAATGAAATGAAAATAAGCGAAATAGCTCAGTTCACTAAAGAAAAGGAAAATACAATTAAGTCTCGATTGAAGCGTGCCAGAGAAAATTTAAAGGATATTCTAATGAAGGGAGAGGAATTTCTTGAAGAAAGCGGAAGAGCAATTAAAAAGACAACTCGATAATGAATTGGAGCAACTAAAATTTACTAACAAGCAAGCGGTCATAAAAAGAGTTTACCCAACGTCATGGAAAGAAAAGCTTTATAAGCTTTGGAATAAAGAAATTACGATTCCTCTAATCCCAGTTAGTGCAACTTTTGTTTTGCTGATTGTTTCATTAGGTTATTTGGAATTAAAACCAGTTGAAAGGCAAGTTACAGAAACAGGTGAAAGAGAATTGATACAGGTAGCAGGGAACTATTATTGGAAAGACGATTTAGAGAGGGTGCTAATGAAGAATGAGAATTAAGGTGAAAGTAAAGCATCTAGTTTTAACGGTTATTGCTTTGGGTATCCTCACCCCCTTATTTACAAATGTTATCTTTCCATATGTTAAGTTAGCTGTTGCTGAAAATAATATTTCTAATGGTGAAAAGGAAAAGAAGCAAGAAATTATGGAATTATTACAGACAACGTCATTGGATACTAAGAAGTGGGAAATAATTCGTGACTATATGATTGAAGATGGTATAACAGGCAGTTTTGATGTTTATATCAGTCCTTCTTTTACACAATGGGGAGGGCCGGATGAGAGTGAAAGAATTTATTTCTCAAGAGAGGAGAAACTTCCATTCTTAATAGATTACGTAGAGAATGGCCCTGCTGATGGATTTTTAGCTACTGCTGCCAGTGCTTTAGCCATTTATTATGAACGTGATGGAGAAATAGAGAAAGCGAAGCAAGTGCTTTATGATGCTTCGAAACGCTTTTCCACACAGAAATCGTACCAAAGTAACCAACTGCTTGTAGAACGTATACGAATAACAAAGAATCATGGACAGTATAAAGAGGCTACACATTATATTGAAGAATTACTTTCAACAGTAGATGCTGATGATTTTGACATGCATGGGCAAATTGCTCAACTAAGAACGGAAATCATTCTTCAGCAAGGTAATATTGAGGAAGCCTATGCCGAAGTGACGGAAGCCATAAAAGAATATGAGGAACTGTACGCCAAGGAACAAGAACAATGGCCAGAGTCCAAGGATGATTCTATTGATAATCTTGTTTTTTATCAGCAACTGAATTCTTTAGAACGTTCCTTACGTTTAGCAATGGAAAAATATGATAAAGGTACTGTATCAACTGTATCTGGAAAAATTTTGAGAAGTGACGGAACTCCTGTTGAAGGAGTTGGAGTATATTTGCGAGATGAGAACAATGCTAATCGGAGTGTGATGGCTGAGGACACATACCAAATCGTAACGGACAAAGAAGGGCGTTATGAGTTCCGAGGAGTTATTCCTGATAACTATCAGATTACGCTTGGATTTTACTACGATCAAATTAGTGGCTGGACATGGCCACTTGAAATGGATGAGTGGATTGAAGTGGATGGGAGAGAGAACATTTCCTATAACATAACTCTACAGAAGCTAATTGAGGTCAAACAGCCTATCAATCAGGAAGTAATCAAAGATGATGTTATCCATTTTGAATGGGAAGCGGTTGAAGGTGCTGCTTATTACGGAATTGGTCTTGGTTATGAGATAGATAACGGGTCCGTTGGTTCAGGTATATTTAAAAAAGGGATAAGAGATACTTCTATCGAAATTCCAATAGAAGAAATATATCAGATACATGGTGGTGTCACATTCGGTGAAGATGATGTAGTAGATTCGAAGTCTCTTCTAGCCTATACTAATCCTAATAATCGATTCTTCTGGAAGGTAGAGGCGTATGATGAGAATGATGTACTTATTACTTCAAGTAATGGCTATCGATTGGATGATGAAGCCATAAAAAATATCCCTATCTTTTATATGAAGGAACGGGAGCTAACAAATGCAGATCAACTTTTACTGGATCATAAAATAGAAAAAGCTTTAGCAGAATATAAAGCAAACTATGAAAGCAATCCAAACGATATTCATAGTCTACAGATGATTATCCGGTTAATAGGAATAAATGGAGATGGCACTATTGAGAAGTGGGATGAATTGGCTATCACCTATAAGGAAGACTATGCACGAAAAACCAATAATCCAGAAAGTATTTTTGATGTTGCCCATTACTATTACCGACAATATAACTGGGAAGTTTTTAATAAGTGGATGGATGTATATATAGCTGAAGTAGGAGAACTTAGCGAGTATACGCAAGCAATCTACGCGAGTGCATTAATGAAACAAGGAAAGCATGAGGAGGCTAATAAACAATTTATAGAAGCTTTAAATAAAGATGGTAGTCACCGATTTGTTGGCCATTGGATTGCGAATGAGTTGTACCGTACCGGATTAACGGATAAGGTCGTAGAAATCGCGATAGATTATCCGCAACTGGGTCCCTATGAGGGGAAACCTGATTGGCTATTATTAGTGAAAAACATACTAGAAGAGAGTAATAAATACGACCAGTATGAACAAGAGTTAAAAGAAGTATTAGATATTTACTTTTCTGGGGAAGAAGAAGAGCTAGAGACTTGGCTAAATACTACTGATAAGGTAGCAATGAAAAAACTTATTAATGCAATAAAAGAGGTAAGATAATAAGGGGGCGTTATTCTAAACGAATAACGCTCTTTTTTAATATAGTTAATTATCTTCAAAAGAAATAGGACTAAGGAACCTTACCCTATAGCAAACCGTCAAATATAATAGGTACATCTTCGTAACTTTATAGATTATGTAGGAACAGGTTTGTATTATAGAATTTAATTACAGTAAAGTAATTGTATTAATTGATTGCCCGAAGGTAAGAAATAGAGATAGAGAACATACTTTAGACGTAAGTACAACTTTACATAGGAGTGAATATGGTGAAAGCATTGCGTGTTGATTACTCACCAAATATAAATGGTGTTGTTACTATTCCAGGAGCAAAAAACAGTTCATTAGCATTACTCGCAGCAGCGTGTCTTTCTGATGAGACAGTAACACTTGAAGGTATACCGAATATTGCTGACTTTAGAGTTATATGTGAAATGGGTAAGGATGTAGGGTTATCCATTGAACGTAATAGGAATGGTGATGTTTTAATTGATGCAAGTAGTATGTATTCTACGGAATTTGATCCAGTTAAATCTTCCTCGTTCCGTACAGGTTATTATTTTGTAGGTGCTTTACTTTCAAAATATGGCAAAGTGTCTGTTGGCTATCCTGGTGGAGATGATTTTGTAAGTAGACCAATTGATCAACATATTAAGGCGTTAGAAATGTTAGGAGCAACATTTACATATCACAAGGATTATTATGTAGTGGAGGCAAAAGAATTACGAGGTACTAGGATCTATTTTGATACGATTACTTCGGGTGCTACGATGAATGCTATGTTAGCTGCCGCAAAAGCTAAAGGAGAGACCGTATTATTCAATGCAGCTCGTGACCCAGAAGTAATTGATACAGCAATCTTATTAAATAAAATGGGCGCTAAAATTAGTGGGGCCGGAACTAATACGATTCGTATTACAGGAGTAGCCAATTTAAAAGGTTGTAAGCACCGAGTTATTCCAGATCGTCTGATAGCTGGTTCCTTTCTAATTGCAGCTGGTGTTGCGGGTGGAAGTGTAACTGTTAAGGATGTTATCCCTGAACATTTAGGATCTTGTATAGCAAAGTTAAGAGAAATTGGCTTAGACATCGCAATTGAAGATAATTCTATTACTGCACATTCAACTGGCAGATTAAAAGCTTCTCGCGTTAGAACAGGAATGTACCCAGGCTTTCCAACAGATTTACAGCAACCAATGACCACATTGTTGACACAAGCCTCTGGCAAGAGTATTGTGTCTGAAAAAGTATATCCTAATCGCTTTAAGCATGTTGGTCAATTAAGAAAAATGGGAGCGGATATTAGGGTTCGTTCTGGTGTAGCTTTTGTAAAAGGTGCGAGTGAATTAAAGGGTTCTATCGTTTCCACTTCTGATATCCGTGCAGGTATTTCACTAATTCTTGCAGGGATGGTTGCCGAGGGGAAAACATATATAACTGGTGTTGAACACATTGAGCGAGGCTATGAGGATGTTGTAAGGGCTTTTCAATCTTTAGGTGTTCAAATTAATAAAGATACAATTAGTTATGATATGATTCATCAACATGTAAATGATATCCTATAAAAGAGGCTCTATAATATTTGTTGGGGTTTCAATAAAATTCAGAAAAAAAGTACACGCACCCCAAACATTCTTTTATACTTGAATTGACGAGAAACAAGATAAAGAATGGGGATGCGTGTAAATGGATTTTATCATGAATATGCCAGGATTAAAAGACTGTAACGTAACAAATTTAGTAGAGCGAGATGGGAAGGTAGAAGTTTATGTGGAAATGGAGCGTAAGCCACATAGTTGTCCGCGATGTGGAGAGGAAACCGAACGCATACATGACTATCGATACCAAAAAGTAAAACATCTGAAATGGTTCGAAAGAATGACTCAACTATGGTATAAGCGCAGACGTTATAGTTGCCCTTCCTGTGGAAAACGATTTTCTGAAGAAAACGGCTTCGTAGAACGATATCAACGCACTTCCGTGGAATGGAATCAAGCGGTCTCTATCCGATCCATCAAAGCAAAAACTTTTAAAGAGGTAGGAGAAACATATGGCTCCTCGGCAACAACCATTGTTAGACGTTTTGACCAATTAGCGGAAACGGAGATTAAAGAGGTAAACTCACTTCCTTCCGTCATAGCGATTGACGAATATAAAGGTGATACAAAAGAGGGTAAATATCAGTTAATTATTGCGGATGGTATCACGAAACAACCATTAGATATTCTCCCAAATCGCTATAAAAAAACCATTAAACAGTATCTCCAAAAACATGGGGCAAAAGTAGAAGTTGTCATTATGGACATGAGTCCAGCTTTCAAGGCAGCTGTTCAGAACGCATTAGGTAAACCTATTATTGTAGCTGACCGTTTTCACTTTTGTCGCTATATCTACTGGGGATTAGACCGCGTGAGAAGACGAGTTCAAAAAGACTTTCATGACTATGATCGTAAGAAATGTAAGCGAATGAAGTATGTATTTCATAAAGCAAAGGGCCGTTTAAAAGATGATGAGCAGTGGCACTTAGAAAGATACTTAAGTATGTCAGATGAACTGAAAGTAGCGTATGAATTAAAGGAAGCTTATCGAGAATGGTTTGAGGAAGCGAAGCTTATGGGGAAAGAACACATCTCCCTAGTGAAAGAAAACCTACAGTCTTTCTATAAAAAGGTAATCGACGCGGAGATACCTGAAATGATAAGTGCCATTAAAACCTTTCAAAACTGGCAGATAGAAATACTGAATAGCTTTGCATACGACTATTCTAACGGTTTTTTGGAAGGTATAAATAATACTACTAAAGTGATAAAGAGAAATGCATATGGATTTAGAAGTTTTAAGCGATTTAGAGCGAAAATCTTATTGGCAAGACAGTATAAAGATGTTGGTGTGCATATAGGATGAGGTGGCGACTAATGTCACCACCCCAACATTTGACGTAGAACC
>NZ_LDUE01000011.1 GCF_001038485.1 Ornithinibacillus californiensis
GGTTATAATGTGCAGCTTGCGACAGAAGGACAGTATGCCCTCGCCTATGATGTATTTCCAAATCCAACAGATACACGCACGTTCATTCCTTTTCTAGATACGATTGAGAAAAGCTTTTTCAAGTTGCCAAAATATATTGTCGCTGATGCAGGTTATGGTAGTGAACAGAATTATGAGGATGTCATGAATCAACGAGAACGCACGCCGCTCGTTACCTTTAATCAATATCGAACGGAGAAGAAAAAGAAAGTTAAGAATGATCCTTTCAACATAGCCAATTGGCAATATAGCGAAGAAGAGGATTCATTTACTTGTCCAAATAATAAAAAACTACCATTCCGATACACTTCCACCCGAACTGACAAATACGGTTTTACACGTACGTTCAAAGTTTATGAATGTGAAGACTGTTCTGGTTGTCCATTACGTTCCTTGTGTACAAAAGCAAAGGATGGAAACAATCGAAAAGTTTTCTACAACGAGAAATGGGAACAGCAAAAAGAATACATAAGAGAGCAGCTTTCGAATCAAGAAACTGGTGAAATCTATGGGAAACGTAAAATTGACGTAGAGCCAGTCTTCGGATTTTTGAAGGCTAATTTGCGCTTCACTCGAATGTCAGTGAGGGGCAAATCCAAAGTAGAAAATGAATTAGGATTTGCGTTCATGGCGGTGAATCTAAGGAAGTACACCGCCTCTAAAGCGAGTTAGCTAAAAAACAATGACAATAGCCTAATAAAAATGGTTCCAATCATCTAAAAACGATGATCGGAACCATTTTTTAATTATTTTTGGCTAGTTATGTACCAGCCTCTTCCATTTTTTTCTATCTGCTGTTTTTCCTTCTTTAAGCTTGCTTCAACTTCCCAGCTGCTTTCACACGGATTCGTGTTGCATTTCCCGGAAGATATGCTAAAGGTATATCTTCTAGGTCAACAATGACAAGGTCATCCGGATCGGCACCTGCTGTAATCGCTTCTTGTCGTGCGAGTTCCTTCGCTGCTTCGATTGTTTTTTCACGACCTAGTTCATCCATCTTATAGATCTTCTCGATTTGTCCACTCACCTGGGAAATTGCTGAACCAATCGCATTAGCTACCCCAAAGTTATTTGGCTTGATAACTTCTGAAGCACCGCTTAATTGTTCTGGCAATAAGATACTTCCACCACCAACTAGAATAACGGCTGCATCTTCTGCATTAGTCTTCATCTTGTCGATAGCTTCCTCTACCATCCCAATCATTTGTGCATAGACCTTTTCCAAAAAGGCGTTGTCAAGATGAGCTACTTTGGAAGCATCACCGATTTCTGCTCTACCTAAAGCGACAACAATATCTGTAGCTGTTAAGGTATCTCCACCGAAAACAAGTGCTTTTTCGGAAAGCTTGTGTCCAACACTTCCAGGTCCAATCGCTATGGTACCATCTTCGTTTTCACGTATGATGGTTCCACCACCAAGTCCTACCGATAAAATATCTGGCATACGGAAGTTGGTACGAACACCGCCAATTTCTACTGCTAACGATGATTGACGAGGGAATGCATTGTTTAATACTCCGATATCTGTAGTCGTTCCACCGACATCCACTACGATAGCATCTGCTTTATTGGTTAAATACGCGGCACCACGTAAACTGTTGGTTGGACCACAAGCGATTGTAAGAATTGGATATTTAACGGTATATTCCACAGACATTAATGTCCCGTCATTTTGACCGAAAAATACTTTTGCATGAATTCCTTCTTGTTTTAACGCATTAACGAAACCCTCTGCGGTTGTTCTTGCCACATCCACTACCGACGCATTTAGGATGGTAGCATTTTCTCTTTCTAACAGGCCAACATTACCAATCTCACTAGAAAGGGAAATCGCAACGTCTTCTCCTAACACTTCCCGTAAGATTTCTGCTGCTCGTGTCTCATGGACATTGGAAACAGGGGAAAAGACAGAAGTTACCGCAACAGAGTCTACTTCTCCTTTGATTTCCTTAGCAATTTGATAAAGATGTGCTTCATCTAATTCTGTAATAAGGCGACCATCAAATTCATGTCCACCTTCCACTAAATAAACATGCTTTCCTAGGATTTCCTTCAAGTCATCCGGAACACCGACAAGTGGTTTAATCGCAAGTGTTGCAGGAGCACCAATACGAATAACTGCAACCTTGTTCAGACGTTTTCTTTCCACGATGGCATTTGTACAATGCGTCGTCCCTAGCATGGCAAAGTTAATCTGTTCTACAGGAACATTGGCAGCTTGGACAATTTCATGCAAGGCATTATAAATTCCAGTACTGACATCCTCGGTCGTTGAAGATTTTGTCTCTGAGATAACATTGTAATTTTCATCTAATAACACTGCATCGGTATGGGTTCCGCCAACATCGATTCCGATTCGATAGCTTGTCATGTTATTGTCCCCCTTCTAAAAGCTTTTCTAATGGTGTGTAATCTAGGTCGTAACCGAAGTATCTAGGACCGGCTGTTTCAATGCCCTTCTCAGTACGCCATTTGGCATCTGCTGGCAAACCAACCACGACACAGCGTGCGCCATAGCGTAAGCCTTCTGTAGTGATTGGAAGTCCCGTATCCGCATCTAGTACGGCAATTAAATCTGGAGTGATACATAATACTTTGTCATCGGTTTTTGCTAAAAGATGTTCATTTTGGAAGTAAAGGTATAGCGTCTCCCCTTGATTACCTTCCATACCTTCAATCGTTGCCATCCCTCGAGCAAATCCTGTTTCTGTTTTACGGTCAATATCACTTACTTTTCCTGTAAATAAGGAATGACCGTTCGTTAGCTTGAGAACTTCGGTAATTGGGTTTAAATTGTTCTGCTTTGCTTCACGAATGGCTTTTCCGATATTTTCTTCTAATAAAAGCGTATTGTGGATGGAGCTTTCTTTTACAGTTTTTCCGTCCATCGGATAAATGGATAATTGCGTGGAGCCACCCATTTCAACGGTTGCAACACGAGCGATTCTTTCCGCCCATACACTATTTACCGTATTGAGAATAGAGCTATTGCCTTTTTCATCTGATAAAACCATCGGTGTTGCAGATACGCCGTCTAAATAGAAGGTTACCATCTGTAATTCAGGAAATGCTCGGCCCATACCATCTGCGTCAACAACTGGTAAGCCTAATTTGGCTGCTAAAGCTAGTGGAAGAAGCGAGTTCACACCACCAGCCTCGATGGGCATCGTTGCGTAGATTTCCTTACCGAGGTAATTTTGCAGTGCTTCAAATGCAACTAGCGCTTCATTTCCACTAGGGATTTTTTCTACCATAACAGTTGGTGCACCCATCATTGCTGACGGAACAACTAATGCATCGTCTGGAACCTCATCAACGGTAATTAGTTTAATAGGCCCAAACTCTTCTACTGCCTGTAGTGCCATTAGCTTTCCAATATATGGATCACCACCGCCTCCTGTGCCGAGAAGCGCTGCTCCAACTGCGATATCTTCAATTTCTTGTTTGCCAATTAATCTCATGATGCTTGCTCTCCTTTTATAGTTACTGGTGTTGTGTTCAAGCTATTTTCCCCTTGCATTTTACTCGCAACGATTTGCAAGATAAAGGCAACGATAAAGGCATCAAACCCAGATGCACCGGTTAGCGTAAATACTCCAAACCCGTTCGGTGCTGGGGTTGTAAGAAATGCAACCATTGATGCAATGACCCAAATGCCGATGTTCAGGAAGTTAGCACTTTTCACATTTGCTAGTTTTTCAAAGGCATAGTTTTTTCGGTTGATAATAAAATCTGCTACATATATTCCGCCAATTGGTGGGATCAAGACACTTAAAAAGCTTAAGAACGGAATAAAACTATCATAAATACCCACTACCGCTAACAGCGTTCCAATTAAACCAGCTGCAATCGATAAGTAGAATTTCGGTACTTTACGAAAAATAACAGAAAATCCTAACGCAGAGGAGTACAAGTTATTATCGTTTGTGGTCCACTGAGCAATAATTAAGATAACCAATGCCCCAGATCCCCAACCTAGCGTTAACATAATTTGTACGATATCCACCTGTGTTGTTGCTTTTGCTAGAATTGATGAAATAATTAATACGATACTAAATCCAACAAAATACCCCACAAAGGAAGAGATAATAGCATCTTTTGTTGATTTAGCGTAACGAGAAATATCTGGGCCAATAATTGCACCTGTTGCTAGAGAACCAATGATTAACGAAATCGCTACTCCCATAGAAAGTGGATCACTTGTCAATGGTGCTTGAGCGACTTCTGCCATCGATGTGCCATTTAATACACGAACTAACGAACTAACTAATAGAATCGCTAGTAAAGGAACTGCTACCATACTTAATTTCTCAATTGCTTTGTAACCGATAATAGCGGAGATAGACATTGCTAGACCGCCAAGTAGCACCAAATAAATCGGATCGATATTTATACTAAATGTATTATTAAGTACATTTTGTAGGCTCACACTAAATAAATTCAGTTGAACCCCGAACCACCCAAATAACGCGATGGCAATAACGGCCGATACCGCATAAGAACCATATTTTCCTAGAGCAAAGCTAGATACAAGTGCAGTAGATAAACCTGTTTTAGCCCCAACAATGGAACAAGCTGCACTAAGTATCGCTAAAATAAATGTACCCACAAGGGAAGCGATGATGGACTGGGATAACGTCATCCCACTACCTAACGTTCCACCTAATACAATTGCAGATAGTGCAACAATTCCCGCTATCCAAACCAAAGACAGTTTACCCCATCCTTTTCGTTTGTCCTGCGGTACAGGCTCACGTTCATAATCTGTAATAACTTTTGACTCAAATCTCTTTGACATGTGTATTCCTCCCGTGATGTTTTGTATTGATTCGAATCTTGAGAAAATTTAAATTGGACTTCAAACTTTCTACGATTTAGAAAAGTTAATTAGTCGTAATTATACGCCCGTAAATAGACGGTGGCAACCCTTTTTTATGCATTATTTATAAATTTTTAGACTGTTATAATTTATGAAACGTTTTCAAAATACGCGGGTTTAACTTTGTTATCAACATTGGTAGCGTTGACATTTTCGACTAATATTTTTTGCGATCTTTTCTTTAAAATCCACACGCAATAAAAGTTAATAAATTGTATATTTATTCATTTATTGATATTTCCTTTTTTTCCTTCACAGCAAGTATGATCAAAGTGGTATGAAACAAAATAATTTTCAAAATAATATTGACAAGCTTTATTTTATCTGATAAATTACGTTTAATAATAAATTCGATGACGAGAGCAGTACGTTAGGAAATCTGATCCAAAGAGAGCCGGCATATGGTGGAAGTCGGCGTTCAGTCCCTATCCGAAAATCATCTCTGAGATGCAAAGCTGAAATCTAGTAAGCTTTGACGGGTTGTCCACCGTTACAATGGAACGCGTATGATAGTACGCTGACTGAGTGCTGCAGTTTTTTCTGCGGAACTAGGGTGGTAACGCGAGCATAAACTCGTCCCTTCTTTAAGGGGCGGGTTTTTTTTATTATTAAAAACACAAAAAAAGGAGAGAAACACCATGCGTAAATTTGATTCATTGTTTATCGGTCTTATGTTATTTTCTATGTTCTTTGGAGCTGGAAATCTTATTTTCCCACCGTTTTTAGGAGCACAGTCTGGAACTGCATTTTGGTTAGCAATGGCAGGGTTTGTTCTTACTGCCGTAGGATTACCGTTAGTTGTTTTATTCGCTATCGCTAGTGTAAAAGGGGGAATCAAAACGATTGGGGATCGTGTCCATCCAGTATTTGGTGTGATTTTCATGGTGATTGTCTACATGTCAATCGGACCATTCTTGGCTATTCCGCGTAATGCGAATGTAGCCTTTGAGATGGGGCTCATTCCTTTTGTGAACGAATCAACCAACACGACGCTTGTATTATTGCTATTTTCAGTTGTATTCTTTTTACTAGTTTATCTAGTAAGCTTAAATCCTTCTAATCTAGAAAAATATCTAGGACGTTTTATTACTCCTGTTTTACTGGTTGCTATGGTTGTTTTATGTGTCGTTGGCTTTGTACAGCTAGACGGGAAATCCACCGCACCTACTGGGGGATATGAATCTGGGGCATTTTTCAAAGGATTCCTAGAAGGGTATAACACAATGGATGCTTTAGCCGCACTTGCTTTCGGAATTGTCATTTTAACTGCGGTGCAGCAACGTGGGGTTTCTGATGAAAAACAGTTGAAGAGCTATATGCTAAAAGCCGCTATAATTGCAGGTACGTTATTAGCTGCTGTCTATGTTTCCTTAGGTATAATCGGAGGAAGTATGACAGGAGAATTTACAGACGGAACTGGCGTACTAACTGCCGCTTCGACCACATTATTTGGTAAAGGTGGAACCATCTTAATCGGAGTAATCTTTACTCTTGCATGCTTTACTACAGTGGTTGGCTTAACTTCTGCTTGTGGACAATATTTCTCTAAACTGATTCCAAAGGCAAACTATAAAACGGTTGTCTTAGTCATGACACTGA
Source organism: Ornithinibacillus californiensis (assembly GCF_001038485.1). Taxonomy (GTDB): domain Bacteria; phylum Bacillota; class Bacilli; order Bacillales; family Amphibacillaceae; genus Ornithinibacillus; species Ornithinibacillus californiensis. The sequence continues at coordinate 6,518 of NZ_LDUE01000011.1, forward strand.
TTGGCTTTACCCTAACCAATATGGGCCTTAGCCAAATCTTAAAAGTCTCTGTTCCTTTCTTGGTAACAGCTTATCCGTTAACAATCGTTTTAATCGTGTTAACGTTCTTCCACAAACAGTTCAAGGGAGCTCGAGTGGTATATGTCAGTGCCCTTTCATTCGCTGGAGTATTCGCTGTTATCAGTGGATTGAACGCTTTCGGTTTGAATTTAGGACCTGTTGAAGTGCTTCGCTCGTCATTACCACTAGCTGATGTGGGATTAGAGTGGGTTGTTCCTGCAGTTGTCGGGGCTTTACTTGGGGTGGTTGTTGCTAAGTTGAGTTATAAGGCCGAGCCTGTACTGGAATAGAAGGTGCCTGTCACTCCCCGATATTTGTTGTTTTTTGTCGAGGCATTCTTTGTTACTCTCTCAACTAACCAGAGAGTTCTAGGGATACTTCATTCGACAATACTTGATAAATTTCGGGAGGTCACAGTGACCTCCCGAAAACTCCTGAATTTTACGGATTATGCGCCCCTCTAACAATAGCAATTAAATACCATTCCTCATCGATCTCCTCATATACAAATCGGAGGGCTTGGTACTTATACCAGTCCATGGAATTTGGATCTGATTCATCTAAATACTCTACATAGATAGCGTTTGGATATACGTCGTGAATCGTATTAATCATGGTGCCCATTTCCGAGTCATTATACATAATCTCATTATATTCATAAACATAATCGCCACTTGTTTTCAGTAGGTTTTCTACAAAGTCATTCGGCGTTGCCATAAACTCTGCACCACTTTGATCCCAAGACCAGCTGTACAGGTTCACATTTTCATGAAACGCTCGAACCTCTTCTTTCGTAAAATGTAAATCATCTTCATCGCCAACATTGGAAAAAGGAGAATAGACTAGGCCTCGTTCACTGTGAATATTATTTGCCAGTTGCCCCCACTCCTTTGCCATTAAATGGTTAAATAGTATATCTGACCTTTCCAGCAATAATTCTTTATGTTCCTCACCAGCGTCCATTCGATAATCATCCGCTTGGAATGACTGGCAAGTACGTTGAAGCCATCCATAAAATTGTTCGCAGCTACCATCAAAACGGTATTCAATCGTTTTAACATCTTCAAACTGAGCAATCGTTGTATTTAATGATTGCAGCATGGCCATGGACGCAGCTGATGAGTTTCCATTTGGAATAATCTTGGAGAAATCAACGAAATCTACTATTAAGTGGCCAGAATCTTGTAATTCAATACCGTTTAATAAACCAGCCGTATCCTCATTAAATATGGATAAATAACCATCCTCTTTTTCTTCTTCCGACGGACCTTCTATTAATTGTAGAATGGCATATTCGATACGCTCCTCCACCTTATCACTTTCCATATCCCGCGAAACCGCTCTAACAGGTGGGTATGAAAGAGGGTCAGAATGATTACATTCAAAGTATACCAAAACGCTATCCGGTCTGGGTTCTACATAACTTTCCATACAAGCATACGATATATTTTCCGGAATTGATTCCGGCTCCTCATCCATTTCCGGCTCCATCTCTTCCTCCTCTGGTTCTTCCTCTACTACAATTGGGGTTTCATCTCCTGGCTGATTAATCGAAGGTTGTAATAAATCACTTAAAAACCAACCTACCACTATAAGTAGAGCAATCGTCGCAAATCCAGGTATAAAATGATTAAAAATAATGCCAGTAGTTTTCCGTTTATTCGCCGTTTTATATTTGGAGAGTACTTGTTGGTAGACTTGAGACGATTCCTGTTCCGTCAAATTGATTTGATTTAACTTCTGAAATTGATTATCAAAACCTGACCGCTTCACTGATGTACCCCTCCTTTTTCATTTCCTTCCGAAGGGCATCTAGCCCTCGATGTAACGTAGTTTTGACCCGACTTTCCTTCCAACCCAAAATAGTTGCCGTCTCCATAACCGAAAACTCTCTAATTTTACGTAAAATGATGACATCCCGATACCCTTTCTTTATGCGTGAAAGTGCAGCATAGAGTTGTTCTACATCTTCGCCGAGTACAGTGACTTCCTCAGGAGTTGCTTGATTCGACTTTATTGGTAACAGATGATCTAAATAATAGGTAGCTGGTTTCTTCCTCCGTTGATAATCAATCGCTACATTTCTTGCGATATGATACAACCAGGTTTTCGGACTAGCCTCTCCCCTAAAATCCTCTATGTTTAGTAGTGCCTTGACGTATGTTTCTTGCATTAAATCCTTCGCTTGTTGCCGTTCACCAATCATCATGAAGATATATCGAAATATCTCTTGATGATATTCTTCATACAACAGTTGAACTTGCATCTCTGCCTGTGAGTTCATGATGCACCCCCTTCACCTACTGATCGACCGTATTGTATATAGTATAGACGCAATTATTTATGGGAGGTTACAAAAAATATGAAAATTATTAATCTATGACAATGGCGGTTTTGGACAAAAGAAAAGGTGACCCTATTTCGATCACCTTCAGCAACTATTTCACATGTCCGTATCCTTTTATCTACTTACCAGCAGCTGCTTCATACTCTTAACAATCCCCATATGTAGACTTTCATGATTCATATGAAAAACAACCATGTCCCCTAGAGTTCGCATACCTAAGAAAGGCTCTCGTAGTGGATCATCCAGGTGCCCTTTACAAGCTTCTACTATAAAAGAGGGCTGTTCTTCTAATTGTTTTATAATTTCACTCATTGTCGGTGGTTGTTCTATCCAATCTTCTGGTTTACTTCCACTTGGAAACAGTAAGTGATAGGATGGTGGCATTTGCCTTTCCTTATTAACAGCTGGAAACATCGTATTATCCCAGCCAACTAAGATATGGCCAGCATTCCAGTGTATGCTGTTTGAATGACCTTGTGGAATTTGGTCTGATAATTCTTCTGGAATGGTACGAAGAAACTCCACGGTCCAATTACGCCATAATTTCATTTGCTCAAATAATTGTTCTTCTCTCATCTTTATAACCTCCGACAATAGGTTTACTTCTTTTCAATTTCATTCTTTAATTGGTAAATTTTTAACTCTAACGATTCAACATACGTTCTAACTACTCTTAATAAAACTCCAACAAATACAAGAACCAATCCACCTACAATAAATACATAGGCTCTAACTTTTCTAATCGTAAACATATGGTCATTAGTTCCATCATATAGATATTCCCAAGATTGAGTCCAACCAAAGAAAATAGATATAACACCTAATGTTATGGGTAATACAGTAATCCATCTTAACTTTTTCATATTTCTTTCTACCTCTCTCTACTCAGGCAGCACTATTTCTACCGCCACAAGTTTCCCTTCCTCATCTCTAACACAAAGAAGGGTAATATCCCCTTCCGGAAATGGGACAATCACTTGATACTCATTCCTATCACTATCATTAGACCAACCTTTACGTTCATAGCTATCATAGGCGTTCTGATTATTGAAGAAGTCCAGGAATGTTGCAGTATCAACATCTCCATATAGCCCCATTAATTTTTCCGTCCACTCTTCTGCCGTTCTGTTTGAAATATTCGTTTGTATTCCAAGCTGCTCATAATACTCACCCAGCTGAGCGAGAAATGCCCCATCAGTCTGTTGGAGAAAGGCCGCGACGAGGATTTCATAATCGCGATATTCTGAGTCCTCACTAATCGTAAGACTAGTTATATTTTTTGTCTTCATCAAATCTAATATTCTATCTTTCGTAATCTGCTCTTTGGAATACCAAAAGTATTTAAAATCGTCTGGATTCACCGGACTGAAATGAGGAATAAAATACTTCCCATCGTCCGATAGTTGTATGACAGTTTGTGGGTCAAACCGCTTCTTATATTGAAAAACAAACACATCATTTCCACCATTCATCACAAAGATGTCCATTCCCATTGGTTCATCGGACTGACCCGTAGTGGTAAGGTGAGCATATCCGTCTTCCGTGTTGGATGTATAGTAGAGTGTGCCATTCGTATAGACTGGAGATAAACGGTAGATAAACGATGACGTCTCCACTACTTCCTCTATGTCGTGAAATGTAGCATGACCTCGTTTAGTAATTTTATCCTTTTCCACTACCCAAGTGACTTCCCCTTCACCGATCAGTGTATCTGCTCCAGTTCCAGCTTCTGGCAAGGACATCGTAAGTTGGAATGCATCGTCCTCTTCAAAACCATAAGTTGTTAAGGTATGGGCTGATCCAACACTAGCATTCGACCAACTTGCCTTATAATAAACTCCTTCTGTAAGAGTCGTTTTAGATTGAATTTGCAGGGCGGTTACTAGTTTCCCATTAGCAAATTGAACACCTAATAAAGGTAAAACAACAATACTCACAACAATGGCCCACTTTTTCCACTTTGGAGAATGATCCTCTTCTTCTTGTTCCAATCCCAGTTCCCCTCGAATACAAGTGTTTAATAGATTCATAAACGCAGCAATAAACACACTACCAATACATGTATAGGAAACGAGTCCGACATAGTACTGTATAGATTCATTAGGCACCCATTGTATAAGTAAGGAAAGGATTAGTACAGAAAACACAGCCCCTAACGCTAGAGGAATAAATCTCTTAATATAACGCTTCCAATATTTTGGTGTATCTCGAAAGGATTCTCCTAAACTTTTATCCTCCAAAACCATGATATATGGCGCTAGTAGATACAAAAGGAGAACAATAAATCCAACAATTCCACCAATCACCGTGCTAATCAAAAGGAAGAAGGATACAAACGTAAGGATTGCAGTAAACAATTGATACAGAAACAATCTCCCAAAATAACGGTAACCAACTCGAAGGATCGAGTGATTTTCCAAACTTCCCGGCACTAACACTTTCTTCATACTACCGAGATACATCGCCATGGCAAAACTAATGGCAGCAAAATAGAGGATACCAATGACAATAGTCACCACGACACTTCCGCCTTCATAAATAGGAAGAAACGAGAGCGACTGTTTTATATCAGTGATCAGAGGAATAAACAATGGCAGAGTAAACTGGATATGAAAATCTGGTGAAGTTTCCCCGTATTGAACATTTCCAAATGTATAAAGTCCAATACCATACAACGACATGACACCCATTCCAAAACTAATTAGCACTTGTAACAGAATGGGTATGATCAGAATAACTGGTTGTTTCATAATAAGTTTAAAACCTTCTTGTAAATTCATTACTATCTCCCTTCAATTATATTGCGCATAAGGAAATGCATTTCCTATAAATTAGAGGTTACATTTTCATCTAACTCTATGTTGACATCTTCTTTTAAGAGTAGATTGATAAACTCTTGCTCATTTTTAGGTGATATTAAAATCACATTATAATTGCCATACTCAATTTTTAACCGATCTACAGACAAAGCAGGTGCGGCCAATGGATTACTACTTTTAGTGACCTTCTTCAATTCACTAATCATTATGGTTTTGCGAAATGGCCCAAAGATTACCCGTAGTTTACCATCCTTAACCATATAACCAGTTTTAAACCACAACCACATCAACGGTATTATAATCACTAACAACAAGACTCTCCATAATGAAAAGTAAGATCCCGTATCATTTAAAGAAACGAAAAGTGATAGGAAGATTGCTCCCCATATGATAAAGGTTAGCCATAAATCTCTTTTAGAAGGAAAATACATCTGAATAACCTCCTTTAAAGGTACTAAAAAGGAAAATAATACCCCACATAACCAAATACATTAGTAAACCCTAATCTCTCCGCAATAGCGATAGAAGGTTTATTATCTTCCATACAATCCCAATAAGGGAGTCCATCTCTTTCCAAGCAATCTTTAACAAAACGATGAGCTAATCCTTGTGCTAGTTTTCTCCCTCGATAAGACTCTAACGTTTCAATGGCAACACTATGTACATCTTCAACGACAAATACAGAATAACAAATACTAACGATCTTGTTATCGTGAACGATACAATACCCAATCCCCTGTTCAAAGAAATCATCCGGTGAAGACCAAGCCTCCAAAATTTTAGAGTGTAGGTATTCAATATTACTAATTTCATTTTTCTTGTTTTCATAGAGGGTTCTATCAATCTTTTTAATTTTATAACCTGTTTCTAGCTTCGGTTCACCTTTAGCTAGATAGTTTTCCTCTTGTATCATATAAACTCTCTGGTTCCAGCTTTCTAATTTACGATGTTCAAATATCCTCTCAATAACCTTATTCCATTTCGGGTGATTCCCAATCCCTTCAAACCAGTTTAACCCAACATTCATTGCTTCCGGCTTGATAACGGTCTCAACAAAATCATTGATTTGTCTAGTAAACCCCTCATTTTCTTCATTTCCAATAAAGAAAAATCCATCATTATTACCTAGCCATACAAGACCGGAACTAGGAGAAATAATATCATCTACAAATATGCGACCAGGGTTAATTCCTTCAATTACAGCTTTTACTTCTAATTGTCCTTGCTCATTTATTAAACTATTGCACTTATCAAAGTCATGCTTACTTAGTTCAGATATCATAAAAACTCTCCTAATACTCATGAAATTAACCCTCTACTTACCTAAAAACATCCTAAATAATCCCCAATTCTTTTTGAATCTTATGTTTGTAATCAATATACCCTTGGTCAAAACCCGGACTTTCATTTTCAAACTTACTCATTTTATAATCCCATTGTTTTATTTCATAACGGAAGATACCATTTTTAACAGTAGGATCATTTTCTGCAAATTTAATAACGTCTTCTTCTTTCTCTGCATCAATAACTATGGCTCCTCCAGTTGAACCTCCGAATGGCCCAGCTAAAACTATAGTTCCTTTATTATATTCAGTTTGGACATAGACAGCATGTTCAGGCATGAACGGTTGATTATGTAAAACTACACCATCAATCCAATTTATTGATGGAGTTAACAAAATTAGGTATCTCATAAATTAACCTCCATTAAATATTTTATTTAGTTATTCAATCCTACTGTTCTACTAGTACAACGAGAGATTGGTTAGCGGAAAGCTATTTTCCCTCTAAAATATCATTCTCTTTAATTTGCTTTTCTTTTTCTCTAAGTAAAACTGCAAATTTTGCAAACAGGATAGGGATAAGTGAGAAAACAATACAAATAGGAACGATTATAATAGCTAAACTTACAGCATCAACAATGATGGAATAAATATAACCAATTAAGCCACTTACTAATATAATTACCCACGATGGTAAACGTTGGAATATGAAACAAACTAAACCACTAACTAACATAATCAACATAATTAGTACAAGAAAATGCCACCATAGCGTAAAGTAGAAACCTAATGCCACTTTATCCCCCCCTTATTAACCTCTTCTGGCCCAATAGTAGAATAGCAAATTACTGAAATGACAACTTCTACCACCATACTAACATAATATTCCAAAAATAATATTGGGAGTTGCCCAAAAGAACAAGGAGCTCTTACCCAGATCACCTTTTATCACAATAGCAACCATGTGATTCAATTAGTATTTAGATAATCTAAGACAATATCAACTCTTTCTTTGACTGAATAATCCCCTTCAATTTTTAATACTGGGCAAGACAAGTCTGCCATCCAATGCTCGTGTAACGTTTTACTTCTAACTTCCATTCCTGCACGATCATATAATGAAGCCCACTCTAAAAATGTTTTCGATTGTTCATATTTACTACCACCAGCTAATATTTCATTTCCATATCGTTGGAATTCCCTTTGCTTTAGCCTTTCAAGCCTTATATCTTGTGGTATCCATAGGAATATAACCAGGTCAAAATAACTTTTAAAGTTGTCACCCCAACCACACACTGCTCCGGAAAGAATATAATTTTCGTTACGTGATAAATCCTTTTCAAGCATCTGTCTTCTTTCAGACACTTCTCTTTGTTTAGTAAATTTAGTTGTCCAAAAGTAATCATCGGCATCAAGATATGTATGAGGCAAAACCTTTGATAATGAAGAACCAAGTGTCGAAGTTCCAGCCCCCGAGGCACCCATTATATGAATTTTTTCTTTCATTGATTTCCCCCTATGTAATGATTGAATTACACAAATGATAAAATTTAGAAATTTTTAAATGCATAATCTTTATTATGTTATACTTTTCTTTAGTGAAGCAAGGAGGTATAAGTCCAATGGTAAAAAATTAATATGAGAAAATCTAAAGTTTAATAACTTTTAAATAAACATGTAGATTTTCTCTTTCATAGAACCAATTTACAGAAGAAAGGAAAAATAACATGTTACATAAATTAAGTGATACTATTTATTATTTATCCAATCAAGATGATAGAGAGCGACCAACATTAGGACTGGTATGTGGTGACCGATATAGTCTAATCGTCGATTCTGGTAATTCTCCTCAGCATGCGCAGGACTTTTTACTAGAAATCGAGAAACTAAATGTACCGCCTGTCAAATATGTAGTTATTACCCATGCACATTGGGATCATTTCCTAGGAATGAATGATTTTGAAGCAACTGTTATCGTTAATAGTCAAACTAATGAAGTGATAAAAGAGTGGCAAGATATGTCCTATGACGATGGTTCACTACAAAATTATGTGACTACGAATCAGATGAGTGATATGTGTATGAAGATTATACAAACTGACATGCCCAACAGGGACAGTTTCAAGTTGAAAGCTCCAGATGTAATCTTTGACAAGACCTTAACGATTGATTTAGGTAATAAAGTTTGTGTTATCGAGAGAATCAACGCAACTCATACCAATGACTCTACTATCATTTATATTCCTGATGAAAAAGTTATTTTTTTAGGAGATTGTGCATACGGAACAACCTCAAATTCTTTATTTCATTACAACCAATCACAGTTATTGCCTATGATGAAGGACATTCAAAAGTATGATGCGGAAATGTTCTTACTTGGTCATGAATCTATCTGTGATTTAAATGAAATGAATATTTACTGGGAAGAGTTAACAACAGCAAGCCAAGCTGTAAAAACCTCTTCACTAGAAAATGCGCTAGAGTCCTTTAAGGTAGAAAATAAAAGGGACCCTAATGATAATGAATTATTTTTCATAAAAGCATTTGTGAATGACCATATTGCTCAGACACTATAAATCTATTAATACATCAATCAAACAGAGGCCATCTCATTATAATGTTAAAATGAGGTGGCTTTTAAATTAGTTGATAATGATGCTCGTTTAGGTGAAGTGCTAACTAAACATTCCATTCGCTGCCAATCGTGCTAGGGACTCTAAAGATTCCTTAATATCAGTTAGTTGCATTCCAATGTATATCAAAGAACCAACTCCCACTACAAGAGATATTGATTTAATTATCCTATATGCTTGTTCATCCATATTATTACCTCCTTATCAGTATAACTATAACTACTAACTAATCCGTTTTAGTAGGTTAGAAGTTACAAATCTAGTAGAACTATAACAACTTTTAATACAATTGTATTAAAGGGAGAATATAGCTTTTATGTTAGTATAATATTTTTTGCAACTCTCTTATATTTAGCCATAAATGGTTCTAAAAATATAAGTATAGCTACGCTTATCAAAAATAATGCAATGCTAATTAAAGGCAATTCATTGGAATTTAAGTAAAACATTAATACAACTAATGAAATTTCTATTGCTCTAATAAAGATCTATAAAATATTAGTTGAAATAATAATCTTATACGTTGTGCCACACTTTGAACATTCAATCTTTGAACGTATAAATAAATTACTTGTGGATTTTGAAATTCCCTTCTTCTAAACAGTAAATTGCAATTATGACAGTTCTGTAATTTCATACTTGCTCTCTCCCATTAAGTCGACTGCCCCTAAACCGTAGTTTTTTTTACTAACCTCCCCCTAATATAACAAAGTAGACATTCTTTATAATTATTGCACCCGTTACTTCAAGAAAGTACAACTTCGAATCTTTTACTCTTCACTTTGTTTCTGTTTTGTATAATAGAGGTTTAAGTCGTCATCTACCAAAACCTGGCTTCCTGGAGAAACAGGATGTGCTTTATATATGACACCTCTCCCATCTGGGATATACCCCCTCTTCGCATAAATGCGTTGGGCACTCCCATAACTATCATATAAACCAACACCAATTCCGACGATTCCAAAGTCCTTTAAAGCAATCTCTTCTATCGAATCCATTAAGGCACTTCCAATCCCTTTTTCTCTTAATTTAGGGTTGACGTTAAAATCGTTGACTTCTGGAATTCCATTTTCTAAAAAATATGGATAGTATGATTTAAAAAGAAGGTGTAAACTACCCGCAAATTGTTCTTCGTAAAACGCGAGTAATGTTATTCTTTCACCTTTTTCATTTTGCTTCCAGCATTCTAATATGTACTCCAATGATTTATTAATATTGTTCTCGGCGAAAACTCGATATACGGTGTCTATATCTTTACCTGTCATCAGCCGAACCTCTATTTGATTAACCAAATTCAATTCCTCCAATAACTCTCCGTTAGCATAACAACTTCACAGTAATTATTAACATAATATTCAAAACATATATTATGATAATAAGGAACATCCAATTTGATGCCTTATTGAACTTGCACCCGTTTAGTTAAAAAAAACTAATAAAGTCTGCAAAATATAAAATGTCAAAGTAGTAAGAATGATATCAACAGCAATTTTTATTTTTGCTCTTTTCTTGTACTCATCTTCAAAAAAGTACCTTAATAGATAGAACACAGTAAACATACCCAATACTTCTATAAAACTAAAGTTTGGTATATTGGGAACGTAAAATAGATTAAATACTATGTAACCAGTTATCAAAACAAATATTATTACTTTAAATTCTTTTTTCAAAGTATCCCCCATTTTCTTTGTCTCTTCTTCAACTCTTCCGCCCCTCAGCCTAAGTACATCTATTCACAAACTCTATTAACAGCATAGCATATTGCTACTATTTTCTAAATAGACTAACAACTAGTCCAACCTTCTTTATAATTACCTCGCGACACCGATGTATATCTACACTCAAAAAAGGGTGCTCAACCCTATGTGGTCAAGCACCTTTTTATGCAATCTTCTATATTATTATCTCTCCAGCCCGCAATAAGAATTAATTAATCGACAGACTCCGACAAATCTCGGGTCGTGAAAGGCACCTCCAAATCTCCCTCGTTTAAAATCCTCAAATAGTCAAGGGTGATATCGACATCAGTATAGTAAACATGGCCGTTAAATGTTCGTTCTAGCGACAGTTCTACACCCTCTTGATAAGAAGGAATCCAGCCAAATTGCATGTATTGTGCTGGGAAAAAGGAGTTAAAGAACATATTGGATTGGTTGGAAATGCCCATCTGATTAAAGGCATCCATCACCGAAACCCATTCTTCCGGTAGCTTCATAGCACCATAAGACTTACTAAGCGATACGTCCGTACCCAATTGGATTCCTGGATAATATGTATCTCTTTGATCCTCTCCCCCATAATTACTTATATGATAGTTCCGATCACGTAAGAGGTAGAAGTCCATGGTAGTCATCTCATCCTCCGGGTGAATATTCCATACAAAGTGATACGTCGACGGATCTCCCCGATCAATCTTCCATATCCTTGGTTCTCCCCTCGAAGATATCGCAGCAACCCGCCATTTATGTTTTTCCCAAACCCAATAGCTCAAGCCATAATCATCCCTATCTGAGATAAAGGGCACCAAGACATGTTTTGCATCCAATACAAGTGTATCTTGAATCTCACTTGCGGATGCGCCAGAATCAACTCTATTAATCTCATTCAACAATGCCTCATTCGTTGGAAAGGCAGTTGGCTTTGCCAGATAAAACCAATAAATCCAACCTGCTAATAGCACCATAGCAATGACAAACCACAATCTTTTCTTTTTCATCATCACTCCACCCCCTCAATGATGGAGTGATCGAAGCGAAAGTAGAGCTGATTTTCAGCTGTCGTAATTAAGACCCCTTTTCCATCATCCTCAACAAAAATCACGGAATGCAAACCACTGCCCCATGCTGCATCAGTATTGACCAATTGATACGGGAACCGCTCATCTTTTTCATTTATCTCACCGCGATTCAAATATGTATCTTCGTACCATTGATCACTGTATATCGTTTCTTGCTTCATCGCTTGTAGTTCTTTTTTCAAACGATCCTTATCCAATACACCATCCTCCATAGCTGACGGGTGGACAGCCACAAGGGAGGCATTTTCAAATTCGGACAAATACGTTGCGGCTTCATCTTTCGGATACACGACATGATGAATGGGAATAGCAAGAAGTGTCGATGCAAGGAAAAGATAATTTGCCCAAAACCCTAACCAAGCAAAGCGGCGATATGCTTCCCAATTTCTTCCTGTCCACTTAAAGAAAACATAGATTGCCCATACACCTAACGGTAAGATTGATAGTTTCACCAGTGTATTAAACATTTGCCAATTAATAGAAAACGAGAAAAGACTAACGATAATAATTACAGCTATCTTCCATACTTTCGGTTTTTCTATTTGTTTCTTATAAATTCGAAGCGCCAAGTAAGCAATCACCGACCAAACGATACCACTCATGAAAATGATGATGATATCGTCTGGAAAATTAAAATTGATTTCCATCCAAAATCCCCTTTGCAAATAATAGTAAGTTAGACTAAAGTAGACTTTTATACTAGAATACAGTAGTTGGCATATGAAACCAAGGTCATAACCTAATAGATTTATATTTTCATCAAGGAGGGCTCATCATGAAGTTAAATAAAGGAGTACTTTTTGTATTAATTGGTGCTGGGTGTTTCGGGTTTACACCGGTATTTGCGAAGCTCGGGTTTAGTTATGGCTACTCACTAGGCCAAATTAATATCATCCAAATGCTCTTTTCCGCAGCTATTTTATGGTCCTTGACCTTCATTAAACGGTCTAGCTTTAAAGGCCTCACGCGAAAAAACACCCCACAAATTATGATTACTGGCTGTTTCATTGGACTTACAAGTGTTTTCTATTATGGTTCCATGCAATACTTGCCAGCCTCATTAGCAATCATCTTAATGTTCCAATTTGTTTGGATCGGAATCGTATTAGAGTGGATCTTTAGCAAGGTAAAGCCTGCGCCAATTACTATTCTATCCATTGTATTAATCTTGACTGGTGTCTTTTTCGCTTCCAACATTTTAAATGGAGACATTCACGGCTTACCGGTTAAAGGTCTTGTGTATGGCATTCTATCTGCCTTCACCTATTCAGGGTTTATTTTCTTCAGTGGCAAGGTAGCAGTTCAAGTCAATCCGTGGACAAGAAGCTCGTTAATGGCAACAGGATCAGCCATCTTAATACTCATCCTATTTATGCGTGAAATTCCGACCGTACTACCTCTAGAAATGGATCTAGTACAAAGTGCGATTGGTGTATCACTATTTGGTTCGATTTTACCGCCGTTATTCTTTGCTGTTGGAGCACCACTCATTTCAGGCGGACTAGCAAATATACTAACTTCAGTCGAATTACCAGTAGCTATTTTATCCGCAAGCCTTATACTCTCCGAAACCGTGACACCAGTTCAGTGGTTCGGTATCGCTATTATTCTCGTAGCAATTGTGTTAAATGAACTCGGTACCAATTACTTTAAAAAGAATGAAAAAATAGAGCAGCATGTCACGTAAACATTGTGCATACTTTCCTTCCTTTATGGATGGAGAGAATGCACTTTTTTATTTTATGAGTCTGTAATTGGTATCAGGTTGTGGTAAAATATGGTTAAATATTGTGAATTTTTAGCATCTAAACTACTGGGAGTGGTGATGGGTGAGAAAAATAATAGGCATCGCTGTGCTCTTTCTGATTTATATTGGCTTGATTTTTAGCTTTATAGTCAGTCGTGAAGGGGTAGACCAAACTTATTTATTACCTTCAGGGTTTGAGGGGTGTGTCGTAATTTACTACGATGCGCAAGATGCATTACCGTTAAAAATTGAAAACAATGAAATAGTCTATCGAGTTCCAAAAAGTGGCGTAATATATACTTCATCACCATATGACTTTGGTTGGATTAGTGAAGAGGGTTCGGGATCTGCTCAAATACGTGCATTTTATGTTGATCAACAAGGAGAAGTAATAGAGGAATTACCCCAAGAAAAGATAAGATTCGGCGCACTCGGTGGGCGTGGAGATGGAAAATATGCCAAATACTATTACTATCAGATTTTCGGTTCAAAGGAGATGGAAGATAAAGGTTGTCATGAACTGGTAGAGATGGGTTTATAGAAGTACTCTGCTTATACTTCTAGTGTTTAGTGGGTCGTTAAAATCAGACAGGGAGAAGGTAGATAATATGAAAGATTGGCACGTTTTATTTCTTGGTGCATGTTTCTTAATAGGCGCATTTTGGATAGGTATTGCAATTGATGGAGTCAATATGAGTATAGGCAATTTAATCACAGCAATACAAGAAGTGGCAGAATCAATTGAAAGAACAACTAATAACTAGTAGTAAATCAGTACTACAGGTAACCGAAGGAGGTTAAAATGAAAAAGTTAATTTTATTGTTGTTTATTGGGGGCATTTTGCTTATTTCAGGTTGCTCTAATAATGACTTGGAATCTTTGCAAGAAGAAAAAGAACGATTAACGAATGAAGTGCTAGAGTTGAAGGAGCTTGTCTTAGAAAAAGAAGACGAAATAAGACTCCTAAAAGAAAATAATTCCGATGAATCTATTAAGCTGACTGAACGAACAAAAAGTCTGGAGATGGTAAGATGGTCCTCCATTGCCAGATCACATGATTCTAGTAACTCTTTTTATGATTTACCAACGATGTATAAACTCCATTCAGAACATATCATTAAAGATGATTGGTATGTAATCAGTGACGACTATTTTCAAATTGAATTGTTAAATTATGACAATGCTAAGAAAGTAGATTTCTATACAGTTCGCTTGGAGTCAGAAGGAACTCCCAATTTAGTGTTTACCGATACCGACCATACGGATGGATGGACATATACCGATAAAGCAATTGGTAAAATTATAAACAAGCACAAAGGTCCTGACTCTCAAGGAGTTACCTACGAGCCTTATTTTTTAATGTATACAGAAGTAACAATGGAGGATGGAAGCGTCGTAAGGACCTCTAACTTGCCGATATATAATAAGTGAATTTACTAAGAATACAATTTCCATATCAAAACAGAAAAAAACTATGATTAATCTCTTATTTAGCTAAAGATCATAGTACCAGGAGGCATAATAAATGCAAAATCTAGTAATTCATACAGGACAGACTCTAGAGGATGTCCCATATATTCGACAAAGATTAAGAGAATAAATATTAAGCACCTTTCACAAAGCGATATAGACTTCGTTGAGGAAGATTTCTGTTTTAAAGTAATCGATGAAGAAGGTACTGTCCTTGGCGGTATTTCGGGGAGTACTAAAATGCAAAGTCTAATGATCCAGTTTCTTTGGATTGACGACAGTATTAGAGGGAAAGGTTTTGGCAGAAAACTTATAGAAAGTGCTGAACAGTTCGCCGTGGAAAAGAAATGCCGATTCATCAAGGTAGATACATTTAGCTTTCAAGCCCCTGATTTCTATCAAAGCTTAGGTTATGAGATTTACGGAAAAATAGAAGACTTCCCCGAAGGATACAATCATTACTTTTTAGTTAAAAAGTAATAATCTCATAAAGGTGGGGTAAAAATTGAGACCAATAGTTTATTTTTTTGCATTTATTTTCATCGGAATTCCTCTAGTAATATACTTACTTTATTTAATCTATAGAACTACGAAGAATACAGATTCTGGGATGAAAAATATGATTCTTGGATTACATGTAACGTTATTCGGAGGGATTTTGGTTCTTGATGACAATATGGATTTTATAGTATTTGGTTACGTTATTGCTGTATTAGGACTTATTCTATCTTTGATTGGTATGAGTAAGGCACGTTAATTTGGTGTGGACAAACAACGAAAAGGACAGCTCCAGAATCGAGATTTCGAATGGATACTGTCCTAACTCATCAACTTAATCTTTTCTGACTTCCATGCTAAAGGAATCCAACATCGTATTCAGGGCTAGAAAGTTCCTAGTAGGTTGTTAATTTAACACTATTTTGAGACCGGCATGAATTACAGCTTATGGACTATCATAATTGAGCACCACCTCTAATAGGATGATGAATATGATGGTAATGACCGTATCATTTATCGGAGGTGAAAAGGTGTATTTCTTTAAAACGATTTCAGAAGAGGTTCGTTTATTTCAAAAGACGTTCCATAACTTTAAATATATGAAGAAGCTCATTTTAGTTTCTTTTTTGGCTTGCTTGGCTGCCATTTTCCAGTCTGCTGGTGGGTTCTTTCCAGGTATAGGATATTTGATCAGTCCACTTGCTACAGCACCTATTCTACTCTGTTCGATGTTTTCCATTCCATTTGGCTTCATGTCCTATCTCTTAACCATCATGTTGTTAGTCATTCTTCAGCCAACGGAATTAATTATTTTTCCTTTTACAACGGGATTGTTAGGACTTGGAATTGGAGCATCCCTTCACTTTCTTAGGAAGCGAATAACTATTATCGCTTCTGGTTCCGTTCTCCTAATGGTAGGAATTATGAGTTTGCTATATGTTTTTCGTTATCCTGTCTTAGGTCCAGTTGGTTCTGATTCCTTTTCTCTACTTACAACAGGAGGTATATTCCTATTTACTTTCCTTTATAGCTGGTTATGGGTTGAAGCAGCCTTAAATATTTCAAAACGAATAAAACCGATTATCCTCAAATAATAACGGACACTTCTATCTAAGGGACTATTTCGTAAAGGGTGCCTTGGTTAAAATCTGTCACATTAATAGAACCATAAACCCCTAAATATAGTCGGCTTTGATTCCGGTTGGACCCCAAACTAACAAAATAAGCTGACTCCGACCCGAAATCATAATCAATTTGTATCTCACTAAAATCATTATGTTGTCCATCAGGTCTAAAGGAGACGTGGGCTAAGGCACCACGAACCTGTGGCTGCGTCTCCTTCTTCGCCCCGTCCGTGAACACAACACTACCGTTTAACCCCGGGATTGCATTCCCCATATAAGCTTGAACACCTGTTAGTGCCGTCCCTGCAAACTTATTAGGCCTCGAATCTTGATGAAAATAGCTAGTTAATGGCTGAAGACGAGTCGCCGAAAGCGCTACTGCCTCCTGATAATAAGCAATTGTTTTCTCATTTAGATCCGGATTATTGGTACAGTCTCTTATTATCGGCGTAGGAAAAGCACCTTCCCACCCTCTCCAGCCCAGATTAATCAATCCTTCTTGGTCAAGCTCGGAACTTCCGGATGAAGCTTGAAGAATCCGTGTCACAGGTATTGGCTTATAATTAACGAATGAAAAAATGGACTCTACCAAATCCTGACCAACATTTCCAACATATTTTCTATACTGATTGTTAATCCGCTGATAGGAAATTCCCGGTATATTACGAACACCTTTAACAATTACTGTAAGGGTTTCTTGAATGACTTGGGGGAGTTCATTAAAGCGTGTAACAATTGGAGGATTAACGATAGATACATTACGATTCACAGCAATTTCGATTATTTTTCCAGCAATATCCATATCATCCTGAGCTAAATTATATGGATCAAAGCCTGACCCACCATCTCCAGTTGTTAAAACAAGTCTCCCTGTTTCCGGTGAAAAGGTTAAGCTATTGACACCATTATGATTAGCAAAAGGTCTTCTTAAGTTAAGTAGTGCCCGTCTTCTTTCAGGCCTGCCATTCGGATGTAATACCCATTCTTCCACCGTATCGATATGATCATATTGCGTTTCTCTATTTTCCCACTTTAGATTTAATGTACTGGGATCACAAGGGTTAGGCTGAAAAGGATCCGCAAGAGCACCTGGCCCTTGAGAACCGGCTACAGAATAATGAAGATAGAACAATCCGTTGTAATAAAATTCTGGATGAAATGCTAATCCTAATAATCCTCGCTCATCATATCCACCCTTCGCGCCCAGCTCTATGATGGAAGAGCGAATATCTAAGAACGTTCTAATCTCACCATTTCCAATATAGAAGATCTCCCCTACCTGGGTGGCTATAAATATCCTTTCTACTGAATCGCCAGGTAGGACTGCTGTTTTGATCACCGTCGGTAAATTTAACTTGCTGACTAAGGGCCGTAAACGAACCTTCACTTTCTCCACTCATTTGACCTCCTTCTTATCACTTTCTTTTATAAGATTATGATTAGAAAGGGGCTATAAGTACGATTCAATACAGGGAAATTTTCATTCAAAAAACCTGAGTCCCAATAAAGGACTCAGGTTTACCTTATTCCACTTAATTTTTACTATAATAGAATTTAGCCGTAATCGATCCATCTTCGTTTTCAACGATATCAGTTACATGAATTCCAGAGTCAGCTGGTGTATTAGTATAGCCTTTCCAGAAGTAGTAGGAACCAGTATGAACATTTTTAGAGTTAGGTGTTAGCTTAGAACCTGTTTTGAAGAAATCACCAGAATCTCCACGGTTCACATATTTCTCTAAATCATACTTTCCATCTGCTTGAAGAACGGATAGACCATAATGCGTGACTACTGTGCCGTCACTTGCTACCTCGGATTGGTTATACTGGAATCGCTTATTCATCCAGTTTTCCACGTTATTCGGACGGAATCCAGCTGTTTGATATAGATTAATAATGTTTTCATCCACATGCCATGCTACTAATCCGTGCGAGTCTTCCCCTTGGCGGATTAGGCCTTGGTTAAAGCCACTTTGCTGAACATTTTCGAATAAGAAATATTCCGTACCATTAGAACCTGGTACTTCCATTTTCACAATTCCATTGTCTGCATCTGCTTGATCGATGGCAGGTAGCGTAATTTCTTGTATCCCATCTTCCGGTGCTACTTCGATCGGGTCAACCCATCCTAAGAAAATCTTCGAGAACGGATCAAAGTGTGTCGGTGAGTTTCCAGAGTATGCTGCAGCATCTGGATAACGCATCCAAGATCCACCTGCCATCATGGAGTAGTTCCCAACACCTTCAGATGTATACACCGTATCATAGAAATCTGGTAGTCCAAGCGCATGACCAAATTCATGTGCGTATACCCCGGTTTGAGCAGGGAATGGACCTTCTTTTAATGCATCGTCATAACCACCTGTTGCAAGGTTATATCCCGCAACGTTCCCACCGATACCCGGTTGGATGTTGTAATTATTTACAATGACGCCATCATAAGTCATATCCTCTACAACCGTTCGATTAATCCACTCGCCTTGACTGATTCCTTCAAGCGCATCTGGTGTTTGACCAGTTTCATAGTATTTTCCATAGTAAAGGGCACTTAATAGATTCCACTTATGTGACCAGAACTGTGCAGGGTCACGACTGAATTCCGCACCTGTCCCTTCATGAATGACGAAGATGTTTGGAACTTCCCCATCTTCTGCATATTGAGAGAAATCTACTTGCTCGTCTGCTGCTTTTAATAGATCACGGATGAACTCACCAGTGTGCGCATCCCCGTTCACATTACCAAATACATATGTACCATTTTCAGCATATGTTCCTTCTTGGTCTAAGTAGTAAGAAGCACCTTTTGGAAGCTCAACCCACACAAATTCTGTGTTTTCTTTCCTCACTAGATTTATAGCGCCATAACTAGATTCATGATACGCATTTTGCATCGTACGATCCTTAGGCACGTTTGGTCCATCATATTGTTTAAAAACATCTAACTCATACGGATTGTACTCCGTTCCAAAAATCAGGTCCTCGTAGTATTCAGCAGGAACTTGTCCTTCCATATCACCGATTGGCTCGTCGCCATCTTTATACTTGGCTAATAATACAAGTACTGGTACATCCCCTTCAGTCTCACTGTAGACAACATGATTATCACCTGCTTGCTGGAACTTTTTCCCGTGATTTGCAATCTTTTCAGCTGGATCTGCTTTAGACACATCTACCCCCAGCTCCTTCGCTTTATCAGCCAATTCCGGAGATACTCCCACATAATGCGCTAGACTTAAGTCATATTGGCTTGTATCCTTCGCGGTTGTATCACTTAATTGCAGGCCGCCTAGCACAACACTTCCTGCTAAAGCAAGACCTAAACCCGCTTTCGATAGGGTTTTTAACAAGATTACCACTCCTCACCTATTGATATAGGACAAGTGTATCAGAATAATCTGTCAACTGGCGAAAAATCGTTTTACATGCTTCGACAAGCCTTACTAGGAGGCAAGTGCTTTATGATAGAAAACTACTAATAGTTCTATTAAAACACCTATTAAAATAGCTCCATTTAACTAGATTTACTAGATTTTCCGTGTCAAAGATTGTAATACGTTTTTTGAAGGTTTACAGGGATTGAGCCACTTAAGATACGGATGGAACAGTTGGTGATGAGTTGTACCGTCTTCATCTCTTTTGCGCTTAACCGCTTCATTTTGATTATGAGAGGCGCTGTCATCATCAATTTTTGTGCTTACCCTCAGTATTTTGATTATGAGAAGCCCTGTCATCCCTTACGACAAAGATTTAACAAATGAAAAACAGGTTGGGACATAACAAAAAAAACAATGTAAAAACCGAACTATGCACTGTTCAGCTCCGGAAATATACGGAGACTCCTGCGGGAGGATAGGCATAGGTGAGACCCCGCAGCTCGGAACGAGCGAGGAGGCTCACCAGCCGCCCGCGGAAAGCGAAGTATATTTCCGGAGCGTGGTATATGCACCCATAAACAGATAGTTCGGTTTTACTTTTTGATAAAATAGTTATGTCCCAGTCTCA
>NZ_LDUE01000012.1 GCF_001038485.1 Ornithinibacillus californiensis
ACACCAATCATTCATAGGAAAGTTCTTAGCAAAGAAGCTGCTAGCTTCTGTATTTCATAATTTAAGAAAAAACAGGGTATGTTTCTTCTTGACATACTGGTTGTTTTGTTCAGTTTTCAAGGAACAATCTTCGTGGTGTCGTTTTTAGCGACAAGATATAATTTATCATGTTTGCCACCAGAAGTCAATAACTTTTTTAAAAAACTTTTAAGTTATTATCGACAATGTTTCGTATGTGACAACAAAAATTAATATACCATAGCCATAAAATAAAATCAACGGTATTTTTCTAAAAAAGTCTCTTCTGAATTTTTCGTACTTGGTTATGTATTTTCATTTAAAAATGACTGGCTACTCATTCTGTGTTTTCTTTGGTATGTATCGCATACACTCTTTCTCGCTTGCTACTCTTCTTAATAATTGGAAGAGCACTTTATAACGTTCCTTCATTGCATCTTTAACCATATTATCTATTCTACTATCATCTAAATCAAAAATTATTTCATCTAGTTCTCTTTTAATTAGATACTCCAATTCCTTTAGCTCTGTATGATTTATCATTAAACCTAACATATTACTATTCACCTCAGTAGTTTCGACAAATTCAACTAAAATTCTTGGTACTATATCCTTTCGAAATTGTCATTGCAATATGGGGGTATTTTATATAGTTCACATTTTTAATGAATTTATTCAGCTCTGTTTGTTTAAATATTAACAGCTTGTTCATATTTTATTTTTCTGTTCATAAAATGTATGGATAGCTTGTTTCCTTAGGAGGTGGATTATGAGTCATTTTTACGTATTTCGTTTTAATCGAATTAAAAAATGGACTCTTGTCATTGTGTTAGCATTCTTTACAGCTGGTTTTTTGTGGTTTGAGAGTAATGGTGCGCTATCTGTTTTCTCCAAAAATGAACCTGTCGCACTTTCGAAAGGTAGTTCGGATGAACCAAGTATCGCATTAACATTCAACATTAGTTGGGGAGAACAAAAGGTACATGATATTTTAAAACAGCTTGAACAGCAACAAGTACAAGCTACTTTCTTTGTTAGTGGGGAATGGGCAGAAAAGCATCCTGATATTCTAAAAAAGATATCTGAAAACAAGCACGAGATTGGTATGTTAGGTTATCGCTATAAAAGCTACCTGGATCAAGAATTAAACCAGGTTAAAAAGGATCTAATGTACGCAAAAGAGATTTTTGGCAAGTTAGGGTATAAGGACCTTGAGCTCGTTCGACCACCGCATGGTCATTTCAATGAGGAAGTTATTAAATTGGCAGAAGGTTTAGGGCATAAAGTAATCCATTGGAATATTAACCCGAATGATTGGCAAAATCCAGGTACTCAAAAAATAGTTGATCATGTTATGTCTAAAACGAATAATGGAGATATCATTTTATTACACGCTTCTGATTCGGTAAAACAAACTAGCGAGTCACTTAAGACCATTTTACCAGGGCTCAAAAACAAAGGCTTTAAGTTTGTCACTGTATCCGAGTTAATAAATCAAGCACACGCAGAGTCAAAAATAGTTGAATAAAGAAGAACCTGATGATAAACGAAATCATCAGGTTCTTTATTTCAACTACTAAAATTTACTTTGCACTGTTATTTAAGCGATGCAATACAAGTAATTGGTATGTATTACATGCTAACAGAGTGATGATCATGATTAATGAAAAATCCGCACCAACTAATCCAATCCTTAATGCCGGTACCCATTCAATAACAGTAAACACGACCATGAAGAACAAAGCTGGTACAAAAGCGTGTTTTTTTGTTTCTTTTGCTTTGATTTTTGCAATGACCCATCCATAAGCTACTAGGGCTGCAGCTGCAAGGATAAACCAAATCAATGATACTTCCCCATCCGCATCCTTATAAGGGAAGTAAATTAAATCAAACGTTATAAATGCTATCAACACAATCTGTACCGTCGGCCAGAATGACCGGAAGATACTTAATCCTAATCGGTGCACATATAAATATGCAAAAAATCCCGTTTGGCTAACCGCACTATACAACATACCATGACCAATAAAGAATAACATTACACCTATTAGACCCATGAAATTAAACGGCTGAAGATTTTCCGTATAGGCACCGCTAACATTTACAAAAAGGCTTACAATAAGACCAACAAGGCCACCTAAAGCCAATGTTTTTAAAAATAAATTCACTACTTTACGACTATTCAATTAAATAATCCTCCTGATAAAAGTAAATAATTCCATTCTGTATGTACAACTCGTATTTTACCATGAACATCATCTTTTTTCCTTTATCAAGTGCATATTTTTGCTTTTCTCACCCATATTAAAAGATAAGTGGAAGGAGGATTAGCGCATGCTACGTGTATTCTATTTACCAATAATTGGTGTATCACTTCTGTTATTGAGTGCATGTGGTGGGGAAGCTGCACCAAAAGAAACCGACTATGATGCAACTAAGAAAATGGTTGTTGATATATTACAAACCGAAGATGGTAAGAAGGCAATTGGGGAAAATCTCGCGGATGAAAAGATGCAGCAAAAGCTCGTTATTGACTCCGCAACCGTAAAACAAGCAATCGATGAAACATTAACTTCGGATAAAGGGGCAGAAATGTGGAAGAAGCTCTTTGAGGATCCTAAGTTTGTTGAATCTTATTATAAATCCATTGAAGAAGATCAGAAAAAATTGATGAAAGATTTAATGAAAGACTCTGAATACCAAAAACAAATGATGGATTTACTACAAAATCCGGAGATGACCGAACAACAAATACAAACATTAAAAAGCCAACAGTTCCGCGCACACCTAGAAGAAACGATACAACAAACGTTGGAATCACCAATATTCCAAGCCAAAATCCAAGAAATATTATTGAAAGCTGCTGAGGAACAGAGCAAAGGCGGCGGACAAAGTGGCGGTGGAGAATCTGGTGGCCAAGGTGGCGGCGGCTCCGGTGGTGAAGGCGGCGGAGAATCCGGTGGCGGCGGTGGCTCCTAATACCAAAAATGGTCAGCTCCTCATTGTTAGGAACTGACCATTTTTAATTATTCTTCCACTTTCGCAATCACTTTCGCTGCCATCTTATGATACTCTTTTCCATTTGGATGGTCTTCTTGGTATACAGATGGTGCAAAAACATCTTCTTCTTCATAAGGTTGTTGAATCGGAAGTTGTCCAAGTACTTTTGTTTTTAGTACTTCAGCAAGTTTTGGCCCGCCACCTTGTCCAAAAACATATTCCTTCTCACCAGTTTTAGGACTCTTATAGTAAGCCATGTTTTCCACGACACCTAAAATCTCATGATCGGTTTTAAGTGCCATTTGACCTGCACGTGCCGCTACAAACGCTGCAGTTGGGTGTGGAGTTGTTACAATAATCTCTTTACATGAAGGTAATAGCTCATGAACATCCATTGCTATATCGCCGGTACCAGGCGGTAGGTCTAGTAATAGATAATCTAAATCGCCCCACTCCACTTCTTTAAAGAAGCTATTTAGCATCTTCCCAAGCATCGGTCCGCGCCAAATAATTGGTGAATTATCTTCAACGAAAAATCCCATGGAAATTACCTTTACACCAAAACGTTCTACTGGAATGATTTTTTCCGCACGAACAACAGGTCTTTCCTCAATACCCATCATATCTGGAACACTAAAACCATAAATGTCTGCATCGATAATACCGACTTTTTTTCCTAATCGTCTAAGAGCAACAGCTAAGTTTACAGTGACCGTAGACTTACCTACCCCACCTTTACCACTCGCAATTGCCAAGAAATGTGGTTGTTTGTTTCCACCCATTAATGACTTTTCTTTAGCGCTTTCAACTGCAGGCTGATATCGCTTGATTACATCGTCAGGTAATTGCTCAAAGCGCAGACCAACGGTAACCGCACCATTTCGCTTTAGAATACCCACTAATTCTTGTTGAAGTTGCATTTGTTCAGCTGTATTCGTTTTACCTATAGCAACCTTCACACTAATATGCTTCTTATCTTCCTTTATGGTTACTTCTTTGATTCCTTCTGTTTCTTCTAATGTTCTATGTAAAAAGGGATCTTTTACAGGATTTAGCAATTGTATTACTTCTTCTTTTGTTAACATGTAATCACCTTCCTAAACCAGCTTTGAATTTATTAAGTCCAAGGCTAGTATAACATAAATCTTAGAAAATCTAAGTGATATGAATCATTAGGAAGGTGACCAGAAAGGATTACTCTTCTTCCGCTTCTGGTTCTTCTGTCACATAACGAAGGATCCCTTGATAAATACTTGCCGCCATCTGTCTTTGATACGTATCTTGTTTTAATAGTTCCCGCTCATTCTCATTCGATAGGAAACCAATCTCTACTAGCGCTCCTGGAATTTCTGCCTTTTTTAATAAATATAAATTATTAATCGCAAGCGCACTACGATTGGTATTCTCAAGATTATGCGTTATTTGTGCTTGAACCATTTTCGCCAAATGCTTACCCTCTTCTGACTTCGGATGATAGAAAGTCTGAGCCCCACTCCACTTTGTAGATGGGATAGCATTTAAATGGATAGTTAAGAAGAAATCCGCTTGATGGGAGTGAATAAAATCCATCCGCCTCTTTATATCCTGAGCCTTTCGCTTCGACAGTCCCTTCATTCCCTCATCCGCTAAATCTTTGTCGGTCTCTCTCGTTAAATACACAATTGCCCCTGACTCTTGAAGATAATCCCTTAGTTCTTTTGATACTTGTAATGCAATGTCCTTCTCTAACGTTTCATCTCTTCCAACTGCACCACCATCTGGGCCACCATGCCCTGGATCCAGTACAATGGTTTTCCCACTGAGTGGAAGCGAAAAGCCAGTTGTTTCTACCGCATGATCTGGTAAAGGTATTTTTATAAGTACAATTAATACAACTACTCCAATTATCCAAGCAACTATTTTCCCAAAACGATTCATCCCATTCGCCCCTTTATATATCTTCTCCCTATTTTATGGGACAAGTTTTAGGATTATGACATAGGAATGGTACGATTAGACGTGCCGAATTTAAAAATAATCAGGAAAATATGTTTGCTGGTGTGGAATGATTTGTTCTAATTTCTTAATCGCATCCTCTTTACCAGTGATTAACCCTAATTGATAAAGCTCTGTCGGTCTCTTATATCCGAGGAACATTGCGGTAAACTGCTGAATTGTACACGTCACCTCTGCTTGTGAACGTGACTTAATTTGCGTTACACCACCGCTTGACTGCCTTATGTTATACAGACCCGAATTCTCTGGGATGATTAAATCCTCGACATATAATGAAATGGACTCATCAGTAGCCGATCCTTCAAATGGGAATTGTTTTAAAAACTCCTTCACATTGACAACCCTTGCCATGAAGTAAGGATCTACTTTCGTTTCAAACCTTGGTTCATCTAGTAGAAGTGGGATGTTGTCATTTTCAGGTACTACAAGTTCTACCGTCTCGGCCATAGAATCATGATTTGATATAAACTGCATGAGTAGCTTTAGACCCGTTAAGGAAGAATAAGCCATTTCAATTACTGTAAACTTTTTATCCTTAACTTCAAAATGGATATACCCCACTGGAATTCCACTTTCGTCATATGCTACTGCAAGATGTGCATCATCCTTCAGCACCCGTTGCTTCCACCACTTTTCATCACGAGCAATGGCACCCGTGTATCGCTTGGCATACGAATTGTATACGTTGTTTAATAACGAGACATCTGGTTCACGTCGCCTAACGTAACCTTTTGCATCCCAATTTCTTTTTAATTTTTCAAAAGGGATGGTGTAAATCTTCTCGTTAAATGCAAGCTCGTAACCAAATTTGCGATAGAACGGAACAGAAAATGGATGAAGGTAAGATAGCACCTGCCCGTTTTTCCGCATATCGTTTAGGGCATTCGTCAATAACTCCTTCACAAGACCATTTCTTCTAAATTCAGGCCATGTCGCAACAGAACTAACTCCCCCCATATGCATTTGCTTTCCATGAACATATACAGTCAGCGGAATTACGTGTAGTTTTGCCGCAAGTCTTCCCTCTTCTTTCACGCCCCAAATGATATGTCGCTCCGCCTCTAGCCGCTTCTTCTCGATTTCGTCTTCCGTTAGCTTATACTGAAAGGCAAACTGCGAAAGCTCAAATATTTCACGGTATTCTTTGTTTAACTGTAATTGCTTCATCAATCACATTTCCTCCCTTATTTTGGTATATTTCTCAGATAATAGTTGATAATTTTAATTATACCAACTAAAATGATGAAGGATAAAAGACAATAGCGCTTTTATCTGAAAAAAAGGATGTATCCATTGGAAGAGCAGTCAATTCAAAAAGAACTATCCAGTTATATCGGGAAAATGTTACGTGATAATTTTGGACGAGGACCTGAAACTGTATATGTTTCGATTCGCAAGCCACTTATTACCGTATATATCAGAAATTTTATCGCTCCTATGGAAAAGGTATTACTCTCAGAAAAAAAAGAGGATATTGTTCATCGAACTAGGGATATATTAATGGAAAGCCTCATTCCTGAAATTAAAGCTTACATTAACCTGCTAACCCATATGGAAATAGATCAGTTTTATTATGACTGGGGATTACATAATCACTCTGGCATGTTTGTTGCTATTGCTTCTGATAGGTCTGAACTTGAATCACTTGTTAGTGATCCTTTTCCCAATAAGGAATTATTGCACGAGGAAATTAATTACATTGGACGCCAAACAGAAAAAGTTCCTGAGGAAGTATTGTCTATAAAAATAAATGATAGAACCTATGCCGTATTACGGACAGGTATTTTAATAACCATTGAAAGAGAATTGGTTCGACTAGGGTATCGTGAGATTTTACGACACGCTAAACGCAATATAGAAAAACGCCAGCTTCATAATAGTATGCGGCTAGAGTCTATATTAGATAGTAAGATAGATGATGCATTTGTATCCTGGGATTTCGATCGAGATAAGAGCATTATTATCTTTATTGTTAACCCCAATCAATCAGGCGGTAATGTACTAGATAAGTAAAGCTAGTCATAAGCCAAAAAGAGGATGATTTTTGAATCCCCTTTTTGGCTTTTTTTATTTCATAAATATATAAAGACATCTAAGGAGAAGGAAATGAAACGAAAAAACTTTTATGAAAATTTACCTACACCTTTATTAGGAGCGTTTTATTGTTTTGTACAAAAAAAGATTAAACAAGGGGAAAATCTGAATCAGATGCTTTTTGAAAAGAGTTTAATTGAGAAGGTATCTAAAGAGCGTAGTGTATCCTTAATAGAATTACGGATTATCGGTAGATGGTTTTTACAAAAAGAAAGAAACCTCACCAAGGATGAACTAGATAATAACGAACCACATTAAAAAGGGGAAGTAAACCTACTTCCTCCCCTAGTCATTACCTAACTATTATTCCCTTTGTCATATAGGCAAGCCAATCCCCTTGTCCAATGGTCAGCCAAGGTACATGACTAATCTTCAATGGCGTAATGAAAGGCATTCCTGAAAAATCAGAATGGATCTCCTCTTCCGTAATAACATTGCCATGTGCTAAGCCACTTATTACCTCTAGTTGATCCCCCATTAAAATACCAGTTTGAACAGGAACTAATTCCACTTTACCAGAATCGTTCATCCTCCACACATGGTGTTGCTGAACCATACTCGTATCGACCGTATTCGCCTGTATTGACTCATTAACCGTTATCGTTAGATCGGCATGATAGCCTGGATAAATGGTATCGAGGACCTGTCCCTCCTTAAACCCAACTTCAATTGGGTAAATACTTTTCGAATCTACCTCCACTTCATATGGAGAGTCCTTAATATTCGTAATGAATCCTAGTAATGTTTGTCCATTTTCTTTTAGGACGACTTCTACTGGTTGTTCTACTTCCACTTCCACTCTAGCTGACTCACCTATATCTCCTTTTACGAGTAACGATGTATGTTCCACACGGATAATTGGATCGCTTAGCGTAGAAGAAATTTCTTTAATCTTGCCTTCAAAAGGACTTTCAACCGTAATAATTGCTCCGGTTGATTGTAAATCATCTAACTGAGATTGGATGATTCTTTCCTGCTCTTGTTTTGCTGCGAGTTCCTGTTCCTTCTGGATAATAAACTGCTCCTTCATCACTTCAGCCTCAACCGGCTGTTCTGGAGCAACCACTACCGTTGTACCATCCTCTTCCTCATCCCCTGCAACTACTGGAACAGAAGGCGTTGGTATTCGAAAGGCTACCATTTCCGTAATCGCATTTTCAATTGCATCTATTTCTCCATTAACCTTTTCTAGCTCATATGTAAGTAAAGCTTCTGTTTCCGCATAATCATGGACTTGATATTGGAAAAGCGGGTCGCCTACTTTAACAGTCGCTCCCTCCTCAACTAAGAAACCATCAAAACTACCAAGTTCTTTGTCAAAGTAAACGTAGCTCTCACCAGAATAAGATACGACGCCTTCCGCTTCTACCGTCTCATACAAATCAGCTTGATATACCCGCTCCCATGTCGGAATATAAGCGAGTCTCTCCACTTTATCCCCATCATCTAACCAGATCAGTAAACTATTGATAACAATAAATGCGATTAACGCAAACCATTTTATCTTTTTTCTCATGAGTTAAACCACCCATTAATGATATGAATATCGGTAAAGGCTATTACCGCCGTTACAGACCAAGTTGCTATATGGAAAAGAATTACTGTACTCCATATCCACCCTTTATGTATTCCCGATAGCTTACATAAAAATTTGATTTGGAACCCAATAATCCAAAGTTGGAATAAAGAGATTGCACCAAATAGATAGATAAGGAATGGAATATCGGTTATGTAGGATGCAATGACACCAAATGACAAGGGTGAGACAAACCAATCCAAGCCAAAGTAAACGGCCATTGGAATCCATAATACACGTTCGATTAACAAGACAAATAATACAATCATTTGCAAAATCAATAATTTCTTAAAAGGAATCTTAGTAACCCAATAAAAAATTAGTGATGGGATAAATAGAATAAATAATGCAAATGCCAGTGAATAGATTGCTCTTCCAACAAGAAACCAGAACTTATGCGTTTCATAGGTAGCAGGATCGACTAATACAGCTTCACTGGACATCACGGATGAACCTAAGCCTAATATTCCCATTCCGCTATAAATCAGCATACAAAGAAATACTAGTAAAAGAATAACCTTCCATGGATTTCGAATTAACTCCGCTCTCCCAATTCGAAAAATATGATCATCCACTGCAAATAATAATTTGATAAGCTGTACTTGATAAATCATTTTTTCACCCATTTCTGTTTTAGCTTTGGGGACCTATTTTCACTAATTTTAACCCAGGATTCAACAAATATCCATTATATTCAATTTATTTCGAATAATATTGGTGCTTAAGTCCCATAATGATAGCAAAAAAAGTCGTAAATACACCTATTGTTCATGTGCTTGTTTTTGCTAGCTTAAGTGGGAAAAATTATACGAAAGCAAAAAAGTGCCAGATACTCTGAATGTTATCATTCTCGAGATATCTGGCACTTTCTCCGTATTTAATTCGTTTCAGCTAGTTTTTTCGCTTCTATGTCTTTTGCGTCTTTTTTATCGAGCATTCGTACAACCTGCCAACCAACTGCAGCGTTAACCGCACCCATCAGTCCAAATAAAAGGTAGTCTCCAATTGGTTCGGGGAGAAGTAAGTCCATAATCAACCATCCGCCAGCAGTGGAGGCACCAACCAGTCCTCCTATCATAGGCTTTCGATAACGATTCATTTCTTTGCACCACCTTCATTATTTTTAAGAGCCGTTCAGGTCTGTATGCAAAATTAAAGCGGAAAAATCCTAGAATATCTCCTGAAGTGTTTTTCCCTCATATTAATCCTATGTATCTTATTGTCTCGAAATAACTAGAAATTTGACTATTGGTTGTCCTAATTATTTAAAATTTTGTCTTTAACTAGGAATCATGTCAGTATTTTAATCTATACAAAACCCCCAGTCCAAAAGGATTGGGAGTTTTGAGATGTTTAAGTTCAAGACTCAATTAAGGATTCACGACATCAACATCACTTTTTTTAACAAATCCAAGCCGGTGATTAAAGAAGATTTGATAGTATTCTTCTTCACCTATTACTACTTGGTTCGTTTCCGGGTCATTAAAATACTTGGCATGATAATAGGTTGATTGAAATGGTCCTGTGGCTATATAAAATTGTCCCTCAGGAATTTCGTATAGGGCTTCAGCATATCCCCTTGCCCACTCTTCTATTCCTGCTTCGTCATAGGCAGCGTCTTCAGGATAAGCAGCTCCATAAACCGGAATAGAACTACTTCCTTCCTTAGGTTTAATTACGATTCCGTCCCCCGGAGATGCATTTTTATTGTTTGGATTAAAAAACCACGCCTTTTGACCGCCATAATAAACTGCGGTCCAATCACCCGCTTGGTCTGCTTTATAATACGTTTGCCCAATAGCCGCCTTATTTCCCCAATCATTAATACGGCTCGTTCCACCATTGCTAAGAAGTGGGTCCTTGATTAGCGGAGCATCAAAGCTAGGTTCCGTGTATAAATGGATTAAACTGGATGACTTTGGCTCCAGTATTTCTGAACCATATGTGAATGTCGGCTTATTTGTATTATAATTAGGGTTTATCGTAATGATGTTGCTGTCTTCTCCCCCATTACTAGGGTTAATTGGTTCGCCCAAAAGATTAAAGAAGTGTGACCAATCCCAATAAGCACCAGGATCCCAGTGCATCGCAGGTTGTCTAGCTTTCGTTAATCCCGGGACTTCATCATGCCCAATGATATGCTGGCGATCAAGTGGTATATTATAATTTTCTGCTAAGTATTTCACCAATTTCGCAGATGAGCGATACATTTGCTCGCTATACCAATCTGCCCCTTCTACCGCAAACCCTTCATGCTCCAAGCCAATGGAATGGGCATTAAAGTACCAGTTACCTGCATGCCAACCTGCATCTTCATTTCTCAACATCTGAGTGATAGCTCCCGTTTCTGAATCCAGAATATAGTGAGCGCTTACATAAGAACGATTACGGAAGTGGTTAATTGCAGACTCGGCAGTCCCCTCAATATCATGGATGATAATATATCGGATATCCAGGCCATCGTTCGGGCGGTCCGCAATATCATAGTTTCCATAACTTCTAGGATTACTAAAGAATTGTTCATAAAGTGCAGGAATAAACGTACATTCTAGTCCGTTTGGACAATCAGCACCTGTTTTTTCGGCATTTCGTAGTGGAATATTCTTTGCAGTGTCTTTATTTGGCTCAATATTTTTTGCGTCTAATTTTACTTGTTGTCCATTCTTGGTTACTCTCTGTCTACCCTCTTGAATCGTGTTATATACATCATCTGCAAACCCTTCAGCAACCGTCTCAATATCCGATCCGCTGTATTTTACAACTGCTCCATACCAATCAGATAGATCGGATGGTGTTTCTCCGACTGTTTCCTTTGCATACATAGCAAGAAGGGCTGCTCCTCCTCGAATATTTTGTTCGGGATCATTTTTTAATACTTCGACATCCACTTTGAGCAATTGAGCTGCCTTGTCCAGTGTATTAACGGAATCATTATCGTCTGTATAGAGTTCTGTTTGTTCTTCATTCTTACCGCTCGCATCTTGATTCCCATGCATATGCACTAGGTTCATTAGACCGTAGCCACCTACTTCACTATGACCTTCATGATGGTCCCATCTCGATTGATTATAGGATACTGCCATCAAAACACTTTGTGGAACCCCAAATTCCTTAGCGGCCTTTTCAAACACTTCCTGTAAATCAACGGTATCAATTGTAGCCGCAGCGGCTTCTCTTTCTTCATCAAAGTTAGCGAAACCTAATAAAGCGTATAACAAGCTAAGTCCCAATACAACAGCCAAAGATACCTTTAAAAGTATTCTGGAATTAAACGCCATGATAGTCCCTCCTCTTATTTATTTAAGATAAGTTTCTATTAAACATGGCGATAATCCTTCTAAACATTAGGAAATCAAACCAATTTACCTATGAGATCTACACATTAGCTGCGATGAAGTAGGTTGAAAGTACCTTACGTGTAAGAAAACAGAACTTTTGCTTATAATTACCTGTCACTCACTTAGAATTATATCGAATCATGATGTAGAAGTTCTGGACTCGCCTTAAACTAAAACAAAACAAAAACAACCCTTTCTCAAACAGAGAAAGGGTTGTAGTTAAATATAAAATTAACGTTTTGAGAACTGTGGTGCACGACGAGCGCCTTTAAGACCGTATTTCTTACGTTCTTTCATGCGAGGGTCACGAGTTAAGAATCCTGCACTCTTAAGTGCTGGACGATAACCTGGATCTGCTTCTAGTAAAGCACGTGCGATACCATGACGGATTGCACCAGCTTGACCTGTAAATCCACCACCATGAACGTTTACTAAAACATCATAAGTTCCTTGAGTTTCAGTAGCTTGAAGTGGTTGGTTAAGAATTAGTAATTGAGTATCATATGGGAAATAGTCTTTTGCATCACGACCATTGATTGTTACATTACCTGTACCCGGTACTAAACGTACGCGTGCAGTTGAGTGTTTACGACGACCTGTGCCGTAGTATTGTACTTGTGCCAATTTGTTTACCTCCTTTTATTATCCGCGAAGTTCGTAAACTTCTGGTTTTTGTGCTGCATGATTGTGCTCAGCGCCTCTGTATACATGCAATTTCTTGCCCATTTTACGTCCTAAAGATCCTTTTGGAAGCATGCCTTTGATAGCAAGTTCAAGCATTTGCTCAGGATACTTTGTACGCATTTCATCAGCAGTACGTTCTTTTAATCCACCTGGATGTCCAGAGTGACGGTAGTACATTTTGTTAGCTAACTTGTTTCCAGTTAGTTCAATTTTGTCAGCGTTAACGATGATTACATAATCACCAGTGTCAACGTGTGGTGTATAAGTTGCTTTATGCTTTCCGCGAAGGATTGCAGCAACTTCACTTGCTAGACGACCAAGGCGTTGGCCTTCTGCATCTACAACAAGCCATTTGCGTTCGATATTGTTTTCATTCGCCATGAAAGTTGTACGCATGATTGGTTTCCCTCCATATTTTCATTCATTAATTTTTAAGTTTTAAAGTTCGTTATTCCTATATTTTCAACACAATTAGTTCCGGGGCTAATCGCGGTTTTAGAAATAAAATGCCATAGACCATAATATATCAAATTAGGGCGATTTGTCAAGCGTCTGGCAGATTTATTTTTATAGTTCCTTATAAGACTACCTGACTTATTATATATCATTTCAACCTAAAAAGAAACCTGTCGATATTTCCCAGGAAATGTAGTGATTAGTCGAATATCGGAATCACTGATTTTTATAATTTACATTCCATAAATAAAGTCCATGAGCAGGAGCAGTTTTACTAGCACGCTGTCGATTTTTCTCTTCTAGCATGGTGATAATTTCTTTCGGGTCTATTCTTCCCTGACCAACATTTAACAACGTACCTACTATAATTCGAACCATATTATATAAGAAGCCGCTTCCTCGGAAGATGAACTCAATTTGCTCCCCTGTTTTAGAACATGAGACCTCATACAGTGTCCTGATTTTTTCCCCTTTCACAGTCGATTTTGCAGATGAAAAGGCAGTAAAATCATGCGTCCCTTCTAGATAGCGACACGCTTCCTCTATTGCTTTCAAATCTAGTTTATAAGGAAAATGATAGATATGATATCTTTTGAAAATGTCTGGCTCTTGCGCATTCCATATAAAATAGCGATACTCTTTTTCTACTACATCATATCTAGCATGAAAGTCGTCTGAAACCATTTCCGCATCTTGAATAAATAGATCCTCAGGTAGGAGCGTGTTTAATGCCTTCTTCCAACTATTTCCCGGGATATCAAGTTTGGATTCAAAGTGGATGGTTTGTCCCCTTGCATGAACCCCTGCATCAGTTCTGCCAGATGCATACGTACGAATCTCCTCGCCTTTATGCATTTTTTTAAGGGCCTTTTCTAACTCACTTTGTACTGTTCGTTTATCAGGCTGGACTTGGAAGCCAAAAAAATTAGTTCCGTCATATGCTACCGTACATTTAATTTTTGGCATAACTGTCCCTCCTTGTCATATGTCTAATAGTTTCTAGTCAAAAATAAGCCAGCTATTACTAGGATAAATAAAGACAACACAAAAATATCAATTCTCTCTATCTTTAACTGTCTTAATTTTGATCTTCCTTCGCCACCTTGATACCCTCTTGCCTCCATTGCCATAGCAAGCTCCTCAGCCCGTTTAAAGGCACTGACAAACAAAGGTACCAATAATGGCACAACGGCTTTCAAACGCTCTTTAATTGGGCCTGTACGAAAGTCTACACCTCTAGAAGCTTGTGCTTTTGATATTTTGTCTGTTTCTTGTAGCAACGTCGGTATAAATCGTAAAGATATAGACATCATTAGTGCTAATTCATGTACGGGAAACTTTATCTTTTTTAATGGGTGTAGCATATCCTCTATCGCGTCTGTAATTTCTATTGGTGTCGTCGTCAGCGTTAATAGCGATGTGATTAAAATCAATAGGAAGAACCGTAACGATATGGCGAAACCTTGGATAAGTGCACCGGTATAAAGTTTAAATCCTAACAGTTCAAATAAGACTGTACCTTCTTTCGTCACAATCAAATGAAGGATAAAGGTAAAGATAATTAAAAACCATACAGGCGTTAAGCCTTTTAAAATAAATCGAAACGGTATTCTAGTAACTGCAGTAGTTATAATTGCAAAAACGGTTAAGATACTATAACTTGCAACATTATTAGCGAAAAACACAAAAATAACAAATAAGAATATGATGGTGATTTTCATACGAGGGTCTAACCGATGTACCAATGAATTTCCTGGGACATACTGACCGATAATCATCATATTATTCACTGGATTCAGCCCCCTTTAATACTTGCTGAATCTGGATAGCTAATTCTTGAACGGATTGTCGTTTAAACGGTATTTTTATATGAAATCTTTCCTCGAATGAATTAATAAATTGAATGACTTCCGGGACATCTAACTGCACCTTATTAAGTGCATCACGCTGAATAAACACCTCTTCAGGTGTCCCTTCCATGTATTTCGTTCCCTTATTCATAATAATGACATGGTCCGCATATCTAACTGCGTCCTCCATACTATGTGTTACTAGGATCGTCGTTAATTTTCGTTCTTTATGAAGGCGATAGAACATATCCATCATTTCTCGTTGACCTCTTGGATCTAATCCAGCAGTTGGTTCATCTAAGACAAGCACTTCTGGTTTTATTGCTAATACGCCTGCAATAGCAACCCGTCTCATTTGGCCCCCACTTAAATCAAAAGGTGATCTTTCTAATAATTGCTTGTCCAGACCAACAGCAGGGATAATCTCCTCTATTCTCGATTCGATTTCCTGCTCAGACACACCAAAGTTTTTGGGACCAAATGCAATGTCCTTTGCTACTGTTTCATCAAAAAGCTGATGTTCAGGATATTGGAATACGACACCAACACGACTTCGCAATTCCTTTAAATTCTCTGGTTTTTTATCTGCATTTATGAAATAATCCCCAATTTGTACTTCACCGATGGTAGGGGTTAATAGTCCATTCAAATGCTGAATGAGCGTTGACTTACCAGAGCCTGTGTGTCCAATCACGGCAACGAATGTTCCAGATGGAATATGAAACGATAGGTCCTCTAGAGCTTTATGTGAAAAGGGTGAGTTTGCTTGGTAGATATAACTTACATCTTTGAATGTAATGTCCATAATTCCTCCAATAGTTCTCCATGATTTAATGGCTCATTTATAATGCTTACATCATTATGTTTTAACTCATCCGCTAATAGTGCGATGAATGGTACATCTAATCCAATCTCTCTTAACTCATCCTTTTTCGTGAAAATCTCCCGTGGTGTAGCCTCGTCCCAAACCTTTCCAGCATTCATCACAATAACACGTTCAGCCTGCACCACTTCTTGTAAATCATGTGTAATCGTAATTAATGAGATTTCATTCTTAGCTTGTATATCAGCTACTGTTTGCATGATTTCCTTACGTCCTCGAGGATCTAACATTGCTGTTGCTTCATCGAGTATTAACACATTAGGATTAATTGCTAACACACTAGCAATTGCAACACGTTGCTTTTGCCCACCTGATAACCGATGTGGTTCTGTTAAGAGATAATCCTCCATTCGAACCGCCTTTAATACTTCTCCGATTCGTTTGGTCATTTCCTCTCTTGGAACACCTCTATTTTCCATACCGAAAGCAACATCATCTTGAACCGTAGTCCCAACAAACTGGTTATCCGGATTTTGAAACACCATACCAACTTGCCTTCTAACTTCCCAAACATGTTGATCATTCACCGGAAGCCCGTTGATGATAATCTCTCCCTCTTGGGGATATAATAAACCATTCATCAATTTAGCAATCGTAGACTTACCAGAACCATTATGGCCAATTATAGCGACCCACTCATCTTTATATATCTCAAAAGAAACATTCTCTAACACCCAAGGCTGCTCATCTCCGTACCGAAACGATACATTCCTAAACTCAATAAACTTCTCTCTCATCCTACTTCCTCCTCGTCTCACATAGCCTTAAGGTTTTGTGTATGTATGTATTTTACTATTTATCCTGCTATATGTTAACAAATCAACAATGTAATTAAAAAGTTAAGCACTTGAAGTAATTTTCACATTGAATATTATAGTAACTAAAAGCTATATAAGCTCCGGAAATATACGGAGACTCCAGTGGGAGGATAGGCATCGGTGAGACCCCGCAAGAGCGATAGCTCTGAGGAGGCTCACCAGCCGCCCACGGAAAGCGCAGTATATTTCCGGAGCGGGTTAGATGCACTAACTATTAGTGACTATTATATACCAGTTACTTCTATACGTTTAACTATACAAAAAAAGGGCTTGGATTTCACCTCGTGGAAGAGATCAAGTCCTGCCCTTAACGCGTATGGATTGATTAAACTAGCTCAATAATTGCCATTTTCGCTCCATCACCTTGGCGTTCGCCCAGTTTAAGAACGCGTGTATATCCACCTTGTCTGTCTTCATAGCGTTTCGCTACATCATTGAAAAGCTTTTGAAGCACAGAATCCTCTTCACTAGCTTCTTTGTTGTATAAGAATGCAGCAGCTTGACGACGAGCATGTAGATCACCACGTTTACCTAGTGTAATCATTTTATCTACGACAGATCTAAGTTCTTTCGCCTTAGCTTCTGTTGTTTCAATCCGCTCATGAATAATTAAATCAGAAGCAAGGTTGCGAAGTAGTGCTAGTCGTTGATCTGTAGTACGTCCTAGTTTTCTAGCCATGAAATATCCCTCCCTTTCTTGAAACTCTTAAGATGTCCGATTATTAGTCGTCCTTACGTAAACCCAAGCCTAAATCAGCAAGTTTTACTTTAACTTCCTCTAATGATTTACGACCAAGATTAAGCACTTTCATCATATCTTCTTCAGATTTATTTGAAAGCTCTTGAACTGTATTAATGCCAGCACGTTTTAGACAATTATAAGAACGAACCGATAAGTCTAATTCTTCAATTGTCATCTCCATGACTTTTTCTTTTTGGTCTTCTTCTTTTTCGACCATAATTTCGACATTTTGTACTTCATCCGTTAAGCCTACGAAAATATTTAGATGTTCAGATAAAATTTTAGCCCCAAGAGAAATTGCTTCCTCTGGACGAATACTTCCATCTGTTGATACATCTAATGTTAATTTGTCGTAGTTTGCACTTTGACCTACACGAGTATTCTCAACTTGGTAAGTAACACGTGATACAGGTGTGAAAATGGAATCAACTGGAATAACACCAATTGGTTGATCTTCATGTTTGTTAGCATCAGCTGGAACATAACCTCGACCACGTTGTGCAGTTATTTTCATACGCAAGTTTCCTTTTGCATTTAAGGTTGCAATTGGAAGTTCAGGATTAAGCACTTCTACATCACTATCATAAGTTAGATCAGCAGCAGTTACGATTCCTTCACCTTGCACATCAATTTCTAATGTTTTTGGTTCATCTGAATAGATTTTTAGGGCAAGCTTTTTCAGATTCAAAATGATTGTAGTGACATCTTCAACTACTCCATCAATTGTTGAAAACTCATGTAAAGCTCCATCAATTTGAACTGATGTAACAGCAGCACCTGGAAGTGAGGATAGTAGGATACGACGCAAGGAGTTACCTAGAGTTGTACCATAACCACGTTCGAGCGGCTCTACCACAAATTTCCCAAATGTAGCATCATCACTAATCTCAACCGTTTCAATCTTTGGCTTTTCTATTTCAATCATTCCATAATACCCTCCTTTAAAACGTCGAAACCCCGGCTAGATAAGATCTAACCGAAATTCCTCAGGTAGGCAGTTGGCGATTCTGCTCTACTTGTATATTTATCGTACTTTTGTCTTAGCGATGCTGTATAGTAAGGCGCAAAGGAATCTTACCGCCCGTTGGCGTTTTATAGAGTTCCTTCTAACCTTGGTGTTTACGTATTTATCTCTATTACCATCTATACTTTTAGTCATCATAACCCATTATAGACAGGGTGACAAATATTATACGTTAAAATTATACACGACGACGTTTTGGTGGACGGCAACCATTATGAGGTACTGGAGTTACGTCTTTAATAGCAGTAACTTCAAGACCAGCTGCTTGTAAAGAACGGATAGCAGCCTCACGACCAGCTCCAGGACCTTTAACTGTAACTTCTAGAGTTTTCATACCGTTATCTACTGCAGTTTTAGCAGCAGTTTCAGCAGCCATTTGCGCAGCAAATGGAGTAGATTTACGAGAACCTTTGAAACCTAGTGCACCAGCAGAGCTCCAACCTATAACATTACCTTGAACATCAGTGATCGTTACAATAGTGTTGTTAAAAGTAGAACGGATATGTGCTATACCAGTCTCAACATTCTTTTTCACACGACGTTTACGTGTATTCGTTTTACGAGCCATCTAATTGTTTACCTCCTTACATTATTTTTTCTTGTTAGCGATTGTACGACGTGGGCCTTTACGAGTACGAGAATTGTTCTTCGTATTTTGACCGCGAACCGGTAAACCACGACGATGTCTTAGACCACGGTATGAGCCGATTTCAATAAGACGTTTAATGTTAAGAGACACTTCACGACGAAGATCCCCTTCAGTTGTATAACCATCAACTGCAGAACGGATACGTCCTAACTCATCTTCAGTTAAGTCACGAACACGAGTATCTTCAGAAACGCCAGCTTCTTTAAGGATATCTTGTGCAGTTTTCTTACCAATACCATAAATGTATGTTAAAGAAATTACTACACGTTTTTCACGTGGTATATCTATACCTCCAATACGTGCCATGTGTAACAAGCACCTCCTTCATTAACCTTGTTTTTGCTTATGTTTCGGATTTTCACAAATCACCATTACTTTGCCTTTTCGTTTAATGACTTTGCATTTTTCACAAATTGGCTTTACAGATGCTCTTACTTTCATCATCTTTACCTCCTTTTATATCGGAGCTCGCTTATTTATAACGGTACGTAATTCGTCCTCTTGTCAAATCATACGGAGAGAGTTCTACCGTTACTTTATCACCTGGTAAGATACGGATGAAGTGCATACGGATTTTACCAGATACATGTGCCAAGACCGTATGGCCGTTTTCAAGCTCTACTTTGAACATTGCATTTGGCAATGTGTCTGTAACGGTACCTTCCACTTCAATTACATCATCTTTCGCCATCGTGCCTTACTCCCTTCTTTAAATCAGTCACAATAGTGTTTAATCATTAGTAAATATTAACTTTCATTTGTGACACGACCAGTATCTAGAAGGCTGTTTTGGACTTCTGGAGACAATTATCCATGTTTCAATATGATGTTTATTCTTTCTCTTTGGTCGATCATATTAACGTGTTCCCCAACTGCTACCAAGACATAACGATCATCAATCACTTAAAATCGATAATGTCTTGTCGCCCTTGCAAAATACGACAAACAAGACCTATTCGTGGAATCTGAATCAGTTTCGCTTTACAACGTTCACCTAAATGAGAGTTTGAATATTTTAAGTATATCCAAGCATCTA
This sequence comes from Ornithinibacillus californiensis, assembly GCF_001038485.1. Classification (GTDB taxonomy): domain Bacteria; phylum Bacillota; class Bacilli; order Bacillales; family Amphibacillaceae; genus Ornithinibacillus; species Ornithinibacillus californiensis. The sequence goes on from NZ_LDUE01000012.1 coordinate 20,164, forward strand.
GCATTAAACCTCACGACTCATTTACCTTAGAAACAAATAGAATTGTCAAAACGCGTAGGGCCAACAGTATTTACTTTTCAATAATCGATTGAATGTCCTGAAAAACCTTATCAATATCTTGATCACCATTAATGGTTACAAGGTATCCTCTATCTTCATAGAAGTCTAGTAACGGTTTGGATTGTTCGATGTTAATGTTCAAACGATTTTTAACCGTTTCTGGTTTGTCATCATCACGTTGAATTAACGCTGAACCATCTTTATCACATATACCCTCTTTTTCTGGAGGATTATACATCACATGATACGCTCTACCACATGTTGGACAAATTCTACGACCGGATAAACGCTCCACTAATTTCTCTTCTGGTACTTTCACATGTAATACATGGTCAATCGCTTGATTCATATCTGATAAAAGTGTTTGTAAAGCTTCAGCTTGTGGAGTGGTTCTTGGGAAACCATCTAACAAGAACCCTTTCTCACAATCATCTTTACTTAAACGCTCTTTTACGATTCCAATTGTTACTTCGTCCGGAACAAGTGCTCCTTGGTCCATAAAGCTTTTTGCCTTAACACCAAGTTCTGTTCCTTCTTTAATAGCGGATCGGAACATATCTCCTGTTGAAATATGAGGGATGTTATATTTCTCGCTTATTTTCTCTGCCTGTGTACCTTTTCCGGCACCAGGTAAGCCCATTAACAATAAATTCAAAACTTTCCCCTCGCTTCATTGGCAATAATTCTTACTTAATAAATCCTTTGTAGTGTCGCTTCACTAGCTGACCTTCTAACTGCTTCATCGTCTGAATTGCTACACCTACAACGATTAGTAAGCTTGTGCCGCCGATTTGAACTGCTTGTGGAAGTCCTGCAAGTTTACCGAAGACAATCGGCAAAACAGAAACTGCAGCCAAGAATATTGCACCTACAAATGTTAATCGATGAATAACACGTGTAAGATACGTTTCAGTATTTTTACCAGGACGGATTCCTGGGATATATCCACCTTGCTTTTGCAAGTTTTCAGCCATTTGTTCAGGGTTAACTTGAACAAAGGTATAGAAATACGTAAACGCAATAATAAGCACTACATAGATAAGCATACCTATTGTTGTTGTATAATCAAAAATTGATTCAATCGTTGTAGCAACGCTTCCTTCGAAGAATCCAGCAACTGTAGCAGGAGCCATAATAAAGGCAATTGCGAAGATTACTGGGATAACTCCAGCAGCATTTACTTTCAGTGGTAAATGTGTAGAATGGCCACCAACTGGAGAACGGTTTACAAGTTTCTTTGCATATTGAATTGGGATCTTACGTAAAGCTTGTTGTACGAATACTACACCCGCAGTAATCGCAATTATAACTAGAGCAATTAGCGCTACAATAACGATGTTGATAAACAATTCATCACCAGGATTTGAGAAATACGTGGCATATAATTGATTTACCGCATTCGGTACAGCAGCTACGATACCAGCAAAAATGAGTATCGAAATTCCATTCCCAACTCCATTTGCAGTGATCTGTTCACCTAACCACATTAGGAATGTTGTTCCAGCAGTTAATACTAATGCAATGATAAGGAACTTAACAGCATCAGGATTAGGGATTAAGAATCCACCAGCCATCGCGTTAAACCCGATAGACATAGCAATTGCCTGCACAAATGCAAGCACCACTGTTCCATAACGTGTAACTTGAGCTAGTTTTTTCCTACCCACTTCACCTTGTTTTTTCCACTCGGTGAACTTTGGTACAACATCCATTTGTAGTAATTGCATAATAATCGATGCCGTAATGTAAGGCATAATTCCCATTGCTAAAATGGAGAAGTTCATTAATGCCCCACCGCCAAATGTATCTAGAAATCCGAATACATTATTTTGCTGGGTCATAAATTCTAGTGCATTTTTATCTGTGAATGGCACAGGAATAAATGTGCCAAGACGGAATACAATTAACAAAGCTAATGTAAAAAGTATTTTCCGTCTAATGTCAGCCACGCGCATAAAATTGGAGAATGTACGGAACATTAGATCACCTCTGTTTTACCGCCCGCTTCTTCGATAGCTGCTTTTGCAGAAGCAGAGAACTTATGAGCTTTAACGGTATATTTGTTTTCGACGGAACCATTACCAAGTACCTTGATACCTGCTTTTACGTTCTTCACGACACCTGATTCAATTAATAACTCAGGAGTAATTTCTGTGCCGTCTTCAAATCGGTTTAAAACATCTAAGTTCACTATAGCATATTCTTTACGATTTATGTTTGTAAATCCACGTTTTGGTAAACGTTGGAATAAAGGCATTTGTCCTCCTTCAAATCCTGGACGAACACCACCGCCTGAACGAGCGTTTTGTCCTTTATGTCCACGACCTGAAGTTTTTCCGTTACCAGATGATGTTCCGCGACCTACACGGTTTCTCTCTTTACGTGATCCTTCTGCTGGCTTCAATTCATGAAGTTTCATACGAGCACCTCCTCTTTACGCTAATGTTTATTAACCTTCTTTAACGGATACTAAATGGGACACTCTGTTAACCATTCCGCGAACAGCTGGAGTATCTTCAAGTACTACCGTTTGACGAATCTTTCTTAAACCTAGTGCTTCAACGGTTTTCATTTGTTTTTCTTTCGCACCTATAACACTGCGTGTGAGGGTGATTTCTAATTTTTTAGACATAGTGTTTCCCTCCTTATCCTAACAGTTCTTCTACAGACTTTCCTCGTAGTTTTGCTACTTCTTCAGCACGCTTCAGATTAGATAAACCATTCATTGTAGCGCGAATCATATTGATTGGTGTGTTTGAACCAAGTGATTTCGTTAAAATGTCACCAACACCAGCAAGTTCTAATACCGCACGAACTGGACCACCAGAGATAACTCCAGTACCTTCAGAAGCTGGTTTCATTAGTACGTTACCAGATCCGAACACTCCATTAATTTGATGTGGAATCGTAGTTCCAACAATCGGTACAGCGATTAAGTTTTTCTTCGCATCATCAACTGCTTTTCTAATAGCATCTGGTACTTCTTGTGCTTTACCAGTACCAAATCCAACATGGCCGTTCTTATCTCCAACTACAACTAGTGCAGCAAAACGGAAACGACGTCCACCTTTTACAACTTTTGCAACACGGTTAATCGCAACAACACGTTCTTCAAGATCTATTTTATTAGGATCGATTACTGTTTTCATCTGTGTCCCTCCTTTTACAATTAAAATTCAAGACCTGCCGCGCGGGCAGCATCTGCTAATGCTTTTACACGTCCATGATAAAGGTAGCCTCCACGATCAAATACAACTGATTTATGACCTTTATCTTGGGCACGTTTTGCAATTAATTCTCCAACTTTAGTAGCAGCATCAACGCTACCTGTTGAATCTAAGCTTAATTCTTTATCCACAGTAGACGCGCTAACTAATGTTACTCCGTTAGTATCATCAATTAACTGTGCGTAAATGTGTTTATTTGAACGGTACACGTTTAAACGAGGACGCTCAGCTGTTCCGAAAAGATTTTTTCGAACACGATTATGTCTTCTTTTACGTGAAACATTTTTGTCAGGTTTTGTGATCATCTGGGTCACTCCTTTCTCGCCTAACTAACCTTACTTAGCAGTTTTACCTTCTTTACGACGTACATACTCATCAACGTAACGGATACCTTTACCTTTGTAAGGTTCTGGTTTTCTGATAGCTCTGATGTTAGCAGCAACTGCGCCAACTTTCTCTTTATCAATACCTTTTACGATTACAGATGTGTTACTTGGTACATCGATTTCAATACCATCGATTGGATCTATTTCAACCGGATGTGAATATCCAGCGTTTACGATTACTTTATTACCTTGCTTTTGTGCACGATAACCAACACCGATGATTTGAAGTTGTTTTTCAAAACCTTTTGATACACCTTCAACCATGTTAGCTAGTAAGCTACGAGTTGTTCCGTGTAATGAACGATGTTCTTTTTGGTCACTCGGACGTTCAACTGTTACTTGATTTTCTGCAACAACGATCTTCATATCACTATGAAAATCTCTAGTTAGTTCACCCTTAGGGCCTTTTACAGTTACTGTATTACCGTTAAGTTTAATTTCAACACCACTCGGAATCTCAATTGGTTTTAGTCCTATACGAGACATTCCATGCACCTCCTTATCAATAAGAATTAATTACCAAACATATGCAAGTACTTCGCCACCAACAGCTTGTGCGCGTGCTTCTTTATCAGAAAGTACACCTTTAGATGTTGATACGATTGCAATACCTAGACCGTTAAGTACGCGAGGTACTTCACCAGCTTTAGCATAAACACGTAGTCCTGGCTTACTAATACGCTTAATACCTGTAATTACTCTTTCCTCATTTACACCGTACTTAAGGAATACACGCAGAACACCTTGTTTGTTGTCTTCAATAACTTCATAATCACGTACAAAGCCTTCACGTTTTAGAATATCAGCAATTTCAGTTTTAATTTTAGAAGCAGGAAGTTCTAACTTTTCATGTTTAACCATGTTCGCATTACGAATACGAGTTAGCATATCTGCGATTGGATCTGTCATAACCATTAATCATTACCTCCTTCCCGAATCGGGGTTTACCAGCTTGCTTTTTTGACACCAGGAATTTGACCTTTGTAGGCAAGTTCACGGAAACAAATACGGCAAAGTTTAAATTTACGAATTACAGAATGCGGACGACCGCAACGTTCACAGCGAGTATATTCTTGTACTTTATACTTGTGTTCGCGTTTTTGTTTCGCAATCATTGATTTTTTAGCCACAATTTTCCCTCCTTGTATTAGCTCATGTCTATTTTTGGAAAGGCATGCCTAGCTGAGCTAAAAGTTCACGTGCTTCTTCATCAGTATTAGATGTTGTTACGATAACGATATCCATACCACGCACTTTACTTACTTTATCGTAATTAATTTCTGGGAAAATTACCTGTTCTTTAACACCTAAAGTATAGTTACCACGACCATCGAATGCCTTCTTAGAAATACCACGGAAGTCACGTACACGTGGAAGTGAAACAGATACTAACTTTTGTAGGAATTCATACATGCGCTCACCACGAAGAGTAACCTTCGCACCAATCGGCATTCCCTCACGAAGGCGGAAACCTGCGATTGATTTCTTAGCACGAGTAATCATTGGCTTTTGACCAGAAATTAATGCTAATTCTTCAACTGCGCTATCAAGTGCTTTTGAGTTTTGAACAGCGTCACCAACACCCATGTTGATAACGATCTTTTCAAGACCAGGCACTTCCATAACAGACTTGTAATTAAATTTATTCATTAAAGATGGTACAATTTCATCTTGGTATTTTTGTCTTAATTGATTCACCATGTTGCCCTCCTTTCACAGCACATACTATTTATCTAATGCTTCACCGGAACTCTTTGCAATGCGGACTTTTTTGCCATCGCGCACTTCGTGACCAACACGAGTTGGCTTGCCGGATTTTGGATCTACTGGCATCACGTTAGAAACATGAATTGGAGCTTCTTGGTTAAGAATCCCACCTTGTGGATTCTCTTGAGAAGGTTTTGCGTGTTTTTTAATCATGTTTACACCTTCAACAAGAACGCGATCCAATTTTGGATATGCTTCTAAGATAGTGCCTGTTTTACCACGGTCTTTACCGGAAATAACAATAACTTTATCACCTTTTTTTACATGCATGCTTGACGCACCTCCTTACAAGGTAATTCTCTTCTTATAGAACTTCTGGAGCTAGAGATACGATTTTCATGAACTGTGCATCACGTAATTCACGTGCAACTGGACCGAAGATACGAGTTCCTCTTGGACCTTTATCGTCACGGATAATTACTGCAGCATTTTCATCAAAACGAATATATGAGCCGTCTTTACGACGTACACCAGATTTAGTACGTACAATTACCGCCTTTACAACGTCACCCTTTTTGACAACGCCTCCTGGTGTTGCTTGTTTTACAGAACAAACGATAACATCACCAATATTAGCAGTCTTACGACCAGAGCCACCAAGTACTTTGATAGTTAGTAATTCACGCGCACCAGAGTTGTCTGCGACTTTCAAGCGTGTTTCTTGTTGAATCATACGCTTTGAACCTCCCTTCGGATACCTACCGAGCGAAATTTATTATATAATTACCGCTTCTTCAACGATCTCAACTAGACGGAAACGTTTAGTTGCTGATAACGGACGAGTTTCCATGATACGAACAATATCGCCAGTTTTAGCTTGATTGTTTTCATCATGTGCTTTAAATTTCTTAGAATATTTAACACGTTTACCATATAATTTATGGTTTTTATAAGTTTCAACTAAAACAGTGATAGTTTTATCCATTTTATCCGAAACTACACGGCCTGTGTATACTTTACGATTATTACGTTCAGTCATCTTGAGGCTAACCTCCTCTCAATTAGTTGTTTACGCTTAGTTCACGTTGACGTACAACAGTTTTCATACGAGCAATGGTTTTTCTTACTTCACGAATACGCGCAGTGTTTTCAAGTTGACCAGTAGCTAGTTGGAAGCGTAAATTAAATAACTCTTCTTTTAAAGATTTTAACTTTTGTTCAATTTCGGCAGTGGTTAGTTCTCTGATATCATTAGCCTTCATTGATTTCACCACCAATTTCTTCACGTTTTACGAATTTAGTTTTAATCGGAAGTTTGTGAGAAGCAAGACGTAATGCTTCACGAGCAACCTCTTCAGAAACTCCAGCGATTTCAAACATAACCTTTCCAGGCTTTACTACAGCTACCCATCCTTCAGGAGCACCTTTACCGGAACCCATGCGGACCTCTAGGGGCTTCGCTGTATAAGGTTTATCTGGGAAAATTTTGATCCAAACTTTACCGCCACGTTTCATGTAACGAGTCATAGCGATACGGGCAGCTTCGATTTGACGACTTGTAATCCAAGAAGCCTCAAGAGCTTGTAATCCGAATTCACCGAAAGTTACTTGAGTACCACCTTTAGCTTGGCCTCTCATTTTACCACGATGTTGTCTACGATATTTAACACGTTTAGGCATTAACATGTAATTTGCCCCCTTCCTTATTTGTTCGTTTTAGTTGGAAGGACTTCGCCACGATAGATCCACACTTTAATACCAAGTTTACCGTATGTTGTATCAGCTTCTGCTGTTGCATAATCGATATCAGCACGTAATGTGTGTAGTGGAACAGTTCCTTCACTGTAATGTTCAGCACGAGCAATATCCGCGCCACCTAGACGACCAGATACTTGTGTTTTAATTCCTTTTGCACCAGCACGCATCGCACGTTGGATTGCTTGCTTTTGTGCACGACGGAATGAAATACGATTTTCTAATTGACGAGCAATATTTTCAGCAACTAGTTTAGCATTTACATCAACTTTCTTGATTTCAACAATGTTAATGTGAACGCGTTTGCCAGTTAAGCTATTTAATGAGTTACGTAGAGCTTCTACTTCAGATCCGCCTTTACCAATAACCATACCTGGTTTACCAGTGTGAATCGTAATGTTAACACGATTTGCAGCACGTTCGATTTCAACTTGTGAAATAGCTGCAGTTTTTAAGCGGTTTTCAAGATATTCTCTGATTTTAATATCTTCATGTAGTAAGTCTGCATAGTCTTTGCCAGCGTACCATTTAGACTCCCAGTCTTTAATGATACCAACGCGAAGACCTGTTGGATTCACTTTTTGACCCACTAACTACCCCTCCTTCTTTTCTGTTAAAACCACTGTAATGTGGCTAGTGCGCTTATTAATTTTGCTTGCACGTCCTTGAGCGCGTGGACGGAAACGTTTTAGTGTTACACCTTCATTAACGAATGCTTCAGAAACAACTAAGCTTTCTGGATCCATTTCGTAGTTGTGTTCTGCGTTTGCGATTGCAGACTTTAACACTTTCTCTACTACTGGAGATGCACCGCGTTGTGTGTGGCGTAGAATAGCAATTGCTTCGCCAACTTCTTTTCCTCGAATTAAATCAACGACTAATCGTACTTTACGAGGAGCAATACGAACTGATTTAGCTATGGCTTTAGCTTGCATTTAGAGCGCCTCCTCTCATTAGCGTTTAGTTTTCTTATCGTCACTAGCATGCCCTTTATACGTACGTGTTGGAGCAAATTCACCTAATTTATGTCCAACCATGTCTTCTGTTACATAAACAGGAACATGTTTGCGTCCGTCATACACAGCAATAGTGTGGCCGATAAATGTCGGGAATATAGTAGAACGACGTGACCAAGTTTTAATTACTTGCTTCTTGTCAGATTCATTCAATTGATCGATCTTTTTCAATAGATGGTCATCTGCAAAAGGTCCCTTTTTTAAGCTACGACCCATGGATAAACCTCCTTTCGAAGTTCAGGGATGGAATTTTCCATCTTAAGTTTACGATTATTTTTTACGTTTACGCACAATATACTTATCTGAAGCTTTATTACGTTTACGTGTTTTGTAACCAAGTGTTGGTTTGCCCCATGGTGACATTGGTGATTTACGACCGATTGGTGCGCGTCCTTCACCACCACCGTGTGGGTGATCATTCGGGTTCATTACAGATCCACGTACAGTTGGGCGGATACCTTTCCAACGAGAACGTCCTGCTTTACCAACGCGAATTAATTCATGTTCTAAGTTACCTACTTGACCTACAGTTGCGCGGCAAGTTGATAATACTAAACGAACTTCACCAGAAGCTAAACGCACTAATGTGTATTTTTCTTCACGACCAAGGATTTGAGCTTCTGCACCAGCAGAACGTGCTAGTTGTCCACCATTACCTGGTTTAAGTTCGATATTGTGAATTACAGTACCTACTGGAATGTTTGCAAGTGGAAGTGCATTACCCACTTTAATATCAGCTTCTACTCCAGATTCAATCATTTGACCAACTTCAATGCCTTTTGGTGCAAGGATATAACGCTTCTCACCATCAGCGTAGTTAATTAATGCAATGTTAGCGGAACGGTTCGGATCGTATTCGACTGTAGCAACGCGACCTGGAATACCATCTTTATCACGTTTGAAATCAATAATACGATATTGACGCTTATGACCGCCACCTTGATGACGAACGGTTAATTTCCCTTGGTTATTACGTCCACCACGTTTTGGTAGAGGCGCAAGTAGGGATTTCTCCGGTTGATCTGTAGTGATATCAGCAAAATCAGATACAGACATGTTACGTCTACCATTAGAGGTAGGTTTGAATTTTTTAATCGCCATCTTTTTTCCCTCCTTCTCTTAGTTAATTTTAGCCTTCAAAGAAGTCTAAGTCTTTGCTGTCAGCAGAAAGCTGAACGATAGCTTTTTTGCGATTTGGACGGTAACCACCGTAACGACCCATTCGCTTGAATTTACCTTTTAGGTTCATTGTGTTTACTTTTTCAACTTTCACACCAAAGATTTCTTCAACGGCATCTTTGATTTGAGTTCGGTTAGCTTTTGTGCTTACTTCGAACGTATATTTCTTCTCTGCCATTAAGTCAGCAGAATTCTCCGTAATTACAGGGCGCTTAATAATATCACGTGCATCAGTCATTATGCAAGCACCTCCCCTGCTTTTTCAGCTGCATCTTTCGTTAAGATCAACTTGTCATGCATTAATAAATCAAGAACGTTAACTTCAGTTACAGTTAGAACTTTAACGCCTTGTAGGTTGTTTGCTGAACGAATAACATTCTCATCTGTATCAGCAGTTACGATTAAAGCTTTTTCGTTTACGTTTAAAGCACCAAGCATTTTTATAACTTCTTTAGTTTTAGGTGCGTCCATTACTAGACTTTCTAATACTAATAGGCTTTCTTCTTTTACTTTAGAAGATAATGCAGATCTAAGTGCTAAACGACGTACTTTCTTTGGAAGTTTGTAGCTGTAGCTACGAGGTGTAGGTCCGAAAACGACTCCACCGCCAACCCATTGTGGTGAGCGAATAGATCCTTGACGTGCACGACCTGTACCTTTTTGGCGCCATGGTTTGCGTCCACCGCCACGTACTTCAGAACGATTTTTAACAGCATGTGTACCTTGACGCATAGATGCGCGTTGCATCACAACTGCCTCATGTAATACATGTGTGTTTGGTTCAATACCGAATACTGCTTCGTTTAATTCGAATTCTCCAGCTTGTGAACCATCTTGTTTAAATAGTGCTACTTTAGGCATGACATATCCTCCCTTCGTTTATATGATTAGTTAGCCTTAACTGCACTCGTGATTTTTACGAATGATTTTTTTGAGCCTGGTACATTACCTTTGATTAATAGTAAGTTACGTTCAACGTCAACACTTACTACTTCAAGGTTTTGAATAGTTACTTGTTCAGCACCCATATGACCAGGTAAGTTTTTCCCAGGGAATACGCGCATTGGGTCAACAGCACCCATAGAACCTGGTGATCTGTGATAATGAGAACCGTGAGACATAGGTCCACGTGATTGGTTGTGGCGCTTAATTACACCCTGGAATCCTTTACCTTTAGAAGTTCCAGTTACATCAACCATTTCTCCAGCTTGGAAAACTTCAACGCTAAGCTCTTGACCTACTTCATACTCATCAAGATTAACGTTACGGATTTCACGAACGTAGCGCTTAGGGGTTGTGTTTGCTTTTTCAGCATGACCTTTCTCCGCTTTGTTAGTACGTGATTCCTTCAGTTCTTGGAAACCGATTTGAATTGCTTCATAACCGTCGTTTTCAAGAGTTCTTTTTTGTAAAACTACGTTAGGTTCAGCCTGAACAACAGTTACCGGGATTAGTTCACCGTTTTCGTTAAACAATTGAGTCATGCCGATTTTTCGACCTAAGATTCCTTTCGTCATCCGTTACACCTCCTATTATAAGAACAAAATTTTATAGTTTGATTTCAATGTCAACACCAGATGGTAAGTCTAAACGCATTAGCGAATCAACTGTTTGTGGTGTTGGATTTACAATATCGATTAGACGTTTATGAGTACGCATCTCGAATTGCTCACGTGAGTCCTTGTACTTATGCACCGCACGCAAGATTGTGTAAACAGCTTTTTCTGTAGGTAATGGAATCGGACCAGAAACTTTTGCTCCAGAACGCTTCGCAGTATCTACGATTTTTTCAGCAGACTGATCTAGAATACGATGATCATATGCTTTTAAACGAATTCTAATTTTCTCTTTTGCCATTATTTTCCCTCCTTTTCGCCCATATTATTATAGACATACTCCGTGAAAATTCCTTAGCAACCGCCCATGGCAAAGGGGCCGGGTGTGCCAACAACCTTCCACATCATCGCCTGAAACGACCAACATTCTTATTATATAGAATATGACCGTCTAGTGCAACCCTTTTTTTAAAGAAATACTAATCTGTTGCACAACTATGTATTATACTTACTATTCTCAGTGATTGCAAGGTTTCTAGAGAGTTTTTTTATTGGGAAAGTCTGGGGAGTTTATTGATAAATTTATCAAACTACTATCAATTTTTCAGTTTCTAAGATAGCAAGAGATAAAGCAGGAAAATCACAGTAAATTATTCCTAGAATTTCAGATGTTCTTGACAATCAAAGGCTGGGACAAAAGTAATTCTATCCAAGGTAAATCCGAACATTATTGTTAGTGCACATAACTCGCCCCGGAAATATACTTCGCTTTCCGTGGGCGGCTGGTGAGCCTCCTCAGAGCTATCGCTCTTGCGGGGTCTCACCGAAGCCTATCCTCCCACAGGAGTCTCCGCATATTTCCGGGGCTAATATGGCGTTTGTTCGTTTTTACATCCCTTTGATTTAGTTATGTCCCAGTCTCTCTTTACAAACAAAAAAACAGGTAACGATTATCGTTACCTGTTTTTATTTCATTCGTTATTACTTTTGGATAGATGATACAACACCAGATCCAACAGTACGTCCACCCTCACGGATAGAGAAACGAGTACCTTCTTCAATAGCGATTGGAGAGATTAGTTCAACGACCATTTCGATGTTATCTCCAGGCATTACCATTTCTACGCCTTCTGGAAGATTAACAACTCCAGTTACATCAGTTGTACGGAAGTAGAACTGTGGGCGGTAGTTAGAGAAGAATGGAGTATGACGTCCACCTTCTTCTTTTGATAATACGTAAACTTCAGCTTTGAAGTTAGTGTGTGGAGTGATAGTACCTGGTTTAGCAAGTACTTGACCACGAGTGATATCTTCACGAGCAACCCCACGAAGTAGTGCACCAATGTTATCTCCAGCTTCTGCATAATCAAGAAGCTTACGGAACATTTCAACACCAGTTACTGTAGACTTGCTTGATTCTTCTGTAAGACCGATGATTTCAATTTCATCTCCAACTTTAACTTGGCCACGCTCAACACGACCAGTTGCAACTGTACCACGACCAGTGATAGAGAATACATCCTCAACTGGCATCATGAATGGTTTTTCAGTGTCACGTTCTGGAGTTGGTACATATTCATCAACAGCGTTCATTAGCTCAACGATTCTTTCTTCATAATCAGCATCGCCTTCTAGAGCTTTAAGAGCAGAACCTTTGATTACTGGTACATCGTCACCAGGGAAGTCATATTCAGATAATAGATCACGAACTTCCATTTCAACTAGTTCTAATAGTTCTTCGTCATCAACCATGTCAACTTTGTTTAAGAAAACAACGATTGTTGGAACACCTACGTTACGAGAAAGTAGGATGTGCTCACGAGTTTGAGGCATTGGGCCATCAGCAGCAGATACTACTAGGATAGCTCCGTCCATTTGTGCAGCACCAGTGATCATGTTTTTAACATAGTCAGCGTGACCTGGGCAGTCAACGTGCGCATAGTGACGAGTTTCAGTTTCGTATTCTACGTGAGAAGTAGCGATTGTAATACCGCGTTCTCTTTCTTCTGGAGCACTATCAATTAGGTCATAACCCATTGCAGTACCTTTACCAGATTTCTTAGCCATTACAGTTGTAATAGCAGCAGTTAAAGTAGTTTTACCATGGTCAACGTGTCCGATTGTACCAATGTTTACGTGACTCTTGGAGCGGTCAAATTTTTCTTTAGCCATTTATATTTCCTCCTTTAATTAAATGAAATATTTTAAGTATATGTTGGAGCTAAGAAATAACGGCTTGTGCTATTTCTTAGCCTACATTAAAAGTTATACTTGAGAATGAAGAAAAAATCAATTATTCTCCAGCGTTTTTCTTAATAATTTCTTCAGATACACTCTTCGGTACTTCTTCATAGTGATCGAAGTGCATTGTGTATTGTCCACGACCTTGCGTGTTAGAACGTAATGCAGTTGCATAACCAAACATTTCAGCAAGTGGTACGAACGCTTTAACTACTTGTAGTTGTCCGCGTGCTTCCATACCTTCCATGCGTCCACGACGAGAAGTAATATCACCGATGATGTCACCCATGTATTCTTCCGGCATAACAACTTCTACTCTCATCATTGGTTCAAGTAGAACTGGGTTACATTTATTCTTAGCAGCTTTAAGTGCCATAGATGCAGCGACTTTAAACGCCATTTCGTTTGAGTCAACATCATGGTAGCTACCGTCGAATAAAGCAGCTTTAACGTCGATTAGTGGATATCCAGCTAATACACCGTTTTCCATTGCTTCTCTAACACCTTGTTCTACAGCAGGGATGTATTCACGAGGAACTACCCCACCAACGATTTTGTTTTCAAATTCAAAGCCAGCGCCTTCTTCGTTTGGTTCAAATTTGATCCAAACATGACCGAATTGTCCACGTCCACCAGACTGACGTACGAATTTACCTTCGACTTCAGCAGCTTGACGGAATGTTTCACGGTATGCAACCTGAGGTGCACCTACGTTAGCTTCAACTTTGAACTCACGTCTCATACGGTCAACAATGATGTCTAGGTGAAGTTCACCCATACCAGAGATAATTGTCTGACCAGTTTCTTGGTTCGTTTCAGTTCTGAAAGTTGGATCTTCTTCAGCAAGTTTACCTAAAGCGATACCCATCTTATCTTGGTCACCTTTAGTTTTTGGCTCGATAGCAACTGAGATAACCGGTTCTGGGAACTCCATAGATTCTAAGATGACAAGATTCTTTTCATCACATAAAGTATCACCAGTTGATGTATCTTTCAATCCTACTGCAGCTGCAATTTCCCCAGAATAAACTGTTGGAATCTCTTCACGAGAGTTTGCGTGCATTTGTAGAATACGTCCGACACGTTCACGTTTATCTTTAACAGAGTTACGTACATATGAACCAGCATCAAGTGTTCCAGAGTATACACGGAAGAATGTTAGTTTACCAACAAACGGATCCGTCATTACTTTAAATGCTAATGCTGAGAAAGGCTCGTCATCAGAAGATTTACGAGTTACCTTTTCCTCTGAATCAGGAAGTGTACCTTCGATTGCTGGTACATCTGTTGGAGCTGGTAGGTAGTCAATAACACCATCAAGCATTAATTGAACACCTTTGTTTTTAAACGCAGATCCACAGAATACTGGATAAAATTCTACAGATAATGTAGCGTTACGGATTGCCTTTTTAAGTTCTTCGTTGGAGATTTCTTCTCCTTCTAGATACTTCATCATCAGTTCTTCATCTAGTTCAGAAACTGATTCAACAAGGCTAGCACGTAATTCTTCTGCTTTACCTTTAAGTTCTTCCGGAATCTCAGTAGATTCAGCACGTGTACCTAAATCATCTGTATAGTGGTATGCTACCATGTCGATTAGGTCGATAATTCCAGTGAATTGATCTTCTGCACCGATTGGAAGTTGTACTGGGTGAGCGTTTGCTCCCAGACGTTCTTTTAACGTACCAACAGAGTATAGGAAGTCAGCACCCGTTTTATCCATTTTGTTAATAAACACGATACGAGGAACACCGTACGTTGTAGCTTGACGCCATACTGTTTCTGTTTGAGGCTCAACACCAGATTGAGCATCTAGAACTGTAACAGCTCCATCAAGTACACGTAGTGAACGTTCAACCTCAACAGTGAAGTCTACGTGTCCTGGTGTATCAATGATATTGATACGGTGACCTTTCCATTGAGCAGTAGTTGCAGCAGAAGTGATTGTGATTCCGCGCTCTTGCTCTTGCTCCATCCAGTCCATTTGGGAAGCACCTTCATGTGTTTCACCAATTTTGTGAATGCGTCCTGTATAGAAAAGAATACGCTCGGTCGTAGTGGTTTTACCTGCATCGATGTGTGCCATAATACCAATATTGCGCGTCTTTTCCAAGGAGAACTCTCTTGCCATGTATTCTTCTCCTTCCTGTTAAAACCTTTAGTTTTTGTTTAAGTAAGCTTAAATAGTCTGGGTAAAAAAGACACATAATGCTTAGCGGTCCTTTTTATCCTCCTATTTAAACAAGTTCTATGATTACCAACGGTAGTGAGCAAACGCTTTGTTTGCTTCTGCCATTTTGTGCATGTCTTCGCGTTTCTTAACAGAAGCACCTGTGTTGTTAGATGCGTCTAGAATTTCGTTAGCTAAACGTTCTTCCATTGTTTTCTCTCCGCGTAAGCGTGCATAGTTAACAATATAACGTAAACCTAAAGTTTGACGACGTTCTGGACGAACTTCAACTGGTACTTGGTAGTTAGAACCACCAACACGGCGTGCACGTACTTCAAGTACAGGCATTACGTTTTTCATTGCTTGCTCAAATACTTCCATCGGATTTTGTCCGCTGCGTTGTTCTACTAGTTCAAAAGCGTTATAAAGAAGCTTTTGTGCTACACCGCGCTTACCATCAACCATAATTTGGTTGATTAAACGAGTTACTAGTTTTGAATTATAAAGTGGATCTGGCAAGACATCGCGCTTAGGTACTGGTCCTTTACGTGGCATATGTCCCCCTCCTTTCCTGTATCTATGTTGACTACGTTAAATTATTTTTTCTCTTTAGGGCGTTTCGTACCGTATTTAGAGCGACCTTGCATACGACCGTCTACTCCAGCAGTATCAAGTGCACCACGAACGATGTGGTAACGTACCCCAGGTAAGTCTTTTACACGTCCACCACGGATTAAAACTACACTGTGCTCCTGTAGGTTGTGACCAATACCAGGAATGTATGCAGTTACCTCCATGTTGTTTGATAAACGAACACGCGCATATTTACGTAACGCTGAGTTCGGCTTCTTAGGAGTTAGTGTACCAACACGAGTACATACACCACGTTTTTGTGGAGAGTTTTCGTTAGTCAAAGACTTTTTGAAGCTGTTGTACCCTTTGTTAAGTGCTGGTGAGTCAGATTTCTTTGGCTTACTTTCGCGTCCTTTGCGGACAAGTTGGTTAATTGTAGGCATTTTGATGTCCTCCCTTCTGTTCCTTTATCACTAAGATTCTAGCTAGTTAACACCTATTTGTAAACCCACACATCCAGGCGGTTCATCTTTGGGCAAAAAACAAAGCTTTCGCAAAGTTCTCTTTGCAAAAACTATCTTTGCTTGATTGCAACAGTAGATGCGCCGACGTCTATTCCACATGCGGCTCCTAGCTTTTTCTTGGAGTCAACACGCTCGACTTCAATGTCTAGCGTTTTAGCTAATTCTTCTACTTTTTGTGTAAAGAACCGATCAGCATCTTCGGCTATATATACTTTACACACTTGGCCATTTTTCATAGCCTTGATTGTTTGCTTCACGCCAATTATCGTTTGTGATTTTACTTGGGTCACTTTTTCATAAGACATTTGATATCCTCCAAAGCTACAAGTATAAATCAGAAGCACCTTGAATATAGTATCATCCTAGAATTTTAATGTCAACTAGAAATGAAATATTTTTTTGGTGATTCCTTATATTTTTTTTAGATTTGATAGACTCCAAAAGATTCAACTTCTGGCCATGCCCGTGGCTAGAATACACTTCGCTTTCCGCGGGCGGCTGGTGAGCCAGGCTGCTACTTGAATTAACTTCTTTGCAGCCTTGCACCGAGGAAGCATACTGCGTAGCGATACTTGCAGACGCAGGTGCATTCTCGGGGTCTCACCCAGGCCTATCCTCCCGCAGGAGTCTCCGTGTATTCTAGCCACTCAGAGCAATGCCTATCAAATCAAATTAAATATCTTCTCTTTATAGTTAGAGAAACAGACAGAAACAATTTACTGAACTGGTTGTTCTACTTCTTCAACTACTTCTTCTTGTTCTGTTGCTGGTAGTTGTATTTTGCGGTAGCGTTGCATTCCTGTTCCTGCTGGTACTAGTTTACCGATTATTACGTTTTCTTTTAGGCCTAGTAGTTCGTCTCGTTTTCCTTTGATTGCTGCATCGGTAAGAACTCTTGTGGTTTCTTGGAATGATGCTGCTGATAGGAATGAGTCTGTTTCTAGGGAAGCTTTTGTAATACCTAAAAGTACTGGTCTACCTACTGCAGGTTGGTTGCCATCTGCAAGTACTTTTCGGTTAGCTTCTTTGAATTGGTGTAGTTCTAGTAATGATCCTGGTAATACTTCTGTATCACCTGCATCTAGTACGCGAACTTTACGTAGCATTTGGCGAACCATAACTTCTACGTGTTTGTCACCAATTTCTACCCCTTGCATACGGTAAACGCGTTGTACTTCACGTAACAAGTAATCTTGAACGCCAGCAACACCTTGAACACGGATTAGTTCCTTAGGATCCACAGAACCTTCTGTTAGTTCTTGACCAGCGATAACTGCGTCTCCAACGGAAACTTTCATTCGTGCATTGTATGGTACAGCATAAGAGCGTTGCTCCACATCACCTTGGATAACAATTTCTTGTTTATCCTTAACTTCGTGAATTTCAAGTACAGTACCGTGTATTTCACTGATGATGGCTTGACCTTTAGGGTTACGAGCCTCAAATAATTCTTGGATACGTGGTAAACCTTGCGTGATATCGTCTCCGGCTACCCCACCAGTGTGGAATGTACGCATCGTTAACTGTGTTCCTGGCTCACCGATAGATTGAGCAGCGATAATTCCTACCGCTTCCCCAACTTCAACTTCTGATCCAGTAGCTAAGTTGCGGCCGTAACATTTTTTACAAACACCATGCTTCGTATTACATGTAAATACGGTGCGAATGGTTACTGTCTCAATATTACCTTCCACAATTTGTTTCGCCTGATCTTCAGAGATTACCTCATCGAATCCAACAATCACGTCATTTGTTTCTGGGTGTACTACCTCTTCGAACGCCGTACGACCTACTAAGCGGTCAAATAACGGTTCAATTACTTCGTTACCATCTACTAATGCTGATATTGGTAATCCGCGGTCAGTTCCACAGTCTGTTTCGCGGACAATTACATCCTGGGCTACGTCAACAAGACGACGAGTTAAGTAACCTGAGTCAGCAGTTTTCAGTGCTGTATCCGCAAGACCTTTACGTGCACCGTGCGTAGAGATAAAGTACTCAAGTACGGTTAATCCTTCACGGAAACTTGATTTAATTGGTAACTCAATGATACGTCCAGCTGGGTTGGCCATTAGACCACGCATACCTGCTAACTGTGTGAAGTTAGATGCGTTACCACGGGCTCCAGAGTCACTCATCATAAAGATAGGGTTACGGTTATCAAGAGATTCCATTAGAAGGCTTTGGATATTATCCTTCGCAGCCGTCCAAATCGCAATGACACGGTCATAGCGTTCTTCTTCGGTAATTAAACCACGGCGGAATTGTTTTAATACATTATCTACTTTTTTCTGTGCTTCGATAAGTATTTCTTCTTTTTCTGGTAATACTACGATATCCGAGATACCTACAGTCATACCAGCAGTTGTTGACATCGTAAATCCAAGATCCTTCATACGGTCAAGCATTTTTGATGTTTCCGTAATCTTAAATCGTTTAAATACTTCTGCGATAATATCACCTAAGAAACCTTTTCTAAACGGCTTAACAAGATCACGTTTCTTGATTTCCTCTTTGATATTCGTTCCTTTTGGTACAAAGTACTCTTCTGGAGTACGTACCTCTAAATTCATCGTTGTCGGCTCGTTAATATATGGGAACGAATCCGGAAGAATTTCATTAAAGATCAATTTGCCTACAGTTGTAAGTAAAAGTTGGTTGTTTTGTTCTTCTGTGAATGTTTTATTGTTTAGGCTAGAAGCTTGAACTCCAACACGAGTATGCAAATGAACATAACCATTTTGATACGCGATTCTAGCTTCATCCACACCTGTAAATACAGTACCTTCTCCAATCGCACCTTCACGTTCTAATGTTAGATAGTAGTTACCTAATACCATATCCTGAGACGGCGTAACAACTGGTTTTCCATCCTTTGGATTTAGAATGTTTTGTGCAGCTAACATTAGAAGACGAGCTTCTGCTTGTGCTTCTGCTGAAAGTGGTACGTGAACAGCCATTTGGTCACCATCAAAGTCTGCGTTATAAGCAGTACATACTAATGGGTGCAGACGGATCGCACGACCTTCTACTAGTGTTGGTTCAAATGCTTGGATACCAAGTCTGTGAAGTGTAGGGGCACGGTTAAGTAATACCGGATGCTCCTTAATTACATCTTCTAGAACTCCCCAAACATCAGGGTGAACACGTTCGATTTTACGTTTTGCAGATTTAATATTATGAGCAATTCCTCGCTCAACAAGTTCTTTCATAATGAATGGCTTGAACAATTCTAAAGCCATTTCTTTCGGTAAACCACATTGGTACATTTTCAAGTTAGGTCCTACGACAATAACCGAACGTCCAGAGTAGTCTACACGCTTACCTAGTAAGTTCTGACGGAAACGACCTTGCTTCCCTTTCAACATATGAGAAAGAGATTTTAATGGACGGTTCCCTGGCCCAGTAACTGGACGGCCACGACGACCATTATCGATTAGAGCATCTACAGCTTCTTGTAGCATACGTTTTTCGTTTTGCACAATAATGCTAGGTGCGCCTAAATCTAATAATCTTTTCAGACGGTTGTTACGGTTAATAACACGGCGATACAAATCGTTTAAGTCAGAAGTAGCAAAACGTCCACCGTCTAACTGAACCATTGGTCTGATTTCAGGTGGGATAACTGGTAGAACATCTAAGATCATCCAAGACGTTTCATTACCGGAGTTACGGAATGCTTCTAGTACTTCTAAACGCTTAATCGCTCTTGTTCTACGTTGACCTTGAGCTGTTTTTAACTCTTCTTTTAACGCATCTACTTCTTTATCTAAATCAATATCCTGAAGAAGTTTGCGAATAGCTTCAGCACCCATTTGCGCTTTAAACGTATTACCGTATTTCTCGTAATAGGCACGGAATTCTTTTTCAGAAAGTAATTGCTTCTTCTCTAAAGGGGTATTTCCTGGTTCTGTTACGATATAAGCAGCGAAATAAATAACTTCCTCTAAAGCTCGTGGAGACATATCTAACACTAATCCCATACGGCTTGGAATTCCTTTGAAATACCAGATGTGTGAAACTGGTGCAGCCAATTCAATATGGCCCATACGTTCACGACGCACTTTAGATTTTGTTACCTCAACGCCACAACGGTCACATACAACACCTTTGTAACGTACTCGCTTATATTTTCCACAATGACATTCCCAGTCTTTTTGTGGTCCAAAAATACGCTCACAGAATAAACCATCTTTTTCAGGCTTAAGTGTACGATAATTGATCGTTTCTGGTTTTTTAACCTCGCCATATGACCATGAACGAATTTTTTCAGGTGAAGCTAAACCAATCTTCATAAATTCAAAATTGTTTACATCTAACAAGGGTATACCTCCCTTTTTAATGTCCGATTTCCATTGGATTTCTTACGAATAGTTATGGGGGAACGACAAATAGTCAATTCCCCACCAACATTAATTTTCTTCTACCTCTAAATTAAGCTTACTCGCTGCTTGCGTTTCTTCTTCTTCTAAGTCACGCATTTCTATTTCTGATTCATCGCCAGCTAAAATTTTCACATCTAAGCCAAGACTTTGTAATTCTTTGATAAGAACTTTAAATGATTCAGGCACGCCAGGCTCTGGAACATTGTCACCTTTAACGATTGCCTCATACGTCTTCACACGTCCTACAACATCATCCGACTTAACAGTTAGAATCTCTTGTAGCGTATAAGCCGCACCATATGCTTCAAGTGCCCAAACTTCCATCTCACCGAAACGCTGTCCACCAAACTGAGCTTTACCACCCAGTGGTTGCTGTGTAACTAGTGAGTAAGGACCAGTTGAACGAGCATGTAATTTATCATCAACCATGTGTGCAAGTTTAATCATATACATGACACCTACAGATACACGGTTATCAAATGGTGTTCCTGTTCTTCCGTCGTAAAGGATAGTTTTCGCATCACGCGGCATACCAGCTTCTTCTAATGTATCCCAAACGTCTTGTTCTGTCGCTCCGTCAAATACAGGAGAAGCAACATGGATACCTAGCTGTCTAGCGGCCATACCTAGGTGCAATTCAAACACCTGTCCGATGTTCATACGTGATGGTACCCCTAATGGGTTAAGCATGATATCAACTGGTGTTCCATCCGGTAAGTAAGGCATATCCTCTTCCGGTAATATACGGGAGATAACCCCTTTGTTACCATGACGACCAGCCATCTTATCTCCTTCATGAATTTTACGCTTTTGTACGATGTACACACGTACTAATTCATTAACACCAGGAGGTAATTCATCACCATCTTCACGATTAAAGACTTTTACATCTAATACAATACCGCCGGCACCATGTGGTACACGTAGTGATGTATCACGAACTTCACGAGCTTTTTCACCGAAGATTGCATGTAATAGACGCTCTTCCGCAGATAGTTCAGTAACCCCTTTTGGTGTCACTTTACCTACTAGAATATCGCCATCAGTTACTTCCGCACCGATGCGAATGATTCCTTGTTCGTTAAGGTTTTTCAGTGCTTCTTCACCTACGTTAGGAATATCTCTTGTGATTTCCTCTGGTCCTAGCTTCGTATCACGCGCTTCTGATTCATACTCTTCAATATGAATAGAAGTGTAAACATCATCTTTGACCAGACGCTCACTCATGATGATTGCATCCTCGTAGTTGTAACCTTCCCATGTCATGAATGCTACTAAAACGTTCTGTCCTAGAGCAAGTTCACCTAACTCCATGGAAGGACCATCTGCAAGTACTTCTCCTTTGACCACGCGGTCTCCTTCGCTCACAATTGGGCGTTGGTTAATACAAGTACCTTGGTTAGAACGAATAAACTTCTGAACCTTGTAGCGATCAAGGTCGCCTTTTACTTCTTTACCATCAACCTCAGAAACTCTGCGAACTAATACTTCTTTAGCTTCAACTCGCTCTACGATTCCATCATGTCTACAGATTACCGCAGCACCAGAGTCTTTACCTGATACATATTCCATTCCAGTACCAACAAGTGGTGCTTGAGGTTTTAATAACGGAACTGCTTGACGTTGCATGTTCGCTCCCATTAGTGCACGGTTGGAGTCATCGTTTTCTAAGAAAGGAATACACGCCGTCGCAGCAGATACAACCTGCTTAGGTGAAACGTCCATGTAGTCAATTTTCTCACGAGGAACAACGGTGTTTTCACCGCGGAAACGGGCAACAACTTCGTCTTCAGCAAATGTCATGTCATCATTCAATCTAGAGTTCGCCTGTGCAGTTACATAATTATCCTCTTCATCAGCAGTTAAGTAGTCAATCTGTTGGGTTACCTTACCAGTATCTGGGTCGACACGACGATACGGTGTTTCAATAAACCCAAACTTATTAACTTTAGCATAAGATGATAGGGAGTTGATTAATCCAATATTCGGTCCCTCAGGTGTCTCGATCGGACACATACGACCATAGTGTGAATAGTGAACGTCACGCACTTCGAAACCAGCACGTTCACGAGTTAATCCACCAGGTCCTAAAGCTGATAGACGACGCTTGTGTGTCAATTCAGCTAACGGGTTGGTCTGATCCATAAACTGAGATAATTGAGAACTACCAAAGAATTCTTTGATAGATGCAATTACAGGACGAATATTAATTAGTTGTTGTGGCGTAACGCTAGATGTATCTTGAATAGACATACGCTCACGTACAACACGCTCCATACGGGATAAACCAATTCGGAATTGGTTTTGTAATAATTCACCAACAGAACGCAATCTACGATTACCTAAGTGGTCGATATCATCTGTATCGCCTACTCGGTGAAGTAGATTAAAGAAGTAACTAATAGATGCTAGAATATCTGCAGGTGTAATATGTTTTACACTCGTCTCGATATTGGCATTACCAATTACATTTAAGACTCTTTCTCCACTTGGATCAGTTGGGTCTACAATCTTAATCGACTGTATACGAATCGGATCCTCTAAAACACCATCATGAGGCTCAAGGATTTTCTCACCAAGTACTGCCTCACTTTCTTCTATATAAGGAATAATCTTATCTAGTAATCGACGTTCTACCTTATCGCCCGCCTCTGCTAGAACCTCACCTGTATTCATATCAACAATCGGTTCAGCCAACACTTGGTTGAATAAACGATTTTTCAAATGAAGTTTCTTGTTAATCTTATAGCGACCAACATGAGCAAGATCATAGCGTTTCGGATCGAAGAAACGTGAGATTAATAAACTCTTCGCATTATCTACAGTAGGTGGTTCACCTGGACGCAAACGTTCATAGATCTCTAGTAACGCTTTTTCAGTCGATTCGGTATTGTCTTTTTCTAACGTATTTATGAGATATTCATTTTCTCCAATTAAATCAATAATTTCTTGATCAGTACCAAATCCAAGTGCACGTAATAGCACGGTGATTGGCAATTTACGCGTACGATCAATACGGACATAAGCTACATCTTTCGCATCTGTTTCAAATTCCAACCAAGCCCCTCGGTTTGGAATTACAGTTGCTGCAACGCCTCTTTTTCCGTTTTTATCAATTTTTTCATTAAAATAGACACTTGGTGAACGAACAAGCTGAGAAACGATAACACGTTCAGCCCCATTAATAATAAACGTACCAGTATCTGTCATGAGAGGGAAGTCTCCCATAAAGACTTCTTGTTCTTTTACTTCGCCGGTTTCATTGTTAATTAAACGAACCTTCACGCGAAGTGGAGCATTGTAAGTAACGTCTCTTTCTTTTGATTCATCTACAGGATACTTCGGCTCACCTAAGCTATAATCCACAAACTCAAGTGATAGATTACCTGTAAAATCCTCGATCGGAGAAATGTCTCTGAACATTTCTCGCAAACCTTCTTCCATAAACCATTGATATGAAGCGGTTTGGATTTCGATTAGATTCGGCAATTCTAATACTTCGCTGATGCGCGCATAACTTCTACGTTGGCGGTGCCGTCCATACTGAACTAGTTGACCTGTCAACTGCTTCACCTCTCAAATCATGCATATTTTATTTGCGAGCAGGGCTCACATGAAATAACTAATATATTGTTAGAAAACAATATAATATTGTTTTCGAACGGATAACTATAGGCTTTATGTACAAGTAATAACACCATGCGAATAAACTAATTACTTTAAACTAGTCTTACTGGTAAAACAATTACTTGCCAACCCTAAAAATATGGGGTATGATTTTAAAAAAGAAAAGTAATAATAACCCATCCAATAGCTGATATCAATCGTTTTGATACACCCTCGTAAACTGAAAAAATAGATAGAACGCCCATAATCTCGATTCTATCATTGTTTCCTTAACTTGATGAATTATACACTTTTCTTCATTTCATAAAAATTCCTCTTGACAAAATAATCCCATATTAGCATTTTATTATATTATCATACTCCGACTAAGGAAGTCAATCATTTATTGAACGCAATATATAATATCCCTTACTGCGTGTTACCGTTTCACAATTACCAAATAAAGATTCTAATCTTTGGATTGCTGAAGGCGCACCTTGTTTTTTCTGAATAACAACCCAAATCTCTCCACCTTTATGCAAAGCGGCTTTACTTCCTTCGAGCATTCCGTGTACAACCTTTTTCCCAGCTCTAATAGGGGGATTGGTTAGTATCGATGCAAACTTATGGTTTTGCAAATTCGAATATTGGTCACTTTGAACAAACTGTACATTCGATATACTATTTTGTTTGGCATTAACCTCTGCTAGTTCTAAAGCTCGCTCGTTCACATCAGCCATCACAATTGTTCGATCCTCTAAAAAGTCTGCGATGGATATCCCAATCGGACCGTACCCACATCCCAAGTCTAGTACTTCTCCAGGTATTTCAGGTTGGCTAAACGTTTCAATTAACAGCTTCGAACCAAAATCCACTTCGTTTTTCGAAAACACACCAACATCACTAGTAAATATATAGTTTTTTCCTCTTAGTCTGTAATTCCATTGTTTGGGTGAACTTTTTGATTGGGGTTTTTGTGAAAAGTAATGCTCAGTCATTTGGGCACCTACTTTAACTATTATGTATTTCAGAAGATACTTTAGTGTAAATGTAGAGCCCGTCGAAAAATTACGACGAGCTCTTGATTATTGAAATGATAATTATTTAACTTCTACAGAAGCGCCTGCTTCTTCAAGCTTAGCTTTAACTTCTTCAGCTTCATCTTTAGAAACGCCTTCTTTTACAGCTTTAGGAGCGTTATCTACTACGTCTTTAGCGTCTTTAAGACCTAGACCAGTGATTTCACGAACTGCTTTTACAACTTTAATTTTAGAAGCACCAGCGCTAGTTAGTACAACATCAAATTCAGTTTGTTCTTCAGCAGCACCGCCAGCAGCAGCTCCACCAGCTACAGCAACAGGTGCAGCAGCAGTTACTCCAAATTCTTCTTCAATAGCTTTAACAAGATCGTTAAGATCTAGTACTGACATTTCTTTAATAGCGTCGATAATTTGCTCTTTAGTCATTATAATTTCCTCCTAATTTTTGTTTTGTTTTATACTAAGACTATTTGTTGATTGAATATCAACTTACGCGCCTTGTTCTTCTTTTTGTTCTGCAACAGCTTTTGTAACGTAAGCAAAGTTGCGCATTGGTGCTTGTAGTACGCTGAGTAGCATAGAAAGCATACCTTCGTAGTTTGGTAGATCTGCAAGTTCCTTGATTTGATCAAGAGTTACCATCTTGCCTTCTAGAACACCTGCTTTAATTTCTAAAGCGTCATGATCTTTAGCGAAGTTGCTAAGAATTTTAGCTGGTGCGATTACATCATCTTTACTGAATGCAATTGCAGTTGGTCCAACTAGAGACTCGTTTAACTCAGAAAGATTAGCATCATCAGCAGCACGACGAGACATTGTGTTTTTGTAAACTTTAAACTCAACACCCGCTTCACGTAATTGCTTACGTAGTTCAGTTACTTCAGCAACATCAAGTCCACGATAGTCAACTAAAACCGTTGCTTGGCTTTCACGGAATTTATCTGCGATTTCTTGTACGATTTGTTGTTTCTTTTCCATTACTTTTGACATTGTTCCACCTCCCGTTAGTTTCGTCCATTATACCGTTCGGGTCTGTATCAAAAGAGCCCCCATATAGACATGGAGGCTCGAATAAACAAAGTTAATTTGTTTCGGGACACCTCGGCAGGATATTAAGCGATCACTCGCACCTACTGTCTACGGTACAACGTATTCAGTTAATCACGAATTTTAGTATACCGAATCGAGTTAGAAAAGTCAATTACCAATTAACGGTAGTTTGAAACGTCTACTCTAATTCCAGGTCCCATTGTTGAAGTGATTGCTACATTCTTCATGTAAACACCTTTAGAAGCTTGTGGCTTAACTTTAACAATTGTTTCAACTAGTGCAGCGAAGTTTTCTTCAAGCTTTTGGTTGTCAAATGAAATTTTTCCAATTGGAACGTGGATGTTAGATTGCTTATCAACACGATATTCAACCTTACCAGCTTTAATTTCTTTAACAGCTTTTTCTACTTCGAAAGTAACTGTACCAGTTTTAGGGTTTGGCATTAGACCTTTAGGTCCAAGTACTCTACCTAGTTTACCAACTTCAGCCATCATGTCTGGAGTTGCAACGATAACATCAAATTCGAACCAACCTTGGTTGATTTTATTGATTAAGTCTTGATCTCCAACATAATCTGCTCCAGCAGCTTCTGCTTCTTTCAGTTTATCACCTTTAGCGAATACTAGTACACGTTGTGTTTTACCAGTACCGTGTGGTAATACGAAAGCACCACGGATTTGTTGGTCTGCTTTCTTAGGGTCAACCCCTAGACGGAAAGCAACTTCTACAGTTTCATCAAATTTAGCTTTTGCTGTTTCTTTTAGTAAAGCAACAGCTTCAGTTATTTCATAAGATTTAGAACGATCAATAAGCTTTACAGCTTCTTGATATCTTTTACCTCTTTTAGCCATTATAAATTTCCTCCTCTAATGTGGTAATAACGGTAGTACCTCCCACTTATAGAAGCTTACTTGCTTCTATAAAGCTTGCGATTCAATCTACTAAATAAATAGATTGAATTCATGAAAAAGGTTGCGCGAAACAGAAGTTATTCACCGCAACCCAAAGTTAGTAAAACACAAGTATTAGTCTTCGATAACAATACCCATGCTACGAGCAGTTCCTTCAACCATACGCATTGCAGATTCAACATCAGCAGCGTTTAAATCAGGCATTTTAGTTTCTGCAATTTCTCTTACTTTATCACGTTTCAAAGTAGCGACCTTATTTTTATTAGGCTCTCCAGAACCTGATTCTAAGCCAGCTGCTTTTTTAAGCAACACTGCTGCAGGTGGAGTTTTCGTAATAAATGTAAATGAACGATCTTCAAATACAGTGATTTCAACCGGGATAATTAATCCTGCTTGATCTTGCGTACGAGCGTTGAATTCCTTACAGAATCCCATGATATTAACACCTGCTTGACCTAGTGCAGGTCCCACCGGTGGAGCTGGATTCGCTTTACCAGCTGGAATTTGCAATTTAACTAATTTGATTACTTTTTTAGCCACGAGACACACCTCCTTAAAGTCCGTGATGTGGTAATTGGGGATTTTCCCCTCCCACTCAGTTTTCATTGCCTCTGTGAGGGCATGAATAACAAAAGAAGTTTAGCATGAATCAGAATAAAATGCAAGTGCTTGAGAATTTTTTTAGCAATTCCACGCCATGCCCGTGGCCCGAATACACTCCGCTTTCCACGGGGTGAACGGTGAGCCTCCTCGGACTCCGTCCTGTGGGGTCTCACCCTGTCCACTTCTCCCGTAGGAGTCTCCGTGTATTCGGGCCACTCAGTGCATTATTAATTACTTTTTCCTCATGCTCAGTTATTCAAACACTATTATAGAAAAACCTATATCTTCTCTATTTGTGAGAAGTCTAGTTCTACTGGGGTTTCTCTTCCGAACATGTTGACGTGGACTTTTAGTTTTTGTTTGTCGATGTCGATGTGTTCGATGGTGCCTGTGAAGTTGGAGAATGGTCCGTCTGTTACGCGGACGTTTTCTTTTAGTTCAAAGTCAACTTGGATTATAGGTTCGGCCATTCCCATTCGTTTAAGGATTGCTTCTGCTTCTCCTGGCATTAGTGGGGTTGGTTTTGTTCCTCCACCACTTGATCCAATAAAGCCGGTTACTCCAGGTGTGTTTCTTACGACATACCAAGAGTCGTCTGTCATAATCATTTCAGCTAATACATAGCCAGGGAAAACTTTCTTTTTTAAGACTTTCTTTTTCCCATTTTTAATTTCTGTTTCTTCTTCTTCAGGAACAATTACTCGGAAGATTTTATCTTCCATTCCCATTGTTTCAACACGCTTTTCTAAGTTTGTTTTTACTTTATTTTCATATCCTGAATACGTATGAATAACATACCAATTTTTCTCCATTTAACTAGGACAATTACGTTGCCCTTCCCTCCCTTTATTAGGTGAATTTAAACCGTAAACGAGCAAAAAAACAATATTAAAAAAACCCGTATTACGCGGGTTTTTCAAAAAAATTGCATATCCATTTTTCATTATAGCATATTTATAGGAAAATTATTCAAAAAATAAGTTCAATACTTGTGATATACCTAAATCAATTACACCAAAGAAAATAGCCATGAATATTACGGTAGAAATTACAACCACTGTATAGCTTGTTAATTCCTTACCTTTTGGCCAGCTGACCTTCTTCATCTCTCTAGATACATTCTTCAAAAACTTAAACATTCTAGTACCCTCCCCAAACTCAGGTCTTAGCGAATAGGATTTCATTTCATTTATTTCGTTTCGCGATGCAATGTATGCTGACCACATGTTTTACAAAACTTGCGCACTTCTAATCGCGTATCTTTTGTAGCTACATTTTTACTAGTAGAATAATTTCTGCTAGAACAAATTGCACACGATAAAATAACTTTTTTCGTCATAGTTTCACCCTTACTTACGGGTTATTTCCTCATTTTAATGTAGCATGGTTGTCCTCATGTGTCAACGCCATCTATAGACTGACCTCATTCGTTTCCATTATCTGCTCTAATTTACGCTTAACACGTTGCAGCGCGTTATCGATTGATTTTACATGTCTATTTAATTCTGCCGAAATCTCTTGGTATGTCCTGCCTTCCAAGTACAACTGTAGGACCCCTCTTTCAAACTCACTTAAAAGTTCGGACAGCTTTACTTCCATATCTCCAAATTTCTCCTGATTTACCAGTAACTCTTGTGGATCAATTTCTGTTGAACCTGCAATAACATCCAGTAATGTTCGGTCTGATTCTTCATCATAGATAGGCTTGTCCAATGAGACATACGAATTTAATGGGATATGCTTTTGCCTTGTTGCGGTCTTTATCGCTGTGATGATTTGTCTCGTTATACAAAGCTCCGCAAACGCCTTAAAGGATGTTAGCTTGTCCTCATTATAATCGCGAATAGCTTTATAAAGACCGATCATCCCTTCTTGGATAATGTCTTCCTTATCCGCTCCGATTAAAAAATAAGTTCTTGCTTTCGCCCGGACAAAGTTTTTATACTTATGTATTAAATAGTCTAGAGCCTGATTATCTCCTTGATGGATTAATTCTAATATCGCATCATCATCAAGCGTCAGCAACTTGTCATTATCTTGGATTAATTGCTTGATGTTCATCCGGAAAGCCTCCTTGACATATAGTCAATTTTAAAAACATTATACAGTAAGCGCTTCGATAACTCAATAGCTTTAATTTTCTAACGTTTCACAAAAGTCATGTGTGTCTTGTGCCGAATCCGCGGTCCGAATACACTCCGCTTTCCGTGGGCGGCTGTTGAGCCTCCTCAGAGCTAAAGCTCTTGCGGGGTCTCACCGAAGCCTATCCTCCCACTGGAGTCTCCGTGTATTCGGACCGCTCAGTGCACTCATTAGACTCATTTCCAAAACTGATTATCTGTTAGACCATAGCGAAAAGAGAAGTGGGTATCTGTATTTCTACAAATCCCCTCTTCTCCATTTTTCAAACTTCTCGAGTATATCGTCTGGTAAAGGTATTTTGGATTGGGGCTTTGATTTTTGGTGTTGAGATACATTATGGGAAATTTCTCGTTCTAGATTGTTAAACTCAATTGCTAGTTCTCTAGCTGATTTCCGTAGTGCTCCTTGTCCAAATGTAACCCGTTGCTCTGTATAATCTGAGGTTGCGACATACACTTGTGTCTTTACATTTTTTAGCTTTTTTACTAGCCTTTCAATGCATTCGTCTGCCGTTTCCTTTTCCTTCGTATAGATAATCTCAACTTTGTATTGTTTTAACTTATTCTCTATACCCTTAACATAATAGGCATCAAACACGATGATTACACGAGCACCCGAGTAAGCTTGATACTCCGCCATCCGTTCAATTAGGCGATCTCGTGCCTGACTTAAGTCTTTCTTCTTTAATTGTTTGAGTTCATCCCAATCACCTATGATATTGTAGCCATCAACGATCAGTACAACCATCATTACTCACCAATCGGATACCTTTTTCGAAAGACCTCATATAACAACAAACTACATGCTACTGAGGCATTCAGAGAAGAAACCTTTCCTTTCATAGGTAAGCTTACAGTCCAATCACACTTTTCACGGACAAGTCTACTCATACCTTTTCCTTCATTACCAATCACTAAAGCTATTGGGATTTTTCCATCTAGTTTGCGATAATCTTCTGTTGCTTCCGCTTCTGTCCCAACAACCCAAACATTTCGCTCCTTTAATTCCTCAATGGTATTGGCAATGTTTGTTACTCGTACTACCGGAATATGTTCTAGAGCACCGGCCGCAGTCTTCGCTACAGTAGCAGTTAATCCAACAGAACGCCTCTTCGGAATGATAACTCCGTGTGCTCCCGTAGCATCCGCGGTACGTAAAATGGAACCTAAGTTATGCGGGTCTTCTAATTCATCTAAAATAATAAAGAACGGGTCTTCATTTCGTTCGGTTGCTCGCGCAAATAAATCCTCTAAATCTGCATATTGATACGAAGCTACATAGGCAATTACACCTTGATGAATTCCATCTGACAACGAATCTAGTCTACTTTTAGGTACCTTTTGAACAATGGTCCCCGCTTGCTTGCCTAGTTGTATAATTTTCCCTTGAACATTGGCATTTAATTGATCCGAAACCATTACTTTATTAACCGATCTTCCGGATCTCAACGCCTCCATTACAGGATTCTTCCCAATTATCATTTCTTGGTCCATTTACTGATTCCTCCTTTCTAAGCTTTCGATGGCTAGCTTGATTAATTCTTCTAGTCTTGAATTGTTCTTTGATAAGTAATGAAACCCGATTAATGCCTCAAATGCTGTAGAATAACGATAAGTTGTAACACTTGTATTTCTAGGCACGGAACGAGACTTAGCATTTCTACCCCGAGCAACAACCGCTACCTCTTCTTCCGATAGTATCCCTTGTTCCAGCCATTCTCTCAGAACATGGTTTTGAGCTGTAGCAGCGACATAGGTAATTGCTGCCTTATGGAGCTGATTCGGTTTCACCGTTCCTTTTTCTAGTAAGTGTTCACGAACGTATACTTCATAAATTGCATCGCCCATATAGGCGAGGGCTAAGCTCTTCATTTGTTTGATATCCGTTTCCATTTCTTAGCCCCTCTTCCAACGAACTCCTTGTGGTGTATCCTCTAAGATAATATTTTGTTCCTTCAACAAATCACGAATCTCATCCGCTCGAGCAAAATTACGCATCTTTCTTGCTTCATTTCTTTCCTCGATTAATGCTTCAATCTCATCATCTAACAAGGAATTCTCAGTAGATATAGTAACCCCAAGAACATCTAAAAATGCTAGCATCATTTGTTGAAAATGATTGATTACTTGTTCGGAAGTATGATCTTGATTTAAATACACATTTGCCTCTTTTGTAAGATCAAACAATACAGAAACCGCATTGGCTGTATTAAAATCATCGTCCATTTCCGCTTCAAAGCGTTCTTTAAAATCATCCACCTTTGCCAACCATTCTTGTTCATTACGATCAAGATTCGTACTGGATGATTTACGGTGTTCTAGATTCTGATAGGCAGTTAATACTCGTTCCAAACTATTTTTAGCTGATTCCAATAATTCCTCCGAGAAATTAATCGGATTACGATAATGAACACTTAACATGAAGAAGCGAATAACATTTGGGTCATGCTTCGCCAGTAAATCCCTTGTTAATACAAAGTTTCCTAGTGATTTAGACATTTTTTCATTATCAATGTTAATATACCCATTATGCATCCAATAGTTAGCAAAAGTTTTTCCGTTATTTGCTTCTGACTGAGCAATTTCATTTTCATGATGTGGGAATGTTAGGTCCTGTCCCCCAGCATGGATATCGATCGTCTCGCCTAAGTATTTTTTAGCCATAGCCGAGCACTCAATATGCCAACCTGGACGTCCTTTACCCCATGGAGAATCCCAAGAAACTTCCCCTTCTTTCGCTGCCTTCCACAATGCAAAATCAAGTGGATCATCTTTTTTCTCTCCAATTTGAATTCTAGCTCCAGATCTAAGTTCATCAATCGATTGATGGGAAAGCTTACCATATCCTTCAAAAGCTCTTGGCTTAAAGTAAACATCACCTTCTGCTTCATAGGCATAGCCTTTATCTACCAAGCTCTTAATAAATGCAATAATATCTTGCATCGTATCCGTAACCCTCGGATTATAGGTTGCTTTTTTCACACCTAATTTATTAACGTCTTCTAAATAAGCATCAATAAACTTATTCGATACAGCAAAAACATCTTCCCCTAATTCATTCGCCTTCTTAATGATCTTATCATCGACGTCTGTAAAGTTTAGCACGTAGTCCACATGATAGCCTTTATACTCTAAATATCTTCTAACCGTATCAAAAACAATGGCTGGACGTGCATTACCGATATGAATATAGTTATATACGGTAGGACCGCAGACATACATACGAACTTTACCATCCTCTATTGGCTTAAACGCTTGCTTTTCTCTTGTTATCGTATTGTAAATTGAAATCGACATAGATTATTTCCCTTCCTTCAACTTTTCAATTTCAGCTTTAAGCATATTAATTTCCCTTTGTAGCGCAGAACATTTTTCTTCCACTGGATCAGGAAGTTTATGATGGTCCAAATCTCTTCTTATCTTTTTCCCATCTTGAATGACGACCTTACCAGGGATACCAACTACGGTTGAATTATCAGGCACATCCTTAAGTACAACGGAACCTGCCCCTATTTTGGCATTTTCGCCAATGGTTATCGAGCCTAATACTTTCGCTCCAGAAGCGATCAGTGCATTATCTTTAATCGTCGGATGTCGTTTCCCTTTTTCTTTCCCTGTTCCACCTAACGTTACACCTTGGAAAATGGTTACATTATCCCCGATTTCGCAAGTTTCCCCAATGACTACTCCCATACCATGGTCGATAAATAAGCGGCGGCCGATTCTTGCCCCGGGATGTATTTCAATACCTGTGAAAAAGCGGCTAATTTGTGATATAGAGCGGGCAATAAAGAATAGCTTTCGTTTGTAAAATGCATGTGCTATACGGTGGTACCAGACAGCGTGTAATCCTGAATAGGTTAGAAATACTTCAAAATACGTTCGGGCTGCAGGGTCTTGTTCGAAAACAACATCCATATCATCCTTCATTCGCTTGAAAATCCCCATTAACAATCCTCCTCTATATTGTTCTCAAAAAGTCAGAAAAAGCGCCCCTGTGTTAGATAACACAGAGACGCTTTTTGGCGCGGTTCCACTCTGTTTGGAGGTAAATTCCTCCCAACTTATGCTCTAATAACGGTAGAGTACCGCCGTTATGTACTAAAGTTTTCCATAACGGACTCAAAGGGGCACTTCATAGTAAGTGGTTAAAATCACTTCCAGCCTAGGTGATTTTCTCTGTGTAACGGGCTTGCTATTACTTTCCCTTATCAACGTTCTTTATTTATTGTATTAATACTATATTATAGTTTGGGTGAAATGTGAATTAGATCGCTCATATTATTTTATCTTTGTACCGAACCCGCGGCTGGAATACACTGCGCTTTCCGCGAGCGGCTGGTGAGCCAGGCTACTACTTGAGTAATCTTCTCCGCTGCCTTGCACCGAGGAAGCCTACTCCGAAGCGTTACTAGCAGACGCAGGTGCATCACCGGGGTCTCACCTAAGCCTATCCTCCCACTGGAGTCTCCGTATATTCGGACCGCTCAGAGCAATCTTCTTATTTTACGCCCGAGCTATTACACATAACTAGTAATCCGCTAAAAATCGAATTACTTAAGCTCCTAATTCTCTTAATAATTTATCTAGGCGTTCTACGATTACTTCTTTTCCTAGTAGTTCGATTGCTAGTGGTAGTTCTGGGCCGTGGGTTTGGCCGGTTGTTGCTACTCGGATTGGCATGAATAGTTTTTTGCCGCGGTGTCCGGTTTCTTTTTGGGTCGCTTTTATTTGTGCTTTTATGGTATCTTTATCGAATTCTTCTAGGTGAATTAGTTTATCGGTGAATACTTGTAGTACTTCTGGAACTTGTTCTTCTGCTAGAACAGCTTTAGCTTCTTCATCTAGCTGAATTTCTTTATTAAAGAATAAGTCTGTTAGTTCTACGATTTCTTGACCATATCGTAATTGCTCATGATATAATCCAATTACTTTTTCTGCCCATTCTTTTGTATCTGCATCCATGTCAGCTGGTAGTCTACCTGCTTCAATTAAATGTGGCATTGCTAAGTCGATTACTTTATCTAGTTCTGAAGCTTTAATGTATTCTCCGTTCATCCACTTCAATTTTTGCATATCGAAAATAGCTGGTGATGTAGATAGTCTTTCTGGATCGAAAATCTCAATTAGCTTGTCTTTCGTAAAGATTTCTTCTTCCCCAACTGGAGACCATCCAAGCAATGAAATGAAGTTGAATAACGCTTCTGGTAAGTAACCAAGATTCTTGTACTGCTCGATAAACTGAAGAATATGTTGATCACGCTTACTTAGTTTTTTACGATCTTCATTTAGAATTAATGTCATATGTCCAAATGATGGTGCTTCCCATCCAAATGCTTCATATACCATTAACTGTTTTGGTGTATTAGAGATATGCTCTTCTCCGCGAAGGACATGTGTAATACCCATTAAATGGTCGTCAATAGCAACAGCGAAATTATAGGTTGGTACACCATTTCGCTTCACCATTACCCAATCACCAAAGTCACTAGATTCAAATTTTATTGTGTCACGCACCATATCTTCAAATGAATAGGTTACATTATCTGGTACACGGAAACGAATGCTTGGTTTTCTACCTTCCGCTTCAAATGCAGCTATTTGCTCAGGCGTTAAATCACGATGTTTCCCTGAATATCTAGGTGGTTGAGAATTAGCAATTTGCTCCTCACGTTCTTGTTCTAGTTCTTCTTCGGTCATATAACACTTATAAGCTAAACCTTTATCTAGTAATTCATTAACATATTTATTATAAATATCTAGACGCTCCATTTGGCGGTATGGTCCGTAGTTACCACCAACGTCAGCACCTTCATCCCATTCTACTCCAAGCCACTTAAGGAACATAAGTTGGCTCTCTTCTCCGCCTTCAACATTACGCTTATCATCTGTATCTTCAATACGAATGATGAACTTTCCATCAAAATGCTTTGCATATAGATAGTTAAATAAAGCGGTACGAGCATTACCAATATGTAAATGTCCAGTTGGACTTGGTGCATATCTCACACGAACTTCTTTTGTCATAGTTGGTCTCTTCCTTCTTTTATAAATTTATGTATGTTCATTTCTTATTACATTATAACAAAAAGAGGGTGGGACAAAGGTGTTCTATTCAAGAAAAATCCGAAATATTATGGTAAGTGCATATACCCCGCTCCGGAAATATACTACGCTTTCCGCGGGCGGCTAGTGAGCCTCCTCGCTCGTTCCGAGCTGTGGGGTCTCACCGATGCCTTTCCTCCCGCAGGAGTCTCCGTATATTTCCGGAGCTAATATTTCGTATCATTCGTCTTTGAATTCAAACATCTAGGTTTTGTCCCAGCCTCTTGTATTTATTGTTTCTCCAATATAAGTTATACCTTTTTTATAATGCTTTTTCAAGTAATTTTGGCTTTGCGAAAATCATTCGTCCAGCAGAGGTTTGTAAAACACTCGTTATAAGTACTTCTATCGTTTTTCCAATATAATTTCTGCCTTCTTCAACGACTATCATTGTGCCATCATCTAAATACGCAATTCCTTGATTTTGCTCTTTACCATCCTTAATCACTTGAACCATTAGTTCTTCTCCTGGTAATACGACAGGTTTTACTGCATTCGCAAGATCATTAATATTTAGAACGTGCACACCTTGTAAATCACAAACTTTGTTAAGATTAAAATCATTTGTTACCACAATACCATCAATTACTTTGGCTAACTTGATTAATTTACTATCTACTTCTTGAATTTCCTCAAAATCGCCTTCATAGATTTCTACTTTAATAGGTAGTTCCTTCTGAATACGATTTAAAACGTCTAAACCGCGACGCCCACGATTTCTTTTTAGTACATCAGATGAATCTGCAATATGCTGCAACTCACCTAATACAAATTGGGGGATAATAATCGTTCCCTCTAAAAAGCTCGTTTGACAAATATCTGCAATACGACCATCAATAATAACACTAGTATCTAGTATCTTTGCTCGAGGTTGAACCGTGTCCGTTGCATCACCATCGGACGACCCTCTCTTTTTCTCCTTACGGTTGATACTTAGAAGATTGATTAATTCATCTCTCCTTCTAAATCCAACCTGGAATCCAAAATAGCCTAATAGAATCGTTACAAACAGCGGTATAACCTTCGAAACAAATTCAATCTCAATTTCTTGAATTGGTAAGTTAATTAAAAATGCAGTTACTAGCCCGATGATTAATCCTAGACTTCCAAAAAGTAAATCACCTATAGGTATTTTTACTAATCCTTCTTCTATCCACCTCAAAAAATCTACAATATAATCCGTAACGAGATAGGAAAAAACAAATAATATAATTGCACCTAATACTGCACCTAAATACGGTGATTCGACCCATGATAGATCGGTAAAATCTAATAGCCTAATAACATATGGTATATATAAATACCCAATGGTACCCCCTGAAATAATAAAGAATAAGTGTACAATCTTTTTCAGCACCACTGTCACCTCCTAACCATTATTATTGCCTATTAACCTAAAATAATAACCATTTTTTACAAATAAGAATAGTACTTCACCATAATAGCATAGCTTTAAAAAACAATCAAACTGGCAAAACCATAAATTTTATCACAGCGTTATTTATAAGTCAATCAAAATTCGACAAAATTCTAGTAATTTTTTAAACTATTATCTTGGCACACCGATATTTAATGCCTCTTGTATACTTTTTACACCAATGACTTGAATATCTTTCGGAATCGTCCAGCCCTCTAGATTGTTTTGTGGGCAAATCACTCGTTTGAACCCGAGCTTTGCCGCCTCTTGAACACGCTGTTCAATTCTAGAGACACGCCTAATTTCACCTGTTAGTCCCACTTCTCCTATAAAAATATCATCAGGTCTAGTTAAAATATCACGGAAGCTCGATGCAATACTTATTGCAACAGCTAAATCAATCGCTGGCTCGTCCAGCTTGACCCCACCAGCAACTTTAATATAGGCATCTTGGTTTTGTAGCATTAATCCGACCCGCTTCTCCAAAACAGCCATCAGTAAGGAAACTCGGTTATGATCTACCCCTGTTGCCATTCTTCTTGGGTTTCCAAAGCTAGATGGAGAGATTAAAGCTTGTATTTCCACTAAAACAGGTCTTGTCCCTTCCATTGAGGCAACTACCGTTGAGCCCGCTGCGCCTTGTGAGCGCTCTTCTAAGAAGATCTCGGATGGATTCAGTACTTCTCTCAAACCC
Source organism: Ornithinibacillus californiensis (assembly GCF_001038485.1). Taxonomy (GTDB): domain Bacteria; phylum Bacillota; class Bacilli; order Bacillales; family Amphibacillaceae; genus Ornithinibacillus; species Ornithinibacillus californiensis. The sequence goes on from NZ_LDUE01000012.1 coordinate 58,510, forward strand.
TCTTCCTTCATCTCAAAAATACCCATTTCATTGGTACTACCAAAACGGTTTTTAACACCGCGCAAGATACGATACGTATGATGTCTTTCACCTTCAAAATAAAGTACAGTATCTACCATATGTTCTAATAGTCTTGGACCGGCAATAGCACCTTCCTTGGTAACGTGTCCAACAATAAAAATGGGAATGCCGCTAGTCTTCGCAATACGCATAAGCTCACTTGTACATTCTCTAACTTGTGAAACACTACCAGGTGCACTTGTTACCTCTTCACGATAAATCGTTTGAATAGAATCGATTATAACTAGTTGAGGCTTTAATTGCTCAATCTGATTCGTAATGGTAAGTAAATTGGTTTCTGCTAGGACATATAATGAATCTGAACTTACCCCTAATCGATCTGCACGAAGCTTCGTTTGTCTTATAGATTCCTCACCGGATATATATAGTACAGGAAGTTGTTTATTGGCAATTTGGGATGATACTTGCAGTAAAAGAGTCGATTTCCCAATACCAGGATCCCCACCAATTAGAACTAGTGATCCAGGGACTATTCCTCCACCTAGTACTCGGTCTAATTCGTTTACGTTCGTCGTTATTCTAGGTTCTTGTCTTGATTCTATTGCGGTTATTTTTTCTGGTTTGCTTCCAGGAGTAGATATTCCACTAAATGTGTGTCTAGCTTGTTTTCCTGTAATTTCTGTCTCTTCTACAAAGCTATTCCAGTTATTACAGCCTGGACATTTTCCCATCCATTTTGCAGATTCATATCCACATTCTTGGCAGACAAATTTTGTTTTTCTTTTTGCCAATGATCTCAGTCCTTTCGGATATCTCTATTATATACGTACAAGCTGTTCCTATGGTTACAGTAATCTATCAATTTAGTTTAATTTTTCCTAAAGTTTGCCACATATTGGACAATAATTGTTTATGTTTAGTTGTTGATCGGTGTCCGCAGCCAGTATACACTTCGCTTTCACTTCCAGCACAGGGGCGACATCTGCTCGAAAAAAACCATCGCAGTGTCTACCTTGCCGCCGGGCGGCTGGTAAGCCAGGCAACTACTTGAATAAGCTTCCTTGCTGCCTTGCACCGAGGAAGCCTACTTCGAAGTGATGCTAGTAGACGCAGGTGCATCACCGGGGTCTTATACCTAGGCCTGTCCTCCCGCTGGAGTCTTCGTTTATACTGGCTGCTCAGAGGATTTACCTTATGCAAACTTCCTCTCTAGAAGTGCTGCGGACTAGGTAGCCCAGCCCTTATTATATATTTTGCATCATAACACAAAATTCCATGGTAGAAAAAAACTAGAAGGTAAAAAACCTTCTAGTTTTAACATGAGATTATGATGAATTGTTACGGTAAAATAATGAATTCGCCTTTGTTATTTAGGCCGATTTTTACTTTTTCACCAATTTTAATGGTTCCTTTTAGCAGTTCTTCTGATAATAGGTCTTCGATGTTCTTTTGGATGGATCGGCGTAATGGTCTTGCTCCGTATTCTGGGTCAAATCCTTCATTAGCAATCTTCTCTACTGCTTTATCTGTCAGGCTGAAATCAATTTCTTGTTCCCTTAAGCGTTTTTGAACGTCTTTTATCATTAGCGTGACGATATACTTCATGTGTTTTTTCTCTAGAGAATGGAACACAATGGTTTCATCAATTCGGTTTAGGAACTCAGGACGGAAGGCTTTTTTCAGTTCATCCATTACTTTTGATTTCATATTGTCATAGTCCTTGTTTTCATCACCTAAGTTGAAGCCTACAAATTTATTACGCTTTAACTCACTTGCTCCAACATTCGATGTCATGATTACAACCGTATTTCGGAAATCTACTACACGACCTTTTGAATCTGTTAGGCGTCCATCTTCTAGTACTTGTAATAGAATGTTAAATACTTCCGGATGAGCTTTTTCAATTTCATCTAATAAGACAACGGAGTATGGTTTTCTACGTACTTTTTCTGTTAATTGGCCACCTTCTTCATAGCCAACATATCCAGGAGGTGAACCGACTAGGCGAGAAGTAGAGTGTTTCTCCATATACTCAGACATATCAATTCGAATCATTGCATCTTCATCGGCAAACATTGCTTCAGCAAGTGCTCGTGCTAACTCTGTTTTACCTACCCCTGTTGGTCCTAAGAAGATAAAGGAGCCAATTGGTCGTTTCGGATCCTTAAGACCCGCACGCGCTCTTCTAATCGCTTTAGAAACAGCTTTAACCGCTTCTTCTTGCCCGATTACACGATCATGTAAAACTTCCTCTAAGTTAAGAAGACGTTCACTTTCATCCTTTGTTAACTTGGAAACTGGTACACCAGTCCAAATAGAAACAATGCTTGCGATGTCTTCAACCGTTACTTGGGAATCTTCTTGTCCTTGTTTTTCTTTCCATTCATTCTTTGTCGTTTCTAATTCTTCACGTAGGCGCTGTTCCGAATCTCTCAATGATGCCGCCTTCTCAAACTCTTGGCTTTGAACAGCAGCATCTTTTTCTTTACGTACTTCTTCAAGCTTTTGCTCTAAGTCCTTTAAATTAGGTGGAATTGTATACGAACGTAATCGTACCTTGGATCCCGCTTCATCAATTAAATCAATTGCTTTGTCTGGTAGGAAACGGTCTGTAATGTAGCGATCTGATAATTTAGCAGCTGCATCAATCGCCTCATCTGTAATCGTTACACGGTGATGCGCTTCATAGCGATCACGTAATCCTTTTAAGATTTGAATCGTTTCATCTAATGTAGGTTCATCCACTTGAATCGGCTGGAAGCGTCTTTCAAGAGCCGCATCCTTTTCAATATACTTACGATACTCTTCTAAAGTTGTAGCACCGATACATTGTAATTCTCCACGTGCTAAGGATGGTTTTAGAATGTTAGATGCGTCAATTGCACCTTCTGCTCCACCAGCACCAATTAACGTATGCAACTCATCAATAAAGATAATGATATTGCCTGCTTGGCGAATTTCTTCCATAACCTTCTTCAAGCGATCTTCAAACTCACCGCGATATTTTGTACCTGCGACAACCGTACCCATATCAAGTGTCATTACTCGCTTGTCACGTAATGTTTCTGGTACTTCATTATTAATAATTTGTTGTGCTAAGCCCTCAGCAACGGCTGTTTTACCAACACCTGGCTCTCCAATAAGTACTGGGTTATTTTTCGTACGGCGACTCAACACTTGAATAACACGTTCTATTTCTTTACTTCTTCCAATAACCGGGTCAATGTTGCCTTCTTTGGCGCTTGCAGTTAAATCACGGGCAAGGGAATCCAAAGTCGGTGTATTAGCGCTCGTTGCCTGGCCACGTCCTTGTCTACCTGCCTGAGACTCATTACTACCTAACAGCTGTAGTACCTGTTGTCTGGCCTTATTTAAACTAACACCTAAGTTATTTAAAACTCGAGCGGCAACTCCTTCACCTTCTCGAATTAAACCAAGCAAAATATGCTCTGTTCCCACATAGGAATGACCTAGTTTACGAGCTTCATCCTGCGATAGTTCTACTACCTTTTTGGCTCTTGGGGTATAGTGAATGGTTTGCATTGGCTGCTTCCCAGTTCCAATTAGTTTCTCAACTTCTTCTTGGATTTTGGATACTTCTAACCCAAGAGATTCTAACGCTTTTGCAGCTATTCCTTCCCCTTCGCGTACTAATCCAAGTAAGATATGCTCCGTACCTATATTGTTATGCCCTAGACGTACGGCTTCTTCTTGTGATAGGGCTAATACTTTTTGTGCTCTTTCAGTAAAACGTCCAAACATCATATGAGATTTCCTCCTACCTATTCCTCAAATTGTAATCGTTCTCGGATTAAAGACGCTCTAAGTATATCTCTCTCTGAAGCACTTAACGTCTTTTTCGCATAATGCTGCAAAAAACCTGGTTGTGTTAAAACCATTAGCTCATTAAGTATATTACGTGAAATATTTTTAATGATTCCTAAATCTATTCCTAGACGTACATTCGATAAACATCTTGCGGCTTCCTTTGATTCAATGATTCTACTATATTTCAGTACTCCTAAAGAACGGAAAATACGGTTCTCTAACACGATACCCGATTGCTCTAATATTCTAGTTCTAGCCTTCCGCTCGTGTTCGATTAGCTGCTGAACAACACTCTCTAAATCCTCGATAATATGTTCTTCTGCTTTTCCTAGTGTAATCTGGTTGGAGATTTGAAAAATATTACCTAATGCTTCACTACCTTCACCATAAATACCTCTCACAACTAGTCCTAACTGATTGATAGCTGGCATCATGCGGTTGATTTGCTTGGTCATTGCTAGTGCGGGTAAATGCATCATCACAGAGGCTCTCATACCGGTACCTACATTGGTAGGGCAACTTGTTAAAAATCCTCGCGTTTCATCAAAAGCATAGTTAACCTTTTCTTCAATCCAATCATCAAATTGTAGCGCCTTATTTAATGCTTTCGTTAATTGTAAGCCTGGGAAGTATATTTGAATACGGATATGATCCTCTTCGTTGATCATAACGGATACTTGTTCATTACCAGATATGAGGGCAGCTGCTGCTCCTTCTTTCTTCGCTAACAACGGACTAATAAGGTGCTTCTCTACGAGTACACTTTTTTCAATCGCTGTTAAATCACGAATAGAAATAAATTCAAAGCTTTTATATTCCTCAAATGAAGTATGTTCATACTCATGCTGGAAGAACTTTCGAATTTGCTCCAAATCCTTCTGATCTGCAATGATAGGAAATGGCATATCGGCAAAGTTCCTTGCTAAACGGATGCGACTACTTAGAACAATATCATGATCTGGACCTTGTTCACGCATCCATGGGCTAATCGCCTCATTCATGAAATGTTGAAGTGTCACCTGAATCCCTCTCTTCTTTACGATTAATATTCGCTTCCAATTCCTTAATCTTATCCCGAATAACAGCAGCCCGTTCAAACTCTTCATTAATAATCAAATCTTGCAGCTCCTGTTTATAGGTAGCTAACTGTTTCTTTAAATGCAAATTGCCACCTTTTCGTTTGGGAATTTTACCGCGATGCTCTGTGTTTCCACTGTGAACACGGCGGAAAATCGGATTAAGATTAGCAGAGAAAGTATGATAACATTCGCCACACCCGAATTTGCCAATTTGTTTAAACTCCGAAAATGTTAATCCACATTTAGAGCATTGCGTCTCTTTTCCTTTGTCCAAATGGGTTCCAGCAGATCCTATATTTCCAGATTCAAAGTTAAATAAACCAGTTAATAAATTATGAAGAGAATATCCCTCTTCAGGATATGTCAGATAACCTTTTTCTTTGGCGCAAGCCTCACAAATTTGTACTTCTGTTTTATGACCATTAATAACCTGTGTATAATGCAAGGTTGCTGGCCGCTGATGACATTCTTGGCACTCCACTCTGATTCCCCCCTTAATCAAACTTAAAACCATTTTAATGTTTAATGATATTTTAATGTCGTAAGCATTGAGGTTAAAATGCGGGCCCTTAACTCGTCTCTTAACGGTAGTTTAAATGCCAATGTCTCTCTACTGATTCCATTAGCCATAATCTTTGCTTCTCTTTCTGTAATAAATTCATCTTCAACTAGACGTTCAAGCACATTGATTGCAGCTTGTTGTGTTACTGTCGGGTTAATCAATCGAATAATTTCATCAATCATCTCAGACCTATCTCGATGTCTTACCCGAATAATGCGAATATATCCTCCTCCACCACGTTTACTCTCCACAATATAGCCTTTTTCTATTGTAAAACGAGTGTTAATAACATAATTGATTTGGGATGGCACGCATTGAAATCGATCGGCTATTTCGCTTCGTTTAATTTCAATAGCGTCTTGACCCTTAGCATGTAATACTTTCTTTAAGTACTGTTCAATTACATCTGAAATATTACTCATTTGATTCCCTCCTAGATATAAGAGTAATCTAAGTACTACCTTTCTGACTTTGACTATCTTTGACTTTACTTTTATTATACTTCAAATTTTATCAGATGCAACTATCTTACAATTTCTATTGTAGACAAATTCAATCAAATCAAAACCATGTACAATTAAGTTCTTTCTATTAGAATGGTTTTAAAAACCTGCACACATTTTTATATGTACAGGTTTTTGATTGAGTAGGTATTATCTTTCAGACACACTTTTTACAGCATCTATAGCAGACAAGCTTTCAAACAACTTAATTTTATTTAAATCCTCTTTAGGGTCCACTTTAATAAAGATACTGCGCAAATCATTCTCTACTTTAATGACTTCCACTTGTTTTACTTTTAAATCACTTTCTTCAATCACGGAGACTACCTTGTTTATTGGTAAACCAGGATAGGAAACAATTTCTACCACTAAGGAGTTCTTTCCGCCTCGTGTAAAAAGCTTCTCAAAGTTATTAAGAAAAACAAGGCTTAATAAAATAATTAATGTCGTAAATACTGCAACTGCATACATGCCTGCTCCAACTACTAGCCCAAGACCAGCCACTGCCCAAATAGAGGCTGCAGTTGTTAATCCTCTTATCGTTCCACCATAAACCATGATCGTTCCAGCACCTAAGAAACCAATCCCACTGATTACATAAGAAGGAATACGTGCTGGATCAAATCGTACATTATCATACTTATCAATGTATGCCTCAAACCCAAATAACGATAGGAGCATCATCAAACATGCGCCAACACCGACTAAGATATGCGTACGAAATCCGGCAGAGTGATTCTTAAGTTCACGTTCAAAACCTATCAAGCCTGATAATACGAGTGCTATAAGAACACGTACAATAATCAGGAAAAAATTATCGTCTATAAAGTCTTCAAAAATGGCATTCATGTTAGCTCCCCTTCTTCTACTTATTTATCTATTATCAGTTTAGTATAATTAAATGTAAATATGAATTTAGAATTAATTTTGGGTAAACAAAAAAACCAAGAGACGATTTAATCATCTCTTGGTTTACTATTGCCTGGCAACGTCCTACTCTCACAGGGGCAATGCCCCAACTACCATCGGCGCTGAGAAGCTTAACTACTGTGTTCGGTATGGGAACAGGTGTGACCTTCTCGCCATCATCACCAGACAATGGTTTAGATATAAAATTTAATTTATACCCTAAAAACTAAATAAGAGTAAACAACGAATATCAAAAAAAAGTTAGTTAAGTCCTCGATCTATTAGTATCCGTCAGCTCCACGTGTCACCACGCTTCCACCTCGGACCTATCAACCTCATAGTCTCTAAGGGATCTTACTCACTCGAAGTGATGGGAAGTCTCATCTTGAGGGGGGCTTCATGCTTAGATGCTTTCAGCACTTATCCTTTCCACACGTAGCTACCCAGCTATGCTCTTGGCAGAACAACTGGTACACCAGCGGTGTGTCCATCCCGGTCCTCTCGTACTAAGGACAGCTCCTCTCAAACTTCCAACGCCCACGACGGATAGGGACCGAACTGTCTCACGACGTTCTGAACCCAGCTCGCGTACCGCTTTAATGGGCGAACAGCCCAACCCTTGGGACCGACTACAGCCCCAGGATGCGATGAGCCGACATCGAGGTGCCAAACCTCCCCGTCGATGTGAACTCTTGGGGGAGATAAGCCTGTTATCCCCGGGGTAGCTTTTATCCGTTGAGCGATGGCCCTTCCATGCGGAACCACCGGATCACTAAGCCCGACTTTCGTCCCTGCTCGACTTGTAGGTCTCGCAGTCAAGCTCCCTTCTGCCTTTACACTCTACGAATGATTTCCAACCATTCTGAGGGAACCTTTGGGCGCCTCCGTTACCTTTTAGGAGGCGACCGCCCCAGTCAAACTGCCCGCCTGACACTGTCTCCGAACCGGATTACGGTCCTGGGTTAGAAGGTCCATACAGCCAGGGTGGTATCCCACGGATGCCTCCACCGAAGCTAGCGCTCCGGCTTCTAAGGCTCCCACCTATCCTGTACAAGCTGCACAGACATTCAATATCAGGCTACAGTAAAGCTCCACGGGGTCTTTCCGTCCTGTCGCGGGTAATGCGCATCTTCACGCATAGTATAATTTCACCGGATCTCTCGTTGAGACAGTGCCCAAATCGTTACACCTTTCGTGCGGGTCGGAACTTACCCGACAAGGAATTTCGCTACCTTAGGACCGTTATAGTTACGGCCGCCGTTTACTGGGGCTTCGGTTCAAAGCTTCGGGCTAAGCCCTAACTCATCCCCTTAACCTTCCAGCACCGGGCAGGTGTCAGCCCCTATACTTCGCCTTTCGGCTTCGCAGAGACCTGTGTTTTTGCTAAACAGTCGCTTGGGCCTATTCACTGCGGCTTCTCATACAAGAAGCACCCCTTCTCCCTAAGTTACGGGGTCATTTTGCCGAGTTCCTTAACGAGAGTTCTTCCGCTCACCTTAGGATTCTCTCCTCGCCTACCTGTGTCGGTTTGCGGTACGGGCACCATAAATCATGGCTAGAGGCTTTTCTTGGCAGTGTGAAATCAGGAACTTCGCTACTAAATTTCGCTCCCCATCACAGCTTGAGCTTAAGTTGGACGGATTTGCCTATCCAACACTCTCACTGCTTGGGCGCACACATCCATCGGTGCGCTTTCCTTATCCTACTGCGTCCCCCCATCGCTCGTAACGATTATGAGGTGGTACAGGAATATCAACCTGTTGTCCATCGCCTACGCCTTTCGGCCTCGGCTTAGGTCCCGACTAACCCTGAGAGGACGAGCCTTCCTCAGGAAACCTTAGGCATTCGGTGAAAGAGATTCTCACTCTTTTTTCGCTACTCATACCGGCATTCTCACTTCTAAGCGCTCCACCAGTCCTCACGGTCTGACTTCACAGCACTTAGAACGCTCTCCTACCATTGTTCGTAAGAACAATCCGCAGCTTCGGTGATACGTTTAGCCCCGGTATATTTTCGGCGCAGAGTCACTCGACCAGTGAGCTATTACGCACTCTTTAAATGGTGGCTGCTTCTAAGCCAACATCCTGGTTGTCTGTGCAACTCCACATCCTTTTCCACTTAACGTATACTTTGGGACCTTAGCTGGCGGTCTGGGCTGTTTCCCTTTCGTCTATGAACCTTATCACCCATAGACTGACTCCCAAGATAAAGTATCTGGCATTCGGAGTTTGACTGAATTCGGTAACCCGATGAGGGCCCCTAGTCCAATCAGTGCTCTACCTCCAGTACTCAACTCTTGAGGCTAGCCCTAAAGCTATTTCGGAGAGAACCAGCTATCTCCGTGTTCGATTGGCATTTCACCCCTACCCACACCTCATCCCCGCATTTTTCAACATACGTGGGTTCGGGCCTCCAGTCAGTGTTACCTGACCTTCACCCTGGACATGGGTAGATCACACGGTTTCGGGTCTACGACCGCATACTAATTCGCCCTATTCAGACTCGCTTTCGCTACGGCTCCGTGTCTTCCACTTAACCTCGCATACGATCGTAACTCGCCGGTCCATTCTACAAAAGGTACGCCGTCACACATTAACGTGCTCCGACTACTTGTAGGCACA
>NZ_LDUE01000013.1 GCF_001038485.1 Ornithinibacillus californiensis
ACACCAATCATTCATAGGAAAGTTCTTAGCAAAGAAGCTGCTAGCTTCTGTATTTCATAATTTAAGAAAAAACAGGGTATGTTTCTTCTTGACATACTGGTTGTTTTGTTCAGTTTTCAAGGAGCAAAATCTTTGTCGTTTATTTTAGCGACAAGAATTATAATATCAAATTCGACAAAATGTGTCAACAACTTTTTTTATTATTTTTCTTGAAGTCTATTAAAAGCGACAAGTTATATCCTACCACGCTATCAGTCTCAAAGTCAATCACTTTTTAAAATTAACATTTATATTAACCACTATTTCGCGGGGCAGGAGATTAATATACCATGGTTAGGTAACTATTGCAATACTAATAGAATATCCAGTTATATCCAATATTTTCTCCAACACTTGCAAGCTATAAGTCTAGTAACTAATTCTACTATATAAACTTATCAGGTACCGACTTAACTAACTTGCAACAGAACAAGAGCCAGTAACTACTATACTTAAATGGTTTGTTTTCTAATAAAAGAAATTAGCTCAATATCATTATGCTTATATAAAAGAAACAAAAAAACATTCATTTACTGCAACAACCCCAAGCGCTTCTCCAACTCAAACTGTATATCCCTAGTCCAATCCATTGGTAAGTCTGAAAACAACTGATTTTCAGGCACCACTCGAATTCCATTCATAGCCTCTATTACATCACAACGTATTTCTGCCTTATCATTGATCCAAACATATTGCGTATCCGTGAAGATAAATTCTTCTAAGCCAGCGTTCTTTAGTAATGTTCGTAAATGGTGAATGGCCACACGAAGTAAGTTCTGGGCATTTTGTTCACTAGAGTTTGGCCATAAAGCTTCATATACTTTCCCTTTAGATGACCGACCATAATACGTAAGATAGGCTAGCAATTCTTTTGCCTTTCGTTGATTCCATTTCCCATAGACAATCTTGCCGTTTACTTTCATTTCAAACACCGTTAAAAAATCTACCCGAATGAATAATTTCTCTTTTCGATTTAATTCCTTATGGAGTAATGATAAATATGGTAAGTCTAGCCCTACCACACCGCCGCTTGAAAGATATGTATGTTGCTCAATAAATTCATGAATAATGGTAGCTACTTCCTTTGGTTGATCGACATGTACCAGATTGGAGGCATTTCTAATTATTTTCGTCCGGACATCTGGTAAATACTTTGCACTTAGACTAGTTAGCTCTGGTGGATAATTAACATCCAATTCCCCATTAAGAAGTAAGGTTGGAATAGTGAACTTCGTTAGTTTTTCCAACGAAATGGCGTTTGCATTTAAGCGAAAAATATCAATATATAACTCTAAGTTAACCTTATCGAAAGCCGACAAAATAATCTCATGTTTTTCTTCTGAATGATTCGCCATGATTTGTGGAATCATCCATTTACCTAATTCTCTACCACTCATTCCTTTGATTTGTTCGGCACGAAATTGTATTCCTTTTTCCGCAACCTCTTTAGGATAATAAAATGGTGTAGAAAGCACGGTTACTGTTTTCGGCTTAACAATCCCCCGACTGACCAGTTCCACTGTTAGCTGTGCTCCAATTCCATGAGCGACGATATGGAAGTTATTTATACGTTCTTTATCAAGCAAAACAAGGAAGTCGTTGATCAATACTTGCCAGTTTTCTTCATCACTTGAATAAAAAGTTCCATCTGATTGTCCATGCCAGCGTAAATCATAACTTAGTAGTTGATAGTTTTCTAGATACGGTAATAAAAAATTAAATTCGGTATGATCTAGCCCTACTCCGTGAAGCAAGACAATCGTATCATTCGTAGGGTTAGGTTTCATTATGTAATGGATTGATGCGTTAACTGAGTTGAATTTTGCCATTTTTCCTCCAAAAGTGTAATGAGTTTGTAATACGGACTTTAGTACTATTTTATCATCTATAAAGTCCTTTACAACTAAAATACAAGGGGGAAGAAAAAATGGAAGGAATTTTTGCTAGTTTTGGAGGATTATTAGTTGTTTTATTTTTGTTATTTGAAACGATTAATTGGTTCCGCCTTCAATCCTTACGTCTAAAAATCAAGTTTCAAAAGCATCACTGCACACAGGAACAAGCAGATATTATTTTGAAACGAGTACGTCTTATTTATTTCTGGTTATCTTCTGACTACTATTATAATCGCTTGCGGGAATTATACTTTTTCGTATACGAAAGCCCTGAAGTATCCTATGAAACAAAGGATGGATTGTACCACTCGTTATCCCGCCGCTTCGTTAAAGGTCTTACAAAAGCATATCAATAACGTGGAAGGGAAGCTGATTATATGGAAACAATCATTTACGGTATTTTAATCGGTGGAATTATCGTGACATTTTTAATGGAACTAAAGGGAAAAGTCACCACGAAGAACATCGAATTCAGATCTATTTTTCCGACAACAAAGGATGAATGGACAGAGCATGTATTACAAGCTACCGTCATGTCGAGAGGAATGTCGAGTATACAACACACTACTTCAAGTTCCTACTCCACTTCTAATCATATAGACGACGACTGGCACCAATCTGGGCATGATCCTCATGACCCGTACACTAATCCGGGCTTAGATATTGTAGTGGACGAAAGCTATCACGGAATTGATCACGGTTCAGCAGATTCACATCACCACTAATAAAGGAAAGGGGATAGCGTATTGTTACTAGCACTTATTATTGGATTCTTAGCGGATGCTTTCGAATTAACCGGGAAAAATCCTGCCATCATTTATATACTCACCGTAATATTACTAGCAAACTATTATCGTGTGAAGCGCCCATCTCTAATAACTAGTGGTAAAGCAGGCTGGCTATCTGCACTTGTAACTGGCCTTGGACAAATCTATGCGCAAAAGAAAGTATTAGGGATTCTATTAGTACTTTTACATTTTATCGTTTATATTTTAGCCGCACAGTTGGAGAGTACACCTTTAGTATTGTCTTGGGTTGCCCTTACTGTTTTATCGGTTATTCATGCGAATATCACTGCAAGTAAGGTAAACGATACAATGGCCAAAAAAGCCCTACAAAGGCTCGCCGTTTTAAAATATCGCAATCTCATGTCTACCCTTAAGTCAGGCGTTGCCATTGTACCTGATACAAATATTCTAATGCATGAACAATTGATGCTCGTCTCTGCATTCCGGGATAGTAATCTGAAGCTTTATATTAGTAAACAAGTGATGAAAGAGCTCGACGGGTTAAAAAACAATGATAAACCTGGTGTTAGAAAGTCGGCTCAGCTTGGATTTGATTTATTAGAAATGTATCAGGAAGCAGGTAGAGTGAAGTTTGTTGAGGTACCAGATTTCAACTTTTTGAAAAAGCATCATCTAACAGGGGGGCCAGACGAGAAAATAATCGGCTCCTGTCTTAAGCTTATAGAACAGAAAATACCAGTAGTGTTTGTTTCTAATGATAAGGGAGCAAGGATACTAGCTAGAAATAGTGACATGCCGACATTGTCGGTTTAATGCAAAAGCAATAGGGATATTCTTATGTTTCAGATCGACTGGAGCTGAGAAATACCTCTATTGCTTATTTGTTTTAAGCTTCATCGCAAATATCTATTACATAAAGCTGCATTTGATAACTGATTCTAACAATCAAAAAACTCGAGAGATATCAACTTCACATCCCCCGAGTACGATCAAACTACTATTAATCTCTATGAAGAACTTCCTTCTCAGAATTCTCCTCTACCGCAATAAATTCCTCAATAAACTCACTAAGATTACTTAGTGCTTGCTGAATAATCTTCTCTCCTAATTCATAGCTACCTTTCGTACCATCGCCAAGATTGCCATTTCTAGTAATATCTTTAAATTGATGAACTACTTTCACAAAATTACTTTTAGTTTGTTTCAATGCAAATGCATCAACATAATCTGCCTGTTGCAGTTTATCCACTCGGACAATCTCTGGCTTTAAATAAAGGCTTTCCGACACTTCTCTTTCACAAGCATGTCCAAAATACGGGGAATCAATTTCTGCTTCAATTACTTCTTTTGCTGCATCCACAAACTTCGAATGAGCAACGGCAACATCATATTTTCTAGCTATCTTTTCTGCTGCAACCGCTATGGTCGTCGTATTGCCACCATGTGCATTAATAAATAAAAACTTCTTAATTCCGTGATGTTGCAAGCTATTTACGATATCGTCCAATAGAGCAATTAGAGTCTCCGGCTGAAGTGTTATGGTTCCCGGAAAGTCCATATGATGTGGCGAAACACCATAATTAATGTTTGGTGCAACGACGACATTGGGGAAATTCCTTTCACCCAACAGTCGGCAGAATTCTTCGGCCCTATACGAATCACAGCCCTCTGCCAAGTGGTGTCCATGCTGTTCTTGAGCCCCCACTGGAATAATTGCTAGTTTTACAGTTTTTAACGCCTCTTCTATTTCTGGCCAAGTCATTTTTGATAGAATATATGATTGCATGAAGATCCTCCTTTTAGGTGTTACTGATTTTAAATAGAATTCCGATTGCTAAACCTATTGTCATTATCATACTATCAGAAAAATACCATAGTCAAATATTTTTGATAATTTAATCTTTTATTACAGATGGTTCCCTTCTACCTCTTCTTCCACAGAGAAAGTGCAATCCCTATTATCAAACCAACAAATACATCCACAACCAACGTTGCAAAAAGAGTCATTAGAAAGATTACTGCATCAAACGGTTCATATTTTAAAAGGTGCTTTAGCTGTTTTACATTCACTAAATTCCACACAGCAAAAATGATGATACCTGCAAGTGTCGCTTGGGGTAGATAGTAGAATAAAGGGGTTATGTAAAATATAGCTAACAACATAAAGCTGGCAGTAATAACTAAGGATAAGTTTGTCCTCGCACCTGCTTGGTAGTTCACAGCAGTTCTCGAAATGGCTCCAGCAACCGGGATAGAACCAACAAATGAACCGGTAATATTTGCAAAGCCTAATCCCATAAGTTCTTGGTTCGGGTTGATCTTCTCCATTTCTTTGTCCGCAAGCGTGGATGCCACGGAAAAGGATTCAAAAAATGAAATGAAACTAATGATGATAGCGGTAGGCAGTAATGTAATCAGTATGTCTGATGAAGGAATAAACAGTGCTATTTCTTGAAATTCATGCGGAATTCGACCTACAATATCAACACCCATTTTGTTCAGGTTTAAAAAGTCTACAGCCAAAATAGATATAACTATAACAATAAATGGACCTGGAGAAACCTTAAATCTTTTCTTAAAAAGAAGCAAGACAATCATGCTCCCAATTCCAAAAGAAGTAGCTAGTACATTAACGTCGGACAAATTTTGTATAAGATTGAAGATAAATGATAAGAAGTTCTCATATTTCGGAAGTGTAATCCCTAAAAAGGAGCTTAGTTGGTTTAACATAATAATTATAGCTACAGCAGAAATAAACCCGCCAATCACAGCTCGTGATACCTTGCCGAGTAAGGAACCAACCTTCAGTAGCCCCAAGACAAGTTGGATTAATCCTACCAATAAAACTAAGAAAACCATCATTTCAAGAAATTGTTCGGAGCCTGGACCAGTGACACCAGATACACCAGTAAATGCTAACAGAGAGACAACGGAGGCAGGTCCAACTGATAAATACTTTGAACTTCCGATTAATACATAAATCATTAGTGGAAAAGTTCCAGCGATTAACCCCATACTCAGTGGAACTCCAGCAATCATTGCATAGGCCATGCTTTGTGGTAGTAATAAAAAAGTCACAACAATCCCAGCAGTCAAATCACCAGCTAGGTTAAAAGTTTGATAAGGTACAAGATTGTTCAGTCCTGGGAATTGTTTTAAAAGCATGAAAAGAGCCCCCTATACTTGTACTATATAAGGGGAATGAAAATATTATACCTAGAAAAGTAGTGGTGGACCTCGTTGAGTGGGGTCTGACCCTACAACAACCATACTTCCCAATGTCTATTTCTATTATAAACCTACTCTCAGCTAGACTTTCTATTGTAATTCCTAAGCATTCAATAAACTGCCCCTCGACAATATTTGAAAAGTGACATTGCCTCTTATCTCCAAAAACATATTGACAGACTCTTTTAAGTTGCATATAATGTGAAACAATAACAACTAAACAGTGAAATGAAACAAATATATGTAAAGGCTACGAAAGGATCGAAGTAGTGTCTTATCTCCCTGCGTCAGAGAGCTGATGGTGGTGTGAATCAGTCATAGATAAGCATGAATTACAATCCCCGAGCTTCTTTTTCTTAAAGCAGAACGTTTTATCAAGAAAAAGACGGTCATTTGATCGTTAACCAATTAGAGTGGTGAATAACTTATTCACAACTAGGGTGGTACCGCGAAAGAATTCGTCCCTACTGATTAATCATCAGTAGGGGCTTTTTTTATGGGGTCTACCCCCCAACCTTAAATTAAATAATTTAAAAAGTAATGAAAGGATCGAAGTAGTGTCTTATCTCCCTGTCCAGAGAGCTGATGGTATGGTGTGAATCAGCCAAAGATAAGCATGAATTACAATCCTGGAGCTTCTTTCTCAAGGCAAAGGCAACCCTCCCACGAGAAAGACGGTCACTGATCGTTAAAAAAGATGAGAGGTGAACAACAATTCTGTTCACAATAAGGGTGGTACCGCGATGAGAATCGTCCCTGTCGTTTATATTATTACGACAGGGGCGATTTTTTTTCGTATCAATAAATAGCTTTCACTCGACAAAAATCGAGTTAAATCGGGGAGTGACAGGCACCCCAAAAGAGGAGGAAAACAAATGACAAATGAATTAAGAGCGCTACGTGACCAAATCGATGCGGTGAATTTAGAAATTTTAACCTTGTTAAATCAACGCGGGAAAATTGTTCAAAAGATTGGAGAATACAAAGGAAGACAAGGAGTCGTAAGGTTCGATCCAGTGCGAGAACGTCAAGCACTTAATTTAATTATGGAACACCACACTGGACCTTTTGAATCATCCACGATTCAACATATTTTCAAAGAAATCTTCAAAGCTAGTCTGGAGCTTCAGGAAGACAACCATAAAAAAGCATTATTGGTTTCTCGAAAAGCACGCCCTGAAAATACGATTGTGGATATAAATGGTACAAAAGTCGGGAATGGCGAACAAAATTTCATTATGGGACCGTGCGCGGTCGAAAGTTATGAACAAGTAAAAGAAGTAGCTTTAGCGATGAAAGCACAAGGACTTACCCTCATGCGAGGTGGCGCTTTTAAACCTCGTACTTCCCCATATGATTTCCAGGGG
The DNA here is from genome assembly GCF_001038485.1 of Ornithinibacillus californiensis. Classification (GTDB taxonomy): domain Bacteria; phylum Bacillota; class Bacilli; order Bacillales; family Amphibacillaceae; genus Ornithinibacillus; species Ornithinibacillus californiensis. The sequence continues at coordinate 7,279 of NZ_LDUE01000013.1, forward strand.
CTAGGATTGGAAGGGTTACAAATTTTACGAAAAGTAGCAGATGAAGTTGGTATGTCAGTAGTTAGCGAAATCTTAACTCCACATGATGTTGAAGCAGCATTGGAATACACGGATGTAATTCAAATTGGTGCACGTAACATGCAGAACTTTGAATTACTTAAAACGGTTGGAAGAGTAAATAAACCAATTCTATTAAAAAGAGGCTTAGCTGCAACAATCGAAGAATTCATCAATGCTGCAGAATACATCATTTCCCAAGGAAACGATCAAATCATTCTTTGTGAACGAGGTATTCGGACATATGAGAAGGCAACACGAAACACATTAGATATTTCGGCGGTACCGATTTTGAAGAAAGAAACACATCTACCTGTCGTAGTCGATGTCACACATTCAACCGGTCGCAAAGACTTATTGTTCCCAGCAGCAAAAGCAGCACTAGCCATTGGTGCAGATGCGATTATGGCGGAAGTTCATCCGGATCCAGCAGTAGCTTTATCCGATTCCGCACAACAAATGAACATTCCAGAATTCCATGAGTTCATGGACGGATTAAAAGTATTTAGAGATAAGCTCAGCGGAAAAGGAGGCTTAAAACATGAGGTTTCTCACAGCAGGTGAATCCCACGGTCCACAACTCACAACCATTATTGAAGGGCTACCGGCAGGCATGCCATTAACAGCAGGGGATATTAACCGCGAATTAGCCAACCGGCAAAAAGGGTACGGCCGAGGAAAAAGAATGCAAATTGAAAAGGATCAAGTAATGATAGCAGGTGGGGTCCGTCATGGGTATACCCTAGGGTCCCCTCTTGCGCTAGTAGTAGAGAATAAGGATTGGAAACACTGGACCGATGTCATGGGAATCGAACCGATGGAAGAGTCTGAGACAAATAACATTAGACGAATAGTTACCCATCCTCGCCCAGGTCATGCGGACTTAGTCGGTGGGATCAAATATGGCCACCGCGACATGCGTAATGTACTGGAACGGTCCTCTGCACGTGAAACGACCGTTCGAGTTGCAGCAGGAGCAGTAGCAAAAAAATTACTTCATCTTCTTGGAATCGAAGTGACGGCCCATGTAGTCGAAATCGGGGGCATTCAAGCAAAAAACACGAATTACAAGGATTTGATAGCATTAAAGGAAAGGACAGATAATTCTCCTGTTCGCTGTTTTGATCAAGAGGCAGAAGTGCAAATGATGCAAGCAATCGATCAGGCAAAGAAAAACGGTGATTCGATCGGTGGAGTCGTTGAAGTTGTTGTGGAAGGCATGCCACCGGGGCTTGGTAGTTATGTGCATTATGATCGTAAGCTGGATGCCAAGCTAGCTGCAGCAATCGTCAGTATTAACGCATTTAAAGGTGTCGAGTTTGGCTTAGGATTTGAGATGGCACGAAAACCTGGGAGTCAGGTCCATGATGAGATTAACTGGGACGAAGAAAACGGATATAGCCGAAACACAAACCGATTAGGTGGGTTTGAAGGCGGAATGTCCACCGGAATGCCCATCGTGGTAAGAGGTGTGATGAAACCAATACCTACCTTATATAAACCACTGCAAAGCGTGGATATCGATACAAAAGAACCTTTTACTGCTAGTATTGAGCGCTCGGATAGCTGTGCTGTTCCTGCTGCAAGTGTGGTTGCAGAGGCCGTCGTTGCTTGGGAGCTTGCTACCGCGATTACGGAGCAATTTTCTAGTGACCGCTTTGAAGCACTCAAACTAGCGGTAGAGGAACACCGCGCCTACGCAAAAACGTTTTAATTTTTTCAAGGAGGGTTCAACATGAAATGGAAAGAACAAATGCTTCATTTACGAGCCTACCAGCCCGGTAAGTCAATAGAAGATGTGAAAAAACTATACGGTCTAAAAGAAATCATCAAATTGGCTTCCAATGAAAATTCGTATGGGTATTCACCTTATGTGGATGATGCATTAAATAACCTGGATGTTTCTTATACAATTTATCCTGATGGAAATGCTTCTACCCTAAGGACAGCTACCGCCTCCCTGTTACATTTAGACGAAAAACAATTAATCTTCAGTAATGGCACCGATGAGCTAGTTCAAATTATTTCACGAGCGATGCTGGAACCTGGAAGGAATACAGTCATGGCTTCTCCTACCTTCCCGCAGTATAAGCATGCAGCCATTATGGAAGGTGCAGAAACACGCGAAGTAGCTTTAACGAACGGTTTCCATGATTTGGATAACATGCTTAAGGCAATGGATGTGAACACCGCGATTGTATGGATTTGTAATCCAAACAATCCAACTGGATGTTATATTCCAGAAATGGAAATCAGACATTTCTTAGAGCGAGTGCCGAGCGATGTTTTGGTTGTTCTAGATGAGGCTTATTTCGATTACGTAACGCAATCATATGATTCACTTTCGTTTATCCAAGAGTTTCCGAACCTTATTATCATGAGAACTTTCTCCAAAATATACGGGCTTGCCAGTTTTCGGGTCGGTTACGGAATTTCATCACCAGCAATTATTCAGACTTTGGAACCTATTCGTCTTCCGTTTAACACGAATGTACTAGGACAAATAGCAGCAACTGCTGCCCTTTCCGACCAAGAATTTGTAGCCCGTTGTCGAGTACGAAATACAGTCGAGTTAGAAAAATATTATGCATTTTGCGATGAAAATAATCTTTCTTATTTTCCTTCACAAGGAAACTTTATCTTAATTAATTTCGGGCGGGATGCAGATGAGGTGGCTGAATGGTTATTAGCCAAAGGGCTTATTGTTCGTTCCGGAAAATCGTTAGGATTTCCAACTTCGGTCCGTATTACTATTGGCAGAGAAGACCAAAACGAACAAGTAAGAAGTGCATTAAAAGAATTAATGACTGAGGAGATCGCGAAATAAGTACCCACAGGAGGAATAGCCATGCAAGGAAATGTATTAATTATAGGACTAGGACTAATCGGCGGATCGTTAGCCCTCGCGATTAAAAAGCAACATCCAGAAGCTAGGATTTATGGTTATGATGTAAAACAAAGTGAAATGAGAGCGGCAAAATCACTTCAAGTTATAGATGAAAAAGTGGGCTCCTTGCGTAAAGAAGCAGAGATGGCAGATTTAATCATTTTGTCGACACCAGTATTACAGATGGAAAAGGTTATAAAACAATTAGCAGGTTATGATCTAAAAGAAAACGTGCTCATCACTGATACCGGGAGTACGAAACGAGGAGTTATAGAACTGGCTGAGGAGCTGTGGCAGGGAGAATCTGTTACGTTCATCGGTGGACATCCAATGGCAGGATCCCATAAATCTGGTGTGGAAAGCGCAAGGGCTCACCTATTCGAAAATGCGTATTACGTGCTAACACCTTCTAGCAGTTCTCCTCATCGAATAGAGGAATTAAAACAATGGCTTGGTGGTGCTAATTCTCAATTTCTTGTTTTGGATAAAGAGGAACATGACTATGTAACTGGAGTCATTAGCCATCTTCCCCACATTATTGCTTCCGGCTTGGTCAATCAAACAAGGAAAGATGCTGATCGGCATCCGTTGGTTAGCTTGTTGGCTGCGGGGGGATTTCGAGATATCACACGAATCGCATCAAGTAGTCCCGAAATGTGGAAAGAAATCGTAAAACAAAATAGAATGAATTTATTAGGGCTGCTAGATAATTGGGTGGATGAAATGAAGCATTTCCAACATAGTTTGCTGAACGGAGATGACTTAGCTATCTCCCACTTTTTTGAAGATGCCAAAGAATACCGAGATTCGTTACCTGTTCGTTCAAAAGGTGCTATTCCTTCCTATTATGATTTGTATGTGGATGTCATCGATGTCCCTGGTTCCATTGCTGGAGTGACTACGTTACTTGCTGAACATGGAATCAGCCTTACCAACCTGCACATTATGGAAAATAGAGAAGGACTACTTGGTGTTTTAAGAATTAGTTTTCAAAAGGAGGAGGACCGCACAAAAGCGCAGAATCTCCTCAACTTTCATGCGTACAAAACCTATGAAGCTGCATAAGGAGGATGGACATGGCAAAAAAAACGTTAAGCAAAGTGGAACATGGACTTTCTGGAACAATCACCGTTCCAGGTGATAAGTCCATTTCACACAGGGCGATAATGCTTGGAGCATTAGCCAATGGTAAAACAACTGTTAGAGGATTTCTTCCCGGTGAAGATTGCTTAAGTACCATCTCCTGTTTTAGACAATTGGGGGTCGACATTCATCAAGAAGGAAGCTATGTGGAAATTCACGGGAATGGGGCAGAGCATCTACGGGAACCGAAAGCAGTGCTGGATGTTGGAAATTCTGGAACAACGATCCGCCTGTTGTCAGGAATTCTGGCAGGTCTTGGATTTTATGCTTGCATACAAGGCGATTCTTCCATTGCAAAGAGACCGATGAAACGAATCGTGGATCCGCTTCGCTTAATGGGTGCCAATATTGATGGGCGTCAAGGTGGGAATTTCACCCCTCTAACGATAACTGGAGGTAACTTGCATTCGATTGATTATGAATTACCGGTTGCCAGTGCACAGGTGAAATCCGCTATATTATTAGCAAGCTTATTCGCGGAAGGAACTACCACCGTCATGGAACCGGAGCGTACAAGAGATCATACCGAGAGAATGCTAAACGCATTCGGTGTAAACGTGAATCAAACTGGAAAGAAAGTGTCCATGAAAGGAAAGCAAACGTTAACAGCAACTACCATTGAAGTCCCTGGTGATATCTCATCTGCTGCCTTCTTTTTAGTGGCGGGGACGATTAGCGCTCAGAGTCGTTTAACCATACAACATGTGGGTATGAACCCTACCCGTACTGGGATTATTGATGTACTGATCCATATGGGCGCAACACTTTCATGTAAAAATAAAAGTGAAGATTCGATAGAACCTTATGCAGACATTCAAGTCGATGCCTCCTCGCTACATGGTGTGGAAATCGGCGGGGATATTATCCCTATATTGATCGATGAGATTCCAATTATTGTATTAGCAGCAACACAAGCAGAAGGAACAACCATTATTAAGGATGCTGCAGAACTTAAGGTGAAGGAAACAAACCGAATTGACATCGTAGCACAAGAGTTGAATAAGATGGGTGCACATATTATACCCACAGAAGATGGAATGATTGTACATGGCAAAACCAAACTGAAAGGTGCTACCGTAAACAGCCATGGAGACCATAGAATTGGGATGATGTTAGCAATAGCAAGTACCATTGCAGAGGGAAAAACCGTGATCGAAAGCAGTGAAGCGATCAATGTTTCTTATCCTGATTTCTTTGAGACATTGCAGGGACTGCAGTGATGCATGGGACCTGTTCTCACCATTCCGAACCGGTCCCATGGTTTCACTGCTCTGTCACGTGTACAATGTCTACTAGTGTGAGATTTTGATTGGTGGTTTGTTCTTTACTAATTTTCACAGCGGTGAAATCATCATTTCTAGTGTTGCTGTTTGTTCATTGGATGCAAACCCGGACCTATTTTAGACAGTGCCCTTTCTATAATTATTCACTTAACGTAAGTTCATCTACTCTTAATTGATCGATAATACGGTCGCTTAATCAACTTCCTTCTAATTGAAAAAGGTAAACAACAGCACGTTCCTTAGCAAGAACTTGCTTATATTGTCCGCACGCTTTTGTTCATCCATATTAAATGCGGCTTCTTCTATTAGAGCATCTACTTTTACCAGTTATTAAAAACATAGCATGCTTGAAGATTAATTATCGTGTAAGCTCAACAAAAAAGCACCCCTCATTAAAAAAAGTTCAGGGTGCTTTCAAAATCATCTAATACTATTTGGATTAATCATCATCAACGTCTTCAGCTTCTTCACGATTTTTTTCTTCGCGTTCTTTAGCTTGTTCACGACCTTTTTCTGCTTGCTCTTCAGTTCGTTCGCGCTCTTTCTTTGCTTGCTTCTCAGCTCGTTCGCGTTCTTTCTCTACTTGCTTCTCAGCTCGTTCGCGTTCTTCCTCTGCTCGCTCTTCAGCCTGTTCGCGTTCTTTCTCCGCTTGCTCTTCAGCTTGTTCGCGTTCTTTCTCCGCTTGCTCTTCAGCTTGTTCGCGTTCTTTCTCCGCTTGCTCACGTTCTTTTTCTGCTAACTCAGCAGCTTGTTCGCGCTCATCTTCAAATGCTTCTTCTATTACTTCGTCCGTGTCCTCTTGAATTTCCGCAACGACCTCTGCCTTTTCTTCTGCTAATTCATCATTAAGTTCTGCAAGCTCTTCACTATATTCTTCTTCATCTATTTTACCGGAAGCTAATTTCGCCTCAAGTTCCGCATGTTTCGTATCTGCCTTTTGCTCTTTTTCTTGTAACTTTGCTAATTTTTTATTTAGTTTTTCTTCAAATTTCGCTTGTGCTTTTACTATATTTTTAGCTAGTGCTTCTTTTGCTTTTGGATTTTCAATTTTTTCTAACGCAGATTCTAAGGCTACTAGATTTGCAGCAAATTTTGCCTCTAGTTCTGCACGAATCGGATCCAGAGAAGTCTCTTCCTGCGAAACATCATCCTCTTCTAACTCATCGTTTTCCTCTGTAGTCGCTTCTTCTTCAGAGACTTTCGATTCCTCATATTTTGCTAATGCTAACTCTTGTTGTTCAATCGCCTTTTGAAGCACTTCATTTGCTAAATCTTCCTCGCCCTGTGCAAGTAATGCTTCCGCTTCTTTAATACGCTCCTCAGCAAATTGGGTTAGCAATTCTGCCTCTTTCACTTCGTCAAATGTTAGAGCAATTTTTACATTTTCCATTAGCTTTTTCGCAAAATAGAAAAAATCACCTGGTAAAAGTCCAATATCCTCTTCACTCTCTTGATTATCAGATGATTCGTCCTGTGCAGATTCTTCTGTAGAACTTTCATCACTGCTTTGAGTTTCATTATCTTCTAGTGATTCATCAGTTGTTGCATCTGGTGTTGTTATAACTTCTTGCTCTTCCTGACTTGTTTCTTCCACCTGAGAATCAGTCATTCCCTCAGCATCTTCCGCAAAGGCCTGTCCAGCTCCAAAACCAAAAACAACCGCAGTTACAACACCTGAAACCAAAAATTTACGCATATTACGGAATAATGAAATATCCTTTTCCATAAAAAAATCCCTCCAAAACAATTTTTTTTGTAATGAAAGAATCTTGAATTTCACTCTATAAGTAACTCGAGCTTATTCTCCATTCTCCATTTGGTAGCTCAGCCATCCTAGTTTAATAACCGTAGACCTGTAGCTTTGCGTCTCTATCTTTCAATAGATTTGCCATTTTCAAATAGGGAACGAACAATTAATTCGCTCAACACTATTTGAAGAGAGTATATCATAAAAGCGCACGAAACGGTGATTTTTTTTGGAGAATTTAATCTATTAGCAGAACTAATGCGTTCATGGTAGAGGGAGTTTTCACGTTATTTTCATAGTAGTATTCAATCTCATCCATAAGGGAAGGTTCTACTGATTCAATTTGGAAATATATCAACCCGCACATGTATAGGTTATAATGATAGAATCCGTTAAACTAGAGCTATAAACCTAGTAATATAAAAGAATGGAGGGATAACATGAAAGCAAATACAAAACGCATAGAAAAACACATCCGTAAATTAAGCGAGTTTACAGCTACACCAAATAAAGGAATTACCCGATTAACATACAGTCAAGAAGATCTACTGGCTCGTAATTACATAAAAGAACAAATGGAAGCTTACGGCCTTACTGTAAGAGAAGATGGACTTGGTAATATTTTTGGAAAATTACCAGGAACAAAAAAAGATGCCCCAAGCGTCTTAGTTGGTTCCCACTTTGACAGCGTACCAAATGGTGGAGCTTACGATGGTGCAGCGGGGGTTGTAGCTGGGCTAGAAGTAGCTGCACTTTTTCAGGAAAATAATCTCACTCCAACTTATCCTTTAGAAATCATAGCGATGGTAGAGGAAGAAGGAACACGATTTGAAGGCGGATTAATGGGTTCAAGAGGAATCGCTGGCGCCCTTGGTGAATTTGCACAAAACCAAATTAAGGATAGACAAGGGATTATAGTAGCAGAAGCCATGAAGAATATTGGTTTAGACCCAACAAAAGACACATGCAGAGATCCTAAATCAATAAAAGCATTCCTAGAAATGCATATCGAGCAGGGACCGATTCTAGAAGAAGCGAAAACTCCAATCGGCGTTGTCGAAGCTATTGTAGGCTTAACCCAATTAGAAGTGACCATCAAAGGAAAAGCAGGACATGCCGGAACAACCCCAATGGACAGACGTTCGGACGCATTAGTCGCAGCAGCAACAATCATTGCGAAGTTGCCGGCAATCGCCATGGAAATCGGGGAAGGAACTGTGATAACGGTAGGACGCCATGAAGTTTTTCCGAATGGAGCGAATGTGATTCCTGATAAAGTGCTGTTTTCCGTAGATATTCGTTCTGGAAAAGAAGAACATATTCAACAAGCCATTCAGAAAACAAAAGACGTCATTAAATCCTATCAAGAGCAAGGAATCCAAACATCTATCGAGCAATCATTTTATATTCCACCGAAGGAATTGAGTCCCGAAATACGTACTCTACTTAGAGAATCTTGTAACCAACTGGATATTCCGTATTTAACTATGAATAGCGGTGCTGGACACGATGCTATGATATTTTCTGGTATTACGGATGTAGGTTTGATATTCGTTCCAAGTAAGGATGGTCTTAGTCATTGCCCGGAGGAATGGACAGACGTAATGGACTTGGCTGTTGGAGTGGATGTACTTTATGATGCTGCTAAGAAGTTAACAGAGTAAAGCCTGAAAATAGGGGAACTGTCTTTTGCATCTTTCCGAGCGAGATGCAAGAACCGTTCCTATTTTTAATTACGCTAAGCTAAATTCCTATTAAGTGTTAATAAACCTCTGGTCATTTCCAGCCTAGACTCGCAATATACTTTATTATTAAGCAGAATGAATAGCTCATCTTATTTAAAGCAGGTGGAATTTACTGGTGGAATTCTATATTCATACCACACTTAAGCTAATCGCAGGACTTACTGTAGTTGTAATTCTATTTAGATTAATGGGGAGAAAAGAACTTGCACAAGTTACTCCGCTTGATATGGTATTTGTGGTAATCTTAGCCGATTTATTTGCAGGAATGGCTTCCGATAGTGAAGTGCATGTAGGCCGGCTCACCTTTACACTTCTCATGTGGGGTTTTCTAATTCTGGTAATAGAACGAATAAAAAGGAGCAAAAAGTTACATCAAATATTAGAAGGTGAACCAAAAATTATTGTGAAAGATGGAAAAATCAATAAGGAACTGTTAGAGCGAGAATATATGACAGAAAAGGAATTACAAATGCAACTACGCTCGAAAGGAATTTTTGAGATGGAAGAAGTGGAATTAGCTATTTTGGAGATTAGTGGGTATATAAGTGTGAAGAGGATAAGAAACAACTAGCCTCAATAAACTTACTTGCACCATTAGTAAAGGGACGATCTTAATTAAACGTGTTAATGAGAAACGAATCCAAAAAAGCCTGGATTCGTTTCTCCAAAAAATAATATTTGCATTACAAAAAGGATGCCTAATTGTCGAATCTTTTATTGTCCATTTTTAGGGGCATTACACAAGTGCTCCCCAAACTGCACTGCCAAAAATTCTCCTAATCCCACTGATGATCTGTATAATCTTTGTTGTTAATTCCTTCATTTACTTCATTAATAATATCTGCTCCACCACGTTGTAAATATTCCTCAACGAGATTATCCCAATCAGATACAGGTCTTTGTCCTGCAATCATTTTTGCTTGCTCATTCATAATAAATTGTAATAAGTCTGCACCTTTATCCTGTTCTGTTTCAGATATTACACCATTTGCTGGATTGATATACAATTGTCCTGATTCAAACATATCCTGTAATGAATTAACTAAATCTTTCATTGCTGGTAAAGAGTAATCATCCGCATAGCGTGGTTGTGAATCACTTGGTATATGTTCTCTGTTATCTAAGAAATAAGTGGAAGGTGCCAATCCATCCGATGAAAAATTAGGTACACGGACAGGGTTACCGTCTTCCATATTATATCCCGTTCCTTCTAACCCCCACATCCAGTCAAAATCAGGATTATCTGGATTTCTTTGGTCCTTTGGAAAGAATTTCTTACCATAATCAACTAATTCTAGAGAACGATAAATTTTACCTAAATCATCTGCCATATTTGCATTTAATGCTAATATACCAGAGTTTCCAGATCCCATTGTAAATCCTTGCGATCCATCTGGTGCCTCAAATGGAGGAATAGAAACAAATTCTGCATCTGGGTCAATCTCAAGTAGCCCTTTCATATAATCTTCGGACATACCTGCTACTCCACCAACAAATATACCGGCTTTACCTGAGTAAAACTCTGCATTTGTATCTGCCCAATTCAGAACAGCAAAGTCTTTCGTCATTGCGCCTGTTTCATACAAGTCAGCAAAGAATTGAATTAATTCTTTTCTACCTTCAGAAATAATTCCTGGAATATATTGTCCTTCATCATTCTGATGATACCATGCGCTAGCATCCCAATAAGCACCCATATTAAAATTAGGATTAATATTTTCTCCAATTGCAATACCATACGTATCATCTTCACCATTTTGGTCTGGATCTTCATTGGTAAATGCAATTGCTACAGCTTTAAGTTCTTCATAATTTGTAGGCATCTCTAAACCTAGATTATCCAACCAATCTTTTCGAACCATTGGTGTTAACGGATACGGTTGTGAATATCTTGGAATACCATAGATTTTCCCGTCAACTTTAAATGCATCATAAATATGATCAGGAATTCCGCCTAACGTTTCAAAGTGATGAAGGAAATCATCTAGTGGTAAAAATGCACCTTGCTCTGCCCATTGATAGAAACGGAAGTCGTTCGCTTGGAAGCCAACTAAATCCGGCATATCCCCACCTGCAACAATTGCTGATGACTTCTCGACATAATCCCCTTGCGGAATTATTTGAGGGTTATATTCGATATTAAATTTCTCATTAATAAGATCTAGACCAGGACTTTTTGTTGGTGGTGGATCACCAAACCGGAAAGTCATCCCAGTAATTGAATACTTTTCAGAATGGTCAAATGGATCTATATCTGTGTTAGTTTCACCTTCATTATCCTTGCTCGAAGGATTTTCACCAGCTGATTCCTTTTCAGAACACGCAATTAATGCAATAGACAAGATAGCTATTAAAAACAACAATAACAGACTTTTAAATTTCACAGTTTTCCCCCCATTTTTAAAATAATAGTTTTAACCTGCCTTACTGCGTCGGCTACTTTTACCCTTTGACTGACCCAAGCATCACCCCTTTAGCAAAATGTTTTTGTAAGAACGGATAAACTAATAATATTGGTAGTGTTGCTAGTAAGATAGCAGCCATTTGAATTGTTTCTGGTGGAGGTAGTGCCTCCAAACTCATTTCATGCCCTCCTAAGGCTGCGTTAGGTTCGTTAACTATGACAATTTGTCTTAATATAACTTGAATTGGCCATTTAGCAGGGTCATTTAAGTAAAGAACTCCCGCAAAATAATTATTCCAATGACCAACTGCATAGAATAAGCCAAATGCTGCTAAAGCTGGTTTGGAAAGCGGCAAAATTATCTTTGAAAAAATTTGAATCTCATTTGCACCATCAATTAATGCTGCCTCTTTCAATTCTTCCGGAATACTTAGGAAAAACTGCCTCATAACAATTAGGTTAAAAGGGCTAATTGCAATTGGTAGAATTAACGCCCATAGCGTATTAATTAAGAAAGTTTCTTTTACTACAATATACGTAGGAATCATCCCCGCCGAAAATAACAATGTAAATAGAACAAGGAATAAAATTGTTCTTTGCCCAGTTACATTTCTTGTTAAGGCATATCCCATCGTTGAAGTAAAAAATAAATTGACAGCTGTCCCAACAACTGTTACATAGACAGTAACAAACAAGGACCTGATAAACGCCTTTGAACCAAGAATGTATTCGTAAGCGTCCGTTACCCACTCCTTCGGCCAAAGAATAATATCATTTTCCAAGAAATCACTAACTGATGAAAAAGATACAGAAAAAACATATAGGAATGGAAATATCATTACTGCTGCAACAAGCAGCAATAGAAAACTATTTAACGTATCAAATACTTTTGAACCTGTAGACCTTTTGGCCATACAATTACCTCCTTTCAATATGCTAATATAGTCCCTGTTCCCCGAATCGTTTGGCTAATCGATTTGCGACAACAACTAGTACTAAACCGACAATACCTTTAAATACCCCAACCGCCGTAGCAAAACTATAGTTTGCTTGCTGAATACCCTTAAAATAAACAAATGTATCGAGAACGTTTCCACTCTCCATATTAAAAGGATTTAACATTAGGAAAATATGTTCAAATCCTGTTTCCATAACATTACCTAAACGCAGAATTAAGAGGATTATGATTGTACTTTTAATTGCTGGTAACGTAATGTGCCAGGCCTGTCTAAACCGATTAGCTCCATCCATAATAGCAGCTTCATAAAGTTGCGGATTCACACCAGCTAATGCAGCTAGAAAAATAATTGTCCCCCAGCCTGATTCCTTCCAGATGACCTGTAAAACAATAAGTGGTTTAAATAAATTTGGATCGGTTAAAAATGGGATTGGATCCATTCCAAAAGCAGAATCTAAGAAACCATTAACTAAACCTTCACTTCTTAGAAAAATAACTGTAATACCAACTACTACTACCCATGATAAAAAATGCGGTAAATAAACGATAGATTGAATAAACCGTTTATAATATTGATTTCTAAGTTCATTTAACAATAGTGCTAGAATGATAGAAATAGGAAATGCGAAAATAATTTGCAAAAATGAAATTTGTAAAGTGTTCCAAATAACTTTTACTACCTCTGGGTCCTCAAATATTAATCTAAAATACTTTAGACCGACCCATTGACTATCTATAAAACCTTGAAAAGGACTATAGTCTTTAAAAGCAATAATGATGCCACCCATTGGAAGATAACGATAGATTAGAAAATATAAAATTCCAGGTATTAAGAGTAATATTAAATACCGCTCTCTCCACAACCTCTTTCTTATTCTTGAGGGTTCCCTTTTAGGTTGTTTCCCTTTTAAAGCGTTTACATTTTCTGATTGATTAGTGACTTCGACGTCATTCTCTGCAAGCAAAACATCTCCCCCTTTACTGGGTACTATTTTAATCATGTTTACCTGTATACGACATGTATATGTTTAACAATAATACAAATAGGCCAATTTTTCAATATATTTTAAACAATTATATTACTTATTATCTTTCTTCAAACTTTCAAATATTTTCAATGAAACACTTACAAGACAGAACCCTATTAGACTTCCGCTGAAGAATGGTATTAATCCAGGTATTTTCATTAATACATAGTAAGGAATATAGAAACAAATACCCATAAGAATAGAAACAAACGGTCTTGATAAGACAAGAAAAATGGAGTTCTTCACATTTTGAAATGGACTCACATTAAAGTGAACAAAAACAGGAAATGCAAATAGTAAAGATAGAATATAGATAGCCCCGATAATAAAGGTGAAATAAGTTAGTAATAGACTCCATATTTCATTAAAGCTACGAAAAAACTGTAAATCAAAGTAGATAATAAATCCGAGTATAAGCCATATAAAACCATACATATTCCCATTTACAAATTCCTGTCTATAGATACTTTTAAAATAGGAAAAGGTAGGAAGATCTTTGTCACCTTGTAGCCATTTTCTGATAACTGCAAACATAGCAATTGTTGAGGGGAAAAAGCCTCCTACAATTAAACCGACCAATATACCTAAGAACCATAGAAAGTTCACGTAGGCAAGCTTCATAGCCCAATCCATGCTCTTATATAGACCTAGTCTCCAACCTGTTAGCTCCATGTTAATTTCCCCCGAGTAGTAATAGTTTGCCTATATTTTAGATTCGATGACGATATCATATTTTCCTTGTTTCAAAGATACTGTAGTGGTATTCTGATGACTATTGTAGAATGACGCCAAATTAGTAATCATTTTTTGATTAATAGTACAAGTCTTTGGGTCATTACTAAAGAATGTAAGCATACAATCTTCAACTAACTCTATCCGAATATCGATTTGTTTAGAGTTCATTTTCCAGATAAAATTTGCTTTTTTGTCTGATCGTACTAACAGTTTTCCTTTAAAGGTTAATACGTTCCCATTTATTAATGAAAATGCTCTGGGTATAGTATTTTCTTGCTGTATAGATACCCAGCCTATCTCCCCATTTGTCTGGATTAAATCATTAGAATCAGATGACTTTGCTTGGTTTTCTTCCTTATTTATAACGATATAATCTATCACATTTTCTTGCTTTCTAGTAATTTTAAACTCTATTTGAGAATCTGTTCTAATAATTTCATAATCTAGTGTTGAACCATTTCCCCTACCATATGCTGTTGGATATAAAAGGGTAATCATTTTATCCTCCACATTGCCTATGTCAGGCTTAATGGTTAAATAGTTTCCATATTGTTCCGCACCTTTATAACAATCTACTCTTTTCTTTGTCATTTCAGGATAAATAGTATAAAGATGAACTTCCGCCTTTTCACCTGTCATATTAATTTGATTATGGTTAAATTCTTCTCCTTGCTTTCTTATTTTCCCATCTGTATAGATTTTTGCATTTGTATGATAAAGGAAGGTAAGTTGGTCCTTTTGTTTTTCTTTTTCTACATCATCCATCATAATAAAATAGGTTTGATCGATATGGAATATATATCTTTCCCATCTTCTTATCTCAGCTTGATAGGTGTTAGTAGCATCTCCAACTAGAACATCTAAATAAGGAGAAACAATCCAACTCTTAATCGTACTATTACCTCTATAAGCTTGTCCAACGCCATTTATTAACATGGCATTATGACCGATTGTACCTAATGTAAACTCTCTTTTTGGACCCTCTACATAGTCTTGATAACCAGGATTAGTTAAAAGCCATTCTCCTGCTTTAAAAAGGACAAAATTATTTTGATCAAAATGATTATGATCCTTCGCTGACCGACTAGCCGTAAAAGCTAGTAAATGACCCGATTTATCCCAACTACTACGCAAAGATGCCCAACCTATATGTGGAAACACCATGGATTTTACATCCTGATAATATGCTTCTGGAGATTTTGGCGACACAGCCGATTTTATATAGGACATGATATCAGTACTTCCGGATGAAAACTGCTCGTTATACCAAGATGCAACTGGATGTTTATTATTAGATGCAAGGTAAGACATCATAAGAGTTACATCTAGTTCATAGAAGGAATC
Organism: Ornithinibacillus californiensis; assembly: GCF_001038485.1. Taxonomy (GTDB): domain Bacteria; phylum Bacillota; class Bacilli; order Bacillales; family Amphibacillaceae; genus Ornithinibacillus; species Ornithinibacillus californiensis. The sequence continues at coordinate 22,610 of NZ_LDUE01000013.1, forward strand.
TGAAAAATTTACGAAACTAGCCGTTTTCTCATCACTAATACCTAACATAGATATAAACAAATTAGGTAAGTACGTATCAAAATATGGATGTTCCATCAGTTCTTTATTACCTGTCGCACGATATAATATATCTACGGCCATTAATAGATGATTTGCTGCTACCTTTGTGTATAACAATCCCTCTATTTCAGGGCTATCAAGGCGTTCATTTAGATACGCCCAAATGTAGTGATACGCATTTAAAAAATAAGTTTCCACATCAGCCTCATCTATTACTGTTAATGCCCCTATTAACATAGCAATTCGCTTAGAAGCAATGATATTATGGCTATCATGATTATCAAAATCTATTTCAAAAGGACGTAAGCCTTTCTCAATAATGGCAATTCGTATCTCCTTCTTTTCATCCTCTGTTAGAAAATGAAAAATAGCATCATACCCTACTGCCACCGCAATTAGTAAATGGGCATTACTTAAATTTCCTTCTGCTCCTCGATGCGGAAATTCATACCATCTCGAAAACTTACTGAGTGCTAGTAGGTACTCTCTAATTTTATCCGCATATTTCTTTTGTTGTGAGAGTCCAAAGGCAACTGCTAAAGTCTTGATTCGTTCCTCAATGGCCCTAGAATACATTGTCCAATACGGAAAATCGATATATCCTACCGGTTCAGGTAAGTCTTCCAATTGAATTAAGGGTAGTTCAACATGTAAGGTAAAATTGATTACCGGATAGTTTACTTGAAAGTTTTTTTCCACAGTATATTCGTTGGCTAGTGAATATAACATGTTTTCAAACTTTTGATAGTCAACAGAACCTACTGTTTTTATTTTAGTTATCTTTTCATGTAATTCTTCTATTTCATTAGGATTGTATAGTATTCTAGGATGATCAGAAATCGAATGTATCATCTTACTAAAATTCATGTTATCGATCCTTTTCTGTAGTTTAGTAAAACTAGGAGACTACTTACCCAAACTATCATCCATTTGCAATTTAATCTTTTTAAGTACATCCTCTGTTTTTTCCATATTTGCCCACAAGAAATGTAATTCGCTTTCGACCCTCTCCATTTCTTCAATTGTTATGTTAAGGTCTCTCATCGTTTGCGCATAAGGCATTACTTCTTTAAAAGCATTATAATTATCAGGATGGATACCAGGCTGTAACAAATAATTATCTTCTGCAACATAACGTAAAATAGGAATGGTACAACCATTTCGCTTCAACATGGTTTGTGCTTCCGTACTAACCATGTAATTAATAAAAGTCTTAGCTGTTTCTTTCATTTGACTATCAGCATTAATTCCTAGAGCTCCACCCAATAGTAATGTTGCTTGTGTTTTATTGGCTGGAACAGGAAGCACATCCCATGAAATGTTATGATCTCTAAACTCATTCATAAAATAATAAGTAGTTAAAATCATCGCTGCCCTTTCTCGCATGAAAAGGTGCTCCGCTAACTCATTACTCCCATGTGAAAATATAGGAGAAACTTTATGTTTATACATTAAATCAACGCAAAAGGACAGTGCTTCAATATTCTCGGAACTATCCATTACCGATTCCGAACGATCTTCTAGAACATACTTTCCATTATTTTGTAATAGAAATACTGGATACCGATTAGATGATGAGGAAAAGCAAAATCCATATTGATCAATTATTTGATTATCAGTGGCACCTTTTGTACTACTTCTTGCTAGTTCTAATAAATCTTCCCAGTTTTGTAATTGAATCGAATCAGGAATATTAGCTTCCTTAAACATCTTTTTGTTATAACAAATGACTACCGGTGAAAATACAAAAGGCGTTACAAGTGGTTTCTCTCCTACCGAAAACATATCAAATACTTTCGTATAACTATCTTTTACTGGTTCTAAATGTTCTGGAACAAATGGATCTAGAATGTCTAATTGCTCCGATTCGATTAGTTCGCGAAAATGATAGTCCGACACCATAAATACATCAGGTCCATGACCATGTTCTATCATTTGGGTTAGCGTATAGATGTAATTGGATGATGGAATTAATTCTAAGTTAATTTTGACAAAAGGGTATAACTGTTCAAAACGGTCAATAATTTGTTCAACAATTTCTATCTCATAAGAATCAGAAAACCACGCCAGACTCAATGTTTGTTTTGATGTTTCTAGTGGGACAATTACCCTGTTTCCTTTACCAGGAATTTTTTCTATTAATCCTTCTTCTACTAATTCTGCTAATGCCTTTCTAATAGACACTCTACTTAAATCATATACTTTACTTAACGTATTTTCAGGAAGAATAAATTCTCCTGGCTTGATACTCCCCGTGAGAATTTCATCCTTCAGTTCATGTAGAAATCGATTATAGCGCTCTTCAAAACTATTCACTCTTTTTAGCAACCTGGTCCGCTCCTATTAATATATAATTAAATAAAATTTGTCCTCTGCTTATTATAAATTAAAATCTATTTTAGAAGCCATTGATCAAGAAAGTCATAAGCTAAATAACGCATTTCTTTTGGAAAGTCATGGCCAAAATTCCCGATATAGGATACAAATTTCCCCTGATTATCAAGCCATTTATACAGTTGATGTAAATCCTCTACCGCTTTTACAGTCGGCTCCCAATGTGGAAAGATATGATCATCTAAGCCAACGGAGACAAAAAATGGAGTTGGCGCTACTAACGCTGCAATTTCATTAAATTCAAATGACACTTCCCCCTTTTCAATGGAATCACTAATCTTAGGAATATGAGTGAACCAATCCCTTTTTCCCCAACGATGTGTTTCGGCATCTCCCGAAAAGGTTGTCAAACCACAACTGCACACAACAGCCTTTATTCTTTTGTCTACTCCTGCTAGAAAATACCCATTGTAACCACCGAGAGAATGTCCGATTACGCCAATTCTGTCAAGATCGACTATACCAATATGACGTAATAATTCAATTCCTTGCCTATGGTCAACAATCATTTTGGCAACCGCTGACCAATTTGGATATTCTTCATAGAACGGTCTTGTCAAATACGATTGTTCTTCTGTCTCGACTCTCTCACCTGCAGTAATGGTATCTGGTGCCAAAACAACATAACCCCTTCGAACAAGCTCTAGCGCATATTTCCTGTTTTCTTTTCCACTCGATAAGGAAATATCATCCTTTCCTAATGGCGTGGTTGGATGCAATGCCAAGACTGCTGGTAATTTCTCCAAATGGGCTAGCTTAGAAAAGTCAAATGTATTACCCTCGAAATTAGTATCTAACAGCCCTTCTACTATTGGCAACAGAATATACGCTGGTACCTTATCTGAAATAGGTGACGTATAGGTTAATTTAATCCGATAATGATCGGATTTTTTTTCGACGGAAACAACGGTATACGCTATCTTTTCATGACTTGAAATATCGCCAATATAATCTATCCATTGGTCATAGATTCTTGTTCGTTTTTCTTCCCATTGCCTCCTTGTAGAAATACCTTCTCGCAACGGGGGAATTCCATATTTATGTAAATCTTGTAAATCATAAGCCATACTTTCTCAGCACCTTTATCATTCTATCTCTAAGCCAATTAAATGGCTTCCAGAACCATAGTATAGTAGACCTTGATGCAGGACGATCCCGCTTGTAGCTTCACTTGCTAGATTGGCTATATTTTTTAGTTGAACGTCCTTCTGAATGTCAATTTGTATAACCGAGTGACTTAATAAACAAATTAATAATTGCTTATAATCATCATAAACAAACCCATTTCGAACAACATTTCCGTATTCTCCTAAGTCAAACAGATGAGTTAATTCCTTTGTTTTGGAATCAAAGACAAAATATAAGCTTTCCTTTGTTAAACCATGGACGCGATCACACTCGTCAATGTACAGTTGAGAAATTTCCCTCGTACCTCGTATTGGCTTATGAAAATACGCTACATTCTTTGTTTCCCAGTCGAATAAATAAATTCCCGCTTCCTCTGCCTGGGACTCTGCTCCACCTGGTGTTTCCACACTCGTACCTCCGATGAGGTTTCCATTACGTAACATTCCGATACTAACCGTACTTTGATTGGCTACAATCCGTTCGTTTGGAAGTATTGTATTCTTCTTCTGCTTCTCGACATGATAGATTCCTAGTCCGCCGCCAACCATTCCATAGGCAGGGAATCCCCCCCAAATAATATGTTTATTATCCTGATGGGCAATTGCACAGCGTGGTCTATGAATCGCTTCATTCTCACTTATTAACGCTGGGTTGTTTTGATCCTTGCTAATTGGCTTACTTGTATCGAGTTCATATATCTTTCCTCCTGCATAGGCAACCCCAATGATTTTCTCGCCTTGAGAAGCATAAGCAGCAATATTCCCCCCGCCCCCCCTTAGGAATAGCACCGCTAACATGGATTTTTTCCGTTTGGCAATCCAATTGAAAGAGTTGTAAAGGATGCATGGATGTTCCATAAATCAGTTTGTCAGGTCCTAAAAAAATGGTTGAAATCTGCGCACCAGTAGATTGATAGTTCACACTAACTTTCTGTTTCCTGTTGTTTCTATCTTTATAAACGACATACTGATCGGCTAAGCTATAATCTTCTATACGAAAACCACCATTTCCATTACGATGGATTTTTTGGAAGCCGACACCTGTATAAAGGGAAGGAGCCTTTGTACTTTTCTCAATCGGCATTGCCTTTCCATCATAAAAGTAATACCACTCACTAGCACTTTCTGTATCTCTTAAATCGATTGCTCCCCAATGACCATAAATCGTACCATCTCCACTAGTATAAACAAAACCCGTCCCACGACTTCTCGATTTTTCAGGAACAAAGGTTATCTTTGTGCCTAACGTTAGATGATAGGCAATGACATTTTTTCTTTCGGTACCAATACCGATGTACACCCAACCTCGCTCATCCACCGCAATACTTCCTGCATATTTTTCAGTAGCATCCATGGAACCAAAGTCATGAAGTTCTTTACTACTAGGATCATAACGAAGCAAATGACAATTCGGATACGTAGTGAAATAGATTCTACCCTTCTTGTCTTCTGTAAAACTGAAGCCAACAATTTCCTCCCCATTATGGATATATTCATAATGAATCTCACGTGTAAAAGGATTGACCGATAGAAACATATTTCCTGCACCCGTATAAAAGGTTCCATTGGAGCTACTGAACGAAGCAAAGGGATATTCTACATAACCGTCTGGAAAATTAATTTGTAATGACTCGGAAGTGTTAGGATTAATAATGATTAAAAATCCTTTTGCCGCAATAACAAATCTGACTTCCCCTTCCTCATTTTTACAAATGGCAGATGTACGAGCTTCTTCAGCATTTATAGGAATTCCAAAATCACGAGCACGATAGCTAACTTTTTGCATGTCTATAACTCCTCATCTTCTAGTTAATAAATGTTTTACTAACTTATCTAGAGTAATAGTCTGCTACCTTTTGAATACCGTCCACTACTTCTTCTATATCTTTCTCCGTATAAAACTCACTAATAGAAATACGAATTGCAGTATTTAAAATCTCTTCGGCAACAGGACAAACACCACTTTCATAATTCGGATTGGATAATTCAAAAGGAAATCTACTATTTACATAGGCCTGCTGTTTTTTGAGCATTGGGATTTCGTATAGTACTTTAGGTAAATATCCAGGTTGGTTAGGGATTCCCTCCACTTCTAATGCAGCAGAAAATTCCTCACGGGTACAAGAGAGCTTATCTAGATTAAGCCGAAACATGTAAAACCAATACGTGCCCCATCCACCTTCCGTTATTTCCATTGGAGAAACACCTGGTACCCCTTGCAAACCTTTATTAATTTGCTCCCCATATGTATTTCTCGTTTTACAAATCCAATCTAATTTCTTTAACTGTGCAATTCCTACTGCACCTTGTAATTCAGTCATTCGATAGTTTGGAGCTAAATATTCAATATCCTTTTCTACCGAATCGTCATGTCGGCGATAATTCTTATCTGCAAACGCATGTGTCCGATAATAATCTTCTTTGTCTCCAGAATTTACGGTTACAATACCTCCGTCACCAGTTGAAATATGTTTAAAATCATTCGTACTAAAACAACCATAATCACCAATGGTACCTACTAAACGCCCTTTATAGGTCGTTAAGTAACTTTGGGCACAATCTTCAATAACTTTTAAATTGTGCTTTTTCGCTATATCCATAATTGCATCCATATCACAAGGATTCCCCGCCAAGTGAACAACAAGAATTGCCTTTGTTTTAGATGTGATGTTTTCTTCTATTGATGCTGGGTCCAAATTATACGTATGCGGTTCTAAATCCGCGAAAACCGGAATTGCGTTTTGATATAATATCCCAATTAGTGTACCTTGGTCTGTTATTGGGCTTGTGATAACTTCATCTCCAACAGTTACCCCTGCCGTTCCTAACGCAACATGAATCGCCGCAGTACCAGATGATGTAGCAACACTATATTGCACCCCATACATCGCGTTAAAGTCAGCGAGGAACTGCTTTACCTTGTTACCAAAATGATAGAAAAGTGTATTTTGCTCTAAGGCCTCCAATAATTCTTTCGCTTCTTCCATTCCAAATCGCTTCCCTGAACCAAATGGTTTTGATTTCACTTTCTCACCACCAAGGATAGCCAATTGCGATTGATTCACTTTACTTCACCCCTATGTTCAACTTCATTCTTTTTAATGGAAACTACTTTTTCCATACAGTTTATTCCAAAGCGTTTCACTATTTTTTTATCATTCGCCATTGTTTCGGCTTGTGAACTTGAGATTGGAATATAAACAACAACATCTTTAATTTCAATACTTGAATCTAGGCGAACCTGATATCCCGCATCAATATCGATAATTTGTATCTTCCGTCGCGACCGTTCCCAATCATTAATTTGTTTACTAGTCCAGAATGTAAAACCTTGTTTCTTCGCTGTATCAATTAATTGCAAAATAGCTTTTTTCACTTCTGTTTGTGTATAGATATGGTATTGATGGAATAAAAAATGAGCAACTCCATCAACTCTCTTCACATTTTCTAGAAATGGCTCAATAATACTTGTGTCAGCTAAGGCATGGTGATTTAAATCTTGTGTTAAAAATCCCAATTCTAACACATTGTAAAAACGATTTTGTTGATCAGCCCAAGCGATTGGACGATATGGATGACATGTACCAAACAGAAAACCAATATTCCCTTTTTTACTTGGCCCCCTAGTCTGATCGATTTCAATACCATACTTCTCACACCAATCAAACAATTTGCCCCAACCTTCAAAACGAGTATAATGATTTTTATTTGAAACAATATGTTCTTCAGTGGTTGCAGCCTTAACGGTCGTTAACTGATTAGCAAAAGGTTTTTCACCCCATTCGCCATCTTCTGATTCAAGCGCATTATAATGAAAGGCTATCTCGTGACCATTCTCTTTTAGCTGTTCGTAAATAGTTAAGCTATATCCTGGCATAATCATACACCAAGTAGATTGAACATTCTTCTCTTGTAAGACATCAATCGTTACTTGGGCAGATTCATTAACATTTAGATCACTATCATGAGAAATGTGCGCCATATGTTTCACACTGGCTGGCCAATACCCAATTAGTGGAAGCGTTTTCTTTTTTTCTAACAATCTAGTCACTAGATGTTCTACAATAACCTCTCGCCATAAATCGGCATACGGATGTGCAAAATACTTCACACCAGACGCTGTAGATTCTCTATCTAGCTCCCAATCTAGCATAAACCCATCATCTGCTTTTAAAATTCCTTCATTTAAATTAGCACTTCCATCTGCAGCAGGTTCACCATCTTCAACTACTGGCCCTACTCCTTGTTGTAGCTTAACGATTGTTTCCGGTATATTAATAGACCAGCGATCAATATATCCATTTCCAATTTTGAATTGTTGCAAGGCTGATTTGCCGCGAGTATCCGAATCCTTACTCATACTAACGTAGCCTATCTGTCTATCTATTTCTCCATCTGTTAAATCCCAAGGAAGGGCTTGGAAAAACTTCAATGGAGTGTCTTGATGAAATTCCTCGGACAGGTTAGCATACCCATAGTTTATTGGTTCACTAGGTAAACAACCTAATTGGTTCCTTATGCTTTCTAACCCACCATAACTTACTAGAATTCCTCCATTTTCAACATAGCGAACTAATCTATGTACTGTTTGAGGATTTTCATCCATGATTATTGGGATAACTAAATCAAATGATTCTATATCTTGCACATGATCCAACACTTCATAGGGTAATCTTAAGTGCTCAAATATTTCCATAATATATAAACCAAATTCATTCTTTCCATTAGCCCAATTTCTAGTCGCTGTATCGTTCTCATACAGCACGCCTACTTTTGCTATTTTCAATCCTGACTACACCGCCTAACAACATGTATTTAACATGTATTTATTTACTGATAACCATACTATAATATAATAATTAACAATATTCAATACCTTTATTTTTACTTTAATTAATTTTCGAATAATTAAGAGGTATGATGGTAATTGCTTAATTGCGGAGTACCATACATCGCAATTGGTTAAACGTAAAGCTCCGGAAATATACCTATGTTTAAGGTTGTCAATTTCCGGAGCTAACATGTGAATTACTTACCTATTTACCGCTCTTCCCATATTTATTGTTAACCAGTACCTTTATCGTGTTTGTTTGGATTGTTTTTCCGTTCCAAGTAATCGTTGCATAAATTGTTGATGCACCGCTTTTTAGGGCGACAAGTTCACCATCCTGAACAGATATTACCTTCTCATTACTGATATGGTACGTTATTTCTGCCCCTGACAATTCGGTTGTTTTTCTGTTTTTACCTAGAGACGCTTCTATTAGAATAGTTTCTGTTTCTCCTGTACGAAGTTTTATCTTTTCAACAGATAGTGTCGCATCTTCGAAATCTACTACTAATGATTCATCCACATATTTGTATAGACGATTTCCTTTCGATAAATAGAATGCTCCAAAATCATCTTGTGTCATATGTTCTACATTACTAGCAAGTAGTGTAGACTCCTTTGTTTCTATATCAAATGTAAAAAACTTCCCTGCTGCGATTCCATAGATATTTCCATCTGTCCCTATTTCTAGCTTTGCTTCGCGCCAACTATTCGAAGCTTCTGGATAAATGTCTTTCGTAAATACTACTTGCTTTTCTTCGGTATCAAAAGCAAATAGTGTTCCGTTAGCCATCCCCCAAACATTCCCGTCTGGACCAATGGTTAATGCTGTAATCGCTTTTCTATTTGGTACTGGCACGGTCTCAAATACTTTTTCGCCTTTTTCAATATCCCAAATAAATAGTTGTGCTTTCGTTGTTGTCGGTACAGACCCTTGTCCCCCAGCAATAGTTGTCCCTCCATATACGAATCCATCTTTGTAGGTGAATGATACGATACTTTGATCGGGTACAACATTCCAATAAATTTCTGGTTCAGCAGCATCTGTCGCATCATATATCGCCATTGCGCCTCCCAAATGACCATTCTTCGGTACGGTTCCGATAAATAGTTTATCGAATTCCTCTACCCCTAACATGGCAAATGGTCTGTCTTGTGGGGTGTAGCCATCTATTTCATCATTCTGCTCTAAACTAAATAATAAATCTGGATTTAGCTGGTCAGATTGGGTACGATTCCACGGTGAAGATAAGTCATATTTATAAATTCTTGCATTAGGATAAACTCCAATGTACAAATCACCATTTAGACTTGTCATTCCTTCTCCCTGGCCAATATCATTCAAACGAATATTTTGATCAGATGTCGGGAAATAGACACCCATATTTCCTGGTAAATAACCTGTACTATAAATGCCACCATCCGGCCCTTTCTCTAACTCATGAATTAACACAGGCTCAGAAGGAAGTGGCAAATCAACAAGTTTCAAATTACCAGTCTCCAGATTGTATTTGTATAACTTTCCACCGTTACCTGATAAACCAACTAACGAATAGCCAGGAAATCCTTCTTCATTTAATTCAAGAAACTTATAACTAATTGCACTTCCTTGAATATCTGCTTGTAAGGAATGATACGTGTGCGTGTCTAAATCATACTCATAAAGAATTCCATAATGAGTAAAGTAAACTTTATTGGCAATTGGCGATTTACCTGAGATACCTCTGGATGATTCTGGAATAGTTACAGAAATTTCTCCTGTATCTCCATTCGTTGCATCGATAACTTCTCCTGTCGCCACATCTAATACAAACATTTCATAAGCTGATTCCTTTTGAGCAAACAATTTCCCGTCAACTAAGTCCATATCATAGATAGAAATGCTATCAGAAAATTGTTCCGGTAGAATATTTCGTTTTTCCCCCGTATCGATATTGTATTCAATAAGATGGGCTTTACTTCCAATACCTGCATAGATTTTATTTGCACGTTCATCAAAGGCTACACTTCTAACCCAGCTCTGTCCTTCTACCATCGTTCCAAAACTTGTAAACTCATTAACAGAAGGATCATATTGATAGACACTTCCTGTTCCATATGTTCCGCCGTAAATTTTACCATCACTACCAATATCAATTGGATAAAGGACTGGGTCGGTTGAGGAAACAGGATACCCAAGATTGATCAGTTTATCCAACTCCGGAATATATCGGTATAAATATCCTTTATTATACGCCCCCAAATAAACGGAATTATCTGCAGCGACTGTTACAGCCCATGCTCCTGATGTTTCCTCTAAAGGAATACTTTTTACTAATTGTTCTGTTTCGATATCAACAATAGCTAATTTAGAAGGAGCTCCTGCAACAACAGTAAATAAAACATCTCTACCCTGAGCATCCTTGCCAATATCCCCTAACATAACTGTCGTTTTCGAAACTTGTACACCTAAATCAATTGCTACTTCTTCGATTGGCTTCATTATTTCTTCCTCCGGTGGGTCAACTACACCCTCTACAACTTGAACGTTATCAACATAATGCTTGTAAGTTCTCGTATTGCTTCCAGCAAATAAAATAGCTAATTTTGTAGCATGTTCTGGAGCGGTTGCAGTAACGATATTTTTCGTCCATTCACTTGTTGGACTAGTTAACTTATTCCACTCAAACTCTCCGGTGTAATTTCCATTCTCATCATAAAAGCGCACATACATATCAACGGATCCATATTCTAAAAATACATCAGCAATAGCTGTATACGTCTCCCCTGGCTGAATGGGAATAAAATCACTACGAACACCCATATATTTACCAGGCTCATTTTCTATCAATAAACTGTCATCACCTTTGAAAACCCTTTCATTTGTAACCATAAAATTATCACTATTGGTAGGGCTATCCTTACTCCAGCCTGGAATAACACCCTCTATAACATCCTCTTCAAAACTATAGTTTGGTACATCTAATGATGGTGGTGTAACTTCAACATTTTTTTCAGAAAGTACAACAGCATCAAAATTAAATGTTCCAACATTACCAATTCCTGAGTAAAATAACACAGCAACATAGCCGGTGTTTTCTGGTGCAATTGCAGACACGGTTATATCTTCCCAAGTAGTGCTTACTCCTTGTTTCACACGATTAACACCTGTTATATATTTTCCATCTTGATCAAAGAATCGCAAATATATTTCTGCATTACTTCCAGATTCAATCCACGTTTTCGCAGATGCAGTATACTCTTTACCAGCCGTCGCTGATACTTGGTCACTAATTATTCCTACATTGCCAGAATTACTGCTATCCACTAATTTTAAACTTTGATTTCCCTCGTATACTAATTCTGTTTCAAGGCTTATCCCATTCGAACCAAATATTTGCGTCCATGAGGGAATCATCCCCTCTGTGGATAATGGATCTTCAAAACTAGCATTCTTGGTTAATAGGTTTTCATCAGCTTGTAGATTCTTGCCAGTATTAGCTAGTATTGAACTTGGTAAAACCAAACTAAAAATCATTAGAAATGTTAACATAATAGAAATTGTTTGAACATACTTTTTTGATAAACCAAACAACTGTTTCTCCTCCTATTAGAAATGATTTGATATAGCGATAGCGACCCTCCCTTATATACAGGTATATTTCCTGTATTTACTAGTCAATAGAATTTCCCTTCAATAAGAGTTCACCAATTCCCTCGACTATTTAAAGAATAATGAAATTTTTCCAAAAAATAAATGATTCTTTTTTCCTATTCGTTGCAAAAATACCAATAAAACATAGTAAACATGCATGGAATATGACGCAAATAATCCTATTTGCATAGTAAGCCACCAACTTTTGCTTCTTAAATATCATTAAAGACATATTAAAGACATTTTCTTTAATTAAATTTTCCAATATAATGAATTTAATAAAACTTTAGGGGGAACATTATGGGACAACCGGTTAAAAATCAACCGCCAGTAAATGAAAGCGTTGTCAACAATCAACGTGGTTTTCGTAAGTTATTTAAGTTAATTGGTCCTGCAGTCATTACATCTGCCCTGGTACTAGGTCCAGGAAGCTTAACACTATCTTCTACGATGGGAACATTATTTGGTTATCAATTACTTTGGTTAGTGGTAGTTGCCGTTATATTTATGATGATTTATACCGAAATGGCTACGAGAATTGGGTTAGCTTCAAAAATTTCCTTTATTCAAATCATGAAGAATAAATGGGGAAAATGGGGTGCCCTATTAATTGGGATAGGAGCTTTCTTAGTAACAGCATCCTTCCAAGCTGGTAACTCCATTGGGGTTGGTGTAGCTATTTCATCCATCACCGGTTTATCTCCAACCTTCTGGGTCGTTGCTTTTACGATTTTTGGAGCATTACTACTATTTGCAAAAGATTTTTATAATGTGTTAGAAAAATTGATGCTTATCTTGGTTGGGATTATGTTAGCTGCTTTCCTTGTTACAGTATTTTTAGCGCAACCATCGATTGGCTCTGTTGCAAGTGGTTTTATCCCAAGCATACCGGATGGTTCATTAGGCTTAATTATTGGATTTACGGCAACTTCTTTTTCTATCGTCGGTGCAGCATATCAATCCTACCTTGTTCAAGAAAAAGGTTGGACAAAGGAGCTAGCAAAAACAGGAATGAAAGAGTCATACGTTGGAATTGGAATATTAGGTCTAATATCACTACTAGTTATGATTGCCGCAGCTGCCGTATTAAGACCTGAAGGCATTCAAATTAACTCCATCCAAGATATGGGATTAGCATTAGAACCTTTATTTGGTTCATGGGCAACAATTGTGTTCATGATTGGACTCTTTGGTGCAGCATTTTCATCCTTAATGGGAAATGCAACAATTGGTGGGTCTATGCTAAGTGATAGTCTCGGATTTGGAAGTAAACTAAAAAACAATAAAGTTAAAATCGGTATTATTGCCGTCATGTTATTTGGATCAATTGTAGCAATTATTTTCGGTGGAGCACCTATTAATTTAATTATCTTCGCTCAAGCTATAACCATTGTCGCTGTTCCATTTATTGCTATTGCATTATTAGTAGTAGCGAATGATAAGAAGATAATGGGCGAGTTAAAAAATACGCTATTTAAAAATATATTAGCGATCGCAGGGTTAATTGTTCTTATCTTATTAGCATTCAATAATATCAAAAATATTTTCCTATAAAAAATTATGAGGTGATGATCAAATGCAAACAATTGCTGAACTAGAAGAAATCATGACAAAACCTTCCCAACGATTAATCGATGATCTAAAACAAGTAAATGGAGATATCATGATATTAGGTGTTGGCGGTAAAATGGGACCAACTCTAGCAAAATTAGCCAAGCGGGCTGTTGATGAAGCAGGTCTAAATACTAGAATCATAGGAGTTTCCCGTTTTTCCTCAGGGAATTTACAAGAAGAACTAGAAACTTCTGGCATTGAGACAATCGCTTGTGATCTATTAAATGAAGAAGAATTAAACCAATTACCATCTGTGAAAAATGTTATTTTCATGGCTGGAAAGAAATTCGGCACGATGGGAAATGAACATTTTACTTGGGCAATGAACACTTACCTTCCTGGCCGTGTAGCAGAAAAGTTTGCAGATTCAAATATTATCGTGTTCTCCTCTGGGAATATTTATCCATTTGTCGATATAACAAAAGCTGGATGTACAGAAGAAACACCGACTCAACCTGTAGGGGAATATGCACAATCTTGTTTAGGAAGAGAACGTGTGTTTACGTACCTTTCCAAGAAAAATAATACACCAATCTTATTATATCGTCTAAATTACGCAATCGATATGCGCTATGGTGTTCTACTAGAAATTGCTAAGCAAGTGTTTAATGATAAACCAGTTGACTTAACGACTGGACATGTCAATGTGATATGGCAAGGGGATGCGAATGAATACGCCCTACGTTCCTTACTACATTGCTCAACCGATCCAGCAATTTTAAACATTACAGGTCCTGAAACAATTTCTGTTCGTTGGTTGGCAGAAGAATTCGGTCGCCATTTTAACAAGGAAGTAACATTTGTAAACTCAGAGACACCTACTGCATTACTAAACAATGCAGGAAAAGCACATAAGCTTTTCGGATATCCAAGTACATCCTTACAGCAAATGGTAGAATGGACAGCTGATTGGTTAAAAAATGATGGTCAAATGATTGATAAACCTACTCATTTCCAAGAAAGACAAGGAGCGTTTTAAATGATCAAACAAGAGATTCATGCCTTACTACACGAAGGAACAGTTATTCCAGCATACCCTCTTGCTTTAACAGCGGATCGCCAGTTTGATGAGAGAGGCCAGCGTGCATTAACAAGATATTATATCGATGCTGGAGTGGGTGGTATTGCGGTTGGCGTTCACACAACACAATTTGAAATACGCGATCCCGAATTCAATCTATTTGAAAAGGTACTAACCCTGGCAGTAGATGAAATTGACAACTATATGAAAGATGATCGTCCGTTTATCAAAATAGCTGGAATCTGTGGTGAATTAGAACAAGCAACCTATGAAGCAACGTTTGCCAAGAACTTAGGTTATGACTTAGGATTACTAAGTTTTAGAGGATTGAACCATTTGTCAGAAGAAGAACTCATTCATCATACGAAAGAAATTGCTAAAATAATCCCTGTATTTGGGTTTTACCTACAACCAGCTGTGGGTGGTAGAGAGTTAAGCTTCGATTTTTGGAAGAAATTTGCTGACATTCCGAATGTTCATGCTATCAAGATCGCTCCCTTTGACCGATATCGTACATTAGATGTTGTTCGAGCTGTATGCCATTCCGAACAAAGAGATGATATTGCACTTTATACCGGGAACGACGATAATATAATTACAGATTTAATTACGAACTATGAAATACCTGTTAACGGAAAAATCATAAAAAAACATATTGTTGGTGGCTTGCTTGGTCATTGGGCCGCATGGACAAAAAAGGCTGTAGAACAATTTGAGGAAATTAAAACGACACGCAAGGAAAACGGTAGTATGGATAAATTCAACGTATTATCGCATCAAGTAACAGATGCCAATTCCGCTTTCTTTGATGTCCGAAATAGATTTAAAGGTTGTATCGCTGGAATTAATGAAATACTTGCGCGCCAAGGAATTTTACAAGGTAATTGGTGTTTACTAGAAAAAGAGAAATTAAGCCCAGGCCAATCTGAAGAAATTGTCAGAGTTTATCGTGAATACCCTCATTTACATGATGATGATTTCGTTAAGAATAACTTGGAAACATGGTTAAACTAGATTTATAGATAAAATGAGGTGTCCCGAACTTTTTTGGGATGCCTCCTTTCTTAAAAAGGAGTGCAATACATATATGATTACAATCGGTGTTATCGGACCAACGTGGACAAACGAACGAATTAAACGCTCCCTTAAAATGTTTCCAAATTTTAAACCTATCTATAAAACTTCCAATAATATATATGATGCACCAGATTTTACGGAAGAACTAAAAGAGCAATGTGAAGTTCTTTTATACTCTGGATACATTCCATACTCCATTTCAAAAGGAGTTATTCCAACACATATCCCTGCCCATTTTGTACCAATAAAGGGTGCATCTCTATATCGCGCACTATATAAATTACAAAAAGAAGAAAAAAACATGAAGAAGCTTTCCATTGATACATTGTCACCGTATGAAATCAATGAAATAAACGATGAATTAGAAGAAGACTATAAGTTGATAAAATACGAAGGGAAACTTTCATTAGCTAATACAGATGAAATCGTCCAATTCCATGAAAGAGCATATCAAAATGAACAAGCTGATTGTGTATTAACCGGATTAAAAATTGTCTCCGATCGGTTAACAGAAAAAGGAATTCCCAATGAATGGCTCGTTCCTACAGAAGAAGATATCATTGTAACACTGGAAAGAGCACTTCTATCAACCGAAGAGCGAAAAAAACTAGAGTCACAGATTGTATTCGGTATTATACATATTGAGAATTTAGAGCAATTAAAGAGACAAAGTATATCGGAACAGCATATACAACGACTTTTCATCGAAATCCAAAAGACTATCCTCGACTTTGTCGAACAGTTTGAAGGATATCTTACTGTCTTGAATGGAAATGAATACCTCTTCGTGACTACTAGGGGAACTTTTGAACGAGTGACACAAGGGTATAAATACTTTCCATTAATTAATGATTTGAAAAGGGAGCAACATGTCAGTATATCAGTTGGTGTAGGTTTTGGAACTTCCGCGAATCAAGCAGGTAATCATGCACGTATGGCACTCACACAAGCAATCGATTTTAGTGGTGAGAAATGTTTTATTGTCAGAGAGGATCGTAGTGTCATTGGTCCAATCGACAAAGAAGCACCACTTACCTATCCACTTAACATTACGGATAAAAAACTATTAAAACAGGCAGAAAAGTCCTCGGTCTCACCGCATTATTTAAGAAAAATCGTATCAATCATTAACCGTCAGAATAAGAATACGTTTACTGCACAGGAACTTGCGTCACTATTAGGGATTACAACAAGGAGCGCCCATCGAATTCTTTTAGTTTGGTTAGATGCAAAGATTGTTGAAATTGTTGGCATGGAAAAACTCAGGTCCAAAGGAAGACCACGGCAAGTTTATAAACTATTAATATGAGGTGATATCAGTTGACATTAAAAATTGGCATGATTGGTCTAGATACGTCACATGTGGAAATTTTCACGAAGTTGCTTAACGATAATCCAACCCTTTACTACAAAGCAAAAGTAACAATAGGATGCCCCTCTCCTTCTCTTGACCTAGATATAAGTATAAATAGAGTAGAAGGTTATACAAATCTATTAAAAAATAATTATAACGTTACTATCGTATCCTCTATTGAAGAAGTAGCAGAACAATCCAATGCGATTATGATAACTGCTGTCGATGGTAGAAAGCACTTAGACTTTTTTAAACAAGTTGTATCCTATCAAAAACCAATTTTTATTGATAAACCACTTGCTATGTCTGTAAAAGAAGTAAAGGAAATTTTTGCGTTAAGTAAAAAATACAATACTCCCATTATGAGTTCATCATCGTTACGTTATGCAGACTCTCTACAGAAACTATTTAAGATGAAAAATGAGCAGCCGAAAGGTGTTTATTTAAAAGGCCCCTTACCGTTCATTGATAAGATGCCGTATTATTACTGGTACGGAATCCATATGATTGAAATGCTAATTACTATAATGGGAGCAAACTATAAAACTATTTCCATACAAGGTAATGATAAATTTGATGTAATTACTACGGAATGGGAAGATGGTAGATTTGGTATTATTCAGGGGGACCACCATTGGCATGGTAATTTTGAGGCAATTATTCATTATGAAAATGAGACTATTCATTTACCAGTGTATAAGGATGAAAAACCATTCTATGCCTGCTTGTTAGAACAAGTAGTTCCATTTTTTAGTACTGGAAAAAGTCCAATTGATGAAAAAGAAACAATAGCCGTAATGACTTTTATTGAGGAGGCTAGTAGAATTCGAAGTGGGATTTAGTGAAATGAAGTATATTTCAAGTTACAACGATAACCTTTAGGATTAATTGGCTTCTACTCTCTTATAGGATATAGGAGAGGTTCTTTGTCCCACCTACACGAAACAAAAAGACACTAACCAAACTCAAGGCTTTATTAATATACATTCGTAGTAATAGGATAAAAGAAATTATAGTACATTGCTATTATGTCATATCTAAGTGTTTAACTTTAATTTCTGGTTATATGGGAATTTATTGAAAGACAATTCGCAGCATTATAGTAAATAATAATTAGTTAATGAAAACTCAAAAGGCGCAAGATAATATCAAATTACAATTCACTTCTAAAAGAAAAGGAAGTATGAGATATACTCATTGGGAGTGTAATATAAACTGTGTAAGTAAGAGAGCGTACGGCTCTTACTTCGCAGTTTATTTTTTTATTGTTAAACTAATAATATATGAATTGGGGGAGTTGTTTCTAATGGCAAAATCTAAACGTGATCCACAATCAGTAGAGTTAGCTAATAGAATAATAGAACAATACCAACCAGAGTCCGTACAAGACATGCAGAATGCACTGAAAGACATATTTGGTCCTATGTTTGAAGCTATGTTAAAAGGAGAAATGAATCATCATCT
>NZ_LDUE01000014.1 GCF_001038485.1 Ornithinibacillus californiensis
TTCAGCTCCGGAAATATACGGAGACTCCTGCGGGAGGATAGGCATAGGTGAGACCCCGCAGCTCGGAACGAGCGAGGAGGCTCACCAGCCGCCCGCGGAAAGCGAAGTATATTTCCGGAGCGTGGTATATGCACCCATAAACAGATAGTTCGGTTTTACTTTTTGATAAAATAGTTATGTCCCAGTCTCAATAGATAGAAAAAGGGAGTCAACCAATTTCGCTTAATTATCATATATTTTATATAGAGTATTGGTCTTCTTGGCATGATACATTGCCAAGTCTGCATGGCGAAGAAGTAACTCCAAGTCTACGCCATGAATCGGATAATAGACAACTCCTATACTCGTAGTAAGCTGCACAATAGTATTACCGATATAGATAGGCTGTTTGATGACTTCAATGATATTGTTAGCAATATCATTAATTTCTTTTTCGTTTTTTTGTCCGGGAAGAACAATTGCGAACTCATCTCCCCCCAATCGATATATCAGACCAACTGAACCAAGTGCACCTGTTAATCGTGCTGTGACTTTGATTAACGCCATATCACCGGCCTGATGGCCATGTGTATCGTTAATTGGTTTGAGTCCATGTAAATCCATATACATAATCGTAAATTGTTTGTCTTGGTTGATTTGCTCCTCTATGTCTAATTGGAAATTTAGACGGTTCGGTAAATCTGTTAATGTATCATGGTAAGCACGATATCGTATTAAATCTTCTTCCTTCTTTTTATCCGTTATATCCCAGAATACTACTTGAACAGCTGATTCGCCTTGTAACTTGGTTGGTATTCCATACACATCAACGTCTATTTCTTGACCATCCAAACGAAGAAACTTCTCATAAATCGATGGAGCAAACTGTCCAGTACTTTCTATGTTATTAATTCTTCTTTTAACAATCATTCTAAAGTCTGGGTGGATGATATTAAGAATGTTTAATCCAATGACATCCTCAGAATTTTCCGTTCCGAGGATTCGTAATGCTCTTGAGTTGGCATATTGAATAATACCTTTCTGATGTATCAAGATTCCTATCGGCGAATTTTCAACTAAGATTCGATAACGTTCCTCACTTTCCTTTAAAGCTTGTTCCACTTTCTTGCGCTCCGTTATATTTCGATAACTTACGAGGATTGCCTTTTTCCCCATATACGTAATAGGGATGGCAGAAAGAACCGCTTCTATGCTTTTTCTGTTTCTACTCCGAATAGTAAGATCAAAATCATAAATGGGTTTATTATGGTATAGAACTTCCTGTGAAAGTTGGATTGCTTTATTTAACTTGGATGGATCAATAAACTCCTGAATAGACTGCCCTTCAATTTCTTCTAAAGTAATTCCAAATAGATCCGCAGCGGGTTGATTGGCGTACATGGTTATTTCTCCATCATGTACCAAGATTGGATCAGGTATGTAATTTAAAATGGAAAGCAGTCTTTGCTCACTCTCGGTTAGATTAATCTCCAGTTGCTTTCTTTCTGTAATATCTTGGATTTGTGCAATAAGATATACGGATTTATCTTCTTCCCGAACAATCGAAACGGAGAGTAAAACCCACACATGCTTACCTTCTTTGTGAATATACCTTTTCTCCATTTCATAGGACTCTCTTTTTTCCTCCACCAATTCACGAACGAAATTCACATCTGCTTCCACATCATCTGGATGGGTAGTATCTTGAAATTTAATGGATAAAAGTTCTTCTCCAGTATAGCCGGTTATCTTGGATAAAGCTGGATTCACCTTCATCCATTCTCCATCTAATGAAACTAACGCCATTCCAATAGGCGAATAGTTAAAAGCTTGATCAAATCGATTTAAAAAGTTTTGCATAATATCCCTCAAATTTATTTAGTTTATCTTACTATATTTCTTGTTATCAATTATTCATATTCTAACATAAAATTGCTATTAAATTTCCAAGCTGCCTAGCGTGGTTTTGATTGGCAAATAAGTAATTCTAAGCAACTTTGTATCCTTATTAAAGATGCTATTGGTATGCTTATCGTGTTTTTTATTTTTCTCTTTATTTTCTAATTATTACCACTTATAATTAATTATCAATCTTAATTAAACAAGACTTTTCATGATGAGAGGATAGATGAGCGTGTTACATTTACAACCGATTACGAAGGAAAACTGGACGAAGGCGATCTCACTACGTGTCCGAGAAGACCAAGTGAATTTTATCGCATCCAATGCAGTTTCCCTAGCCCAATTGAATTTCTTAGAAAACTTCCATGCGAAGGGAATCTTCGATGACGAGGAAATGGTTGGCTTCACCCTTTTTGGAATTGACGAAGACGACCATGAGTACTGGATTTACCGTATGATGATTGACCAGAAGCACCAAGGTAAAGGATACGGAAAACAAGCAGTTAAACTGGTGATTGACGATATTAGATTAATGAAAGACGAACGCCATCAAACGATTACACTGTCCTATGAACCAGTAAATGAACATGCCAAACGCATCTATGAAAAAATGGGCTTTCAAGAATTGGAAGGATTAATCATTGATGGGGAACAAGTTGCTCGCTTTACGTTTGAAAGGTAGAGAAATTTAACCTTTATCAGTACTCCTAGATAGTAAGTTATCCCAAGTAAAACATGAAACAAGTGATTCGCCACAACAATTACTAACCGTACATGCTGAACATGCTATATTATAGTACTATTCTATCATTACTTATCACCCAATTAATAGGTAGCACTAAGATGAATTTTTTTCTCAGTACTCTTAAACAAGGAATACATAGAGATAAGAAAAAGGACATCCAGTCCAGATGTCCTCTTCACACTTTATATTACTCTATTAATTCCAACCATTCTTCCAGGCATGTTGAGGTTAAGCTAAATCACTACCCTTTGCATGATACATCGCTCTATCCGCTTCATTGATCATCTGATCTAAATCGACTTGCGCTACATCCGTAGTATAGGACCAGCCAATACTAGCAGAGACTTCTACCTTTTGTTCATTCTTGATAATCGGCCTGTCCAAAGCCTGTTGAATGCGTTGTGAAATACTTTCCGGTACGTCATGGTCGATATTGGATAAGAGGGTTACAAATTCATCCCCACCTAAACGACATAGTAAATCACTCTCTCTAAGCACACCGTTTAACCGTGACGCAACTTCCTCTAGTAATTGATCGCCAACTTCATGTCCATATGTATCATTAATGCGCTTAAATCCGTTCATATCAATAAATAATAAAGCAATCGATGGCGAATTAGCATCCTTTAACTGCTCGAACTTCTCCTTCAGCATCAATCGATTCGCAGCCCCAGTCAGTGGATCACGATACGCCATGTCTTGCAGCTTACCATTTGTATTATTCACCTTGTAAATGAAGATTAATAGAAACACCGTAACAAATACGCCAAACAAGACTAAATAGACAAAATCCTCCATACCAACATTCGGGAAAATCTCTTTTTCAAAGTAGAAAAACGCGTAAAAATTAAGAATAACAGAAGCAAATCCTGCTAATAAAACTACCTGGAAGTTTTGATAAATGGCACTTAAAGGTAGAGCTAACCACATGAATAGATAATTCACTAAGTACGGTGAGTCCGTTAGTAGGTAAAAGAAATAGATATACATACAGCTAACAATCACGTACATGGTAATCGTTGGGTTTACCTTTTTGTTAAGTAAGACTAGTATTGTGAGTCCAAATACCATAAATAAATAAGCTGGCGGAAATACACTTGCAAATCCTTCTATGAAAATATTAATGATTACTTGTGTAAGATAATAGGCAGTAATTATTGAAAATAATATTGTGTTTCTACGATGGATTATTTTATTACTCGACATCATCATAATCTTCCTGTTCTGTCTTAGGATGTGTGGTTAGATAATTATAGAATCAATAGTTTTTCATCTTTAATTTATTATAGCTTAACAGCGTTTTCATACAACTGTAAATTAATAAGAATTAGAGAAAATTATAAATGGTAGACTAACAAATATCCTTACATCCACCCAGTATAGAGCTAAATCGACGACAATCTGTGTTATATTAAACATATATTTATATCTGGAGGGAAGCTGAAACTCACGCTTCTATAAAATCAACAGGATGGTGCTTATGTTTGGATTGGGATATCGAACGATTAAGACTGCTATAGGGGCAGGGCTAGCTATTTGGATTGCGAGTTTGCTCGACTTGGAATTCGCATCATTTGCAGCGATTATCGCTATCATGTGTATTGAACAGACAAAGAAAAAGACGCTACATTCCATTCAGAAAAAGTTTATTGCATCTCTTCTAGCGTTAATCCTAGGTTCCTTTACGTTTGAACTGCTAGGCTATCACCCAATCATCCTAACGATATTTATCTTAATACTCGTTCCTATCCTATTAAAAGGACGTATTATGGATGGTTTCGTCACCAGTATTGTGGTTGTTTTACATATATATACCGTGAAGGAAGTCAGTCTGGAAAACGTATTAAATGAACTCTATATTATCCTCATCGGTATCGTCATTGCCTTACTAGTAAACAGTATCATGCCAAGCTTTAAAAAAGATATTGAAAACTATAAGAAGCAAATTGAAGATAAATTTAGCATTATCCTCTACGAATTTGCGATGTTCTTAAAAGATAGTGAACGCAACTGGGACGGAAAAGAAATCGTTGAAGTCGAAAACCTCATTAACCAAGCGAAAAACATTGCCATCCAAGATGTCGAGAATCATCTGCTGCGAAAAGAAAGCGACGATTATTATTATCTAGAAATGCGCGAGGATCAACTTAAAATCCTAAAAAAGATGGTAACCATTATTGGCATTATGTCTTCATCCAAGTTACATATCAAACAAAAGGGTATGCTTGCTGATGTCTTCTTGAATATTAGTCAACATGTGGAATCCGGCGACACCACCATTGCATTACAGCAGTTAGAAGCATATGAAGAATCCATACGCGAAACGGAGTTACCCCAATCAAGGGAAGAATTTGAGATACGAGCGAATCTATTCTATTTAAATTTTGAGATTAAGAATTACTTAATTATTAAGAGGAATATTTTCAAACGGAGCAACGGTTAACTCCGGGACATTCGATTTTTCTAAAAGTAAAAGAAGCTGGAGCACATAAAGACTTGTGACTCCAGCTTTTTTTGTGCCCTTCAAATATCGCTTACCGAAATTATTATCTCTAAACGATATACTTCATTGACTTAAGTCAATGACTAGCGAGGACACTCCTTTTACAATGGAATTAAACTTAAAAAGGGGGTTTTTCATTGGCTACAACATTATCTTCTCAACGAAAATCTGCTTTAACCGCGGGTGTAGCGCTTCTACTTATGGCGCTAGTTGCAGCGTTTTCCTATGGCTATGTTCAAGGTACTCTTGTAATCCCTAGCGATATCGGAAACACATTTACGAACATCGCAACGTCTATTCAGCTTTACAATGCTGGGATTTTAGGGTGGCTTATTATCCTTGTCTGTGATGTCGTAGTGGCCTGGGCACTGTATGTCTTCTTTCATCCAATTAGCAAAAACCTTTCATTACTTGGGGCATGGTTACGTCTAATCTACGCGTCCATATTTGGGGTTGCCCTTCTCAATTTGGTATTTGTATCCCTGCTCTCCGGTGGCACGGACTTTTTATTACTTGTTAACGAGAACCAGCTTCATGCCTTGATCATGCTATTTTTGGATGCATTTCACGTTATCTGGTCAATCGGTTTGGTCATTTTTGGTGGACATCTAATGATGATTAGTTATTTGGCTTTTCATACCGATTCTGTCCCGAAGCTCATTAGTATCTTTTTGTTTCTTGCATCCATAGGTTATATCGTCATACATCTATTCCAGTCCTTTCTTCCTTTTTTAGATGGTATTATTCATGTGCTTGAAATTGTTTTTACTGTACCAATGATTGTAGGGGAACTTGGCTTTGGATTGTGGTTGCTATTTCGAGGTGGTAAGAACGCTAATACTTAGATATAAAGAGGCCGCGCCTTAGTACGACATCTGGCGCGACCTCTTTATTGTAACTAACTATGCTCCAAACCTCTTCCGATAACCGCATTTCCTACACAATTCCTCAACAGCCTCTCTCCTCGAAAAACCATCAACAAGATTTCTCGCTCGGTCCATCTCGATAATATCAGAGAAAGAATGATCATTAATATTCCCTAAATCGATGACGCCCTCACCATCCAGACAGCAAGGAATAACCGTTCCGTCTGCCAAAATACCTGCCTGATTTCTCAAGCCATAGCAGAAGCCCTTTCCATCGTCTTCCTCTTCATCTAACGAAGGCCACGTGAACTCATAATCTTGATTAATGTATACACGTTCAGCGATTTTGATGCCGCCTCCTGGTTTGACCCGTTCTTCTATGTTGTAATCTAAATTAAATTCTTTTTCGATAATATTTAGCAGGTCTCTGTTTCGCTGTCTTTCCGCATTCGTCTTATTATCCTCAGATAAATTCCATAATCGTAACGAAACAATCAATTCCGATTGGCTCGTTGCTTCTTTCACAAAGGCAAGGACTGTTCTCACATATGCTTCCTTATCTCTATCCTTTAGTGCAGGATTGCCATCAAAGCTATGAAGGGAAAAATTCAATTGTCTTAATGCAGGCTTATTTAAGAGCTGTTCTTTTTTCTTCGTAATTAATGTTCCGTTCGTTGTGATATGTACTTTAAAGCCTTTTTCATGACTTAGATCCAATAATTCACCGATTTTCGGATGGAGAAGCGGCTCCCCCTTCACATGTAAATATATATAGTCGGTGTGAGGTTTAATTTGATCTAATCGTTTCGAGAAATCCTCCAATGCAATGAATTGCTTCGGCCGTAATGTTGGTGGACAAAAGGTACATGCAAGATTACATACGCTAGTAATTTCAAAGTAAACCTTCTTGAATTTTTTCAATTTCAGTTCCCGCCTTTGACGTTATAATATTAAATCTTCTAGGAATTCTTCCCTTCGATCTGGTCTAATCCAGCTCATCTTTTCTAAGTTGGCAATCACCTTGAATTTTTCAACCAATTCAAATGGATTTTTAAGGCCGGACACATACGTTGGGTTTAGAATGTTGCTTATTTCCTCTATTCTATCTTGGCTGAAGTTAAATAGGCTAAATTGACTTATGTCTAACGAGTTAAATTGGTCCATTATCGCTTGTTTATATGTATCTGTTTCCGTAATACCTTCTCTTATCTCGGAAGCTACCTGTTGGCCGACCGGATCGATATAGACAAATTCGATGTAATTCTCCATATCGGGATACCTTAACTCAATCTCCTTCTGTATGATTGATTCTTCCAACTCATACGAATAGTCAAAAGCGGATACTTCTTTCCCGTTATGAAAAATAGTAAATCCCCAGTTATGATCTTCTGCGTTCTGGAAGTTCATCACCGGACACTTAGTCGATAAATCTAAAATAGTTGTCGGAACCTCGTACATGTCTGCATCTGCGATAAATACGAACCATTCATCGTTTAATGGTTTAATTAGTGCATTATTTACCGTTTCCTTTACAAATTGATAGTTTTGCTCCGAATTAGTTACTACGAAACCAAATGTGAATTCGCTCATGTATTATATCCCCTTTGTTTTTATATATTCTCTCCAATACCTGTAGAAAATTAATCTATTACTCACTATTATAATACATTTCAAAATTTTTAGAGAGGACTTAACAATTTCCTTTATTGTTATGAATGGGAACCGTTCTTTTCATACAATAATATGATGATAAAAACCAATTGGGGCTGATGATTTGAGCAAATTTAATCCAGAAAAACTCACAACGGAATTTTTGGATGGTGTTACTGCTGTAGGGGCAGTTATTCCAAGACGGTATACCTTAACGCATTCCGATGCAACAGGTGATTTATTTTTAACAATTGGAATTCACTATGCGTGGAACAAACTCAATCTGATGAGAGATGAAGTATTAGGGGAATGGAAAACAGATGGTGGTTCTCTCTATTATTGTGTTTATCTACAAATCGATCAAGAACCATATAACCAAGCCGTATCCGCACGGCGGAATGAAGTATTTAGAAGGGAATTACCACTTGCGTTGGAAGCGATTCGATACGGAGACAGAGCTCTATTCGCCAGGTATCCTGAACTTGACCAAGCACCAATCCTGGTTAACTTTATGTCTGTCTTCCCGCAGTTTGCAAGACAAGAGAACTGGGGAAACTTCCACCAATTCGAATAGGGAACATTAATCGTAAGGGTGGTCATCTATGACCGCCTTTTTTGTTATCAATTTCCCAAGAGGATTATGTTACTATTTTATATAGATACTATTAAGTTAACGATTTTTAGGAGGAGAAAAATGCTTAAGAAAATAGCTGGTTTTAAGGATAAAAATTCATTAGCTCCTATCACGTTGGATAATATCCAACGAGCAATGTATGAAATAGGATTCGATAAAGCGTTTGTGGGAGAAATAATAAAACCATTGGCAATAAGGGTTAATAATAATAGCGAGAGAAAATTTCAAGAATGGTTTTATGAATTACATTATCGGCTACCAGATGAATTTAAAGATGATGAATTTGCGATTAAGCTATATGAAAATCATGCCTCTTTCATTGAAAAGGAAGTTATTAAGTTAGAAAAAGAAACCGAACTACCATGGGAAAAACAAGCAGAGGATTTAGGACATCTAGATGAAAAAGCTAGCAAAGTTCAGTTAGTAATAAGACATAGACTCTCCGATATAGCCTTGGATTTGTTAAACTAGCTATAGTAGAAATAAGCAAACACGAATTACCAAATAACGATACACGCTTTACCATTCCAAATGAACGTTAGTAACATCATCAAAAAGAGACGTTGAACTCTTTCTGTTCAACATCTCTTTATTGTTAATCCTGCCCTAATATCATCAAGGCCAATACCAATACTGTGCTCCGTATGGATATTCTATTCTGCTATCTAAGTGAGTATACGTACTTCCGTTATAAGCGCCACTAAATCCCGATGACTTGACTGCATTGATAACCGTTGTTAATGAAACACCAGAAGCTTTAATATCTGCTGCAATTCCGTATGTGTGTTGGCTGTTGGATGAAGAACCCGGGATGCTATTATTGTGGGAAACGCTTCTGAAGCCAGAGTTGATGGTAATTGGTTTGTTTCCTATCTTAACGCGAACCGCTTCCAGCTTATACATCATCCTACGCACATTTTCTCTAACGGTAGTCGATGAGACTCTTCCGCCACTAAAGCCACTGCCATCCTTGGAATAGAACTCACTATAACTAAAGTGCGCTGTTCCATTTGAACGTTCTAATTCGTTTAATTTCGCTTGTGTAGCAGGACCAACAATTCCGTCAACCGCTAATCCATATGCTCGTTGGAAACGCATCACAGCCGCTTTAGTCCCTGGACCAAACTGACCATCGACAGCAACGTATGTTTTTGACGGGGAATCAGCTGCCCAGCCAGCAACTCTTATTTGTAACTCTCGTACATCCGATCCACTAGATCCTTCTTGTAATGTACGAGTCCAAGTATAAGCGGACGCTTCATCCGTACTTACAACGGACATGGCAAGTATAAATAGTAATGTAAAACCAGTGATCATAATCAACTTCTTCATTACCTTTTTCAATTTACATTCCTCCTCATTTTTAATTTGTCGTTACCTCCTGATAGGCTAACTACTTTCACTAACGCTTGTCCCATTAAAGATCGTACCGTACATAACAGAAACAAGAACTAATGAAATTCGCCGCGAAACACTCCCCTCCCATCATCTGAATAGTTTGAATTGTACGATTCTAGTTGTCTACGGATAGATTAACATGCATGGAAGCAAGTTGATATTCGTCAAATGGTCTAATTATAGGTAGGGACTTCTGAATGAGGAAAAGAACAGAATCGGACTAAATAACTAATAAGAGCATAAAACTTGATTATAATTCATTGAATGGTAAAATATATTTAAATCAAATATCTCTAATTAGTAATATTTTAAATAAGAGTACATTATTGATAAATACTAATTGCGGGATAGATGATCAAGTTGTTTCATCTTACATTTTTTAAATTCTAAAAAACAATTGGAGGAATGCATCATGGGTAAATTAGACGGAAAAGTAGCAATCATTACAGGTGCTGCACAGGGTATGGGTGCTATGCATGCTCGTAAGTTCGTAGAAGAAGGCGCGAAAGTAGCGATTACAGACCTTAACTTAGAAGGTGCACAATCACTAGCTGATGAATTAGGAGAAAGTGCAATCGCACTGAAACTAGATGTTGCTAGTGAAGAGAATTGGGTAGAAGTTGTCGCAAAAACAGAAGAAGCTTTTGGTCCAATTAACGTATTAGTGAACAATGCCGGAATTGGTATTTTCAAAACACTAGAAGAACTAACTGTAAAAGATTTTGAATTAACATTTAAAGTGGACGAGCTTGGCGTATTCTTAGGAATGCAAAAAGTACTTCCTTCGATGAAAAAAGCTGGAGTCGGTTCTATTGTGAACATCTCATCTGTAGATGGTTTAGTAAGTGCGCCAACGGCTATTGCATATAGTGCTTCCAAACATGCTGTAACTGGTATGACTAA
The DNA here is from genome assembly GCF_001038485.1 of Ornithinibacillus californiensis. Lineage (GTDB taxonomy): Bacteria > Bacillota > Bacilli > Bacillales > Amphibacillaceae > Ornithinibacillus > Ornithinibacillus californiensis. The sequence goes on from NZ_LDUE01000014.1 coordinate 10,581, forward strand.
GGGTGCAGCGGCTGAGCTTGGCCAACATAACATTAGAGTAAACTCTGTACATCCAGGAATTATCAAAACACCGATGGCTGACCAGCCAGATGTGGAAGAATATCTAAAGCAACTAGAACAAGATATTCCATTAAGAAGAAGAGCAGACGTAGAAGAAGTATCTAACTTAGTAGTATACCTTGCATCTGATGATTCAAGCTATTCTACTGGAGCACAATTTGTCGTAGATGGCGGAATGATTTCTGACCTTTAATTGATATAAAATACTCATGCGACACTACACAAAAAAAACGTTGATTAATCATCTAATCAACGGTTTTTCTATTAAGTTTGTTTTTATTCCGCAAGCAATTGTTTGCCTTTTATTATATACGCTTGATTCAAAACCAAAGCACCTACCAGTTGGACGATCGTCTTCACGATTACTTGCCCCATGATTGCGAAAGGCACCGCTTCCCAAGGTAATATCCCTGCTCCTATTGGACTAAGACCAACAATTACGAATACGACCGAATCCAAAATACCTCCAACAATTCCACTGTAAAACACGCGCCATGCCATTGGTAACTTTAAGCGTGTATAAATCTCTGTATCCGCTGTTTCAGCAAGAAGAAAAGATAAAGCAGACGCGGCAACAATCATCAGTGTATCCCCTAGAGAAAAGGAAACCACTGCAGATAAAATTAGTGCAGTAAAAATAAAGCCATACGTCTTCTTTCTACCATATTTATTTTGTACCAGATCTCGGAAGATAAAAGTAGCTCCGACAAAGAGCGTCCCCATCGGTACAATAAACATACCAAAGCTTAATGGCGCAAACCTCGCCGTTACAACATTGGCAATTACTATTGATATTAAATAGTATACTATTCTCATGATGTTTCTCCTTAATAATAGATTTTTGATCGCAAACTACCTATCGTTTGACTTATCGATTGTCTACCTTTTCTGGATAGAGATCATGGTTCATCAAACGATGCATCGCCATTTCTTCATACTTCGTTCCAGGTCTTCCATAATTACACCAAGGATCAATCGAAATACCTCCACGTGGTGTGAATTTACCCCACACTTCAATATATCTTGGGTCTAGTAATTTAATTAAATCATTCATGATGATATTCACACAGTCTTCATGAAAATCTCCATGGTTACGAAAACTAAATAAATAGAGTTTAAGCGATTTACTTTCTACTAGTTTTTTATCCGGAATGTAAGAAATGTACATCGTTGCAAAATCCGGTTGCTTTGTAATCGGGCATAAACTTGTAAATTCAGGACAATTAAACTTCACGAAATAATCACGATTGGAATGAAGACTATCTACTGCCTCTAATACCTCTGGTGCATATTCAAATGAATACTGTGTATTTTGATTACCCAATAATGTTAAATCCTCTAAACCTTCTGCCATCTTACGACTAGACATAAAAAAAACCTCCTTGAAAATGATTAAACTGATTTCAAGAGAGGTTCCCACAGCATCTATAAAACTTACAGGAATAAAACAAGAAAAGCCACATCCAAATATGGACATGGCTTGTTTGTCATGTATCCATAGTTTTTTATAGAGGGTTAATCGCTATGAACCTCTCCCGATTTGTTCGGGTTACATTTGTATATCATATAAAATACAAAGGAAAACGTCAATATTTTTTTCATCTCTGGGAAATTTCATGGTATTTTATATACTATACTTCTATGCACGGCAAAAGAACATCATCTATGAAACTTCGAATATACTTATTTCGTATAAACAATAAGAGGTAATGAACCACCTAAGGGAGGATGCTTATGAGGAAAAAGCCATTAAAAACAAACGAGAAAATGAACAATAAACGAAAAAGAGTTATTTACCTACTTCTAATCCTTCTTTGTATTACCGTACTATTAGGAGCTATTTTCATAGCAAGCAGCAATTGGCTAGTATCGGATCTGTATACTGCATTCGTTCTTAGTTTCATCGGAATCTCTTTTTTATATGTTTCAGGCCTAATACTTTGTACATTTTTCCTGTACCTTTGCTCTGTGATTGTCATTTTTAATCCGCAGAAGATTAAAAAGTCATCTGTTATCAACTTTGCCATTGTTGGGATAATCACATTAGTCTTGAGCCTATTTCTCTTAAACGTTAGTGTGAATGAATCGATTAAGGCTTTTCACGATATAGAGGCTTATTCTAATGAAGAATGGCAAGTGAAGGAAATGGTCGTGACCGGTTTATATCGAGGTGGCGGGCTTCACAATGGCCCAGGTGTCCTAATTGATACGGTTGAAGGAGAGCTGTCACTCCATTGGGAGAGTTCACTCATTCAAGTCGGGGAGAAATATCGATTTACTTATTTGGATGCGACTAATACGATTATCGATATGGAGAAGATTACTAAATAATATAAAGAAGGTTCACTTCACGCTTGTGTAAAGTGAACCTAACCTACTAATTCCTTACCACCGTGCCTTATGATCCTCAGCCCAACCAAACATATTTTCTATCTGTATCCTTCACCGTTATAACCAATAACAACCCCACTAAAATGTCCCATTATCTGATGAAAACTCGATTTGATAATAACTGCATATTTTTGTATCCACCAACACCCCTAATGCAAATACTGATTGATTAGCTTATCTAATCGCTCAAGATGATAGGAATAGTCCACAATGGAGGAAGCGATGATTAAATTACGAAGCTTTTGCTCCTTGTTTTCCTCATAAAATTCGATTACCTGATCATAAAATTTATCTTTATCGATCACGGAATCATTTTCTGTTATTTGATAGTCTGCTTTGATTTTGCCTGCGTACTTTAATAACAAATATTCATGGTATTTAATCAGTTCCTCTAACTGCTGATCATACAGCTTATCTTCTTCCTGTCCTGTATACCGTTGAACATAATGCTCCTCAATATTGACTAACAGATGACGCCCTTCCTGTATAACCTTAAGCATCTGTTTAAAAAGGATGAATTCTCTTGTGTTGATTTGATTTGCCTTTCCTAGCTTCTCTCTTTCCTCATCAAAGAGTTTAAATGTCTCCTCTAATTTTAAGACATTCTTTTCTAAACGTTCATTGATTTCCTGATAAGATGTTTCCTTCATTTCATCGGAAATCGCTGTTCGCATTAATAAGGACAAATCCTGAAACGTGCTTTCCACATCCTGCATGAACTTCTTTTTATAGCTTGGAGGGAAAATTAAAATATTAATCATGATTGCGGTAGACGTTCCAATTAAAATAGCAAAAAATCGTTCCAGTGCAAAATAGAAGTCTTCACTACCCGATGCACTCATGATTGCTAGAACCGTAACAAGCGTTAGCGGTATCGTCGTCTCCATCTTTAGCTTTATACTTAATGCAATCATTAACACGATAATTAACCCAACGATGATGGGACCATCCCCGACAAAATAAATAAAGAACAACGAGATGGATGCACCCAATGTATTTGTAATTATTTGATCAAATAATTGCTTCCACGAACGGTAAACAGACGGCTGAATTGCCAATATAGCAGCTACCCCAGCAAAGACTGTATTTTCCAATCCAAAGATCAAACAAATATAAATGGATAACGTAACACCTAATCCTGTTTTTAACATTCTAAGACCAATAGTAATTTGTATTCCTCCCTTCTCTAAATAGAGAAAGCCTTTTGTTTTATCCCATTATAGCGTGTTTCAGATAAATGTTTCCATTCAACACTCGCATTCCGAAAATATGTCTGTCCAAATAATCTATGGTAAGATGTTGGTAGAATTGATGACGAGTAACAGGAGGATAAAAAATGACTACTATCCTAATTGCTGATGATGATCAACATATACTACAGCTCGTATCTATCCATTTATCCCAAGCTGGATACCGTGTGCTACAGGCGAAAGATGGTACCGATGCGTTAGATATTCTTTCCAAGAACTCATGTGATTTGGCTGTGATTGATGTGATGATGCCATTTATGGATGGCTTTACGTTAACTAGGGAAATTCGAACAAAGTATGATATTCCGATTATCTTGTTAACAGCGAAAAACCAAATTGAAGACAAAGCGGAAGGCTTTCAATCAGGGACAGATGATTACCTCGTCAAACCTTTCGAGCCAAAAGAATTACTGTTTCGTATCGAAGCATTGCTAAGACGCTACAACAAGCAATCAGACCAAACAATCATCCAGTTAGGCAATACTACAGTAAATATCCATAACTACGAAGTGCAAGTCGGAGAGCGTACCTTCCTTTTGCCTTTAAAAGAATTTGAGTTACTCTATTTCTTAGCATCCCATCCCATGCAAGTATTTACACGACATCAACTGATTGACCAGGTGTGGGGAATAGAGTTTGAAGGTGACGAAAGAACGGTGGACGTCCATATCAAACGGTTACGGGAACGGTTTTCTACCTTAACAGAAGACTTCCATATCAAAACAATCCGTGGTGTTGGCTATTTATTGGAGGCAAAACAAAGATGAAGTCCCTCTACGTCAAATTCGTTGTGATTACCATCGGGATTATGATTTTAAGTGGTATCCTAGCCTTTCTTTTATCGAATACATATTATCAACAAAAATTAAAACCTGAAAACGACGAAAAAAATACACTTATCGCATTAAATATCACAACATTTATAGAGAAGCATCCCAACATAGACTTAGAGGAATACTTGGACCATCTTTCTTCCATTGGCTATCAGTTGTATCTCGTTGATCGTTCAGGAAATGAAGCATTCTTTGGCGCACCGTACCGAGTGTCGGAGCTACCTGATTCAACGAAAAAACAAGTGTTGAATGGGGAAATGTACCACGGAATGCTGCACTTCCCCCAAGAAACCTTTGTTACAGGATTTTTTGCGAATGAATTAGAGAATACCATTGGGGTACCCTTTACCCACCAAGGGATAGACTATGCACTTTTCCTAAGACCAGACATCAAACTACTGTTTAATGAAATGCATGTTTTATTCGGTTGGTTGCTTGCACTAACGATAAGCTTAAGTATCCTTCTCGTCTTCATAAGCACCAAGTATTTGGTGAAGCCGATTTCCCAGCTAACCGCAGCTACGAAATCACTAGCAAAAGGGGATTTCGATGTCGATGTAAACACATCCCGTCACGATGAACTAGGAGAGCTATCGCATAGCTTTCAAACGATGGCAAGAAAGTTGGAGCAGTTGGATGAGATGAGGAAAGAATTTGTCTCCAACATTTCTCACGATATCCAATCCCCCCTTTCGAATATTAAAGGGTACACGAACTTACTAGAAGACGCATCACTGAGCCAAGCGGAAAAAAATCATTATATAACGATCATTAATGATGAAATTACAAGACTATCTACGTTAACGAAGCAACTATTGTTATTAGCCTCCTTAGACAAAGATGAGGAGCGGTTATCGAAAGAAACCTTTGATGTAGGAAAACAGCTTAAAGAACTCATCAGAAGTTATTCGTGGTTAGTGAACGAAAAAGGTATTATGCTCGACTATTCCATTCCAGATATTAGGATAATGGGCGATACCGCCTTATTAAACACCGTATGGGATAACTTATTATCCAATGCAATCAAGTATAATAAGCCTGGTGGTCGTATTGAAATAACATTAGAAAAAAACGAACAGTCCGTCATCATAACCTTTCAAGACTCTGGAATTGGAATTTCGGAGAGTGATCAGGAACGGATTTTCGACCGCTTTTTCCGGGTAGATACTGCACGCTCCAGATCAACAGAAGGAACTGGACTAGGCCTTTCGATTGCCGCCCGTATTATTGCTCTTCATGATGGAAACATTCAAGTCGCAAGCAACACAGACAGCGGAACTACCTTTACAGTTGAATTACCAATCGCATAATCCTTACATGCCATGCCTCCGAAAGTTGAGCATGGCATTTTTTTGTAATCTTTTGTTCATCGTCTGTTCATTTTCCAAACGTACAGTAGAAGAGGGTAAACAAAAGTTATCAAGGAGGATTCACGTATGAATAAAAATAGTGTCACACTACTGCGTCTTGCAGCACTTTACGGAGTCGTCGGTGCCTTTTTAGGTGCCCATATGGCAGGGGCAGGATCTTATGCATTCCGAGCGGTTCATGCTCATATTTTAGTTGTTGGCTGGTTAACGCTATTCGGATGGGCTGTATTCTATAAAGTATTTCACGTAACAGAATCATTACTAACGAAAATTCATATTTCTACCGCTATTATCGGTTCTCTTGGGTTGACCATAGGAATGTGGTTATATATGGTAAAACCATTTGAATTACCAGAAGGAATTACACTTGCCTTTTACATCGGCGGCGGAGCATTGTTATTAGTTAGTTTTATCGTATTTTTCCTTATTACGGTATTTTACCGAGACGAGAAATAGTTTGCACAAGATAGATTGGAGCGAATGCAATGAACATGGCATGGAAGGAAATCGTTAAAAATAAAGTACGCTTTCTTATTTTGGGATCGATCATTTTTCTAGTGAGCTTACTAACGTTTATCATATCTGGATTGGCAAATGGGTTATCACAGGATAATGCCTCTTTAATTAAAGACCTCCCAAATGGCACATTCTATATGGCGGAAGAGGTGAATAATTCTTTTCCTTTATCGAGAATAGATAAGCCACTTTTAAAAGAAATAACAGAGGAGCATCCCGAGGCAGTAGCTTTTTCTATCCAAATGGGATTTATTCATGATGAATCCGATCAGCAGCAAAGCATCGCCTTTGTAGCCGCAACCGATTCATCCCTTTTCAAACAAGTTAACCCTGGGGAAATTATCCTAGACCGATCACTCACGGAAAAAGAAATAAAAATTGGTGACAAGTTAACAAACAGCCAATTTGCCGGTACATGGGGGGTTAAAAGATTTGTAGACCAAAAGAAATATAGCCATGCCCCTGTCGCTTATATCAGTTTAGAAGATTATGAAGCAATCTATCAGACAAATACGATGCAACTCGTATTCATTCCAGGTGATGACATTTCACAAGAGTATGCAGGGCTACATTCTTTCTCGAAAAATGATTTTCTAAAATCACTCCCTAGTTACAGTGCCGAACAAACTTCGCTAAATATGATTGTTTGGTTTCTCATTGTCATCAGTGGCATGCTATTTGCTATCTTTTTCTACATGATGAACGTCCAAAAGATCGATATGTATGGCATCTTAAAAGCAATCGGAGTGAAAACAAGTACCTTATTCCAGATGATGTGGACACAAATGCTCGTTATCACCTGTATTGCCTTGGCAATTTCCGTTATGTGTAGCCAACTTTTTGCGGTTCTTGCACCAGAAGGAATGCCATTTCACCTGACTCTCTCATCTGTTGGTAAGCTAGCTATTATTTTTGTTGTCATCGGGTTGATTGGCGCTACTCTCTCAGGTTTGCAGATTAAGAGGATCGAACCGCTACAAGCTATTCAGCAAGGAGGAAAATAAATGGGACTATTAGTGCTCGAAGATGTGAGAAAAACATTTCATAATGGCGAGCTAGAGGAAGAGATTTTAAAAGGAATTAGTTTATCACTCCAGCCCGGGGAGGTAACCGCATTAGTAGGTGCGTCTGGTTCAGGCAAAAGTACTCTACTAACCATCGCGGCAGGCCTTCAATCTACATCTGAAGGGGTTGTTCAATTTAATGGGGAGAATCTATCTGCCATGAAGCCCGAACAAGTTCGCAAATTACGCGCTAGCCAATTCGGCTTTGTATTTCAATTTGCACACCTTGTCCCATTCTTAACCGTGGAAGAGCAACTTCTCGTCATGCTTGATGTAGCAGAATTCAAGCTACGTAAAGCAGAGAAAAAGGAGAAAGTACATCAACTTCTTCAGCTAATCGATATGGGTCATCGAAAGCATGCCTACCCATCTGTTTTATCAGGTGGAGAAAAGCAGCGCGTAGCCATTGCCCGTGCCATTATCCACGAACCGAAAGTCTTGTTTGCCGATGAACCGACAGCTAGTTTGGATTCTAAAAAGTCTAAAGAAGTTATGGCGTTAATACACGATTTAACGAAAAGGCTAAATATCTCTACTTTAATGGTGACACATGACGAAGAAATGTTGGTTTATACCGACCGGTTTATTCGGATGATGGATGGAAAAATCGTGTGAAGCGCGGAGAAGTGACTGGGGACGACCCCCGCGTTGCCTTAATCGTATGCAGCGTAAGATATCGTCCCCATTTTCCCTCGTTATTTTCCTGCGTTTACTAACCACTCTCGCAGACTATGTTTAGGATAGTACACTTTTCCATTGATTACTTTATGCGGTATATCCGGATGCTCCTCTATTAAAGACTTGGCATCTTCTTTCTCGATTCCCATAAAGTTATGTACTTCCTTTGCACTTATCAACTCGTGTTCAACATCGTCATCCAGAGAATCTAATAATGACTTCGCACCTGGGTTTTTAAAGTTTTTTAATCCTTCTCCTAAGAAATAACCCGCAGCTGCAATTCCTAAAGCTAATAGTAGAAATTCTAATGCCATACCTTCTCATCCCCATTGTCGTATATTTTAACTTATGAATTAGTTATAAGTTAATGGTAGCATAGTTTGGAGAGCTTGCAATTGTGTATTAATTTCTTATGCCGATATCGTCGCACGCTCATTTTGTTTCTCTGACTACTTCAATTATTTTTAAAGTGCAAATGGTAATAGTTCCAGATAAAAATATTATTGATGCTATGATCGCCATACTATAAGCTGCCGCATCGTTAATATTTAGGTCAGATCCTATTAAATAAACAAAAGCTACTACTACTAAATTCATTAAACCCACTATTCCACCGTATAATACTTTTCTTTTATCTCTTTTATCGGTAAATATTAGAATAAGAATCAAAGAAGTTATTAGAATTAAAGATAATACGCCAACCAACTATTTCGCCTCCCCTTTTTAATTATCCTGATCTGTAAACGTAATAAGCTCCATCTTCATTGGTTGTTTTTCCGTTGTAACTCTACCAATTCTTTTAACATTTTATTTGTTTTTGATTTATCTATTCCTACCCTAATTGATAGTGAAATAATTATAAAAAGAATCAACAAACCAATTAAAATAAATGCCAATCCAATTGCTATCGGTAAATCTGAAAAGAATTCTAGAAATGTCACATTAATCCCCCCCTGTAGAGTTTGATACGTCATTTATTCTCTCTAATAACAGAATCCAATCGTCTTTTTTAACAAAATTGGTTCGTATGTAGTCGTCCGTTAACTGACCTTTATTATTTATACCATCTACCGTTTCATCAATTATGATTGAGTATTCATTTAATAATTCATATATTTTACTAAGATTATTTATTTCTTCTGAAGTGAGTCTTATTTTTTCTTCACTATCAGAAAGAGGGTTATTCGTACGTTTAGAAATTAAATCATTAGTAATGTATTGGGAGAACTGAGAATTCACTCTAACAAACGTCTTTCCATTATTATTTAACTCTACGAAATTCAAGTGAATGTTAATTTGATCTATCTCTTGCAATCCCATTGCTATGCCATTTAAAACCACTGCGAGGTAATCAAGTTCAGCCTTTGAAATTTGCATGTCTTCCATAGATTGGTCTAAAATATCCCGTGCATTAAAGACATTTGAAGCGAGCATTGCAACCTCATTTGATAGAACTTGGGATAAGTAACTTTCATAATTTGACTTAGTTTTATAAGATTGATAATTAAAATAAGTACTTACCATTAAGCAAATCACAAGAGTCACGATGACAAAGTTTCGTTTCTCCATAATACACCTCCAATATTATAAAACCAACTTTTTCCATTAATTAGCCGTTTATGATCGCTAATTGAACCATTTCACCTTTAAATGAAATATCAAGTTCCGCCTTGTAAACTATAAACTATATATTCCTCTTCACTTTTCTTAAGAAACAATAGAGTAGGGACGGTACCTTGTTCTTCCAATACTTTTTGTGATTCGTTTGAATCCATTACCTCCATACCATCTACCTTATCCCCTACTGCTTGTACTTCCCCAAACTTTTCATTGAACTCCTTCACAGTATACGTAGTAGGTCCTTCATAAGACCTTCCGCTATACTCTACCCTTTCTGGCACACCACAAGAAGCTAAGAACAAAAGTCCAACAATTATCGTAATCGTAAGTCCAATTTTCTTACTCATTTTATCAACCCCTTTTACGGAATTTACTTTTATATGATATTCAACTACAATTCCCAACAGTTAAAAAATTAATATTCAAAATATTACACCTCCACATTAACATAAAAAGATATCAATCCATAGGGATAAAATAGGTAAGTTGATTATGATATGAAACTCTTCCGCTATATGGCCAGTAAATGAAAATGAGCGCTTATCCTTGTTAGGATAGCGCTCAACTGTTGAGATTCTTTTTATAGTGTAATAATTTGGTATTCCTCTTCAATTAGATTTGCAATACTTGCATGTCCTTCATTACCATTCAACGATGAAATGTTTGCCTTTTTAACATCATCTGTAGCACCAAAAGATTCTGCACAAAATTCACAAACCTCTATTAAACCTAATTCTTTTACTTTCTTGAACAGCGGGTTCATTGGATGGCTAGAATCTTCAAAACGACCTATCCACAATGTACCTTCACCATCGAAGATTAATTTCACTTTATTTCCGGCATCATGAATTTCTTGTGCATATACCAATCCATGAATAGCTCTCCCCATTTCCTTCTCACTCGCATGAACAAAAATTGCCACCTTTTTAGATATCCACCATCATATCAAGTATTGTTATTCTGGATATATAAGAAAGAGAATCGATTACGAAACCTTTCCTATAGATGTCCGGAACATATAATTGGTAGTTATCAGACAAAGTAAAAAAAGAGCTTTCTTCAGAGGATTGATCAGTTTTTGATATCTGTAAGCGGTTGGATTTTTACATCATAATCGACTTTGACCTCCATCCGCTCCCATCTATTTGACCATTCTTTCTCATTAAGAGGTTTTGAGAAAGGTCTCAAGGTATACTTTCTTAATTGTAAAGGGTCCACCTTATTCTCCTGAAGCTTTTTTAAAAACTTGGTAGTCTGTTCTTCTAAATACAATTCAATTTCGGACTCGAATCTTGAAAGTTCTTCCCGGGTGAGCAATTTATGTTCCCGGGCAATCTCGTCAAGCCGGCCGTTCAATTGAACGTTGAGGTTCAGTTCAGAATATGCCTTATCCATATTCAACTGCACATTGGATTTCACATGGCCTAGAACAAAAGATAAGTCAGGGATTGGAAAATACTTTAAAAAGTGATCGTTGTCGATAAGCTGATATATTTGCTCTTCCATGTTGTTCGTGGTTTCGATCAATTTGTCATTTTTAAAAATGCCAGTACCTTGGTATTGGAAATTTTCATTACTCGCTTCAAATACAGGCACGACAGGAGAATGCGCTGGTGAATGAAGCGTTCTCATGAATTGATGCAAATTTATTACAGTTAACTTCCCCTGAGTATCGTAATGCTTGAACATCTGATAGAGATAATAATCTAGGTCTTCTTGCATTACCAGTTGACTGTTGATGTACTCATCAAAATCCCCTTTGACAATGGCTAGATACAAACGTTTAGTAATATCAGGATCTGTCAAAATCGTATCAATCAATGGGCTGATCCCTTCTTTTGCAATTTCCTCACTGATTAACAACATCCGGAGTTGTCCCACTTTCAATTCTCTATAATACTTTAAATTGAAACCCTGCATACCTTCTTTTAACAAGTCGACTTGAACAGTCAACAGCCGTTTTTTTTCTTTTACAAGGGGAGGTATCAAAGTGCTCATTCTGAAGTTCTCATCCTCCCCTTTCTGAATCGACCAAAAAGTCACAGGTGCAATGTCTTCAATCTGATTATTTTCTACAATAGGCGAACAACCAGATATAACGATCAAATTAACAAAAATAACGAAAAGTATTTTGGAATGTTTATATTTCATACTAGACACGGCCCTTTCGCTTTAAAGAGATGAAAAGAACTAATGGTACGAATAAGTAAGTGAGTGATCCTGCCCACATCTCTAGCTCTAACAAAATATTTTGATTTGTAGCCTTTTTCCACAGCAATTCATTACTAATCATTAAACTAATGAACAATAAAGCACAACATAATGCAAACCCTGATCGAGTCGTTTGATCTTTTGATTTCTTTAGAGTGATACGAGTTGCACCATAAAAAAGTAACAGGAAGATTGATATGGCGAAAACAAATTGAAATAAATATACCGAGATTAAAATCATATCGATTCGCTCAAACACTGGAGATTCCAGGTAACGTATCATTTCTACCAAAGGGAATTTGTTTTCTCCTACATAATGTGATCCGAAAAAAAACAAAGATGCAATAAATATAAAAACATATTCAAAAATGGTAAATGCATTTCCGATAGTCATGTATTTAAGGATTTTTTCTCTCGTATTGAACCAAGGCGAAAGTAAAACCAAATATTCTGGCCCAGATAAGGCTGACCAGATGAATAGCACTCCTTTCCATGATTTCATCGTCCATTCATATGGTATTAACGGAAATAGATCATGTATCGTAGCAAAAGGCTGAAAAAGGAAGTTCAATAATAACAAAAGCATCCAAGCTGTACACAAAAAAGCGATGACGATGAAACGGATCGTATTGGCCATCCCTAGTGAAGCTACATACCAGCATATAAGCAAAATGTACAGAAGCATCCAATTCGTATTCACGGAAGGAAAGATGAATTGTTGTACTACTTCTATATATCCGAGTGTGATTACTGTTACTTTTAATAAAATGAATCCGATTCCGATGAAAGAAAGTAACCGTACCATACGCTCACCGAAAAGTTCTACAAAACCTCCGTAGCCTTTGAATGCATATTTGGAATTAAACCATTTCGATAACATGAATATACTAATCTGTGATAGTACGCCTACGATGATAATTACCCAAATCATATAGGGATCTATCAGAAAAACGGGCATGATAATCGCAAAATACAACATTTGTATCCTATTGACCATCAAAGTCATATAAATACCATCATACGAAGAGGTTTTATCGAATAATGAAAATTCACTCAAGGGATCATCTCCTTCGGCTATAACGCCATTTCTGTAAAGGATGAAGAGATTCTGACCTTGTTTTCATCCAATGCAATGGTCCTCGGATAAATAGATCAAGCCAATCCTTCCCATAAAAAGGCGCAACAGGAGCAAAATATGGTTGTTTCAAGGAAGTAAGTGCATTCAAATGGACAGTTAGTAAAATGATGCCCATAAAAATGCCTATTACACCGAGAAAAGAAGCAAGGATCAATATGATGAATTGTATCAATGTATTGGCTTTAGACATCAAGTAATTCGGCACTAGAAACGAAGCAATAGCAGAAATACCAACTAAAACGATCAGAATTTGACTAGCGAACCCTGCTTCTACAGCAGCTTGTCCAACGACAATACCACCGATGACGCCTAACGTTTGACCAGATTTCGTAGGCATTCTTAGACTTGCTTCTTTAATGACTTCAAGTGTCACCAACATAATGAGCGATTCCCAAAACGGACTTAGTGGCAATTGACTTCTCGTTTCCACAAGGACGAATAGAATTTGCAATGGAATCATCTGATAATGATGTGTCGTTAAAGCAACATACAGTGGAATCATCAGCAAGGAGAGCGTGAAACTTATATATCTTATGATCCGTAAGAAGCTTGCAACGATCCATCGATTAATATAATCCTCAGGTGATTGGAATAAATGGAAAAAGTTGATTGGTGCATTCAAGGCAAACGGTGTATTATCTACTAGAATGGTAAGTTTGCCGACGCCTAGTGAATAAACACACACATCAGGACGGTCAGTTTGTTGAAATTGTGGAAATACACTATGTTTGTGATCTTCCATGAAAGCTGCTAATTGAGAGGAGTCAAGGATTTGATCATAATTGATATTTTGGATTTTCTCCCTGGCAATCGTAATGAATTTGGGATTCGTCAAACCTTCAATATACATTATGACTACATTTGTTTCAGTTAGTGATCCTACTGTGAATTTTTCTGTTTTCAAGGCTGTTATTGGCAGCCTTCTGCGGATTAATGTTATATTCTGTTCTAAGTTTTCAGTGAAACTGTCTTTGGCTCCATAAAGAATTGTTTCTGTTTCAGAGGTTTCTATCCCACGTCCTAATGAATCTTTAAGATTGACTGAACAACATTGATTTTCATCGGTGTCAAATATAAGGATGGCACCCCGCATCAATTGCTTTTCGGCCTCTTCCACCATTAAAATTTCTGTAATTTTGGAGGCAGAAATACATTCCGAAAGATTTTTATTGCGGCAGCTCCGTAATGGTTGAATTACAGATTCATTCAACCTTGCTATATCAATCAATGTTCTTATGTATACCATTATAATTGTCGAATTATTATGAGTTTGATGTTCGATTATTTCAGCGTCTTCCATATTGTCTACTCGTTCACGGAGAACCTCTATTGTGATAGGAGTATTTTGGGCTTTCCCTGTGCTATTTTTCATTCGATCTCCTACCCCTGTACTCTTTCTCTTCCTCTTCCTAAACATAAACATCAATCTCCTAATAAGATAATGTATATACACCTTTGTTATTATGTTCAGATTTTGACAATTTACACCATAAGATATGACACAAGAACCCCAAAAAAACGCCAAGAGACTCTAGCGGTTTATCGTCGAATTTTTTAACCTATACCTTTATCTTTAGGTAAGATGTGTCGCCTCAAGCATGAGTAATTCTATCAAAAGAGCGGAGAGGGCTAATAGGAGTGTAAAAACATTTGGAATTTATAGTATAATATTGGCAAATATTTCTTGCGGTAGTATTCGTTGACCCAGACTGAATTCCGATAAATAGAAAGTTATACCGCCTTAAGAATAGTCATTTATTAAGGGATAGAAAATGATTTGTTTTGGAATTCTTGTTTCATGGGAAATTCCGGCAAAAAAGGAGATGGTCATGGTGGTAAACACAGTCAAACCAAAGACGATTAACCATCGTAAACTATTAAAACAAATTTATGAAATTAAGGAAGGCGCAGCAACGATTGAAACATTGCCTGAGAGGTGTTACGTCTCCCAAGGGATGCATACATCTTTTTATATGGAATGGAACGGTCACCCAGAGCCCAAAGATGATAAGTGGATTGCCTTTAAAGTCGTAAATCAAATTAAGCAAATAACAAAAACGGAGATGGACTACCGCTTCAAGCTTATGCCTCATGAAATGGTCTGGTTGCATCAAGAAGATGATGAAAAGTGGCTCGTCGAAAGAATGATGTACGTTCCAGATTTTATCACGGAAGACATCTATACAAGAGCATTAGAAAAGGTAAAGAAAAACCTAGGTGTCCATGAATTGCCAGCAATCAACTTGAGGCGGGAACCATCAACGTTAGCAGCACTCAAATTGCACGTCGGCCATTACCGTGATACGAAGGAAAGTTTAGTTGTGCTTGATCAGGAACTGAAACAGCAAGGCTATCAAATGATACTGCCCCACCGAGAGATTTATCTTAATCCAGCGATGGATTGCTATCCTGCACATAATAGTAAAACAGTAATTTGTGTATACATTGAGAAGGCGTGATTTGGTAGGCTAAAACGATCTGATTAGGCAGGTGTTAACATGATTCTTATTTATATTTATATACAAACAGGATGTTAATTATTGATTGGTTAGTACCGAAAACCATAAATAGTTAAATAGGATTTTGAAAAGAGTGTGCTAAATAAATGATGTACATCCTTTTGCTATTTATCCCAAATTAAAAACTAACCAATTAGATTACTTCGAACTTAAAAGACTATATGGATCCTTAAGAGCCAATTAATAACTATTAGTCTTTTACTTCAAAGCAACATATACATCTATTTCATTATCCAACTAATCAGGCTTATACCGCTCATCCCAAATTTCAAAATCGTAGCCTGCAAAGGTATATGGATTTTCTGCCAACCATTTTTCATCTATATAATCATAAATTTTGATGAATGTTAGACTCTAAACGTTTATGTGTTGCAGTTACATATTTATTACCCTGTAAGTATGATAGTTCATATCTTTTGGGACATCATGTGCCTTCGATACTTTATAACTTATTAGTTGAATGAAACGATCAACGTTGTGATTAAAATCAGGATTCTCTCGTATGTCTGAATTAAATAGACTTCATCACCTGTTTTATTTTTTTACTAATGTCATATTATCTTTTAATCGCTTTAACGTTTTCTTACCTAATCTTAATAAAAAGATGTCTACGGCCCGGCCATCAGTCATAGCAGCTATTTTGTTCTTGATTTACAAGATCGACAACTTCTTTCATGGTATAGTTCTTTAAATATTCACCCAAATGTTCTTCCGCACCTAAGAAAATTGTAAATAATACGCTTTTCATATTCGCTCCCACAATACACTTTTCATTTGAATCAGGACACGATATACAACGTGTTAAAGCCTCATGTACTGCCGAGTCTTACAGAAAACCTAATTTCATTTTTAATTTTGATAAATATACTTGTTCGTCGTTTCTCACCGTAACTTGGCTAACCTTCCGCCTTGTTCATCCCCCTTGCCCAAGCCCAGCATCCCTAGCCAATAGGATTGCCTGAACCCGATCCGCAACCTGCAACTTTGCAAAGATATTGGAGGAATAGTTCGCAACTGTCTTCAATCTCAAGTTTAGTTCCCTTGCTATCTCTTGGTTGTTCTTTCCCTGTGCCATCAGGTGGAGAATGGTTCGCTCTCTGTCTGTCAGTTCTGGTAGGACATCCTTAGGTACATAGGCAATTGGCGACTCAAAAAACTTCAGCACCCGTGCGGCAACCGCTGGACTGAAGATAGCTTGACCGGCAGCCACCGCTAATAGTGCACGCTTGATATCCTCCTCGTGGGTATCCTTCAGTACATACCCACTCGCTCCTGCCCGGAGAGCGGCAAAGACAGAGTCGTCGTCCTCATGGAGTGTAATCACCAGCACCCGAATATTTGGGCTCGCATGCCGAATTTCCCTCGTCGCGGCAATCCCACCACCTCCAGGCATCTGTAAATCCATTAACACCAGGTCTGGCTGAAGATCAGCTGCTTGTTCAACAGCTTCATCACCAGTAGCAGCTTCCCCAACAACATTAATCTCTGACATCGACTCCAACATCGTGCGTAGCCCTTTGCGAAACAATGGATGATCATCCGCAATTAGTACATGTACTTGACTCACCCTTTTCCCCTCCTTATCGGAAGTTTCACCGTTAAGTGCGTACCTCCACCTCTCGCAGTCTCTATCAGACAGGATCCACCTAGTTCCTCTGCCCGTTCTTTCATTGATCGCATACCAACACCCGCCGTGTAGTCCGTTTGTATACCAACCCCGTTGTCCTCGACCTCTAGCACAAGATGATCTTGCCCGAGGGTAAACCGAAGACGACAACTACTTGCTCCGCTATGCTGTACGACATTATTCATAGCCTCCTGAGCAATCCGAAAAGCAGCCACTTCAACCGCTGCAGATAAAGTTGGTAGATTACTAGGCGCCTCCACCCAGATTTTTCGTGGTGGCAGACTCCCTTCCGAAAGCTGAACCGCTCTGTTTCTGAGCGCTCCGATCAGTCCTAATTCATCTAGACTAGGTGGCCGTAGATTATACACCACGCGACGGACCTCGCCCATCGCGCCACGAAGCTCCGTACGAATTTCTTCTAATAGCTCCTCCGCCGTGTCCGGGTCACGCCGCATTCGCTCCCGCACTTGACCAGCTTGAAGATGAAGCGCAGCAAGTGTTGAACCCATGCCATCATGCAAATCCCGCCGCAACCGAAGACGTTCCTCCTCACGAGCAGTTACAATCTCCTCCCTTGAACGCTGCAGCTGCTGTGTCAGTTGTACGGTTTGCGCCACCACACCAGCATGACGGGCAATATTCTCTAAAAGCTGAAGGTCCCGTGGTGTGAATTCCTCGGCGTTGGATCTTCTTCCAAGTAACAACTCACCCACTACTTCCTGCTGAAACGCTAACGGCAATGCGTGTACATTCTTAACCACCTCACCGTCTGAAGCAACGATGGTTTGTTTTTTCCCATTCCATAGTGCAATAGCGGCATATGGAAGTTTAAGAGCTTCCCGCACTGTAGTAGCTACCGTCTGCAGTAACGCTTCTGGTGGAGAAACTGCGGATAACCGCTTACCCAATAATGAGATAACCCCATACGGGTCACTGCGGTCCCCATATACCAACCGATCCGCCTTCCGTTGTAACCAATCTCGCAACGGTTGAAAAAGAACGGCAACAATTCCCGTACCGATTAAAGAGAATAGTAGATTCCCCCTAGTCTGAAAGAGCGCCCCCAAGTAGCCGACAACCAAGATATAGACTGCCACAACACACACAGTCAAGGAACCGAAAACAATGGTACGGTTTATTAGAATATCAATCTGCCAGAGCCTATGCCTTAAAATGGCAATACCGACTGCAATCGGTAATAAGGCAAAGCCCAACTCCTCCACCGAACGTCGAATAAGCAAAGTTGCTGCACTGTTCTGACCAGTTGCTGAAGCTGAGTCGACCGCTTGCCACACCAAGAAAATACTCATAAAAAGTAGATTGATTCCAATTGCATAGAGGAACCACTTGATCTGACTACGTTCCACTGGTCCTGCTATTTTTCGGTACCTATAAATTTGAGCCCACAGTACAGCCACATGCAGAGCAGCCCAGAACACTAAATTCATCCAAACTGGCCACGTATGTGGATCCAGCAGTGTTCCTTCCAACAACATGCTCCCTGTGTAGGGCAAAATGGAAATAAAGACAACAGGAATCGTCCAACGAGGAATGAACCTACCATCAGGGAAAAGACAAAGAAACGGCGTGAGAAAAATCGCACCAATCCAGCGAAGCAGATCTACAGGCAGTGCCCAAGCTGGATTCGCCACCACCAGCGTTTCCCCACCGGTAAGGACTGTTACTAAGAAGATGGATACAAAAAGTGGAAACCACTCATTAGACTTTCGCCATGCGATAAGCCATGCAACCCCTTGAAAGATGAGAAAGGATACACTAGTTAGTAAAACGATAAATACTGCATAGAAGGAAACGGAAAAGCCGGCTGCTTCCAACGCCTGGGCGGATGAGTGAGTGAGCTGAGAAGGAGAGAGGCAATTGGCGCTATCCTGACAAACAGTATGAAGAATCTCGTATTTGCCCTGCAATTCCACCACCCACACGGTAGCAGAAAGCAAGGCGACCACGCCGAACAAAATCCTTGCAATGATAAGTCGATGACCAAACAAGCGCATACTCTCCCCCCCTTATATCATCAATTCTAGGCCGGTTTACTTTCTTCTTCCGAAACAGGTGTACCTCCATCCGGTGTGAGGCGCCAAAGCACCATTCCCATACCAATTAGACTTGCACCAAGAAGGACTGCTCCAATCAAATAGAATGGATTCGGTGCAAGGTTCAAGAGAGGCGCAATCATAAATGCTATTGCTGCCCAACGAGGCATGACTCGTGCGCGCATGATAGAGATTCCAAATAGGACGGATGTTAAAATCCACCCGAATAGTGCAACCATGAAAATAATCATCATCACTGGCGGCGGATCAAATCTCCCTCCGAGGATCATATCCTCATAAAGAAAGGCAAAAGAGTTCACGCCAATCATCATCGTTGTGAAGATAAAGTTAGAAACGAAACTAAAAAAGCCAAATCGTTTTACCACGTGAGCCTGCACAGCAAAAACAGCAACTAAGGCAAGCAAAGTCATTATCTCTGCAAATATTTCAGATGGCAATGTGAGGTTGCAAACCCCACCATGGGAATGGGCATCCCCCGTATTGCAGATCAGTCCCCACAACGGTTTCAGTACATAAGGCACCCCAGCTAAAATTGCAAAGGGAGCTAACCACCTTGACCAATTGTTTAACATATCCATCGACCTCCTAATAGGTTTGGCGACATCCTTGCCGCTTTACCCTCATTTTATGGGAGGTCGATTCCCACAGGTAGAGGAGAGAATCCCATTGGGTTGGGAAATGGCGTTGGGTTTTATTGGAGGAGAAATCCATAGTTGTTTTATATTATTATAATATTTAGAAATTAATTTAGGAATGGTTAAATATAATTATGTTTTACCATTAGATGCAATAGCAAAAAGGCTTTCTCAATAGGTATCTTTTACCTTATGAGAAAGCCTTTTTTGCTAACCATATTATTTTTTCAGTGACCGCTATATTTTCTATACCAAGGTGTCCCAAATCAAAGGTAAATAAACAGCCTCATCCCCTTATTCTACTACCCCTGACTCCAAAAGCTTTACATTGACATTCACGGATATTTTAAGATCAGGGTAAAGCTCCTTCCATTTCTTTTGATCCCATTTTCGAGTTCGGGTTCGAACCTCTTCACCAATTCCTAGCGGATCAATTCCTTTTTCCTGAAATTGCTGGATCATTTCCTGTGACTCTTTTTCTACCGATTCTTTAATTTCCTTTTCTAGCTTCGTAATTTTCCCAGTATTTAGGCTACCATCTTGATATTCCGAAATAGTTGCCTTTAATTCAACATTGATGATTATTTCGGAATTGGTCATCGGCTTCTTTATGTCGTATTTCCTTTCTGAGCTTATATTATAGATAGATATGTCTTTATCTTCATTCACCTGAAGTGAGTACGAACCCTTTTGGCCTTTCCGTTCCAATAATATCTTAAAGATAAAGAATTGCTCTTCCTCTATTTGGCCAACCATTTTATCATCATCAAACAGACCGACTGCTTTTAATTTCACTTGATCTTCCTCATGTTTAATTATGGGAAGGACAGGATCCATCCCTTCCGCATAAAGTTTATATAAGAATTGATGAAGATTCGTTTTATGGATCTGACCCGCTTCGATGTTTTGCTCAATTAAATTGGAGAGGTAAATGCCAGTGTCCGTGTTTCCATACTGTTTGCTCAATAATTCTTTTGGACTTCCATCTACCACAACCAAATAGATATTAGAGCCAATGGATGGGTCTCGCTGTAATGTATCCAAAAGATCATGAATCCCCTTTTCTGCAGTTTTCCATTCATATAACGTTACTTCCACTTTTCCACTAACAACAGGTTTTTCTGATTGTAAACTATGCTTATCTCGAACTTCTTTGCTTAATTTGGCAGTATCCGTTATCGTTTTACTTATGACCGACTTATCGGGCTGGAAGCTGGGATAAACAGAGGTAACTTCTATCATGCCGTCCTCTGTATACTCATAGCCTCCAGCACTTGATAATTGAATATCGTCTATTATTCGTTGATCGATATTCATACATCCTGTAAGGAAAAAAGGAAACAGTAAGCATAAATAGGCTAAAAATCTGTTAACCATTACTGGCTTTCCCCTTTCTAATTTTAGTTATCAAGAAAGCTAGTATAGTAAGAAGAGGTATATAGATAAAGACTAATACTAACCCCAGAAGGGAAATATATTGATTGATTTTCTCAATATCTTCTCTACCTTGTATCACTGCAGTTGAGCATAGTAAAATTATTAAAATGAACAGGATCACTTTTTTGTGATTAAGGTTGAAAATCTTCTGAATGCCCTTCGATCCAGCCCAAACCGCCAAACAAATATTTGGTAGAATAATTAATATCCACGATGTAATTCCGATATACTCAATCCTTTCAATAAATGGGAGTTCCACAATTTTCCACATGGATAAAGTAGCCCAAATTTGTTTGCCCACTTGTTTTTCACTAAAAAAAGCAATGGTAATGATGAGTATGAATAAATATATTCCTAACGTTAATACATTCCCTAAGTGTGCCCACTTTTGGGATTTCTTTGGATTTTTAATATACGGATAGTACATAAGCAACGTGGAAAATCCTAAATAGCCTAACATCATATCCTTGGTAGCAACAGAAAGTTCTTGTACAGAATGATTCCATATGGGCAGTAGATTACGAAAGTTGGCGTACTCTATTGGAAAGAAGAAGGTTAGAAATATGTAGAAAGGGATAACAACGCCTAAAAAGCTAATGCCTGTAACAATTCGGAAACCACCAGTAACCGTGGAATAGACAAGAATTAATATGATAATGCTGAACATGATTATATTGATTAACGGAAATACCCATACTTGAACGATTTCGATATAGCTCCTTAGTACGACAAGCCCAATCATTAACCAATAGATAATCCATATCAGGCTAAAAAATCCTCCAATCCATTTCCCAAACAAATCTTTATGTATATCGATAAGGTCCTTTTGCTGCTTGTTTAAAAGCAGGTACATGACCATAATGATGACGTTGATCAATATACCTGCAGCAATAACAGCCATCCAAGCATCATTTCCTGCCGACTTCATAATCGTACGCTGAAACCCTAACACGCCCACTCCCATTTGAACAGCATGCACTAAAAAGAATACGAGAAAAGGAGATATTTGCTTCTGTTTCTCTTCCATATCAACACCTCCTTAATTTCTCAACTCCGTTTTGGATCATCATTTTTCTTTGCTTTACCAGCCTTAAAACGCATGGTATCCTGCGTTTGCTCTTGTATTGGGCGCTTGGATTGAAGAGAAAATGGTAAACGTACTAATGAATCTTTAAAATCTTGTACTCTTGGTGGATAAAACGGTTCAAGAAACGGTCTGCCTAATGAAGTTAACTTTAATAAATGAATAAGTAAGTAACAAAAGCTGATGGCCACTCCTAGAAATCCCATATAATGAGCCATTAATAAAAACGGGAATCGTATTAATCGAATTGTATTACCCATTTGATAGACGGGAGTTGTAAAGGAAGCCAGTGCCGCTAGAGCAACGATAATTAACAAGACATTACTCGTTAATCCCGCCTCAACCGAAGCCGTTCCAATGACAATACCACCCACGATACCAATCGTTTGACCAACCTTTGTCGGCAGTCTTGCACCCGCTTCTCTTAAAAGCTCAATGGCTAATTCTAAAACAAATGCTTCCAGTATGGGAGGTAAAGGAATGGCACTTCTCGAAGTAACCAAGGTAGCCACCATATCCTTTGGAATTAATTCGAAGTGATACGTAAGAACTGCCACATAAATTGGTGTCGCTAAAATAGAAAATAATACAGCAAAAAAACGAACCAATCGGAAAAAGGAAGCAACTACCCAATTTAAATAGTAGTCCTCAAAAGCAGAAAAAAATTCAAAAATAGTAGTTGGACCGATCAATCCATGTGGTGCACCATCTACTAAAATTGCAACCTTTCCCTCCCCTACAGCCGAAGCAATCCTATCCGGTCTTTCCGTGTCGATTAACTGTGGAAAAGGTGAATTCTGATTATCCTGGATTAATTGCGTGATAATCGAACTATCCGTTATTTGATCAAAATCCAAGTTAGATAACCTTTGAATAACAGTATTAACATTCTCTTTATTAGCAATTCCTTCAATGTAAAGGACCGAGATTCTTGTTTTTGATAACCTTCCAACCGTTAGTTCCTTGATGACAAACTCAGGAATCGGAAGTCTTTTTCGAACAAGGTTAATATTCGTATCCAAGGATTCTACAAATGACTCTTTTGGCCCTACCACACTGAATTCTACCTCTGGCAGTGAAACCTGACGTGTTCTATCCACATCTGATTTCACAAGCCCAACCTGGTCCATGTTATTAACATCAAATAGTAAGATATATCCCTTTAATAGATTGTTTTTAATAACGGATGTATCGGATGTTAGAATAACCTCTTCAATAGGCAGCAATGTTGGTAATGAGGAAATCACATCCAAGTCTTTAAGGAAAGGGAAGACATCACGATGTAAGATTTCCGAATCAATTAGGGTCGAATAATAACCTATTACGAGCGAACACTTCTCATACTGGAATGTAAAGTGAGTAAAATCATTTGATGCATTTAGCTGCTGAAACAGACTCTCTATCGATTCGTCCTTGTTCTTATCATTCTCTTTTTCTATTCCCTTGGATTGCCTTCTTCTACGTCTCCACGCGCTCATCTACACTCACCAACTATGCCTAGAAATCAAGAGTCTATACCTTTCTAATTTCTTCAATTGCAGATAAAATATACCAACTGTGCTGTTTTAGAATATAGAACCGTCATCACTGTTGTTTAAAATACAAAAAAGGCATTGGAATAATCTCCAATGCCATCCATTTAAAAACCCAATAACCCTTATTTTAAAGTTGAGGCAGCCTCTTTCTGCTCATTCCCTCTTACGGTTATCTCCAAATCATCCACAACTTTATCTTTCAAAGAAACATTCCGGTTTAATACGATCATTTCCGCCTTTGCCATCGTATTTACTTATGATCTTGAAGTATCCAATATCTGTGCCAAAAATTTATCGATTCGGAGGCCAAAGTCATATTTACAACTTATTCTTATCTTCGCTTCCGATGAATTGGAATCAACCTTATCCTTTTTCAACGCATAATCGATATCTTTATTTACTGCATCACACAGTTTCCGGAGCTTGTTAATCTCAAACGCGTGATACCAAATGGTCTCTTGATCATTATTCATATACTTTTGATGTAGTATGGGATCCACTCGACTGACATGCACTCGAGATAAAATAGGGTAATTCCACGTGTTTTCACAATGTACACAATTATAAATGAGCCAAATATCAACTAACTTTTGATTCGCATTCACCCTAAATTTATCACTACAATAGTATTCCGTGCTCCTTTTACAGTTCCTACAATTTCTTATGATCTTAGGTGTTTCTAAAGCAATAACCTCATAATTTACAACTTGATTTACACTCATTTTCGCTCCTCCTATTTATCCAGAGGAACGCTAATAATAGCTGAAGGGAGAAAATTTTCCTTAGAAAAACTCGCATTCGCTCGTATTTTTGAGAATGCGTTAGCTTTTCTTATGCCGGCGGAAAGTTTCTACACTTTCCTAACAGCCAATATAAAAAAGCGGAACACCACATAGGTATCCCGCTCGGAATGTACACAACAGATTATCCCGCGTTCCCTGTAATGGCTAAAAATAGGCACACTTCTCCCGTCGTTTGAACACCCTGTTCAAAAAGAAGCGCACTATTTAATTGCTTAACCATTACAAGTAATTTGGCAAATCCAATTCCACCTTCCATATTTATCCTAGTTTGAATTATATAATAATTATATGCATTGTCAATAAGCACTCGTGAATATTGAGGTTAATTCTTTTATGACCTTTTGGTGTGCGCAAACTATTTTTTACGGATTGAAACTTCTATTAAGCCTGATTCGTATAATGATACAAGTAACGGAGCATATCGGAAGAAAGTAATGGGAAAGGAGGGGCATTATGAAAGCTTGGGTTTACACGAAATATGGGGTAAGTGATGTACTTCAATTAAAAGAAGTTGTAAAGCCGTCTCCAAAGGAAGGTGAGGTACTCGTTAAGGTACATCATGCTGCAGTCAACTCATGGGATTGGGACCTTCTAAGAGGAAAACCATTTATCGTTCGTCTAGGCGCTCCATTCAAACCGCCGTATAAAATACTCGGAGCTGACATCGCTGGCCAAGTTGAAGCAATTGGCACAGGCGTCCATTCCCTTCAACCAGGGAATGAAGTATTCGGGGACATTTCTGGGAGTGGTTGGGGAGGGTTTGCCGAATATGTTTGTGTAAAAGAGAGTACGTTAACACTCAAACCAGCCAGCATGACGTTTGAAGAGGCTGCATCGTTACCACAAGCTTCCGTGCTAGCCCTGCAGGCACTTCGTAAGCGGCCAATGCTACAAGCAGGAGAGAAAGTGTTATTAAATGGTGCAGGAGGCGGTGTCGGTACATTCGCCCTGCAGCTTGCAAAGTTACAAGGGGCAGAAGTTACATGTGTAGACCACACAGAGAAATTAGATTTCCTACAGTCGATTGGTGCTGATCATGTTGTGGACTATACCCAGGAAGACTTTACTAACACAGGGCAAAAGTATGACCTTATTCTAGATGTTGTTGGTAATCGGTCTCCTTTTGATTACAAGCGGGCTTTGAATCGTAATGGTACGTATGTCATGATCGGAGGTTCCCTAACACGAATCCTCCAGACCTTGCTAGTAGGATCATGGCTATCCAGACATGGTAAGCAGATGTCTATTCTAATTCACAAGCCTAATCAAGATGACCAACATACGATTCAAAAACTTGTTGAAGATGGACAAGTAAAACCAATGATCGAGCGATGCTTTTCACTAGACGCACTTCCGCAAGCCCTTCAACATCTTGGTGAAGGAAAAGCGAAAGGGAAGATTATAGTGTCTATCCGTAATAGCTAGAATAGATGTAGATATTTTTTCTAAGGGGGGAATGAAGATTGACTTATGTCGCATTACTTAGAGGTATCAACTTAGGCAAAAGAAATAAAGTTGAAATGAAATCATTAAGGGCTCTCTTTGAGGAAATGGGCTACCAAAACGTACGAACTTATATTCAAACGGGTAATGTACTTTTTGATGAACTGGCATGTAATGAAGAAGAGACTGAATTACAACTAAAGAAATCTTACGGATTCGATATTCCGGTCACGATTCGTTCTAAGGGAGAGCTTGAAAAGGTTCAGCAACATCCCCTATTTACCAAAGACAATGTCTACATACTTTTTTTAAAACATCCAATTTCAGACGAGCAGCTGGGCATTCTTAAAGACACGGTTGATGAAGAATTCGATGTGATCGATCAAAAGAATATTATCATTCATCTTTCCAAAAGTTTTCATCAAACGAAGTATAACAATGCCTTCTTTGAGAGAAAGCTTCAGATTCATTCTACTGCTCGGAATCGCAATACGGTGGAGAAGGTTTTGGGAAAAATGTAAAACTAGACATAGGCATGTTCCCCATTAACAAGCAGCACGCTCTATATACGAGCGTGCTGTTTCTCATTTCATATTAAAGCTCTTCATCATTCGGTAACTGGTAGGTGCGTTTGGTTACTAGCTCTGGGTGTGGCCATTTGACGAGGGTGAGAGTAACTCCCTCGCTTCTATCATTTCTTCTTTTTCAACTCTCTCAAATACCCCATTGACGAGGCAAATGCAGCTGCTCTCTCGGGGACTCCCTTACTTACAAGCTCTTTCGCAGTTTGCTCAATCTTGTTTCCTGCACCCTTTAACTCCATGTTTAAACCCTCCCTTCTCGCCCATATTATTTGCGTGGTGAATAAATATAATCAGGACTACTTGGGAGCTAGGGCATCTTCGGGATATTCCTCCTTCCTTCCCAACTCAACTATATTTCTTAATGCCTTTAGCGGTTGTCAAGTTAAACTTGATAACTGAGTCTTCACAATTGCTTCACCAGGACATCCCCACTTATCATCTTCAGAAAAATATTTTTTCAATTAATCCTAATGGCTCTACACCAGTAAAGAATGCGTTTTCATATTAATGTAATTTATTAGACAATTACGAAAAGTATGTAGACACGCATTTTTTAACATGTTATAGTAATGAAAATTTACTTATAAACATACAAAAAGAGGAGGAATCACATGTTAAGTAATCCGCTTATCGCAACCGTTATTATTTTTGCATTTATTGCATTCGGGGAATGGCTTTCGATTAAATCCAGAGCAAGAATCCCAATGCTACTCACTGCAATGGTAGGGTTTCTAATTGTTGGCTGGACAGGAATTTTGCCAGAAGACATCTTAGAAAAATCCCAATTTGCAGCACTAGGAGCAATACTTATTGGGCCCGCTATTCTACATATGGGTACCATGATTCCTTTTTCTTTACTCAAAAGCCAAATCAAGGCCGTACTAATCTCTCTAGGTGGCTTGCTTATATCGTGCCTCCTAATTTTAACGGTTATCACGCTTATCTTTGACTACCCAACAGCTGTTGCAGGTGTAGGTCCGATAAGTGGTGGAATCATTGCGTTATTGGTCACATCAGAAAAGTTGACCGAAATCGGTCTATCGAGTCTGATTGTCGTCCCAGCACTAGTTGTGGCATTTCAAGGTGTGGTAGGGATGCCGCTAGCGTTAAATTTCATGAGAAGATATGCTTTAAAACTACAAAAAGATATGGACAACGGATCCTTTGTACCGATGGCAACGGATGAAGAAATCAACGGGAAGGCCACAGATGAAACCGAGTCGAACCCAGTTAAAGCTAGTATGACTTTGAAGTTATTCTTTGTATTTGCTGGTGCCGCTGTCGGGATTGTCCTAGGAGAGTTAACAGGAGTCCATTATAGTCTATGGTGTTTAGCAATCGGAATCGCTGGCCTGAAGCTTCGACTATTCGAACCGAAAGTACTTGATAAATCAAACTCATTTACCTTAACCATGATTGGCATAATCTTTGTTGTGATGGGAACGATGGCAGGAGTAACCCCACAGGATGTATTAAATAACTTACCTAGTGTAGTAGCGATTCTAGCCATTGGTACCATTGGACTTTCTATTGGTGGATATATCACATCCAAATTAGTAAAGTGGCATCCATATAAAGGTATGCCTGTTGCACTAACTGCATTATTCGGTTTCCCTGGAGATTATATTCTTTGTGAGGAAGTTTCCAGAAGTATTGGTCGAAATAAACAAGAGGAAAAATTAATTTTCAATGAATTACTAGCACCGATGCTCATCGGCGGTTTTACTACGGTAACCATCGTATCAGTAATCATTGCGGGAGTTTTAGTACAGACTTTGTAATCAAATGAAATATACCATACTACAATAGAACACATGGGGGAATGAATGATGGGTAAACAATTGATTAAAAACGGACTATTAATTGATGGAAATGGCGGAGAAGCAAAGAAAGACCACGTTGTCGTCACAGAGAACGAGCGCATTGTATATGTCGGGCCAGAAACTGGCTACACACCAACTGGGGACGAAACAGTAGTTGATGCGGCAGGTGGTACCATTCTTCCAGGACTAATCGATACACATGTCCATATGATGATGGAATACTCTCCACTTTCCGAGCGGCTTGCTACACCATTTTCATTCATGTATTACCAAGCAGCGGAATACTTAAAAAACACCTTACATGCGGGTATCACGTCCGTTCGCGATGCACTTGGCACGGATCTCGGGGTAAAAAAAGCAGTAGAAGATGGTCTAATTCCCGGCCCACGTCTTCAGCTTAGCATCAATGCACTTACTATTACAGGTGGTCACGGCGATGGTTATACCGTATCAGGAAATACACTTGACCTTCTTCCTTCTGACTACCCAGGTATGCCAAGTGGCAAATGTGATGGAGTTGAAGAAGTTCGCAAAAAAACACGGGAAATGTTGCGTGCCGGTGCTGAAGTCATTAAAGTGCATGCAACTGGAGGCGTTCTAAGTGCAACCGACCATCCAGAGTTCACCCAGTTTTCCCTAGAGGAATTAAAAGCAATCGTAGAAGAAGGGCGTTTCCGTAAAGGGGTAAAAGTGATGGCCCACGCACAAGGCGCAGAAGGAATTAAGAATGCAGTAAGAGCAGGAATCCATTCCATCGAGCACGGTATCTTCTTAGACGATGAGGCCATTGAGCTGATGCTAGAGAATGGTACCTATTTAGTACCAACGTTATTAGCTCCTGTCGCCGTATTGGAAAATGCAGCCGAGGTTGGGATGCCAGATAGTGCTGTAGCCAAATCCAAGGAAGTCATCGAACACCATAAAGCAAGCTTTACTAAAGCTTATAAAGCTGGTGTAAAAATTGCGATGGGAACCGATGCCGGCGTGATGAAGCACGGGACCAACCTTCGCGAGCTTGGCTTAATGAAAGATGCGGGAATGTCACCGATGGATACGATTGTCGCATCCACCAAAACCGCTGCAGAATGTCTAGGTTGGGAAGATAAAGTCGGAACACTGGAACAAGGGAAACTAGCGGATATCGTCGTTGTAAAAGGAAATCCATTAGAGGATATTTACTCTCTTGCTAATAATGATAACATTCAAGTGGTTATTAAGAATGGGAAGGTTGAGAAGAACCTGTTATTGGATGTACCATTAACGGTTTAATCAATAAAACACGTCGTGCGAATCACAGGGAATCGCACGACGTGTTTTTATTATTTTAACAGTATGATGTCTCTATATAGATTAATGCGCTGCGACCATTTCCATATTCGACTTTTTATGTTGGTCATATACGTTTAAAGCCTCCTGTAAACTTTCGCCCTTATTCACAGGATAGCCTTTCCGAATAAGTGTCGCTTCTAATGCAGAAAGAACATGAAGAATATTTTTCTTGCGGGAGCTATATCCCATTGTCCCAATCCTCCAAATCTTACCATGAAGCGGTCCAAACGAACTGGCAATTTCAACCCCAAAGTCCTCTAGCATCATAGCACGTACCTCATCACCGTTAATACCCTCAGGGATCTTAACTGCGGTAACAACAGGGAGCTTGTGCTTTTCATCACCAAACAACTCTAAGCCCATCGCTTTAACCCCTGCAACTAATGCTCTTTCATTTAGCTTATGGCGTGCAAATCGGTTTTCTAGTCCCTCTTCCAAAATAATACGAAGCCCTTCTCGTAAAGCATACTGCATACTGGTTGCTTCCGTATGGTGGTTCAGACGGACAGGGCTCCAATAATCCTGAAGCTGTGCTAAATCAAAGTAATTACTCATGATTCGATTGTTCGCTATATCGCTCTCGGACGTTTTCAAGCCTAGTTCTATACTTTTTCTTTTATTGATTACTTCTTCTATTCGATGGTTATACGTAACCGGAGCTAATCCAGATGGCACAGATAGGCATTTTTGCGTACCGCCAATCACCGCATCCAGTTTGAGTTCATCCACCTTAAGGTCAACTCCACCCAATGTTGCTACCGCATCGACAACTAACAGAACATCTGCATTTCGGCATGCTTCCCCTATTTCCTTTAACGGCTGCACACAGCTAGTAGATGTTTCGCCATGGACGATGGCAACCATTTTTGGAGAGATCTCATGAATCTTATTAATGATGACTTCCGGGTCAAAAACCTCTCCCCAAGGAACCTCCATGGTTGTAACCTCTGCTCCATAGCGCTGGCAGATTTCCGTTAACAGATATCCGAACCGACCGTATATCGGAACGAGAACCTTATCACCAGGTTCAATAATACTGCACAGAACTGCCTCGAGACCTGCTCTGGAAGATCCATCAATCGGGAATGCCCATTGATTATCTGTTTGAAATACCGCTCGTAGCATTTCCATCGTTTCATTCATGATATTCGTAAATGCAGGATCAAATTGTCCAAGAATGGGGGTCGACATCGCTCTTAATACTCGAGGATCAACTTCGACCGGCCCAGGCGTCATAATGGTTCGAAGTGGGACATTTAAATCTGTATAATAAGTCATATATTTTAGCTCCTCTAATAAATTTGATTTAAAGAGAATGTATAATTATAAATTGTATTGTATAAAAATTACTCCCATAAAAAGTAAATAACAATTTAATATTATCAGAAAAAGCTAATAGAATCAACAAATAATCTAAAACCAAGGAATTAAAACGCTTTCAGTGTTAATGAGTTTTTATACAGAAATAATGCGCAGGGACGCTTTTCCCGCTTCACGATGAGTAGTTATTGGACCTTACCTTGCCGTCCTAGTCACTATGCTATTTATTACAGGAAGTATCCTGTTTTTAAAATGGTATATTGGAAATCGGAAAGTAATATAACTTTTCAGACGTCTTGAATCAGATTAGAAGGAGATAATTAAAGGTTGCTAATCAATGTGATTAGCAACCTTTTTTAGCCAAAAGAATAATTATAGTTTAACTATCTCCGATTCATACCCTTCCCATTCACAAAATCCTTCATATACATACGGGCTTTATTTCCTAACATCTTCGCCAACTGCCCCGTCCAAGTATCTGTCCGAGTCCCTTTTGTTCGGTCTTGATAATACTCTTGGACTGTCTGGTTATAGGATTCCAGTTGCTCTTTGTAAGATACTTCGTCCGTATTATATTGGTTCTCATGATAAACATGTTCTAATGGAAGTCGTGGCTTCAGGTCATTGATTTTCGCTGGATGGCCGACAACTAGTCCAAATAGCGGGATGACGCGATCTGGTGTACCTAAGATTTCACTCACCTTTACCAGGTCATTCCGTAGACCACCGATATAACATATCCCGAGCCCCATGGATTCTGCAGCAATACTCGCATTCTGAGCGGCCAAGCTTGCGTCAATGGTTGCTACCATAAATTTTTCCGTGGATTCGATGGAAGAAAGGACATCTGCATTCTCCATTTCACCGATCACTTCATGCCGGTGAAGATCTGCACAAAATACGAATAAATGGCCATTCTTGGCAACATATTCCTGATTGGCAGCAACTTCCGCTAGCTGTTCTTTCTTCGTTTGATCGGTCACGCCAATGATGGAATATGCTTGGATATAACTGGATGTTGAAGCTGCTTGAGCGCTTCTGACAATCGTTTCAATTTGTTCCTGTGATAGTTTTTTATCCTCAAATTTTCTAACGGACCGATGCGATAAAATAGTATCGATTACTGTATTCACTTTGGTCACCTCTCCCGTTCATACAATCATTCTAACGAAGGAGTTATTTAGAAATCAAGGAAAGTGCGACGCGTCATCATGAAATAAAGGGACGGTTGCTCATGATAAATGAAGCTACCGTCCCTAGTTTTTTGCCTAGATACCAGCTATCAAGCTAACCTACCACTATAGACTTTATCTATCGATACGCACTATCACATGTATTCGCCTGTGGTTCATAATAACAATGCTGTTTAAATTGTCCGGCAAAGGGTTGACCATACCATGTAGGAGGACATGGCGCATATGGATTAAAGTACCAAAGCGAAAACTTCGCTGGATGTTGCCTCCAAAATTTCACAACGTCTCGTGCTAATTTCCTCTCTGCTTCTCTTGCTGGCATATAAAACATATTCCCTTTTTGTACGGCTTCAAACGAATAATTTCCACCTTGAACTTGGAAAATTACATCTCGTATCGTCCTTACATCCTTAAAATCTAAACAATCAGCTACCGCACGATTGACGATGACATTCCCAACCATAAGCATGCCTAGTTTTCCTTCACCCTCGGCCTCTGCCCTAATCATTCGAGCGATCAAATCGATGTCTTTGTCCGTATGTTTGACTCGTGTCACGATCATCACCTCTAAATTAGAGTATGAAAATTCCTTTAAAAAGTTGATAGCTTTTCGGATTTAAGACTTGTACCAATTCTCTCTGCCAGGAACCCTTATTATTCAGATTGTTTGAAGCCTTCTTGTTGAAGGTAGTCAACGGCAGCATTGTATGTTGCGTGGGAGGTATCGAGTTATTCCCCTGCGTATACATTCCACGTATCGTTCTCAGAAATGATTGAAGAAAAGGACTATCCAATACATAAAAAAGGGATGGTCAATATTCGTGACTTCTCAGAGGAAGAGCTTCGGAAGGTTATTCAACAATCAATTGCTTCCTTATCAGAATCAATTTTGGACCAGGTTTCCTGTCCCCACGGGGCCTGCTTTCCTACTTCATCCTCTCCGGTAGCGCATGAATCGTCTCAATCAACATATTGAGCTTACCTTCAATCCGGTGCAATAAGTAAAATGTCACCGCTATCGGAAATCCAACTTCTGTTATGAGCGATACCCAATTGTCCAACTTCATTCACCTCCTCATTTTGAAGTTTCCTTCGCGTGGCGCGTGATCCTAGTTATAAAAAAGGAAGTCACCAAGGGGAACTCCCCGAGGCAACTTCCTCCATTAATAATTAAACTAGTTCTACATCCTGGACATTACGCTCAACGATACGAGCACTTTTCTTAGCGACTAAATTACCACCGCTTGACGTAAAAGTATTTTGCTCAATGATTGTATCCATCGCTGCAGCTACAGCAGCTGGGTCAACAGGTTCAATTGGTTTCTCCAGTGAATACGTTACGGTTTTGCCATCGGCGTTTTCGAACTTCAACTCTAACGTTTTCATAAACGGACCTCCTTTCACCAATTTTTAAAAAACCTACTGTCCTGAACGAATGTCAGAACTGTCTTTTCGCTCGATGTTAAATAATGAGCGCTCTTGCAATCCCGCAAAAGCATTTGCAATTGCATACAGCTGATCTGCCGTTGCATCCGTCTTCACGTTATTAAAGCTTTTCGCTTTATAGACTGGGTCACCAGAGACGGGATCATTTCCATCAAAAAGAATTAGACGAAGCTGTGAGCTTATCATATCTGCTACTGCCATGCTTATTACCTCCTTTCACCTATATAATCGATGTAAAGGAGGATCAGGTGGCAGATGATTCTTTGTTTTCTTCTTTTCGTTTTATCTTTCCGATTATAAAGATGACCCTATAGGTGTCGCATACTTCTTTTGCTGAAATATTACTCTAAAGGGGCTTATTACTTTATGATGGTCAAGATATTAAACTATATTTTTTCATAATGTGACTTCCTTGGTAAAAACTAATAAAAAAGGAGGGGTCATTTTATGATGGGTTTGATAGTCAAACTTATAGTGTGTCCGCTTACCGTATTTCTTGCTTCTGTAATTTTTCCAAATGTAAATTATACGGTTTTTTATCAACCTATAATAGTAGGTTTCATACTCGCTATATCCGCTCATATGATGGAAGTGGTTTTATTAAAAGAAGGTAGATTTTGGATTAGCACCATAGTTGATTTTATTGCCGCAGCATTAATTGTATATGTTGTTTCACTTTTCCAAGATGCAACAGTAACTGTTCTTGGTGCCATTCTTACAGGAATACTTTTAACGATAACGGAACTTGTTCAACACCAATGGCTAATTCGAAGTGGTAGAAATCAAAAGACGTAGCATATTAAAAACCCACTATTTTTCTTTTTAAAGTTATAGTGAGAAGTGAAAGAAAGCTCGACCAATCTCAGGGATCAATGAATCCGTATCAAAAACCGAGCTTCTTCACTTTCATTTTTGAATCAGGTTTAAGTATGTTGGGGCCATGGAGCTCGTGTAGGAAATTGGAATCGAAATGAATAAGTGAAGATCTTTCAAATTAATAGAGAAAAGAGAGGATAAAACCCGGATATATTATAATATCCCTGTTTGCGGAATAAATCTTTCCTTATCAATATCGACCATAAGAATAGTTGAACTTTGATAACCATTTGCTCCTACAATATAACTTTCCCTATTAAGAACAAATGAATATACATCTTCACCCACAGGGTAGATATCTAACAAAATATACAACGAAGCAGGCATCTCCTGTAGTTGCTCCTTATTTACCTCTACCTCATCTAAGAATTCCTGTTTGGATTTAGATACATATTCCTCAATTTCCTTATTGATCGACGAATTTTTAAATTCCGGGTAATGGATAGCCATAATGTAAGTCGCCTCGTCTGTTACTTCGGTAATAATATCCACACCAGGGTATGCAGACTGACCCACATCTTTACTACTATCGTCTCCATCATTAGAAGAGTTGCTATCATCATACTTTAAGAGAGAATTAGCTAATAGAATAACTCCTATAATACCTAAGATAATTAGAATATAAATGGTTAATTTAGTTGGTCTCATAACTGTTACTCCTTCTAGAGTTTTCTTGATGCTATGATAATAATATACCCGAAATGGAACATTTGCATAAGATTGTTTAAAGATGCCTGTCCCTCACCGATATATGTCGAATGTCGAAAAAATTCAGGAAGGGACAGGCAAGTTACAAAAAAATGTATATCCAGGTCCTAATACTATTTACCTATCTACCCTTTTAGTGTATAAATATTATAATAGAACCTTTTATACATAAGCTCTAAAGGGAGGGAAATATGGATATATTAAAAGGCGATCATACTAATAAAATTATGATGAAAAACACAGAAGTTTCATTAGTTGCCTCCGGTGATGGGACAGAAGTTATTCATCACAAATTATATAAAGGCTCTAGATGGGCAATGGTACCTGAAGATGCTTGGACAGCACTAGAGCATATTACAATATTATCCGGCGAACTAATCTATAATTCACCAAGTGGAGAAACTTTATTATTGCCAGGCGACTCTGTTAGTGCATGCCCCGTAGATGAACATGCCATATTTTTAGCAAAAACAGAAGTTGAATTTTTATATGTTACCTCTCAACCACAATTCCACTACTATAGTAATGCAGTAAAAGATATGATGGAACTTGCCATTCAGGTAGAACAAAAGGATGGGTATACAGCTGAACATTGCGATAGAATCAAAGAATTTGCAATGATGGTTGGCGAAAAAATGGGATTAGCCTCTGATGAAAAATATATCTTAAATTTAGCTGCTTTCCTTCATGACATTGGAAAGGTTAAAGTACCTCGTGAGATCTTAAACAAACCAGGTAAACTGACTGATAGTGAATTTGAATTAATGAAAAAACATACTACATGGGGAAAAGAAACCTTAGAGAAAACTGGATTAGTAGATTTAATTAAAGCTGGTGAAATTATAGAACAACACCATGAAAGATATGATGGTAAAGGATATCCTTCTCATTTAAAGGCAGATGAAATCCGAATTGAAGCAGCTATAATCACTGTCGTTGATGCTTTTGATGCAATGACTACTGATCGAGTATATCGAAAAGGAATGGATATTGACGATGCATTCGCTGAATTAAATGCATGTAAAGGGACCATGTTCCACCCAAAAGTAGTAGATACTTTTATTTCATTAAGAAGTAAAGTAGAAGAAAGGAGGTGATTCCATGAAAAAACTAGTAATCATTCTTACACTTACATTATTATTTTTCTCCATGAACGCAGGCATAGTAGGTGCAGAACATGTAAAAGAGGCGGACAAGAAAATTTCGCTTAATACAGGGCTGAATTTATCTATTCCGTTTAAAACAGCTAAACTAACTTATAATCTACAAGAAGGTATACATAATAGATTAACAGGACTAACAGGATTAGAAGTAGATCATTTTTATATCTGGGTTGAACTGGATGGACAAGATGTTTTAGCTGTAGACCCCGCCAGAGTCATGTATTAGGAGTCACAATGACGGTTCTAATTTCCATATCTTTGAAGCTTGAACCGTATACTTGATTTTGTATTACAAGGTCTTAATAGTATCTAAAATGGTAGATAAATCTCCTGAACCACAAGTTAATCACTAATGATAAAAAGGGGCAGTTCTCCTGGTTCACGATTGTAGGTGAAGGATGGGAACTGCCCCTTTTATTTGGTGTAGACTTGCGACAATCTATTGAACAACGAATCGAGGTTTTAGAATACGTTTTTTTTGAACCATCATGCACGAGAACCATTATTATGTTTCCACCGTTTAATGGAGCCCCA
This sequence comes from Ornithinibacillus californiensis, assembly GCF_001038485.1. Classification (GTDB taxonomy): domain Bacteria; phylum Bacillota; class Bacilli; order Bacillales; family Amphibacillaceae; genus Ornithinibacillus; species Ornithinibacillus californiensis. The sequence goes on from NZ_LDUE01000014.1 coordinate 47,846, forward strand.
GCTGTTACGTTTCTTTTTGTACCCAATAAAAGACGTGACTCGTACAAATGATAGAAAGTAGCGAAAGATAGTATTTTCTAATACAACAAAAAGAATCGCTTTTATCATATCTATAATATTCAACTTTATACCTTGAAAATAGACCCGTTGGAAAAATGCGGTTAAGGATAATAAAATGCCGTAACCTATGTATATTAAAAATAAATTAATCATAAATGGGACATTCAGTATATTAAATTGTAAGGATAGTAGAATGGTAAAGATACCAAAGACTTCGATGAACGGCCCTAGTAATTCAAACACCCAATAATACAAATATGAAATAAAGCCCACAGGTTTATAGCGAAAACGCAGGAGCATCTCTGGATAACCAATTAACGATTGAAATAATCCGATATGCCAGCGCCTTCTTTGTTTAACAATATCACGAAGCGTCTCTGGGGCTTGACTCCAACAAACCGCTTCTGGTTGATAACGAATCTTATAGGAACCTTTACTATTCAACATAAAGGAATGAAGTCGCATCACAAGCTCCATATCTTCCCCAATTGTATCCGTTTTATACCCACCGGCAGCAATCACAATATCTTTTTTGTATAAACCAAAAGCACCTGAAATAATCAAGTTCCCACTAAATTGATCAAGTAAAATGCGTGACGCTAGAAAGGAACGGTCATATTCCATCACTTGCATGCCGACAATGGGCTGCCAAGGTATCCGATATTTACGCACGTACCCGGCCTTCAATTCAACACATTGTGACACTTGAACCATTCCACCAACAGCAATAACTTGTTCATCCGCAAACACAGGCTGGATGATTTTTTCTAATGCATTGCTTTGCAGAAGTGAGTCGGCATCTAAGGTAACAAAATAAGGATATTGGGATGCATTTATGCCCATATTTAACGCATCACCTTTTCCTCCTCTTGCCTTTCGAATCAACGTTAAATTAACATTGTTCATCATAGCTTCATAGATTGCCTCTTCCTCTTCACAAGGAAGTCTACGATGAATCGGGCTACTTGTTGATTGAAAAGGAAAGGCTTCCATTAATCGTTCGATTGTCTCGTCTGTTGAACCGTCATCAATAATAATAACCTCATATAAGTTATAGTCTAAGTGCAGTAATCGTCTGACGTTCTCAACAATGGTTACTTCTTCATTAAAAGCAGGCATTAAAATAGATATTGGCATATAATAGTCATGTTTTATTTCATTACTTAACCTCATCATCCGATCCTTTTCATAAGTTCGGATAGCACCAAATAACACCGAGAAAAACAAAAAGGTAGTATACATGATCATATACCCAACAAAGAAAAGGGCTATGATTTCCATTAATCTCTCAATTAATAGGTTCATCGGTTCACTCCCCCTTCTACGGAAAGATGGTAATGAGGAACCTCTTCCAAATCGTTAACGCGGCTTACTAAAACGTCTGAATCGTCGAGATTAGAAACGTTCATTGCTAACAATGACTGACTGGCATTACGTCGTACATACCAATCGTCATCTGTCAGTGCTTCATTTAAAGTGGCAATAACCTTTTCAGAAGGATACTCACTTAACACATTGACTGCCACAATTCTGATGGGGGGATTAATATCTGATGCCATAGATACTAATAAGGGCTCCACTCTTACATCGTGATGTTTTTTAAAATAACGCATTAGCCGTGTTTTAATCTCTAGATCTACCTGTTTCTCTTGTAACATGCGATAAAAAGTATCTTTATAGCGATCACTCCGATACGTGATAAAACCAATCAAGCCTAAAACAATGGAAAGATGAAATGTCTTGCTCTCTTTCCATAATGTGTCTATCAACGTCTCATAGTCGTAGGGATACTTTAGCAATCCGTCTTGGATGAGTTTAGCATGATGAAACAGATTATTTTCTGTTAAGTAATGAAATGCTTTGCTAATCAACTTCGGATCAGGTTGTTGATACATCGCCAATAATACATTTTGTCGAAGATATATTGTCGCGTCATCCATATAGGAAAAAAGTGTACGAAAAATAAACGGATCACGCCAATTATCCTTGGCATACGTTGCGATAAAATAGGCAAGATACGCCCGTATCATTTGATCATGAAATCGATAATGGATTACTAATTCAAGTATGACGGGTTCTAGTTGTTTTAAATAAAGCGTATTTGTGGTAGTGTCTCCCTTTTCTAATTGATTCAACGCTTTCTCAAAAGCAATTAATTGATTGGTTTTCTTGAGCCGCTTACTAAGTAAGTTGCGATGATTACGATCAATATAACCACTGTCCCGAACTAACCGATGTTGATCCGAAATCATACTGGTAAATTTCCGGATATGGTGTGCTTCACGAAAGTCATAGTACGATTGATAGAAAATATAACTAATCGTATAGAAGAGAATCAACAAGCAAATGATAAAATAGACAATAATGATTATCATATACATTGCTAATCCTCTCCTCTCCAATACGCTTTAACCTTTTCATAAGATGGTTTCACATATTCTTTAACACGATTTAATGACTCCAGCTGTTGTATTGGAATTTCCACACTTTGTGATGGTCTGTTTTCATCGCGGACAAGACTCACATAAAAAGCGTCTATTTTAAGAGGTACGACCCCATAATGCTGGTAATAATCATCATGTATCGTAAATTTCAAAGGATCATATACATGAAGCAATTGATATGGCAATCGAATCTCCAAACGCCCATCTTCAATCGCAACATCCGCTTCTTTTACATTTTTTCCATTTAACATCCTCAATGGATTCATCTCTGCAAACGTATAGTGATAGACTTTTGTTTCTTGCTCTATTTCCTCTTTTGTTAAGACCTTTTTTTCTTTTTGCAAGTACTTAACAACTTCAAATGTATTCGAACTTTGCTCTGGATAAGACACATATGGATTTTCACCAGTTACTAGTTCTAAAAAATTTTGTCTCACACTTTGATAACGATCTTGGACATAGACGAGTGCACCCTCTTCAGGGCTCACTTCAATTAAAAACTCAACTTCCCGATCAAATGTTGTAGCTACAGTATCTGGTGTTTGACTTCCTAACTCAGGATGTAAATCCAATCCTAAATAAAATGGTTTCTCAACAGTAATACTTGGATCCTCTATCCAAAAATATAAATACGCATGATCTCGAGTCATCGTTACCTTTGTCGCTCCATCTTGATAATTAACAGGTACATCCTGCCAATCGTCACTTTTGCCATCTACCTTCATTAGCACATCATCACGATAAGGTTTAAATCCAAGTAACCCAAAGTGTTGTGTCCATGTCAGAGGGTCATGCCATTTGCTAACTTGCTGAAGATCCACCGCATACGATGTTTCAATTACACGGCGATCCCACACATCTTGCCAAGAACGGATGATTGCTCCGTTAAATCCGTTTGTATTAAAGCTTTTCAGATCGTCTATAATCTCACTTTCTTGTTGTCCTGTGTGATTAAGGTAACTAGCACTTGGATAGCCAAAACTACTGATTACAACAGGTACATCGTGCGTCTGTTGTATCAAGTCAAGATAGCTTGAGGCATTCGGATACTGTGCAATTTCTTCATCCTCAATCATTGTCAAAATCGGATCTGTCTGATCTTCATATGCGTAACTAGCAAACAAACCTGATTTCATTTTCTTTGTTGGATTGATATGATCGATCAAAAAAGTATTATATTTACCAAACTGTAAAGCATACTCTTCTTTATATTGAAAAGGATCCATGATAAATGAGCTGTTAACTGATACAAGATGTTGGCTATCGTATTTCTCTGATTCGTAACTCACGATATACTCTATCGTTTTAGCCATCATTACTTCAAACGCCGTCGCCTCTTGTGATGTTGTTACATAGTCCCCAATAAAGTCTTCCTCTGTATTTAACGTTTGGTTGATATAGGCAACCATATCTTGATTCCAATGATCTCCAATTAAAAAACCTATCACCCATTGGGATATATCATGGCGATAAATTCCAGTGCCTTGATGATCATTAACAAGCATCACCTTTCTACCATGAATAATATCAACGAGCTCTCTTCCGTCTTTTCTTAATGTTTGATAGAATGGTAGATTTTCCTTCACTTTATTTGTTTTCCACTCATCTGTAGCGGCACGCATGCCTTGAAGCAGATAAAGCGGGTTTTCACGATCCTTATTATATTGATAAAAGGCATTATAAAATTGGTCATCTAATATGGTTGAAACACGAATCGTATTTGCTCCCATTTCTTGAATCATATTAAACCATCGCAGCCACGTTTGCTCATCAACGGTAAAGTCGGTTCCTCTCTTCGGACCATATGCGCCATCTACTTCAACCCCTTTGATGATAAAAGGGGTAACATCTTCACCATTCTTGTGGTAGATTGTGTCGTTTTCAATATAGAAAGGGGTTGAAACCGTGGCATGATTATCGAAGTTAATGTAATAGCCTTCTACGTAATAAAGATAATATCCCGCCACAATACTCAATAATAAAGCTACCATGGTGATTAAAAACCGCTTCATCTCACCCCACCTTTCGTTTCAATTTCAATTATACCTGATCAATGCTAACACCCAATCGTAACTAAACATTCAATCATTCTTCATTTAATGGACTCATGACTATGACGAGATGGATGGTCATACTGATGGAGCGTTTCGATATAGTCATCAAGCCATTCCGCACGTTTCTCAAGATACTGCTTTAGTTGCTGGATCGCTTCATGGTAACTAGTAACATTACGTTCAATCGGCTGAAGATAATTATCGGTATCATACTGCGTTAAATCATACATATCACTCCAACGCTCATTATTACGTGTAATTGAGTCGCCCAAAAAATTGACCGTTTCATCAATATATTGATGAAGACGTTGAGTCTTTAATTTTGTCTTGCGCAACTCATAATAACGTTGGATTAAGCCGTCAACAAAATCATCATCCTTTAAGAGCTGTTCGTAAAAAATGCTTTGCGTCATTGAAAAACCTGTCTCATCAAATGTGGTTGATTGATAGTTATTTAATGAATTGTTAAAATCCCAAACAACTGGTGTTAATTTACCTCTCATATCACGATAAAAGTAAGTGGAATAACGCCCTGCATCAACATTACGAAAGAGTTCATTTAATATAAAATAATCATAGAAAGCTTGTACATCTAGCAGGTCCTGATAGTGATCATCTTCTTGGCCATACGGAATTTGATAAATGGAATGAGCAATATAAGAAAAGTCACGTTCAACATATTGCTGCCTTTCCTCCGTATACTTTCTCCCGGTTGGATATATTAACTCCGTACCTGAAGGATAGGATTTATCTGTATATCTTAAAAATTCATTCAAACTAAAATTCATTTTATTAAGACGATCGACTACTACGATGTAACTCGTTTGCCGACTATTGTTTTCAGGAGTTGTAAGCGAAACGCGTCCATCTCCTTTTGTTACCTTTTCCATTAACAGATACAGTCCTTCATAGTTTTCATCGATAAACACTTCGACAAATCGTACATCTGGTGCATAAGGCATAATTTCGCCCGCAACATTCATCGCCAAGTAATTACGTATTAGACTACGATCTAAATAAGGTCCATGAAGCGCCCAATTATTATCCGCCTCCATCCCAAGTAAAGAGACAGCTTTTTCATTTTTGTTCTGATCAATAAATCCCAGAGAATACGACTTTTTTCTAAATAACCGGGAAGAGTTTCCGCGGTAATGTATCGTTGAGACCAGTGTTAATGGTGCTGATTCATCTTGGTAAAGTTTAAAAGTGGTTTCAATTTCACTTTCACCGTCTTCCGTTAATTGATAAGCATCTGTCCCTATGATCCGTTCACCTGGAATCTGCTGTCCTGCTGTATCAATCTGAATGACAGGTAAATGTGTCTTAATATCTGAAATTTCAAGTTCTATCTGAACCTCTGAATTCCATTCTTCGTGTTGATGATAGCGTTTTTTAAAGTCGGCTTTGTCAGTTACTGTTACGACCAAAACAAAACCAATCATGCCAAAGATAGTTAAAATAAAAAGCAACCGTCCTTTCATCGTCTATCCACTAATTTCATCGCTTTGTGTAACAATATTGACATAATCAATACCTCCTACTAGATAGAGGGCCTCCGTAATGGTTTGATCTTTTTTCTCTCCTATTTCATAAGCTTTTCGCGATAACTCATAAATCCATTCAATGCTTTCTTCTGTTGTGTTTTTCACCCTTAATAACGCCCGCTTATTAAAATGTTGAAAAACCGTACTTTCGATATCCATCTCGATTGTCCGCTTGGCTTTAATGACTATGATTAACCGTTGATTATTAGATACTCGACCTAGGAATAATAAAATAATAAATACAACAATCGTACCTACTGTAGCGACAAGGTAAAACCCCGCACCACAACCAATTCCAGCGATAATCGTCCAGAAAATATATGTTGTATCCCGAGAATCTTTAATCGCAGTACGAAAACGCACAATTGACAAGGCCCCGACCATCCCAAGTGATAATGCAATATTATTACCAATAACCATCATGACCGTTGCGGTTAAAATCGTTAGTGTAATAAGTGATACATTAAATTTGCGACTATAAGCAGTGCCAACATGGGTATACCAATAAGAAATAAAGATGGCAAAAGCAATGACAGTAGCTGCTAAGAGATTGGTTAAAATATCAGGCAACGTCAGGTTAGGTGATTGTTCAGATAGTTGATTTAATAACTCACGCATCGTATATCCCCCTTAAAGTACATAATGCTTACTAATTTTTCTACTTAAACAATACTTACTTACAGATAGTTGTTCCTTCTCTACCTCATCTAATAAATCCTTAATATATTGAAGGAGAAAACCGTTATATTTCACTTCTAGTACGACATGATTTGCATCCATAAATTCATTTTCTTGTAATCGCTCCGAAAATATATCAAAGTTGCTCTCCGTTCCACGAATCGCCTGATCAAATGTCACACGAATTTTATTTTCTTTTGCGACAAACGCATCCCGTTCATAGGTCACAACTGACCTGGGTCGATACACATGTTGCATCATCATATAATAGCACTCGAGTAAAAACGGATGATTTAACTCTAACAAGAGCTGATAATCACCACGAATTAATCGCTCCCCTTGTTCTCTTGTTAATCGATAGGATGATTTCTTTTGAATATGACCTTGTTTCTTCTTTAATTCAAGCAGGCAAAAATTCGGATCATGCATATACGTGCGTAAACGGCATTTACGGCGCAGCTCAATACCATCCAATTTTTCATGAAAGTCGCGATCGTCTAATGAGTCAAAGTAAAGCGAGCGAATGGTATATCCATCCCCCTTACGATAACGATAATGATTTTTCTCACTATGATAATCTCGGTGCATTACTTGTGCAATATAGTGACGCAATCTATAAAAAGTATCTTTTGTGATGACATACTTCTTTTCCTCACGATATACATTATTCATTTTCTATCACCTCTCGAAATGCATGATAATCATGGTATGCAATATGAATGTTCTGATCTTTATAATGTTGCTTTAACCGATCCGCATTTTCACGCGCCGCAGATAGTCCTTCATAATAGTATGTATTTTTCTCCGTCAAATCATAGTCACCTGGACGTTTAAACTCGTATATCGTTGTTAACGGTTTATTAGCATTTCTGGCTTCTTGTGCTTCAAACGTGAGATGTTCAATTTCATGATCACGATAATAATTCATCACTACCACTTCACTTGACGCTTCACGAATAATTGTCCGTACAACCTCCTGATAGCCTTTCGTATCATAAAAATATGGCACGACGACAAGCAATTCTAAACCTTCACGTTCGGCCGCTTGATACAACTGTTTGATACCTGAGATATACGATTGTTGAACAGACTGATCCTCCCAATTAAAATCATCCAATAAATACGGTTCAACATCGATAACCAATCCTTTAATCTGCTGATCTTCAGGTAACAGATGATTAACTTCTACAATTTGATCCAATTGTTCTAGCATACCTTTACCCGTTGGATCAAGCGCCCATTCTGGCGTTCCAGACAAGCCGTATACGTCAATGTTCTGATTGGTTATATCCTCAACAAATAAGCTGACTTCCTCATTGGTTAAGTCACTCGAAAATGATTGAAAAACACGGTCAAAATTATAATTGTTTAAATCATTTAGTAATTGTGTACGATTGTTTATTACTTCCTCACTTGACCACGAAAAAATTGCACGTTTGGATTGCTCTTGATTTGTTTCAATAAACAACCTGACAACTAAAAAAGCAATTAATATTCCGATGAAAAACAGTTGCCATTTACGTCGCTTCTGCATACATGCCCTCCGTTTGTCCATTTATAATCTATATGGGTAATAATAATTTGCGTGTGTGGAAGTAATATGACCTAGAAGGTGAGATAGAAACCCTTTGTCATTATGTTAAGTCGTCTTGTTTTAATCCTTTCAAAACACGCATCTCCTAGTATACTAGAGTGATATTACATTTTTCTTACATATTTCGACACAAAATAAGCACGTTTTTACAAATTCAAGTATAAAACGCGCTTATTAAAATAGTATATATAATTTAAGTTTAAGAATAAGAATTTATTAAATGGGATTAACAGACTTTAATAGACTATAATCCTCTTCTATAAGGATAGGTTGAGCATGATGATATAGCTTTTCTAGACGGTTTCGCTGATTTCCCTTCACATAATAGTTCACCATAGACATTAAAACATCCACAAAATGCTGATAATACTTTTCTCTATCATGCACACACCATAAATAGTCTTTTTCTTCTAGTAAATCTCCTTTATACAATGAAATAATCTTTTCGAACTCAGCAATATTTTGTTCACTTACAGATAACTCTTGCTCCATAAGTTGATCGAATTCGACTATATCACAATAAACTTCCTTAAGATCCATTGTGTACATACTATTTTTGTAAATGATTTTGGCATTTACCCCTGCACTTTTCAACTTCTTTTTTAGTCGAAAAATCATCGTATATAAGTTCTGCTGTGATTTATCCGGGGTGGAATCCTCCCATAATACATCGATAATTCGCCACTTGCTAATCCCTTTTTCTCTATGCATGATTAATAGTGCTAAAAGCTCTTCCATTTTTGCTGTCAAAAAATCAACCTTGCCACCATTCACTTTTAAATGCATTGGACCAAATAGACAAATCTCTCCACCGTCACTGCTCGCTTTTTCCTCCACTCCCCTTTTCAGGTGTATCCGACTCATGACTTCATCGACAGAATGGGGGGTAACAGGTTTTAAAATATAATGAATTGCATTAAGCTTAAACGCATGGATGGCATACTGTTCATAAGCTGTAACAAAGACAATCGACATATTATCGTTACCATCTAACTCTATTAACCTTGTACCAAGCTCAATCCCATTTAATACAGGCAAATCGACATCTAAAAATAAGACATTTGGCTGAAGGATTGGAATTTCAACCAAGGCCTCTTCAGGGTCTGTAAACATTGCAATGATTTGTATATCTTGCCTTTCGCTAAGAACTTTGTTCAATAAATCCAATGCTAGAATTTCATCATCGACTAACACTGCCTTAATCATGGTCCTCCTCCTTATCATAGCGCTCCTGTATTGGAATCGTACAATGCACTTTCGTTCCACTACCAGTTGTATCAAAGTTCAACTTCACATCATATCTATTTTTCAATCTCATATACACGTTCATTAAGCTGATACCATTTCCTTGTGAAGAAATCAAATCGTTCATTTCCTCGTTCTGAATCGCTTTAATCTGCTCTATATCCATGCCTTTTCCATTATCTTCTATACTTAAGAAAACAGCTTGATGCCGCTTTCTTATCGTAAGTTTCACTTTGCCACCATGTTTATTTTTCAAGACACCATGTCTTATCGCGTTTTCAACAAGCGGCTCAATGATTAACGGCGAAATTTGCACAGGTAATACTTCCGGATCAATGTCATAAACAACTTGAATACGACGACCAAATCGGGCTTTCTCAATTTCGATATAAGCCTCGATCAATTTCAGCTCGTTTTCAATTGTAACCATGTCTGTTTTTAAGTCTATATCAAAGGATCGTCTCAAGTAATCAGATAAATTCATAAGCAATTTAGCAGCCTTCTCCCCATTCGTGTAACAAAGGCTAATAATACTACTAAGTGCATTAAACAAGAAATGGGGCGCAATCTGCGCTTGTAAGAATGCAAGCTCATTCCTCTGTACTTCTTTCGTCGTTTGATCTAACGATGAAAAGGCTTCCAATAATTGAATAGAGAGTTCCTCATTTTTTTTGTAGGAATTGGTGTATCTCACAATTAATAAAGCAGCAAGAGCAATACTATAAACAGGAATGGTAAGAAACGAAACCAACAAGTCTACCTTTAAGCCTATGCTATATAGCGTCATATCAAACCAAAATAGAAACGTGCAAAAAGTAACAACGATTAGAGTTGCATGTTCTATATCATTCATCCAGGTACTATTATTTTTAACGTATAGTATAATCGTTCTTAACCATATAGAGAAAAAGATACCTACTGCAGAAAACATATAAAAACTTAGTGTGTTAAGATATATTTCCAAAGGTAATGTCAAAACAAAAACTAAAAACAATCCAAAAAAGCTAATGATATAGTTTCGGATTTTGCTAGGTAAGATGGCTGCACTTACTTTATTTACAACAATCACAACCATAATGACACTTAAAGCATTCATAAAATGACCAAAACGAAAAGTCAAATCTAATGTGATATCTGGAAATAGTTTCATAATAATTCGTTCACTATAAATACCATTCATAACTCCAAAAGAAAGACTGCTTAGAGCCAGCGGAAGCGTAACAGGTTCTTTTTTTCGATAATCGTTACTAGCTAAAAATAATAGTAAGTAGAATATTCCTATAATAACAACGATTAAAATCATCGCAAATTCAAACATGATTTTGTCATTGTTTTGTTGCATCAATTCCTCTTGTGTACCAAAGATAATCGGTTTGGCTATTCCACCAACAATGTACTCATGATTCGCTACTTGAATGATGATTTCAGCGGTAGAATCCTCTATTTCAAAATATACAACTTCTGAATTATTACCAGCAACACTTCCAGCAAGATCCTTAGATACATTTCCATCCTTTAATATTAACTCTCCATTAACATATATCTTGCTAGAGTTTCTAATATTTCCCTTTTTCAGACCAAAATATTTTGTCTTAGGAATATTCTTTATCGTTGCCCGATAGGTAGCATATCCCTTATCAGGATAAGTATTACCCTCTAAATCTTGTAACCAGTTACCTGGGACATACGCATAATGATAATTACGTTGCTTATTATATATAAAATCCGTTGGAGCTAACAGTTGATTCCAGTAAAATTCCCACTCACCATTAAGCTCAATCACACCTTTACTATCAAATTCAGTCTCAGAAAGGTCTAATTCTCCTAGTTTAATAGATGATGTCTTCTCCATGGCACTTAAATAATAAAAGATAATAACAATCATCATTAAAAGGGTTGCTGCTATAAAATAAACTTTGGTACGATTCAATGACCTCACCCTTTGGTAATTTACTACCACTACCACTATTTATGAATCTATGTGAAGTAGCTCTAGACACAGAGATAATTTTGGCGGTTTTCACCCTTTTTTAGACATAAAAATACACAAAGTATTCATATACTCTATCTTATACATTTATTTTATCACAAACAGGGGGGCGGTTCTTATTTATACAATAGCGAAGCATGAGCCATCGGAAATTTTGCGCTTAGTAGAGTTATACATAACAATACAAGAAGGCACGATGAGGGATTATATCCGCCCATCGTGCCTTCTTTAAGCGCTAAACTCCCGATAGCTCCTTTAAAACCGTCCCTTTACTAATTTTGGTTGGGGTCTGACCCCTCTAGATGACAGGCCCCTAATCACCTTTCTTCTACCGGTAGATATACAGGTACATCGAACCACAGTAGGACTACGACTGCTACTATTCCTGATAGGAAGTAGGTCAATATTGGACGAGTTAGGTGTAATTTTATCAGAGGAAACATAACAAATAGGAATGCAACAGACCACCATAAGGACCAGCCGTATTGATATTCAATATACCCCGTTTCCTTAAACACCCACTCCCATACGCCATAAAGTAATATCCATTTCGTATATTTTTGAAGTTTACCAGTCATATCATCTGGAAAGTTATGTAGAAATAGTAATACAGTAGCTGGAAAGACAATAAATGTATATAACATTTCTGTTAATGTATGGTTGGTTATGAAATCCGCATCTAAGCGCCACAAGAAATAATTAGCCGTCAAAAAGTTGTAAGATAAATTTCCAAGTGCAACAAAAAGAAGGGTTGTGTGGTATTCCCTCCAATTCCTCCAAACCCCGGTAATGATTACGGCAATTACTGCAACAAGAGTAGTGGCTACATGCATTTTTATCAGACCTTTTATTCGATTGATTAGTGTAGTTTTGCCCTAGATTCTTTAGATTTATGTATTTCCGTTTTCGTAATTCCTGCCCTTTTTTTAGGGTAGTTCTTGTCAAGCGACTGATATAGATTTAGGACCGCGGGGACAGGAACTCCGGCCCAAGATCATATCTGGGCCAAGGCTCCTGTCCCCATGGCCCTTAATCTTCATGGTTAGGTTGTGTCTTTCTCCACCCATAATACCGCTCGACGCCCTTGGATCAAATAAAACATTTCCATTACCACCTTTCATAATTTACAAATCCAGTATTACCATTGACGAGTATAATGAGTGACTTTTCCTTTGTTTTCTTCATAGATTTTTCTTGCATATTCATTCTGAATTAATTCCTCAAAAGAAGTTTCACGTTTCTGTATCGTTATCGTGAACAGAAAAATATTTAATGTCATACTATCACCTCCTAATTATTACCCAACAAGAAAAAACCGCAGAGAGACTTCTCCCCACGGCAAAAAGACACAAAAATACCGCAGGGCACGCTTCTCCCTGCGGTATGGGTATGCTTAATTTCATTAGAAAAACACAAGCAAAATACTTGTTTTTCTCTTGCAGGCGAAAAGTAATTATACTTTCCTACTGCTAAAAACTCTTAAGCGATCCATTCCGATCCGGTCGAATGCGCAACTTTTAATTTTGTTGTAGTTCTTAGTGACACCAATTTAACGATTACCATCATTTCATTCGACCTCCTTAAGAATTTTTACTCACTTGGTAATTATATCCACTTACTAGCTGTTTGTAAATAGTTTTTACGTAATTTTCAAAAATATTATTGTATACTTGCCGCTAGATAGGATGGACGTCGGGACAGATTAATGTAATACTAATTCACATTCATCCTACTGGTTTAACTATTAATAAAACTATCAACCTCTTGTTTGAAAGAAGTTAATTGTATATATGTATATGAATCCAGATTGGGCAATATTTCATTTTGTTATTTTATATGCTGTCTCTTTCTGAAGGCGACTTTTCCATTTTCCAATTTCTTATTTAATCGGTTTTCTTTGTTTTCCACAATCTTTTAGAATAATAGTTCGTCATTTAGGATAAAACTTAAAAATCTATTAATATTTATACGTCTATAACCGCATTTGAATTTTAGGATAATGCGCATGAAGAATATTAACCATCTGTTTGGACATTTCCTCTGGTGACTGTGCGTAATCACTCTTAATCCATTCTAAAATAAGACCATAAGCTCCATAAGTTCGATAGGTAATAAAATTTGTATTGTTAACATCAAACTTCTGATCGCCTTCAAATATAATTTTCTCTTGAAATTTTCTAATCGTTTCAATCATTTTTTCTTGGAGACCTGGTATCGACTCCGATTCTTTTAGCAAGTCAAACAAATCTGTGTTTGCATAAATATATTGAAACACTAGCATGGAGGAAGGAGGAAAACTGTCCAATTCCAAATAACCAGACACCTTTAAATTCTGAAGAAAAGCTTTTTGAAGCTCATCGCTCGTTTTCTCAATAATTTCATTCGTTAAATCCTCTATATTCTTGAAATGAGCATAAAACGTAGCCCTGTTATAATCAGATTTATTAACTACATCCGTCACGGTTACATTCCTGTAGCCTTTTTCCTTTATCAAACTAATATATGATTTAATAAATGTTTGTTTTGTTCTCCTTACCCTTCGATCTAACTTTTGTGTTGTATACATAAATATTCCCCCCAAAAATTTCACTATTATTTCATACAAAACTAGCAAAACTGTTGCTTATCTATACAAAACCTTTAAATTTACTGATTGTAACGATTTTTCAGATTGCTATAATTACATGTAATCATAGATTTTGGTAAACGACTTGGATAGATATGTAAAACTCGCTGCAAATTGCACAACACCCTTGTAAGCGCTTTATTGCATTCAGAGTTGTCTTTAGCAATACAAACGTTGCCTAATAGTGATAAAAACAACGAAGGATGATTAGTTGTATTATATCACAATTAGCAGTCTCTCCTTCATCAATCATAGGAAGAAATGCCTACTGTACGATGATGGAAAAGTAGAGAAATAGGGAAGTAGATTTACGTAGAAATAGGCTTTATGGAAAAAAGAGCCTATCAATCTATACAGATATACGTTGAATCTGAAATAATACTATATTTTTTAGGAAAGAGGAGATAGCATGAAAACAAAAGCAGATTTTGATTACATCGTCATTGGCTCAGGTGCCTCAGGAAGTACGCTAGCCAGTCGTTTGAGTGAGGACCCAAATACATCCGTGCTAGTATTAGAAAGTGGTGGAAGTGATAAAGATCCGATAATTTCTATACCTAAAGGGTTTTACTTCATCATGGGCACAACCAAGCACTCATTCAATTACCCGACACTGCCTGTAGGACAAGCGCAGAAAAAGGAAATGTGGCAGCGTGGCCGAGTACTTGGTGGATCGACATCCATCAACGGGCTTAATTATGAACGAGGAAGTTCTAGCTATTGGGACCGCGTTGCAGCACTTGGGAACGATGGCTGGGGATGGTCGGACATGGTGACTGCTTTCAAATCCTTTGAGAACCATCAGTTTGGTGCCTCAGAAACAAGGGGTGCAGGTGGTCCACTTGATATTCATGTTAACCGTGAACCGGACGAGCTTAATGATGCCATATTTGCTGCAGCAGAAAAATGGGGATTAGATCGGGTGGAAGACATTAACGCCTCTGGCCACGAGCGAATCGGCTACGTACCGAACACTGTACGACGTGGCAAGAGACTGAGTGCAGCCAGTGCATTCCTCAAACCTGCTTTGAAAAGGGACAACCTTACATTGGAACTGAATACCCATGTGGGGTGGATACTCTTTGATGGTGACCGTGCAGCTGGAGTTCGCGTTAGAAATAGTAACGGCGAGGTTCGGGATATCTATGCGGAAAAAGAGATCATCATCTCTGCAGGTACAGTAGAAACCCCACTCTTACTGGAAAGGTCAGGGATTGGGAATGCAGAAGTCCTTTCTCGTATAGGCGTTTCAGTGCGCGTTGAAAGTCCAAATGTCGGGGAACATGCGATTGAGCAACGGATGATCAATTACCAAGCTAAAATTAATAAATCCATTGGCTACAATAAAAAACTCTCATCCACAATGAAACAATTGATGACGGGTTCCAAGTATTTACTTAATCGAAAAGGGGTAATCGCGTCTGGTGCACATGACATCGCGGCCTTTTTCAAATCGGATCCTAGTTTGGATTACGCAGACCTAATCGGAATGTTTAATCCGTTGACCACGACCTTTACGCCTTCCGGGATGAAAGTATCCAAAGAGCCAGGGTTTTCAGCATCGGGATTATTATTGCATCCAACGACAGAAAGCTCTGTACACAGCAGTAGTTCTGAACCTGATGCCCCACCGATAATTGATTCACGCTTTTTGGAAACAGAATACGACCGGAAAGGTATCGTCAAAGTCTTTCAGGCCATAAGGGAAATCGCAGAGCAAAGTCCTCTTGCTGATCTCATTGAATCGGAATCGGTTCCAGGAGCAAACCTTCAAAGTACAGATGATATTCTTAACTATGCTCTAGGGAGTCCACATGTTTTTCACGCAGTAGGGACGTCTCGAATGGGTTCAAATGATGAAGATGTTGTAGATTCTACTTTAAAAGTACGCGGTGTACGGAATCTACGAGTGGTGGATGTTTCTGTCTTGCCTATCCAACCGGGGAATACGATGGCACCGGCAATTGCAATCGGATGGCGTGCAGCGGATATTATTCGCGCTGAGCATGGTTTACAACAATCAAATGCGGTAAAGCAACCAACTTATAGTAAATAGAAATTAGAGAGGGGTGCCTATCACTCCTCTTTTTCTGTCCTTATTGTAGATTCCCTCAACTCGGCAAATGAGCAATAGTCGTAGCGCCTTTAGCAGCCAAAATTATTTGTTTAATTGGTAAATTTGCCAAATCAGTCTCTCCTTTTTCTATGAAGGACGTGGGTCATTATTCTTTTTTAAACCGAATTTGAGTGAAAATGTAGTTTGGCCCGTGCTCATTATTCTTTTTCTAACCAAATTTGGATGAAAATGTAGTTTGGCCCGTGCTCATTATTCTTTTTCAAACCGAATTTGGATGAAAATGTAGTTTGGCGCGCGCTCATTATTCTTTTTTAAACCAAATTTGGATGAAAATGTAGTTTGGCCCGTGCTCATTATT
>NZ_LDUE01000015.1 GCF_001038485.1 Ornithinibacillus californiensis
TTCAGCTCCGGAAATATACGGAGACTCCTGCGGGAGGATAGGCATAGGTGAGACCCCGCAGCTCGGAACGAGCGAGGAGGCTCACCAGCCGCCCGCGGAAAGCGAAGTATATTTCCGGAGCGTGGTATATGCACCCATAAACAGATAGTTCGGTTTTACTTTTTGATAAAATAGTTATGTCCCAGTCTCATAAATATGGTTTAATTCGTAATAATGATTGCTATTTCTTGATAACTCATTTGTTCATTTACATCATATGTACCAGTTCGGATGACATGTTGATAACCATTTTGTTCTAAGTATTGATTGAATGCAACCGCATCATCCACAATCCCGTTTGCATAAAGAAGATCCGCAACATCATCAGAATTCATTCCACTTTGGATGACTAACTGATAATCTTTTACTTGTTCTTCTGTTTGTTCAGTTGTTTCCTCGGTAGCTTGCCCTGTTGTATCCTCAGTTTCCGATTCTGTTTCTACTTCTGTATTATCTTCTTCTACTTCTTCCGTTTGCTCTGATTGTGTTTCTTCTGAGTTATCGGGTGCTGCATCCTTCTTGCTAACTTCATTGTCTTGCTCCTGCAAATAGGAAATCGCTGCTTCAACCGTGTATTCCTTTTCCTTCACAATGACTTCCTGCTCTGGATTCGTGTAATAAACTAATGCTAATAATCCTGTTGCTAATAAAACGCCAATTGCTATTCCTTGTAATAAATTTCTCATTCTTCATACTCCACCATTAATTCTTCTTCTAATACTTTGATTCTCTTATTTAACTTATAAAATTCCACTGTTTGTTTCATGCTTAATTCTTCGTAGTTTGCCTGCGCATCGAATTTTTTTACCCGAAACGAAACTAGGAATACTAATACAGCAAAAACAACTAATAAAACGATTGCTACTAACATTTCCCCACCTCAAATTACTCTAAAATAAAAACACTGAATTCGACCTTTTTCGTCTATCCAGTGTCTATAGTATACATCAATAAAGTGTTCATTGTCTTAATTTTGTTATGGAATAACAATAGATCTTGGAGAAAGATTGAATCCATATCAAAAGGAGATATAAGGTGCCGTTCCCCTCATATCTCCTATTTCACAACATTCATTTGATTGAGTAATTTTCTCTTTGTTGCTCGACAAGCTTCTTGATTAACCTTTGATTTAGGACACGTACTACAAAAATCTCTGTCTTCACCGGTTTCATAATAAAAACAACAGGTTCTTCTTATACGAATCGGATCTTCTATCCCCTCAACGTCCCGCTTAACACTATAAAATCTAGTAATAGGGTTAAACGTTTCTTGATAGGTTTCAGCACTCGCTTCTTGTAAAAGGTAGTTAAAGTCACTGATTGCTTGATTAAACTCACCAGAGCCTATTTCTGCCTTCATTTTTTCCTCGTATAGCCAATAGATATATATCGCAACGTTTTCCCAAAGAATAGGTTTAGGCACCTTGGCCACATTAGAAATAGCATGGATGAGCGTTTGGATCGTGTTGAAAAGATTTTTAACATAAAAATTGCGCTCTTCCTCACGATTTTTGCCGTTCATTTGCATAACTGCTAAATCTTTTATAAACATATTCGGTATCCATTTTCCATTATTATGCGCTGGTACTAGAAAACAATTTTCTAGCTGAATCGGTAAACATTTATGATAGACCGATAGCGAATATAAAGTGGGAACCGCTAATAAAAAACCTAATTTCTTCATTAGTTGAGATCCAGCGGCAAATAAACTATCCGACTTTAATTCCACTTTCAATTGGATCAAGTAAGCTTTTAAAAAATCCTCATCAAGCAAGCTAGCCATGGACACCATGTTATCCTCAAATTCTTTCTGGTTTACTATCCTAAAGTTGGTTTCTAAATAGTCTTTTTCCTTATCCATTAACGGTTGCAACATTGTTTCGAACATCCTTTAAGTGTCTACCTTTACTAAATGGAATACATAGTGGTGTTCCGCAGATTGGGTCACAGGTTACTTGACACTGTAAGCCAAACACTCTGTGCATAAGCTCTGGTGTAATGATTTCATCCGGGTTACCTTGCTTATAAATCTTTTTATCCTGAATGGCTACAATGTGATCGGCATATCGACATGCTAAATTCAGATCGTGTAGAACCATGACAATCGTGCGCTGTTCGGTCTGGTTTAAATCGTACAATAGGTCTAAAATATCAATCTGATGCGTCATATCCAAGTAGGTTGTTGGCTCATCCAGTAGGATTGTATCTGTCTCCTGTGCCAAGGTCATTGCAATCCATGCACGCTGCCGTTGACCACCAGATAAGGAATCCACTTTGCGATCAGCCAAGTCCGCCATTCCAGTAACATTAAGCGCATTTTTTACCGCCTTTTCATCCTTTTCCGACCACTGTTGCAGCCAGTTTTGGTATGGATATCTCCCTTGCTTGACTAACTGTAATACAGTGAGTCCCTCAGGAGCAGACGGTGACTGTGGCAGAATAGCTAAGTTTCTCGCAATTTTTTTCGTTGGTGTATGAGCAATATCATGGCCGTCCAGAACGATGGAGCCACTTTTTGGTTTCAATAACCGCGCAAGAGAACGAAGGAGTGTTGATTTTCCGCAACCATTACTTCCAATAAAAACGGTAATTTTCCCTTTTGGTATGGCTAAATCTAATTCTTGAATGATATTCTCTTCTCCGTAGCCTAAGGTTAATGAATTTGTTGAAATTGCATCCATTCTTAAAACCCCTTTCATTCTTTTGCTTTCCGTTATCGGAAACTAGTTATTTCTACTTTTAAACAATAGATAAATAAAATAAGGTGCACCGATGGCAGATGTAAACACACCTGCTGGTATTTCTAATGGGGCAAAGGCCGTTCTTGCGATAAGGTCAGCAATCAGAACAATAATTCCACCAATTAATGCAGAACAAGGTAAAAGCGCTCCGAAAACAGAACCAACTAAACGTCGTGCAATATGAGGTGCCATTAAACCGACAAACCCGATCCCACCTGCAAATGCAACCGCTCCTCCGGCTAATGCCGTACTAAGGAGTATCAACATAAAACGGTCTTTTTGGACAAGGCTACCTGCATTGGTTGCTAATTCTTCCCCTAATTCCTGCATATTTAATCTTCTAGCATAAATAAATAGAATAATTAGTAGGAAAAGCATCCATGGAGTCAGTGTTTGAATCTCCGTCCAATTCGTACCGTTCACACTTCCTGTAATCCAAATATTTGCCCTTGAAGCTGTATAGATTGGGCCAAGTAACATAATCATCGTCGTTAACGCTTGAACTGCTGCGGATACACCTACACCAATCAGCACCAGCCGTATTGGAGCAATCCCACCTTTTTTCCATGCGAGGAAATAAACGAGAAATCCCATTGCAACAGCACCAATGAAAGATGCTAATGGTAACCAATGAATACTTACCGTGAGTGAACTACTTCGGTCACTAAAGATAGCTAAAAACGCGACAGTTGACGCTGCAGCACCACCAGTTATTCCAATAATATCCGGAGATGCCAATGGATTTCGAATGATCCCTTGTAAAATAGCACCTGACATAGCTAACCCTGCGCCTGCTAATACAGATAATAAAATTCGCGGCATGCGAAACGATTGGACAACTAAATTTTCTGCGTCACTACCAGCACCAAAGATTGCTTTGACAACATTCCAAGGCGCAACCTGCATTTGACCAATCCCTAAACTAACAATCATAATCACGATAATAAGGATGGTTAACCCTACTATTTTAAATAGACTATTTTTATCCATTAAGAAAGATAGATTTCTAAATCGAAAGGTTAATTGTTTCTTCATTCATTAATTCCCCTCCTTGCAATGTAAATAAAGAAGGGAACACCGATTAATGCCGTCATGACACCAACTGGTACTTCCATCGGCATAATGATGTATCGAGCGCCAATATCCGCTAATAATAATAATATAGCTCCAAGTATGCCACTATAAGGGATAACCCAACGATAATCAATACCGACTAACCATCTAGCAACATGTGGAATAATGATCCCTAGAAATCCAATAGGACCTGCAACTGCAACAGCTCCACCGGCTAAAAGAACAACAATGAGACCGCCAAAAATTTTGACTAATATGGTCTTTTGCCCTAAACCTTTGGCCATGTCTTCTCCCATGGATAGGACATTGATTTGACCGCCAATCGTTAAGGCTGCAACCCAGCCAATTAATATATATGGTAAAACAGCGATTAAAATTTCTAATTCTCTACCTTGTACAGAGCCAGCTAGCCAAAAAAGCACTTGATCTAATGCTCTCTCATTTAACGTTAGCATCCCTTGTGTAAGCGATGAAAATAGTGCTGCAATGGCTGCCCCTGCTAATGTTATCTTTATCGGGGTTAATCCATCCCGCCCCATGGAGCCAAGTACATAGACAATGACTGTAGATAGAGCAGCTCCTGTAAAGGCAAGCCATGTAAAGGAGGTTAATGAGGTTACCCCTAAAAAGCTAATTCCTAACACGACAAAGAAACTTGCTCCCGCATTAACACCAAATAAACTTGGTGAAGCTAGTGGATTGTTTGTTAACCCTTGCATGATTGTACCAGCAATTGCCAGACATGCTCCCACTGTAGCTGCAATCAATGCTCGAGGTAGTCTTGTGTCTTGTATAATGATATGTTCCTTTGAACCATCAAAATGATAAAAAGAATCAATTACCATTTGCGGTGTTATTTTTGTCAATCCTAATATGATACTTGCCCAGACGAGACTGATAACAATAAATAAACCAATCACTAATCCAAACAGTTTACTATATTTTCCACTGATCATAGTGAGTTACCTTTCTAAGAAAACTGTAACGCAATGCTACTCTTATCTCAAAACTTTTCTTATACCTTTAATCTAATGTAATTGAGAATTGTTGTCAATGACTCTGAGAATCATTTTCAATTAATTAAAAAATTCATTGACACTATTAATGAAAGCGATTATTATAAAAATGCGAATGATAATCATTATCACTAATTTACATAGGAGGATATTCAATATGTTAAAAAAATCTATACTATTGATGATATCTTTAATCATACTTATTGTAATCTCCGCTTGTGGTTCTTCTGAAGAAAACACGACAGAACCACAGAGTGAAGACAGTTATACTGTTGAACATGCGATGGGGAGTACAACGATAGAGGGCACCCCAGAACGAATTGTCATCTTAACGAATCATGGAACAGAGGCATTATTATCTATGGGAGTTAAACCGGTTGGAGCTGTTCAATCCTGGGATGGAGATCCTTGGTACGACCATATTACCGATCAAATGGATGGCGTAGAAGTAGTCGGAACAGAGAGTGACATTAATTTAGAGGCTATTCTAGCATTAGAACCCGATTTAATTATTGGAAATAAAATGAGACAAGAAGAACATTACGAAGCTTTAAGTGCGATTGCACCAACCGTCTTTGAGGAAACGCTTCGTGGCGATTGGAAAGTTAACTTTAAACTAATTGCTGAAGCTATCGGTCAAGAAGAAAAAGGCCAAGAAGTACTAGATCAATACAATGAACGAGTTGCGAACCTATCCGAAGAGTTAGGCGATAAACTGAATACTGAAGTATCAATGGTTCGTTTCATGCCAGAAGATGTTCGTGTCTATCATAAAGATTCCTTTTCTGGGATTATCTTGGAAGAAGTTGGCTTAGCTCGACCAGAGTCACAAGATGTTGATGACTTTGCAGCTAAAGGCGTAACGAAAGAAAGAATTGATGAAATGGATGGCGACGTTATTTTCTATTTCACTTATCTAAAAGCAAAAGATGGTCAAGAAATAGCAGATGAGTGGATCAATGATCCATTATGGCAAAGTTTATCAGCTGTTCAAGCTGGTAAAGTCTACGAAGTAAGTGATACCATTTGGAATACAGCAGGTGGGGTTATTGCTGCAAACCTTATGTTAGATGATTTGAAAGATAAATTACTAACAGAGTAATGTATACAGGGGAGGGGGCTATGAGCTCTCTCTTTTTTTGTGATTTTAAAAACAAAGCAAAAAGAAAATCTACTAAGGCGTATTCCGTAACCTTAGTAGATTTTTAATGTTTGTTAGTTGAATCCTTTTATTCTTTTACGAATTCCTTCGTGCTTCTTACGGTATCTATTGGACGGACCAATTTTTCGATTTGTTCACGTTTAGGCTCTAGGAATGGAGGTAGAGATAATTTCTCCCCAAGCGTTTCATATGGCTCATCTCCCATAAAGCCAGGACCATCTGTAGCAAACTCAAATAAAATGTGAGGTGTGACTCTCGTATATAACGACTCAAAGAAGTGACGATTGACATAACCGGATGAATGGAAACCAAAACTATTCATTCGATCGATCCACTCTTCTAAAGCAGCACGATCCTCTACACGGAAGGCTGCATGATGCACAGTTCCAAATCCTTGTCGCCCAGTTGGTAAAACGACATTCTTTTCTACATAGACTTGTGCACCATTGCCACCTTCACCTACTTCAAATAAGTGCAATGATCCTTCTTGTGCAATCTCCTTAAACAATAATACCTTTTCTAATACTTCTTTCAAGTGATCAAACTGGTCAACACGGATATGAATAGGTCCTAAGCCAGTAATCGCATATTCTAATGGGATTGGCCCTTTTTGCCACGGCGTGCCTGAGGCAACCCCTTTATCATTTTCATCCGATATCAATTGATAATGCTGATCATCAAAATCAACAAACGATACTGTCTTCACATCGAATGTTTCTTTAATGCCTGTATGTTTCACTTCTAGACGGTCGAATCGTTTTACCCAGTAGTCTAATGCTGCATCGGTTGGCACACGGAAAGATGTTTTGTATATTTCATTTGTTCCATGCTCTCCCTTTGGAATACCTGGGAAATCAAAGAATGTCATATCCGTTCCTGCTCTACCTTTATCATCTGCAAAAAACAGGTGATAGGTTTGAATATCATCTTGGTTTACTGTCTTCTTCACTAAACGCATTCCTAACACATACGTGAAAAATTCATAGTTCTTTTCTGCACTACTTGTAATTGCTGTTACATGGTGTATGCCTTTTAGTTGGTTCATTTTATTTTCCTCCTAAATGTTTGTAAATGAATTAATACTCCTCAATTGGCCTTAGATTCTGTTCAATTTCATCTCTACGGTCTTCTAAAAATGGTGGTAACACTAATTTTTCACCGAGGGTTTCGATATTATCTCCATCAGCAGTGAATCCTGGCCCATCTGTCGCAATTTCAAATAGAATTCCATTTGATTCACGGAAATATAAGCTCTTAAAGTAAAAACGATCAACAATCCCAGAAGAATGGAAGCCTCGTTGTTTCACTTGTTCATCCCAAAACTGAAGCTCTTCATCGTTTTTAACGCGTATCGCTAAATGGTGAACACTACCACGACCTGGTTTTTCCGAAGGACCGTCCATATATTTCACAACAATTTCTCCAAAGACTTCTCCTTGAACAGACTGGAAAATTGCTTCTCTTTCACTTCGACTTACTTCTTTATACCCGAACATGTCTGTTAGGGTGTTTGCGAGCTTTTCCAGCCTTTTTACCGTTATTTCAACTGGACCCATGCCTTGAATTTGATGCTCAGCAGGAACCTCAGACTTTTCCCATGTTTCCCAGTGCGCCACTTTCTCACCGTTAGCAACAACCAGTACTAAACGAAGTCCTTCTTCATCCTCAAATTTTAATGCAGGGCGGTTCGCGTACGTTGTGATGGCACTATGAGCGACATCGTATTCGTCCAATCTCTTTTCCCAATAGTGTAGACTTTCTTCTGAAGGAACGAGTAAGCCTATTCTAGTAATTGCATTTGTACCGTGATAGGTGTTTCCTACCATCGGGATTTCAAAAAATGACAGCTCTGTACCAGGAGAACCTGTTCTATCACCATAAAATAAGTGGTACATCGACGGATCATCCTGATTTACGGTCACTTTCGCACGGCGCAAACCGAGTATGCGTTTATAAAAATGGTTATTCTCACTAGCATTTTTCGTAATCATGGATATGTGGTGATGCCCTGGAATTTGATACATTATTACCCCTCCGTATTCACATGGAAATACTTGTTTAATTATAAAATTGGAATTGATTTCTTTCTTCTTTCGCTCGATATAGTGCTTGATCTGCATGATAGATTAGCGACGTGGTATCCGTTCCATGCTTAGGAAATACTGAAATTCCTATACTCGAACTTATTTTCATTAATTTGTCGCCTATTTGATATGGCTCTTGAAAGGCTTTATGGATTCTCTCCGTAATAAGGTTAACCTCATTCTTTTCCTTAATGCCCTTTAATAGAACAAGGAACTCATCTCCCCCAACACGGCATAATTCGTCTTGTTCACGTACACTAGACTTTAACCGCTTAGAAAATTGAACGAGTAACGAATCACCTATATCATGGCCATAGGTATCATTGATTGATTTAAATTTATCAATATCTATATATAGTATTGCTATTTCTTCTTTGTTTTCTTCCGCTATTTTCATAGAATCCTCTACGGTTCTGGTAAATAGTCTTCTATTTTTAAGCCCTGTCAATGGGTCATGATATGCCAAGTATTCTAGCTTCGATTCATATTGCTTTTTTTCTGTAACGTCACGAATAACGATCTGAATATCACGTTTTTCTTTACTTCCGATTGGGATTACTTTTACTTCTGCATAGATCATATACCCATCTTTTCGAAGTATTCCCCCAACAACCGTTTTTGGCTTTTGAAATTCTTCTTGTTCATAGACGCCATCTATAACCTCTTGAATTTCCTCCATTTGATCGCTAGTAATGAAATCCCACATAGAATAGCCAATTACTTCTTCTACACGATCCTTACCGAATAATTTAACCCCTGTTTCATTCACGAAATCAATGATTCCATCCCGTTGCTTAATGATAGTTTCTGGTAAATATTCGACGAGCATACGGTAACAATATTCACTTTCCTCTAATTTCCGCTGAATTGCCATTTGTTCCGTGAAATCCTTATACATCGCAACAGCAAGTACCTTTTCATTATTAATTACTCGGTAAGAAGCTAGAATATCCAGTTCATTCCCGTATTTATCTTTTCGCTTCACAACAGAATATGGAAATTCTTTTCCTGCCTTTAGTTCATTGATAAATACTTGATGGTCTTCTTTTGACATATCGACAATAAAGGGTGGATACTCGATACCATTTAATTCGCTTAATTTCCAGCCAAGCATATCCTCAAATGCAGGATTGCCGTACAATACAGATCCATCGTGACCTAAAGTAAATATGGCATCCGTAGTATTTTTCCAAATTAAATCTAGAATATTGTTGTCTATTTCTTTTTCTAATGCTTTAATCATTCCAATCACCACCAATTATAAAGAACTTTACGCTACTGATGAATCATTAAATAACTTGTTTTGAATTAGCTAGATAATAATTAACATCCTGTGGCTTTCCTAGATGATAACCTTGGGCAAAACGAACTCCCAGTCTTTTTGCTGCTTGCAAATCCGCTTCATTTTCGATACCTTCTAAAATCAAGATCGCTTCATCATCAATAAGACGTAGCATTAGCTTTATTGCTTGTTGCTTTTTAGGTGAAATTGCTAAATCCTTTGAAAAGTACTGGTCCAGTTTGACAATATTCGGTTCCAATTCAATGACATAAGGTAGCGTTGACTCCCCTTTACCGATGTCATCTAACGCGATTAAGAACCCTTTATTTTTAATATCTGTGACCATACTGACACACATCTGCAATTCTGCTTCTTTTCTTTCCTCTGTAATTTCGAATACAACCGTTGCAGTGTTTGATTTCAAGTTAGATTTAAGTTGATCTAGTTTACTCAAAGATGCTGGGTTGCTGATGGTGGATGGGAGAATGTTTATGAATAAATGTAAATTATCTAAAACGTCTAACGAGTTATTGATGGTATCGAATGCTGTATGAATCGATTGCATATCTAATTCATATAACTCATTAATTTGTTTCGCATGCTTAAACATCAATTCTGGATTACTAATTTCCCTTGAGCGTAGTAGCATTTCATATCCAAAGACTTGATTCGTATCTAATTCTATAATTGGCTGTATGACATGATAAATATCTAAGTCGTTAATCGATTCGTTTCGATATTGATTCACTTTAGTCCATATCCTCTCATTTTAACTGTTGTAATCCATTAATCAGCGGAATAGCTGAGTAGAGAATTATAGTTATATCTATCAATCCATTAAAACTTACCTCGAATTCGAGATAATTTTATTCAAAAAAATATAAGCACTGGTGCTAAATTTATATTCTTAATTAAGATATTATTAATTAAATATAATTATAATGGTTATAGTGTGTATTGTCAATTGAATGATTTCAACGAAAAAAACCTTGCAACAGCAAGGTTTTACTAATGCCCACGGCAGGATTCGAACCTGCGACACACGGTTTAGGAAACCGATTTATACCATTCTGTCTTGTTAAGTTATATTATAAATTATTGATATAAAAAGGTTCTATAAGTTTTTATTTAGGTACTATTTTATCTATTTATATTTATCTGGTCTAGTTTGGCCCCATTTTGACCCCAATTATTAAAAACATATTTTTCCTTTAAAATACTGCAAATGAACAACTATAATTCAAAATATGAAAGTTCTCCTATAAGCTACACTTTTTTATGGAGATCGTCTAAATAGTAACGTATACCATTTCGCATACTAAATCGTGCTGTGATTCACATATAAATTCACAGTGCGATTTTATTGTTTTTTCAAGGGTTTTATTGATGGATTTGAATAATAATTTCACACGTTCATTCATATTGACCGAAATTATTAATGTAGGGTATGTGAATTATAGTGCAAAAAGGAAATTGCAAAATCTTTTTCTTTTAATTTAGCAATAGTGCTTAGCAAGAAGTACAGAAGAAAAAAAATAGCAGATGCACCAATGGTACTATAATAAGGATGTACGCAATATCTAAATTATGTGAGATTCTCAAATAAACTTGAAGCAAAAGATAAGCTACTTGGTGTGGATTCATTACTTAATTATGCATTTAGCAGTTCCCTATACTTACTTCATTCAGTAGCTCATCTAAATTATTAATGTATTCTGGCTCATAATTCTCGTTATACTTTTTAGATAAATCGAACCTAAGATTCGTGAAATTGCCTAAGACTCTGAATGTTCTTCTCAATATCATTCTCCGCGTAGTTAAATCATTCGTATATAAAACTGTCATTACATATCCAAACCAGCTTTATTCATTTTCTTACTATGAACAAAATAAGAATAGAATTTTATATTTTGTAATGGAATCTAATATAAAAAGTTATCATTAATAGGTTGGGAAACATCGACAAATTCTGACATAAAAAAATCCACTTTTTTGTAATTTCCAGGAAATATTTCCTGTTTTTGTAATTATTTGTTGTCTCACTTTTAAAAAATGGTGGAACTTACCATATTTCTTATCAGGTTCAATAAACAGACTTTTGACTAATCAATGAATTTTCAATATATTGCAGATAGTTGGAAATTATTGTCTCTAATCAAAAGGAGGAAATTAAATTGAAAAAAGTACAGAAACAACTAAAAAAATATAGTGCTCCAACTATGATTGATTTAGGATCTGCAGTTAAGCTGACAAGAGGCGGAGGAATGAACGGCGGGGACCTTCACGGTTCAAGAGAACCAAGAATATTACCTTTCGGTGACAATACAAAGAAAGATTAATAGATTACTAAAGTTTTTATAGGATTCAGGCTCTCAATACTAATAACATTGGAGATAATAATTTCTAACAATATTTTGTTATAGGAAGGCTGTCATAATATGACTTGGTTGATAAATAAAATACATAGTCTTTATCTCATTATTTTATCCATATTTATGTTAGTTATCTCATGGTTATTCTTAAGAATTTTTGGAATGAAGATATTAAAGGTTAATACAAACTTCGCTCGAAAGAATCCAAGACTTCTAGGTGATATATACAATACAGTATTTAATGTTAGTCAATACCTTCCACTAAGTTGTAAGTGTGTTGAAATTAGTGCTGCTGTTAAATATATTGCTTTCATATATAGACTAAATGCAAAAGTGGTTATCGGAGTTAAAAGTCCACCTTTTGTCGCTCATGCATGGATAGAATCCGGAAAATATAGTTATGGAAATGAAAATGTACCATATAAAGTGATTGGAGAATTTTAAGAATGCATATTTATAATAAGTTTAAAGTTTCCATTGGTAACTATAGCAGAATATCTAATTTTCCAATAGAAAAAGAATTTTACTTGGGAAGTTTCCCGATAAAAATAAGTCTAATTAATGAAAGTAGTTTAGCATCTAATAATAGATTTATTGTATTGGCTAGAACAATAGGAGATAAAGCTACCGATATTTTGGAGAAAATCAGCAGTAAAGGTCTCAATGAGCTTGAAACAGTTCAAGGTAGTGTCGCTATAATCGATAAATTGGAAGGAACTATAATATTATATAGAGATCCAACCGGAAGAATACCTTTATATTGGACTATACAAAATAATGTTTTTTATTGCTCTACTTCTCTTAAAGAAATTAAAAATCCAAATCATGATTGGAATTTAGATTATTTTTATAAATATTTGATAGGTTTAGGTTATGTGGATTCATGGGAAGATACACCTTTTGTAAATATAAATCGAGTACCAAGAGGCAAGCTTTTGACATTCAATAATGAATATAAAATTCTTTCTAAGAAGGAAGTATATTTTAAGTTAAATCTGGAATTAGAAAAGAAAAGTGAAGAAGATATTTATAATTTATATAGAGAGAAATTAACCCAAGCAATACAAAAAACTAAAGGAGAGTCTGCTTTATTTGAAACAAGTAGTGGCTATGATTCTACTGGTCTTATATTTGCTAATTCACCTTTAGTAACCGCGAAAGATCAGTCTTTAACTTTAACATTTATCGGTGAGGATGACATCAAGCACGAGGCAAAGAAAATTGCAGATGCTTATAATTTAACCTGGAATACTAAAAGTATTGATGACTATCTTCCACTATCTCATTTGGATTATAGCTACACATCTATTCCAGAAGAACCAACACCAGACTACTTTTTTTACCCTTGGAGAATCGCTGTTTTCGAAAAAGCAAAAGAATTAGGTCTCAACAGTATAATTAGTGGGTATGGGGGAGATGAACTTTTAACAGGTAATCATTCATATATTTCTGATTTGCTTAGGAAATTAAGATTTACTTCTTCGTGGAAAACCTCTTTGTATTTAGCTAATGTACAGAAAAGTCGTGGATTAAATGCTTGGTGGTATTTAAAGTCATATGGTATTTACCCTTTATTAAACATTAAACAAAAATATCCCTCCCCAAAGGATTGGAATGCATCTATTCATCAAAGATTTGAGGTTCCCCCATACGTAAATGATAAAGCTGTTTTAGAGGGTATTAAAGAACATATGGAAAACACATCTAATAAACTTAAATATAAAACAAAGTATATTACTGAGATGGCTAGAGATTTGAATATGACATTTTTACCATTTAATGTTGCAGACATTATTGGATTTGAGTATGGAATTGAACAGAACTTCCCTTATTTAGACAAAGAATTAATTGAGTTTGTGTTAAGTCTTCCTTTTTCATTCTATACAAAAGACAACTTTGATAAAAAGTTACAAAGAAATGCGTTTAGGCAATATTATCCAAAATACTTTCAGATAGGACAAGAGGATTTTTATAAATTTACATTTTTAGCCTTAGAAGAATATTGGAATGATATAATTTCGAATGTTGTTAACGGTCCCTTATGTAAACTGGGAATTATATCAGAAGAGAAGGTTTTACTCTATTTAGAAAGTTGGAAATGTGGAAAAGAAGTAGGACTTACACGAGGTTTACATGCATTAATTGGTCTTAGTTTATGGCTAAAAGATATTACAAAGAATGAGGAAAAAGTAATTGAGTATATATAAAAGGATTATTAATCCTCTTTTCAATGAAAAAATTCTAACAATAATGTCGGTAATAACAGGTGTTCTATCAGCTGTTTTAAACCTTTCTCGACCTATTCTTTTTGGGTTGATAGTTGATAGTTTAATAGTGGGTAAACATGAAAGACTTGTGTACCTAATAATTATATATGCATTTTCATGGGTATTTACCTGGAGTTTATCAATTCTAGTACAGTATTTGTGTAGTAAAGTAAGTCAAAAGATACTTATGGATCTTAGAAATAAAGTATTTGCCCATTACTTAGCATTACCTTTTATTAAAGTTGAAAATATAAAACAAGGCAAGATGGAATCCATAATTATGTCAGATTTACCAGGATGGACAAATATATACGGAACTGTACTAGCTCAAGTAGTTCATTCAATAGCACAACTTATTGGTGCAGTAATTGCAATGAGTAACGTAAATGTATATTTAACAATAATAATCATCCCCTTTTTAGTGTTAAGTTTTATAATCCCGTGGTTTATGCGAAAAAAGTTACAAAAAATTAGTTATGATACTCAAGAAAGTAAAGCTAATACATTAGAAGGACTAACAGGGATGATTCAAGGAATTCAAGACCTAATAAGCTTAAGTAAAGAAACATGGGGAAAAAAGATTTTTAAAAATTCAACTCAAAGAATTTATCATAATGAAATAAAACAGGATATTCTCTCTAGCTATTTAAGAATATCAGGATCAATATCGGAAACGGCTGCTTATATATTAATTTTGTCAGTTGGTTCTATTTTAATTTATCATGGTGAAATTGCAATTGGTGAACTTATAACAGTCTTAGCAACTATTGAACTGCTATTTTATCCAGTGAGAAGTGCTGGTGAGTTATTTGGTTCTATACAATATTCTATCGGTGCTGCCTCTAGAGTATGGGAATTTTTAGACATCCCTATAAAAACTAATGATACTAACCCAACATCAAGTTTTGAATTTGAGAATGTCAACTTCAATTACTCAATAGAAAAGCAAACGTTAACTGATATCACATTTTCTGTTAATCATGGAGAGTTAATAGTAGTGGTTGGAGAAAGCGGTTCTGGGAAATCAACATTATTAAAACTAATCGCTGGACTATATACTCCTACAGATGGAACAATAAGATATTTTAATGATGATATTGTAGGGAAAAAAGCAGTTGTATGGCAGGAACCCTTTTTATATAACGTCCCTTTAAGAGAAAATTTAAGTTTTAATGCAAGTTTTAATGAGGGTGAAATTAACTTAAAAGTAAAAGAATTAAATCTAGATATGTTAATTAATAGCCTACCAGAAAAATATAATACGATAGTTAGGAATAATGGTGGGAACTTTTCAGGTGGTCAAAAGAGAAGGTTAGCAATTTTAAGGGCTATCTTATTGAATCCAAATCTACTTATTTTAGATGAACCAACTGGAGGACTGGATAAAGCTAATAAAATTGTTATTAATACAGAAATTAGCAAAACGGAAAATGTTACAAGGATTGTAAGTACCCACGATTATGATATTGCAGAAAGGGCTGATAGAGTAATAGTTCTTGCTAATGGTAAAATTGTCGAAATGGGAGAACCTAAAAAATTATTAGCTGTAAAAGGAGCCTTTTTTAAACTATTTTTTAATAACAAAGGAGATTAATATTTATGGATTATACAATCTCAAAAAGTATATCATTTGTAGAATCAGATAAACACTTGTTATTATTAAATCTTAAAGATAATAGATATTATAGTTTAGATGAACTTGGTAGTATGATTCTTACAATGATACACACTGGCGAAAAACAAAATCGAATAATTAATGAAATTATTGCAAAATATGAAGTTGATTATGATACAGCAGTACTCGATTACAACAACTTTTGTAAAGAGTTATATAGAAAGGGATTATTAGTTTAGTCTCGAAAATACTTAAACTTAACCTATGAACATCGTACTTTTGGAATACACGGTATTTAATTCAATTACAAGACTATACTACGAATAAGAACTTCCGGGTAATCGGAAGTTCTTATTATTCCATCGAATATTAACATTAAAATTTGTCAATGCCTATAAAATAAATGAGCAAACCGTTTTATACAAGTTGGTACTGTTAAGTTATACTATATATCATTGAAATAAAATTACAATCTCCTTCAACATCCACTCCTTCCACCCATTAGAGCAGGTGTCTAAAAGGGAAGGAAGGCCCCACTAGTCAACTATTTCATGATCTAGACTTAGATTAACTAATACCTACTAACACAATTGGAATGTTTTTACTTTTAACATTTTTGCATTTAGTAACGTTAACCGATTTTAATGAATTTATATATTAGGTTGTTAATTTTACACACAATTCATGATAGTAATGTATGATGCTATTTTCATTTTGTTATTTATCACCTCATACTAATCTCAGAAGGTCTAATAAGATATAGACCTCCCGACTTCTTAACTATCCATCGCTATTTCTAATTGCATAATTGACATCAAACAATCTAACCTTCCCAATGTCATTATTAATGACTTGTACTCCTGGTTTTTATAGTAGAGTAAATATTTTGATAATATAAAAGCAACTGACTAATTTCAGCTGCTTTCGCATTTTGTATTTACTTGGTTAAGTGAAATTAGGTTGATTTTTTCTCTTAAAGTTCTAATTGGCCCCAATTTAACCCCCAATTAGGAAAAATATTTATTTACTACTTATAAAAAAACAAAGAGGTTGGGACATAACTCAATCAAGGGTAATAAAAGGCGAACAAACACTAGATTAGCCCCGGAAATATACGGAGACTCCTGTGGGAGGATAGGCTTCGGTGAGACCCCGCAAGAGCGATAGCTCTGAGGAGGCTCACCAGCCGCCCACGGAAAGCGAAGTATATTTCCGGGGCGAGTTATATGCACTAACCAAAATGTTCGGTTTTACCTTTGATAGAAATACTTTTGTCCCAACCTCAAATAATGCCCACGGCAGGATTCGAACCTGCGACACACGGTTTAGGAAACCGATGCTCTATCCCCTGAGCTACGAAGGCAAATTTTATTGGAACATTACTCATTATACAAAACTAGAAAATAAATGAAAAGTAAATAGAAATTATATGATGAGTTACCAATTATTCCTATTCCTTACTGAAATCACTTATAGAAGAGTTATGTCGATTATGATAGAATTAGAAGATATGTTGTCAGTATTTTTTTGATTGGGGGAACGATGATGACAGAGGTCCCATTTATCGCAATTGAAGGGCCAATTGGGATTGGTAAAACTTCCTTAGCTAAAA
Source organism: Ornithinibacillus californiensis (assembly GCF_001038485.1). Classification (GTDB taxonomy): domain Bacteria; phylum Bacillota; class Bacilli; order Bacillales; family Amphibacillaceae; genus Ornithinibacillus; species Ornithinibacillus californiensis. The sequence continues at coordinate 17,264 of NZ_LDUE01000015.1, forward strand.
GGCTATCAGATCATTTTAAATTACATCTTCTAAAGGAAATCGTCGAGGAAAATCCATTTCTAGGAAAGTTTTACGATGATATTGATGAGTGGAGCTTTCAAACCGAAATGTTCTTTCTCTGCAACCGATTTAAACAATTAGAAGATATCGATAAGAAGTATCTCACACAACAAAAAGCGGTTGTTTCCGATTACCATATATCAAAGAACATGATATTTGCACAGCGCACGCTTCAAGCGGATAAATTTGAGAAATACGAAAAGATTTATCACATTTTAACAGCTGACATGCCTGTACCGAATATGATGATCTACTTACACGCAAGCCTTGATACGATATTAGACCGTATTAAACTGCGTGGCAGAGAAATTGAGCAAAATATTAAAGCATCCTACTTGGCTCAGTTAGCAGAGGATTATGAAGCGTATATGAATCAATTTGAAATCATGCATCCTGAAATTCCGGTTATCCGTATTAACGGGGACAAATTAGACTTTGTTAAGAATCAGGATGATTTAAATACGATTATTGTTCAAGTAGAAAAACAATTAAACACGTTTCAAGCTGTATCGAAATCATACTAACCTTTTAAAAGGAGATTATATAATGAATTTAAGAGATAAGTACCATATCCCAAACGATAGTATTATTACCATTGCTGGGACAGTTGGGGTAGGAAAGTCTACGATGACAAAGGCATTAGCATATGCTTTGAATTTCAAAACATCATTTGAAAAGGTAGATACGAATCCATACCTCGAAAAATTCTATGATGACTTTGAACGTTGGAGCTTCCATCTACAAATTTATTTCTTAGCAGAACGCTTCAAAGAGCAGAAGAAAATATTTGAATACGGTGGAGGATTTATTCAGGACCGTTCCATCTACGAAGACACTGGAATATTTGCGAAGATGCATTACGAAAGTGGAACGATGTCAAAAACAGACTATGAAACATACACGAGTCTTTTCGAATCCATGGTAATGACACCATACTTCCCACACCCTGATTTATTAATATATCTTGAAGGTTCATTTGATGAAGTTCTGAAACGAATTCAAGTACGTGGTCGTGAGATGGAAAAAAGTACACCTACTTCGTATTGGGAAGAAATGTACAACCGTTATGAAAACTGGATTAATAACTTTAATGCTTGTCCGATTTTAAGAATTAATATTTCCGATTATGATTTAATGAATGACGATACTTCTATTGAACCGATTCTAGAGAAGATTGGTCATTTTATTCAACAATCAAGACGTTGGGAAACGAGAGAGTTAATTAAATAACTATATGCTATAGATACATCCATGGGTGTATCTTTTTTTTTCGCCATTTTCTAACAAATTTAAACGACTTCATTCCCATCTAGTTGGACCCCATATTGTATACTAATAGTAGTAGCCTAGAAAGGAAGAAATCTCTCTTGCAAAAAGAAGAATTAAAACTACAAAACTTAACCGAAATTCGAAAAGAACTGACTCGTTTTATGATGATATACAAATTCGGTTTAGATGAAATGAATACAAAAATTAAGATTTTGAAAGAAGAGTTTCAGTATATCCATGACTATAATCCAATAGAACATATAAAATCTAGAATCAAAACCCCTGAAAGTATTCTAAACAAACTAAAGCGCAAAAACTTAGAACTGACACTAGAGTCGATTGAAAAAAATATACATGACATTGCTGGTATTCGCATTGTCTGTTCCTTTGTATCTGATATTTACAAGATTAGTGATATGATCCAGAAACAAAAAGATGTTACTGTTGTTACTTGCAAGGATTATATACAAAATCCTAAACCAAATGGCTATCAAAGTCTTCACCTGATTATCAAAATACCTGTTTTCTTGTCAGACCAAGTGAAGGATGTTTTTGTTGAAATCCAAATTAGAACGGTTGCTATGGATTTCTGGGCGAGCTTAGAACATAAGATATTTTACAGATATCATAAAGATGTTCCGGAGTATATCATGAAGGAATTAAGATATTCTGCAACTGTTGCTACTGAGTTAGATAATCGGATGGAAAAGCTGCATCATGAAATAGAAGAAGTCATGAAGAACGAACAAACTAGTAATGATCAGCTTCTATTGACTGAGCATCATAAAGGCTTGGATCTTCTTCCAACAGCATTATTAGAAACATTGATTTCGAAAGAGGACAAATAGACTTAAAACGCAAAAAACCGCTACAGCAGTAGCGGTTTTTCTATATCTCCAATATTTATGCGCTTGTTTAAAAATGGAGGAGGTAGAGGGATTCGAACCCCCGCGCGGTTTGACCCGCCTGTCGGTTTTCAAGACCGATCCCTTCAGCCAGACTTGGGTATACCTCCGTGGCAACAAATATTAATATACATGATTTGATTTTCGATGTCAATATGAAGGTGTTTATTTTTTTGCGGTTAGTAAATAGTAAATTTTTTTAGATTTTAATGATAATTATTATGGCAACAATAGCAATTATAGTAGTCCTTGCCGTGGCCGTGGCTAGAATACACTCCGCTTTCCACGGGGTGAACGGTGAGCCTCCTCGGACTCCGTCCTGTGGGGTCTCACCCTGCTCACTATTCCCGTAGGAGTCTCCGTGTATTCTAGCCACTCACAGCGATAAACTATATTTCTTAAAATAACTATTTATTATAAACCATATTTTCTTAGTTAAACCTTAAACTACCTTTACTTAATAAACTCTACTCCACCCATGTACGGTACTAGGACTTCTGGTACTTTAACAGAACCGTCTTGTTGTTGGTAGTTTTCTAGGATGGCTGCTACGGTGCGGCCGATTGCTAGGCCTGAGCCGTTTAGGGTGTGAACGAATTCTGGTTTTCCGTTTGTTTCTCTTCTGAAGCGAATGCCTGCGCGTCTTGCTTGGAAGTCTTCAAAGTTTGAGCAAGAAGAGATCTCTCGGTACATATCTTGGCTTGGAATCCATACTTCGATATCGTATTTCTTCGCTGCTGTAAATCCTAAATCTCCTGTACACATGCTCATGACTCGGTATGGTAACTGAAGTAGTTGAAGTACTTTTTCAGCGTGACCTGTTAATTCTTCTAGTGTTGCATAAGAATCTTCTGGTTTTACAAATTGAACTAATTCCACTTTATTAAATTGGTGCTGACGGATTAGTCCACGTGTATCACGGCCAGCAGAACCTGCTTCAGAGCGGAAGTTAGCACTAAATGCTGCATATTTTTTCGGCAGATCTTCTGCACTTAGGATTTCATCGCGATGATAGTTCGTTACTGGAACTTCAGCAGTTGGAATTAGGAAATAATCCGTATCAGCTAGTTTGAAAACATCTTCTGCAAATTTAGGTAACTGTCCAGTACCCGTTAAGCTTGCTCGATTGACAATTTGTGGTGTAAGTAATTCGGTATAACCGTGTTCATCGGCATGTAAATCCATCATAAAGTTCCAAAGTGCTCTTTCTAATCTTGCTCCTAAGCCCTTATAGAAGATAAAGCGGCTACCAGTAACCTTACCAGCTCGTTCAAAGTCAACGATATCTAAATTTGTAGCAATATCCCAATGTGGTTGTGCTTCAAAAGAAAAGCTAGGAAGTTCACCATACTTGCGAGCTTCTATATTGTCATCTTCGTCCTCACCAACTGGTACACTTTCATGAGGGATATTCGGGATTGATAACATTATGTTTTCAAGCGTCTCTTCAATCTCTCGTAACTCATTATCATATTCTTTAATTTGATCGCCAACTTCACGCATTTCCTTAATGGCTTCATCTGCATCTTTTTTTTCTTTTTTCAATTGAGAGATTTGCTTTGTTACTTCATTTCTCTTTGCTTTTAGGGCTTCTGTTTTTGTAATTAATTCACGACGTCTTTCGTCTAACTCACCGAAACGGTCAAGCTCTGATAAATCTTCTCCGCGGTGTTGTAGTTTACCTTTTACTTCTTCAAAGTTATTGCGTAAGTATTTCATGTCTAGCATGGTAAATTCCTCCTTGAAATTTTTAAATAAATACAAAAAACTCCCGTCCCTAATAAATAGGGACGAGAGTTATATTTCCCGCGTTGCCACCCTTGTTGAAGAGAAAACTCTTCCGGCTCTATCGTGTTAACGGTACGTAACCGGGTTTACTTACTAATGTTTCGGTAAACCAGTTCAAGGATGGATTCACAGTAAATTTTCATCGATTCACACCAACCATCGACTCTCTTTAGAAAACGGTACTGTTACTATTTCCTATCATAACTTTTAAAGTTGTTTTTTGATTAATCAATATCATAGCTAATTTTTGTAAAAGATGCAAGTTTTATTCTTTAATCTTATAAAAATGACCTTCTGGCCAAATCCGCGGCGGGAATACACTGCGCTTTCCGCGGGCGGCTGGTGAGCCAGGCTACTACTTGAATAAGCTTCCTTGCTGCCTTGCACCGAGGAAGCCTACTACGAAGCGATGCTTGCAGACGCAGGTGCATCTGCGGGGTCTCACCGATGCCTTTCCTCCCGCAGGAGTCTCCGTATATTCCCGCCGCTCAGTGCTATATTTTAACTTTCTTACAAAAATTTATCTATTAAGAAAACCAACCTTTTACAGTATCAACGATAGATGTAAAGATTCCGCTGAAGAAGTCGCTGATTGCTCCTAGGGTTAGCATGAACCAGTTTGCTTTTTCTACGGTGTCTTCTGCTACTAGGTCTACGGTTAGGTTATCTGTATTGAAGATGTAGCCGTGGTCAGCGTCGCCTGTGTATACTAGCTTGGCTGTTCCAATTTTATCGCCTTTTTCGATTGGTGCGATTAGCTCTCCATCTTCGTTCAGTTTCTCTTCATCAATAGAATATTCTATTTGATACAGTTCTTCTTCTCCACCCTTAATTGGGAGTGTGAAGCCTTCGCTCATAGAGATGTCTACTGTATCTTCTTTACCTTTTGCTACTGGGATAGACTCTTGGTCTTCTAATTGGAAGCCAGCTGCAAAAAGTTCTTTTGTTTCAAATTGATTAAAGCCATAATCCATTAATCGAGCAGTTTGTTCGAAACGAGCAGCTTTACTTTCGGTACGCATTACAACAGAGATTAGTCTTCTTCCATCACGTTCTGCTGTACCAGTAAATGTATAGCCAGCAAGGCCTGTATAACCTGTTTTTAGACCGTCCATACCTTCATAATAGAATTGCTTTAAATAGGTTGCTTCGTGTGGAAGCATCCAGTTTAAGTTTTCTACAGTATAGCCTTCGAATTCATCTTCAATTCGACTAGAAATATCTAGTGCATGTGGAAAGTCATTCGTTAAATTATATGCTAGCAAAGCAAGTGAACGTGCGGATAATAGGTTGGAACCATTTGGATCTGTACCTTCTGGATAGTTTTCACCTAGTGAGCTATTTTCTAATCCAGTTGAGTTTACGAACTTTGCATCCGGAAGGCCCATTTCTTCACCTTTTTGGTTCATGCGCTTTACAAATTCACCTTCAGAACCGGAAATTAATTCTGCAAGTGCAATCGATGTCCCATTATCGGAGAAAATTGCCATTGCTTCATATAATTCTTTTACACTATAGTTTTTATCTTGTGTTAAACCAATACCTGAAAAGCTAGGATTTTCAGAGATGCTATACGCATAATCACTGATTTGAGTAGTTGTTTCCCAGGAGATTTCCCCATTTTCAATTGCTTCCAAAACAAGATACTCTGTCATCATTTTTGTCATACTTGCTGGTGGAAGTGCAATGTCAGGGTCTTTTGCAAACAATACTTTCCCTGTCTCTGCATCAACTAAAATAGCTGATTCAGCATCTAATTCTAACTCAGCTGCTTGTATATTCTTTGGTTGTGTCATAAATGATGTCGTTGCAATAAGGACAACAAGTACCATCATAAATACTTTTGAATAGATCTGTTTCACTTTGTTTACCTCCACCCTATATTGTTTGAATTTGTTTATATTTTTATGGAACACCTTTAGTATTTTATCATAGTTTACCATAAAAAAATAGACGGGCAATAATGCCCATCTTTTCAAGTCATATAGTAGAATCTACCCTTTAAGCGAGTAGTTTGGTGCTTCTTTTGTGATTTGTACATCATGTGGATGGCTTTCTTGTAAACCAGCATTGGTAATACGAATAAACTGTGCTTCCGTTCGTAAAGCTTCAATGGTAGGAGCACCACAGTATCCCATTCCAGAACGCAAGCCACCAATTAACTGGTGGACGGTGTCAGCTAGAGGACCTTTGTAGGCAACTCTTCCTTCAATACCTTCAGGGACAAGCTTTTTCGCATCTTCTGTATCTTGGAAATAGCGATCCTTCGATCCTGCCTTCATCGCGCCAACAGATCCCATTCCACGGTAGACCTTGTATCTTCTTCCTTGATAGATTTCTGTTTCACCAGGGCTTTCAGATACCCCGGCAAACATGCTACCAAGCATCACTGCATGTGCACCAGCAGCGATTGCTTTTGTAATATCACCAGAGTATTTAATACCGCCATCTGCAATGACAGGTACACCGTATTCTGCTGCCGCTACAGCACAATCATGTACAGCGGTAATCTGTGGTACACCAACACCTGCAACTACTCGAGTAGTACAAATTGATCCTGGTCCGATTCCAACTTTTACAATCGTTGCTCCGGCTTCAATTAATTCCTTTGTTGCTTCCGCTGTTGCAACATTTCCAGCGATAATATCCAGATTCGGATAAGACTCACGAATATGTTTTACTTGCTCGATTACACCTTGAGAATGGCCATGTGCCGTATCTACTACAATTACATCCACACCTGCATTTACAAGTGCTTCTATACGACTTTGTGAGTCGCCAGTAACACCTACAGCCGCCCCAACTAATAATCTACCTTGTGCATCTTTAGCTGCGTTAGGGAACTCTATAACTTTTTCGATGTCCTTAATCGTGATTAGTCCTTTAAGTATTCCATTTTCATCAACTAGAGGTAATTTCTCAATTTTATACTGTTGAAGAATCTTCTCAGCCTCTTCTAACGTCGTTCCAACAGGAGCAGTAACTAGATTTTCACTAGTCATTACCTCTGAAATTCGTATGGAATAATCTTGAATAAAACGTAAATCACGGTTCGTTAAAATACCTACAAGCTTTTGATCATTTTCGTTATTTACAATTGGTACGCCAGAGATTCGGTATTTTCCCATTAAGTGTTCCGCATCATATACTTGATGTTCTGGTGTTAGCGAGAATGGATTCGTAATGACGCCACTTTCAGATCGTTTCACACGATCTACTTGCTCAGCTTGTTCTTCCACCGACATATTTTTATGAATGATCCCAAGACCACCCTGCCTAGCCATAGCAATAGCCATGCTCGCTTCCGTAACAGTATCCATTCCGGCACTGATTAATGGGGCATTTAACATTATATTAGGACTTAACCTTGTGCTGACATTAACCTCACGGGGTAATACATCTGACTTTGCAGGAATTAACAGTACATCATCGAATGTTAATCCTTCTTTAGCAAACTTATCCTCTCTCATATATATCCTCCTTAAAATTTAGTCGGAACAAAGGTAAAGAATAATAAAATTATCTTAGGGAAAAGCTAGTTCGTATATCTATTGTTATTTACAATACTTCAACCGAGGGATTATTTCAATAAGAGATTTGCAAGTTATTAATGTTGATATTTTCAAATTTTTCTATCAAAGGAAAAGGACGTTATTATGCATTTTCAAGAGGAAATTTCTGCATTTTACACATACCTACAATCACAACAAACCGCTCAAAAATACTTATTACAATGTTACAAGCAGTTGCCCGATGTCGAAGCAGAGAAGAAGAGTTATGAAAACTGTAATGTTTTTATGTATTGTTTACACCACGGAAGCGAATATTACCGAGCTGGCGAACAACTGGATACGGTATTGAAACCAGTCATGCTTTTCTACGGGATGGCACATTTATTAAAAGCCTGCCTATTAACGAGACGGCCTGAATATCCAGAGTCAACCTCTGTTCTAGCACATGGTGTATCTGCTCGGAAGCGAAAAAAGAAGGACTATAGCTTTTTAGAGGACGAGGTGAAAATACAACATAAAGGGCTGTATCCTTATTTCTCAGAACATCTCTTTGGGATTTCCAAGCTTCCCTTTGAGAAAATTACGATGAGGTCTCTTTTTCAAATAATTCCGGAACTCCATCCTTATTTCACTTATGAAAAGAAAAGTAGTTTAGTGAAAATTGGATATCTCGGTGATACAACTGCTGTCGTTCCTAAAGCACTTTGCGATCATTACAATATGACTGAAAATGCGTTACTTAAACGATTAGGCTCGTATTTACCTATTTCAGAGGCAACTTCAGATGTGGAACACTTTACACTGCGTTTAAAGGAACCGTTAAGTCATTGGATTGACCCCTTTCCAGTAGATATGGATCATGCCATCTATATCCCAACCGATCGCGCGTTACTTTTCCCTCATTCAGAAGTGATGGTGCATTATTTACTTCTGTATAACCTTAGCATGTTGTCACGCTATGAAGCAGAATGGTGGGGAGAATTATTAGCTACAAAGCCAGACGCAGATTACCCGTTTATATCCAGCTTTTTATCCATTACGCAAAAGAAGATTCCACTTATCATCGGGAAATACCTCTCGAAACAAATGGAGGGACAGGTCTCCTAATTACAAAACATAGCGTAATTAGGGGACTGTCCCTCTATATTATTTCATCGATATGGAGATTATGATGGTTAGATAACGTAATAATCTCACCATTATCTAGCCTTACGATTGGTCTAGTCGGTTGCTTCTGATCAATAAAAACAATTTCACCAACTTGATTCGAGGATAGAAGTACTTTAGTGCCAATAGAGAAATTCGCAATGGCATCGATAAATACTTGTACAACTCTTGGATCGAGCTTGCTGAACTGTTCCTTTTGAAGCTCTTCAATCACCTGGAATGGAGATTGCTTTTTACGATACATTCGCTCACTAGTCATCGCATGGTAAATATCACAAACAGAGATAATTCTAGCAAATCCATGGATCTTTTCCTGTGACAATCCTAATGGATAGCCGCTTCCATCAAATCGTTCATGGTGCTGGAGTACAGCTAATTTTACGGTATATGGAATCGAGGGAATGTTTTCCACCATTCGATAGGAGTAAGTTGGATGATTCCTTATTTCTAGTTTTTCCTCATTCGTTAGTGTGCCTTCTTTTTTAAATGCAAAGGAACCTAACCTTGCCATACCCGCATCACTTAATAGCCCAGCTAAACCAATTTGATACCATTCCCCTTTTTGATGTCCCATTTTCTTACCTAAATAAGCACTAAGAATAGAGACAGAGACACTATGATGGTAGAAGTAATCAACTTTGTTCGCATACCGGTGAAGCGTATAGACTGCTGAACCGATATCATCCATTCGATCAATTAACGGTAAGATGAGGTTACGAACAGCAAGTATATCGATAGGAAGATTATTTCTCCATGTTTCAAATAGCTTTTTGTATTCGGTAACGACATGATAGTAATGATCTTTAAAGGGTAAATCTGATAAAACAAGGTTCGATTCTACATGAGGGGTTTCTGTCTTCTCTTTTTCTTTTGCTTCGACAGATTTGGGCTTAAACTGCTCACCATCATTTAGTTTTTCGGATACATCTACTTGTTCGATTAAAAATTTATGTAAAAAGGTGATGTGTTTTTCTGTTAATACGGTCTTTTGTGGGATGATTGGTCGATTTGTTTTTCCTTTGACGTCACGTAGGAGAACACAACCAGGAACTAATTGAGATGGTGAAACACGCATGTTATTCCCTCCCTTTGATGAATAAGGTGACAAAGTAATGAAACCGGGACTAATACGAACCTATTTTTACTGCGTAATACCCGCTCTGGAAATATACTGCGCTTTTACTTCCAGCACAGGGGCGACATCTGCTCGAAAAGACCTCGCAGTGTCTGCCTTGCCGCGGGCGGCTGGTGAGCCAGGCTACTACTTGAGTAACCTTCTTTGCAGCCTTGCACCGAGGAAGCCTGCTTCGAAGCGATGCTTGCAGACGCAGGTGCATCACCGGGGTCTCACCGATGCCTTTTTTCCCGCAGGAGTCTCCGTATATTTCCAGAGCTAGTTAGCGCATCAATCGTCTTTGAGATAAAGACATTATTTTTCCCAGTCTCACTGCCCTGTCAGTTGTACCTTGATTTAAACTCTTCACCCTTCTAAACCTACTGGTACTTATTCATCTTCTGTTTCTATTTCTGTAGCTTCGTTTTGCTCTTCTTGATTTAGATTTTCTGTATCTACTTCTGTATCTGTTTCTTCTTCTTCGTCTCGTTCGATTTTTGCGACGGTTGCTACTTCTTCGCCTTCTTGTAGGCGTATTAGGCGGACGCCTCGTGTGTTTCTTCCAGTTTGTGAGATGCCTTCTACTGGAATTCGGATTAAGACGCCTGCTGCTGTGATAAGCATAATATCTTCATCACCAGTAACAGCTTTTACAGAGACAATTTCTCCTGTTTCTTCTGAAAGTTTGGCAGTGAAGATCCCTTTACCACCACGGTTTGTAATGCGGTATTGATCTTCTGGCGTACGTTTACCGATACCTTTATTTGTAACATGAAGAATCTGTAATCCTTCTTCAAGGATCTCCATTGATACCACTTCATCATCGTCACGTAGGGAAATACCGCGTACACCTGCTGCCGTTCTTCCCATTAATCGTACTTGGTCCTCAGGGAAACGAATTAAATAACCATGTTTCGTTGCAATCATAATATGCTTCGTTCCATCCGTTAGACGAACAGAAATTAACTCATCATCTTCGCGTAATCCTAGGGCGATTAATCCACCTTTACGGATATTGGCAAATTGCGATAGACTTGTACGTTTCGTGATACCATGGCTCGTTGTAAAGACGAAGTTCCAGTCTTCACTAAATTCGCTGACAGAGATAACTGCATTAATCCACTCGCCTTTTTCAATTTGAAGAAGATTAATTATTGGAAGCCCTTTTGCAGTACGGCTAAATTCTGGAATCTCATACCCCTTCACCTTGTACACTTTCCCTTTATTCGTAAAGAAGAGAATGGTGTCATGGGTGGATGTGGATACTAAATGTTCTACAAAGTCATCCTCATTGGTACCCATACCTTGAATACCACGTCCACCTCGTTTTTGAACACGGTATGTAGAAGATGGAAGACGTTTGATATAGCCTTTATGTGTTAGTGTAATTACGATATTTTCTTCTGGAATTAAGTCTTCATCCTCGAAGAAGTCAGCTCCGCCTACGGTAATCTCCGTACGACGTTTATCACCATATTTTTCTTTGATTTCGATTAACTCTGTACGAATGATTTCTAGTACCTTTTCTTCATTAGCTAGAACTGATTTTAATTCTTCGATAAGCTTTTGTAATTCATTGTATTCATTTTCAATTTTTTCACGCTCTAAGCCTGTTAAACGTTGCAGTCGCATATCTAAGATAGCTTGTGCTTGTTTTTCAGACAAGTTGAAGCGTGTCATTAATCCTTCACGCGCAACATCCGCTGTCTTTGAACCACGAATTAATGCAATAACTTCATCAAGATGATCTAGTGCAATCCGTAGACCTTCTAGAATATGTGCTCTTGCTTCCGCTTTTCTTAATTCGAATTCCGTACGGCGTCTAATGATTACCTTTTGATGCTCGAGATAATGATAAAGACATTCTTTAATATTTAGTACCTTTGGTATGCCGTTAACAAGTGCTAACGTATTCACACCAAAAGTGGTTTGTAATGATGTAAATTTATATAAATTATTTAGTAAAACATTCGCATTCACGTCACGACGTAATTCCATAACAATACGCATACCATTACGGTCTGATTCATCACGTAAATCCGTGATACCTTCAATACGCTTATCACGAACAAGCTCGGCAATCTTTTCAATCAACTTCGCCTTGTTCACTTGATATGGAAGCTCTGTTACGAGAATGGTTGATTTACCATTGCTTTGTTCTTCAATCTCTACTTTTGCTCGAACCGTAACAGAGCCTTTACCAGTTTCATATGCTCTACGTATACCGCTTCGTCCTAGAATAAGACCAGCTGTTGGAAAATCTGGACCTGGTAAATAGTTTTCCATGATATCATCGATTGTAATTTCTGGATTTTTACTTAAAGCAAGTACTGCATCAATGGTTTCCCCTAGGTTATGTGGGGGTATATTGGTTGCCATACCTACCGCAATCCCAGAAGCCCCGTTCACTAAAAGGTTAGGGAATCGAGCAGGGAATACTACTGGTTCTCTTTCTGAGCCATCGTAGTTATCTTGATAGTCAATGGTATCTTTATTAATATCACGGAGTAATTCCATGGAAAGCTTAGACATTCTAGCTTCTGTGTAACGCATCGCCGCAGCAGAGTCACCATCTACTGATCCGAAGTTTCCATGACCATCTACTAACGGATTACGATAACTAAATGGTTGTGCCATACGTACCATTGCTTCATAAACTGCTGAGTCACCGTGTGGGTGATACTTACCAATAACTTCCCCAACGATACGGGCAGATTTTTTATATGCTTTATCGGAATGCATACCTAAATCATTCATTGCATATAATATTCTTCGATGTACAGGCTTCATTCCGTCTCTGACATCTGGTAATGCACGAGAGACGATTACACTCATCGCATAGTCTAAAAAGGAAGTACGTACTTCCTGGCTTATATTAATTTCTTGTACACTTTGACGTTCCTGATCCGCCATAGATTTTAAACCTCCTGATAATGTCTAAAGGCAGCCTATACGACTACCAGACATTTACGAAAAGCGACATCACGCTTTTCTGTTATTTATTCCATTTTCGTTCGATGTTTAGATATCTAGATTCTTCACGTATTGCGCATTTTCTTCAATGAATTGGCGACGAGGTTCAACCTTGTCCCCCATTAACATATCAAAAACTTGATCAGCTTCAATAGCATCATTTAATCCCACTTGAAGCAATGTTCGATTATCTGGATCCATGGTTGTTTCCCAGAGCTGTTCCGCGTTCATTTCCCCAAGACCTTTATAGCGCTGTAGGCCAGGTTTAGGTACTTCCGGTAACTCTGCTAAAACTTTATCAAGTCCTTTGTCATCATATACATAGTGAACCACTTTACCTTGTTGCACCTTATAAAGAGGTGGTTGTGCAATGTAAATATAACCATGTTCAAGTAATGGACGCATAAAACGATAAAAGAACGTTAATAGTAAGGTACGAATATGTGCACCATCGACGTCGGCATCTGTCATGATAACAATCTTATGATATCTAGCTTTTGAAATATCAAAGTCAGCACCAATACCAGTACCCATCGCCGTAATCATCGAGCGTACTTCATTATTCGATAAGATACGGTCTAGACGTGCCTTCTCTACGTTAAGAATTTTACCTCTTAATGGTAAAATCGCTTGGAAATGTCTATCTCTACCTTGTTTTGCAGAACCACCCGCAGAGTCACCCTCTACGATGTATAGTTCACTGATTGTTGCATCTTTAGAGGAACAGTCAGCAAGCTTACCAGGTAGGTTAGAGATTTCTAAAGCACTCTTTCTACGTGTTAGATCACGAGCCTTTTTAGCAGCAGCTCGAGCACGAGAGGCCATTAACCCTTTTTCAACAATAGTTTTACCTATTGAAGGATTTTCGTATAAGAATTTAGAAAACATTTCACTAAATACAGAATCCGTAATTGCACGAACTTCACTATTACCTAGCTTCGTTTTCGTTTGTCCTTCAAATTGTGGATCTGGATGCTTAACGGAAACGATTGCTGTAATTCCTTCACGTACATCGTCACCAGTTAAATTCGTTTCATTTTCCTTCATCAGGTTACTTTTACGTGCATAATCATTAATAACACGAGTTAAACCGGTCTTAAAACCAGACTCATGTGTTCCACCTTCATACGTATGAATGTTGTTCGCAAACGAGTAGATGCTACTATTGAATCCTTCGTTATATTGAATCGCTACTTCAACAATGATTCCTTGATCATCGCCTTCTGCATAGAAAGATTCGTGCAATACTTCCTTATTGCGGTTAATAAATTCTACATATTCCTTAATTCCACCTTCGTAGTGGAATGATTGTGGCTCTTCACCTGTACGTTTATCCTCAATGGAAATACGAATCCCTTTATTTAAAAATGCTAGTTCGCGAACACGTTGAACAAGTATGTCTAATTCATACTCAGTTGTTTCTGTGAAGATTTCTGGATCTGGCGTAAAGTGAACTGTTGTACCTGTACGATTTGTTTCACCAATAACCTCTAATTCTTTTACTTTCGCACCACGTGCAAATCCAATATGATGCACTTTGCCATCACGGTGAACATAGACATCTAAATTAGTAGAAAGGGCGTTAACTACAGAAGCACCTACACCATGTAGACCCCCAGATACTTTGTATCCGCCACCGCCGAATTTACCTCCAGCATGCAAGACAGTCATAATAACTTCTACTGCAGGTAAACCAGTTTTCTTTTGGATATCGACAGGAATTCCACGGCCGTTATCTTTAACTGTAATACTATTATCTTCTTCAATGATTACTTGAATATGGTCACAGTGACCAGCAAGTGCTTCGTCAATACTGTTATCTACGATTTCCCACACTAAGTGGTGTAATCCCTTAGAACTGGTAGATCCAATATACATACCAGGTCGTTTTCGTACCGCTTCTAAACCTTCTAATACTTGTATCTGATCGGCATTATATGATTCTTCTGTTCTTACGTTTTCTTCCATTGCCATTTTTCCACCTACATTCTAATTATTCAAGATTTAGTTCATTTGAATAATCATCAAGTCTACTTATCGTCGACATGATACTGGCCCGTTTTTTTAGTGTTGCAACAGACAGTGTGCTTAAATATAACTGATTATTCGTTATTACTACTGATTTGGTATCTTCTTTAGGTCCTATGATTTTATCTTTGTTTGCTGTCATCATTTCCTCCATGATGGAGGAGGACGAAATGATATTATAGTCGATGATTGAAATAATATCTTTTGACCGGATGACGTTGCTGTTACCTATATGAATGAACAAATTGTATCCCCCACCATGTCACATAAAATATATTAGACTGTTTTTTTGTTTTCTCTCCTAGTCCGCAGCCAGTATACACTTCGCTTTCCGCGGGTGGCTGGTGAGCCTCCTCGTGCTAACGCACTGCGGGGTCTCACCGATGCCATTCCTCCCGCAGGAGTCTTCGTGTATACTGGCTGCTCCGTGGAAATTCCTGTGATCTACATCTCTTACAAAGAGACATTTTCTAGGAGAACAGCCCATTTATTTAATAGGTGACTTTTCCATTATGAACTTTGAAAATATCTGCTTTTTCTAAGGTTTCATGATGAATTCCATCTACGCTTGTTGTGGAGACAAAGGTTTGTACTTTGCCTTGAATGGTATTTAAAAGATGTGATTGTCTGAAATCATCTAGTTCGCTTAACACGTCATCGAGTAGGAGAATGGGATATTCGCCTACTTCACTGTATATGAGATCTATTTCAGCAAGCTTTAAAGACAATGCGGTTGTCCGCTGCTGACCTTGTGAACCATACGTTTGAACATTTTTACCATTGACATAGAAAATAATGTCGTCCCGATGTGGTCCAGATAGTGTTGTACCTCGCTCAATCTCTTTTTCTATAATTTGATTGAATTTTTCTTGATAACTACTTTCTATTTTTTCCTTAGTTGCACTTTCTAATACTTCCACAGATGGGGAATATACAATCTCTAGCTCTTCTAACTCATGACTGATGCCATGATGAATCGGATTGGCCCACTTTCTGAGTAAATCTAGAAAGGCAAAACGGCGTTCTAAAATTGTGCTCGCATGTTCAATTAACTGCTCCGTAAGCACTCCAAGCATCACTCGGTCCATGTTTCGGTTTTTTTGCATTTGCTTAAGCAGATGGTTTCGTTGTTTTAATACTTTTTGAAACTGACCGAGATGATAGATATATCGAGGTTGAATTTGCCCTAATTCCATGTCGATAAATCTTCGTCGAATTTGTGGAGGTCCTTTGACTAACGTCAGGTCTTCTGGAGCAAACATGACCACATTTAAATTTCCAATATAATCACTTAATTTTCTTTGTTCTAAGTGGTTAAGCTTTGCTTTTTTCCCTTTTGCAGATATTACAATTTCTAGTGGTATTGACTGATTTCGTTTTTTAACTCTACCCTCTATTTTAGCATAATCTTCGTCCCAACGGATTAATTCTTTTTCTTTTGACGTACGGTGGGATTTTGTGAATGCAAGGAGGTAGATTGCTTCCATCAGATTAGTTTTCCCTTGAGCATTTTCACCAATGATCACATTTACTTTATTCGCAAACGTCATCTCCAAATCTTGGTAGTTACGGTAATTTGTTAATTTTAATTCTTCAATATGCATGTAAATTCCTCATTTAGGAACTAATCTTTTTTAACAACAATAAAAGATCCAGCACCCTCAATTTCAACAACATCGTCTGGGTAAAGCTTTCTTCCACGACGGTGTTCTAATTCGCCATTAACGACTGCACCTTGTTCTTGTAAGAATGCTTTTACCATGCCACCTGATTCTAGAATATTGATCAGTTTGATGAATTGGCCTAGCGTGATGTATTCGGTATTGATTTCGATCGGGTTATGCAATGTAATCACCAGCTTTTTGTCGTTTATTTGAAATAATCGCTTATTACTATTTTACTAAAGTTTTCCCATTAAGGAAAGGTAATACCCCTAAATTGGTTTTAAATCGTTTGTATGGGGGTGTAAATGCTTTTTATGGGTATGAAAAAAGACTTTTATCATTAATCCAAGTGATAAAAGTCTTTTTTGCTTTCTGGCCAGAACCGCGGTCTGAATACACTACGCTTTCCACGGGGTGAACGGTGAGCCTCCTCGGACTTCGTCCTGCGGGGTCTCACCCTGTCCACTTCTCCCGTAGGAGTCTCCGTGTCTTCAGACCGCTAAGTGTAAGAATTGAATTATATTATTTTATTTTTGTAGTTAATAATTAATAATCTATAAATCCTATTTTAAAAGAAATACTTATTGGGGCAACCCTCAGAGCAGCCAGTATACACGGAGACTCCTGCGGGAGAAAAGGCATCGGTGAGACCCCGCAGTGCGTTAGCACGAGGAGGCTCACCAGCCGCCCGCGGAAAGCGGAGTGTATACTGGCTGCGGTTATGGTAAGAAAGCTATTCTTACGTTAAAAGTATCAGTAAAAATACATTAAAAATCTTAATAAGTTCGTACAGGTAGAATCAACTGTAGCATGGATGGGTCGTTTTCTGGGCGGATGATGAATGGTCTCATGGCGCCGGTGAAGTCGATTTTTACTGCGTCTACATCCATTACTTTTAATGCATCTAGCATGTATTTGGAGCTGAATGAGATTTTTAGTTCTTCTCCTTCGATGGATTGTACCGTTAATTCTTCGGATACATGTCCTACCTCTGGTGAATTACTTGTAATCTCGACAACGTTTTGATCCATCGTTGTTAATTTAACAACATTATTACGTTCTTCTCTAGCTAGTAGGGATGCACGATCGATACTGCTGATTAGATCTCTTGTTTTTACATGAAGCACTGTTTTACTTTGTTCTGGGATTAACCTAGAAGTTTCAGGGTAATTACCATCAAGAATTCTAGATAAGAAGTTTAAATGTTTCGTACGGAAAAGGATTTGGTTGTTCGTCACACTAATTTCAACCGTTTCTTCCGTATCATCCAATATTTTATTTAACTCATTCAAGCTTTTACCTGGAACGACAATGCTTTGGAATTGTACATTGGTTGCATTTACTGGAACTTCTCTAGAAGCTAAGCGGTGACTATCTGTTGCCGTAAATGATAGTTTGCTATCCGCTAATGTTAAGTTAACCCCTGTTAAGATTGGGCGAGTTTCCATAGAAGAAACAGCGAATACCGTTTGTTTAATTAAGCTTTTTAGAATATCTGTTGGTAACTCAAAGCTATCATCCGTTTGTAGCTTCGGTAATTGTGGATACTCATCCGCATCCTGACCGTTTAGGTTAAATTCTGCTTTTCCTGAACGGATCGTTACTTGTAAGTTTTCATCTGCTTCGATTTCTACATGTTGTTCTGGTAATTTACGTACAATGTCAGGAAAATACTTTGCATGTAAAACAATACTACCTTCTTCAATATTTTCTACGTTTACCATTCCTTCTTCTTCCGCTGGAATATAAGATTCAATTGAAATATCGGAATCACTACCAGTTAATGTAATCCCGTGTGGTTTCGCTTCGATTTTCATTCCAGTAAGAATTGGAATTGCTGTTCTTGAAGATATTGCTTTCATTACATCTTGTACACTATCAATTAATTGATCACGCTGAATCGTAAATTTCATGAAAAAATCCTCCAATGGAAGTTCTATATATTTATTATTTTTATAAAGAATTTATAGTAATAATAGTAATAGGGGCTGTGAATATGTGGATAAGCCCTTCAACCCCAGAAAGTATATAGTTATCCACATGTGCATAATCTGTTCGTAAGTTTGCACCTATTATCCCCGTTATTAACAGGTGGATAACGTTTAAAGAGATTGTAGCTGTTGTTTAATTTCATCAATTTCTCTAGCAAAAAGTGAGTCACTTTCAATCATACCTGCAATTTTTTCGTGGGCATGGATGACTGTAGTATGGTCACGGCCACCAAATTCCTCCCCGATTTTTGGCAATGAAAAATCAGTTAATTCCCTTGATAAATACATGGCGATTTGTCGTGGGAAGGCAATGGACTTGGTACGTTTTTTAGCTAGGAAGTCATCTTTTTTAATTTGATATTTTTCACCAACGACCTCCATGATTGCTGGTATCGTAATGACACGCGGTTTGCTATTCGGAATAATATCTTTTAACGCATCAGCAGCTAGTGACGCATCGATATCTTGATTAACAAGTGATGAATACGCAACAACACGAATTAATGCACCTTCTAGTTCACGAATATTCGTATCAATTTGATTCGCAATATAAAGCATGACCTCATTTGGTATATCCAGGCCTTCTGCTTTTGCTTTCTTAGTTAGAATTGCAATCCGCGTTTCTAAATCTGGAGGAGTAATATCAGTAATTAATCCCCACTCAAAACGCGAACGAAGTCGATCTTCCAACGTAGGTATTTCCTTCGGTGGGCGATCACTCGAGATAATAATTTGTTTATTTTCCTCATGAAGTGCATTAAATGTATGGAAAAACTCTTCCTGCGTTGATTCCTTGCCAGCAATAAACTGAATATCATCTATTAATAGAACATCAACACTTCGGTATTTATTACGGAAGTTCGTTGTTTTATTTTCCATAATGGCATCGATAAATTCATTGGTGAATTTTTCGGAAGAAAGATAAACGACTTTCGCATTTTTGTTATGTTCTAGCACGTAATGGCCAATCGCATGCATTAAGTGTGTTTTACCTAATCCAACTCCACCATATATAAATAGGGGATTATATGCTTTTGCCGGAGCTTCTGCTACCGCAAGTGATGCGGCATGTGCAAAACGGTTTCCCGATCCAATAACAAACGTATCAAATGTATACTTTGGATTAAGCATCGTTTTTCCATCATGTGTCTCATTTATCGTTGGCTTCGGTTTTGGCTTTGGTTTTATATCTTCTTCAATGACAGTATCTAAAACAATCAGTTTCAAATTCAGCTTGGATCCTGTAACTTCTAATAATACTTTTTGAATTAACTGGGAGTATTGTTCTTCTAACCAATCTCTTGCAAATTCATTTGGCGCTGAAATAGTTAGTGTATTACCTTCCAACGTCTCAGCCTTCGTATCTTTTAGCCAGGTATCAAAGCTTGGTTTACTTATTTTTTCCTCTATCTTTTCAAGAGTGGCCCTCCATAAATCATGGATGTTTTCCAACTCATTCCCCCCCTTCAAGTTACGATAATAGATTTGCCAAAATAAGAATAAAAAACCTCTCTCTATCTTTATTGCATATTTTTATAAGTCGCTTCATAAAGATGGAAAGGTAAGTAATCTATTATTTTTTTAGTAAAACTATAGAAAATAGTTAAGTACTGCTGTGGATAGTTTCAAGTATATCTAATAGGTATTGAAAAGAGTTATTCGCAGATGTAAACTATTTGTGGATAAGGTTAAAAACATATTGTGAATAATTGTCCACAGGATATCCACAAATTGTGTATAAGTTTTTATATAGAGATACTTATTAACATGTTAAAACACAATAATGATACCAAAAAAAGTCTAGTTCTGCAACGGTTTTTCGACACTTATCCACAATATCCATCTATTGTAGACAATTTTTATTCACACCACCATATTTTGTGATTATCTTGTCGACAAATACTGTGGATATGAAAAATGTGCGGAAAAACGATGAACAGGGTATGTGGATAATTAAATTTAAGGAATCTAAATGGATTTTTTCTTTGTTAGAAAAGCTAACATGAAGGAAATTATTGTCTGTAGAAATTCTGTGTGGAAAAAGTTATAATTTCTCATGAGTTGTAAAAAGTGTGATCAAGAAGGTTTTTTATGAAGGAATGAAAATAGCTGCGTAGTAGATAGAAAAGATATTATAACTTTTTCTTAAATCGAAAGTTGACGTTGCGTACTTTTTTCAGTATAATTACATGGAATGTCTTATGGATGATATTTTTGGCAGGTAGAAAAGCCTGTAACTTAGGAAAAAACGAACCCATTCGCTATTATGATGAATGTGAGGTTTTTCTAAAGAAACTAGATCCCTCGGGGAGGTGCAACATAAATGAAAAGAACGTTTCAACCAAATAACCGTAAACGTAAAAAGGTACATGGTTTCCGCGCACGTATGAGCACAAAAAACGGCCGTAAAGTTTTAGCTCGTCGTCGTCAAAAAGGAAGAAAAGTATTATCTGCATAGGCCACTGAAAAATCAGTGGTCTTTTTTCACGCAAGAAATAGAAATGTGTGAGGAAAAACCATAATTTATATAGAATAAACTTTAAAGCAGTGGTTCAAAATGGATAAAAGGCCCACCTGCTTTTTTTACATAATGTAACTTCGGGAATCAGGGCTTTTGTTAGGTGATGAAAAATGAAGAAAGAGTATCGTGTAAAGGACAATGAAGATTTTCAAGCTATCTTTAAAAAAGGTAAGTCCTTTGCGAATAGGCAATTAGTTATTTATTATATGAAGAAAGAAAATCAGGAACATTTTCGAATTGGTTTATCGGTTGGTAAAAAAATAGGGAATGCGGTTGTTCGAAATAGAATTAAACGCTATTTACGTCAAGCATTTCATGAACTCGAAGATGGTATCCTGCCTAATTATGATATGATAATAATTGCTAGACAACCAACGAAAGATCTTGGCTTTTTTGACATTAAGAAAAGCTTAACGCACTTATTGTCGAAGGAAAAGCTGTTGAAAAGATAAAGAACGTTAAGATTAGAATAGAATCTAGTGCTTGTTTATTGTAAAATATGTTTTATACGGGCATGACTAGGTTTTAATAGGAACGTGATTTTTTGTATGGACTAGTTAGGAGGAGCAGATGTTGCGTAAGAAGTTATTATTTATAGCATTACTAATAGGATTGGTTGTGTTCCTGTCAGGTTGTACGGAGATTGAACAGCCAATCACATCAGAGAGTGAAGGTATCTGGAATACATATTTCGTTTATCCTTTATCATGGTTAATTATGTACTTTGCCGATTTATTTAATGAGAATTATGGATTATCGATTATTATAGTGACCGTAATCATTCGTACGGCATTACTACCACTAAATATTAAACAATTAAGAAGTTCCAAAGCAATGCAAGATATTCAACCAGAATTAAAAGAGCTACAGGCAAAATATAGCTCAAAGGACGCAAATACACAGCAGAAATTACAGCAAGAAACTATGGCTTTATTCCAAAAGCATGGGGTTAACCCACTTGCTGGATGTTTACCAATTTTCGTTCAAATGCCGATTTTATTAGGAATTTATCACGCGATTATGCGTACACAAGCAATTGATGGTCACTCATTCCTATGGTTCCCGCTAGATGAGAAGGACTTCATTCTTCCATTTATCGCTGGGATTACAACATGGTTACAGCAGAAGTTAATGATGGCAGGTAGTCCTGCAGCAAATAACCCACAAATGACAGTAATGCTTTACATGATGCCAATTATGATCACTGTGTTTGCATTCATGTTCCCAGCTGCACTTGCACTTTACTGGGTAATTGGTAACTTATTTATGATTGCACAAACCATTTTCATTCGTAAGCCTATGATGAAGGATAAGGATGCGAAAACTGGGGGAGACAAAAAGTGAGAGAAGTAACTGCTACTGGACAAACAGTTGATGAAGCGGTCCAATCAGCTTTAGAGCAGTTAAACACATCGAGGGACCAGGTTCAGGTCGATATTATTGATGAAGGCAAAAAAGGAATTCTAGGTATCTTTGGAGCTAAACGCGCGATCGTGAAAGTACGGTTAGCTAACAATCCAATCCAAGAAGCTGAAAAGTTTGTAAAAAACGTCGTTAACAAAATGAATGTTGAAGCAGAAGTAACTACTACTGTTGAGAATAATCATATAACATTTGATTTAACTGGCGAAAAAATTGCACTTCTAATTGGAAAACGTGGCCAAACCTTAAATGCACTGCAATATTTAACCCATTTAGTGGTTAACAAAGAAGGTAACCAGTATTACACGGTTACGCTTGATGCAGAAGGTTATCGTGGCCGTCGTAAAGAAACACTGGAAGGATTGGCATTACGAATGGCAGACAAAGCAAAACGCATTAATAAAAAAGTTGCGCTAGAGCCAATGCCAGCCTATGAACGTAAAATCATACACAGTGTCTTACAAGATAAAAAAGACATCTCAACATACTCTGATGGCGTAGAACCACATCGCCATGTAGTCATTAAGCCGTAATTTGAAAGACCTCTGGAGGTAATCCAGGGGTCTTTTTTGTATGTTTTCAACAATCGGTTCCATACTAACTAATAATGCTTTTACTTAAAAGGAGAATGACATGTGGAACCATTTAATGGAGCGGTTTTTCAAGGCGAGATTGAAGAGAATAGCTTTTATTTAACGCAGGTGAAAAATATCTCCACAGCGTCATCTTTATCCTTGGACAAGCTAGTAAAAATGGCTACTTATTTAGATGAACAGACGGATTCTTGTTATATTACTGTAAATGATCAGATCCCGATACTGTTGCGTGAGGCTGATATGAATCAGTTAAAAAAGGATCTGGAGGCTATTTTAGGGCTAATCCATTAAGGAAGGAAGATTGTGTTGAGTAAAGATAAAAAAGAGCTTGAAAATGCGAAGGAAGTAGCAGAGAAGAATTATGATGTTTCAGGATATAAAAGTAGTAATGAAGTAGAAAAAGGTTTGGCGATAACACACGAACAAGCGACAGATGCCTATACAGAGGGAACTGTGGAAGCAAAGATTGATCAGTTAGATGAGCAGGGTGAGTTGAAGAGTTATCATGGTGGAGATTTAGATTAGATGATAGTGACTACAAATTGGAGTGATTTCCGTTTGTAGTCTTTTTTTATATCATTTAATTGACTGAATAGTTATGATACGATGGAAAAGTATAACGTATTCACTCGGGGAAAGTAGGGACTTTTCATGAAAAAGTATAGCAAAAGGATAATAGCCGTCATACTAATTGTTTCGCTGATATGTAATATCTATTTGTTTGTTAAAGTAACGGATTATAAAGAAAGGCAGCAACAGGATTATGAATCAAGTGTTAATCATTTTTATGGTCACTTCTGGAAAATGCAGTATCGGTTAGATCATATTCTAGCGGAGAGGAATAAAGCAGAACCAGACTTAATTAGTATTTCAGCAAATGTATACAGTCTTAAACAGGAAATATGGCACGCGGATGAGAAACTCGCTTATATGGAGAAATACAGTCCATATGGGGAAGATTACGAGTTGTACGCCATACCTAATGATTTATTTCTCATGTACTTCAGTTACCGTTTAACTCACGTAGAATCTGCACTTTCGGATAGAAATGTAGAGGAATTGTTTCAGGCAACAGAGGAAATATATAATGAATATTCCATCGTACGGGACGTCCTTCCAAGCTTGGATACGGAATTCCTAGAGCTAACAGAAAAAGAACAAATGGCTAATTGGGTGGAGATTGTAAATCGGTTACCAGAGTCTGAGGAATTAGAGATGCTAAAGGATCTTACTAGTTTTGATCGGTTAGTGAAAGAAGCATTTGGAGAAGAATTGAATTAGATTACATAATAGAAAGGAACTTCAATCGTATGGGTTGAGGTTCTTTTCTTATATTTAAAGTAATATGGAAACATAATTGTGCATAACTAATAAAGTTGGCATAGATAAACTTATCCACATGTGAATAAGTTCAGAAAGTACAAAAATATATTTATTCTTGTGGATAAGTTTATTTTTGGTTTGATTTGTGTTAATCTATTAAGTTAGTGACGGTAAAATTTCCGTTGCTATAAAATGTGGATAAAAATGTAGGTTTTTATATAGATTGAAAGTGAAAAGTGGAGGTGAAAAAATGTTTGAGACAGACACAATTACGGCGATTTCTACGCCAATAGGTGAGGGTGCAATTTCGATTGTTCGTTTAAGTGGAAAAGATGCGATCGGAATAACTTCGAAGATATATAAAGGAAAAGAGTTAGAGAAGGTAGATTCCCATACGATTCATTATGGTAAAATTATTGATCCAGTAACCAATGAGGTTGCGGAAGAAGTAATGGTAACGGTAATGCGTGGGCCAAAAACGTTTACCCGTGAAGATGTAGTAGAAATCAATTGTCACGGTGGATTAGTGTCGGTTAATCGTGTATTGGAAATCATATTGAGTCAGGGTGCAAGGTTAGCAGAGCCAGGTGAATTTACGAAGCGTGCATTTTTAAATGGGAGAATCGATTTATCCCAAGCAGAAGCGGTAATGGATTTGATTCGTGCGAAGACAGATAAAGCAATGAATGTTGCTCTAAAGCAAATGGATGGTCGTTTGTCTGCTTTAATTAAAAAGTACCGACAATCACTACTGGAAACTGTTGCACATGTTGAGGTAAATATCGATTACCCGGAATATGATGATGTAGAAGAAATGTCACAGGATATGATGCGTCAAAAGACGAAGGAAGTTCATGCAGAGATTGAGGAGCTTCTTAGTGTGGCAAAACAAGGGAAGATACTACGCGAGGGAATTGCAACTGCCATCATTGGTCGTCCAAACGTGGGTAAATCCTCCTTATTGAATGCGTTAGTGCAGGAAAATAAAGCTATTGTTACCGATATTCCAGGTACAACAAGAGATATTATTGAGGAATATGTCAATGTTAGAGGTATTCCATTACGATTAGTGGACACAGCAGGAATTCGTGAAACAGAAGATATTGTAGAACGAATTGGTGTAGAGCGTTCTCGACAGGCGTTGAAAGAAGCGGATCTCATTCTGTTAGTATTGAATCATAATGAAGAGTTATCAGAAGAAGACTTACGACTTTTTGAAGCAGTAAAAGGTCTAGAATATATCGTTATTATTAATAAAACAGACTTAGAACAGAAGTTAGATATTGAGCAAGTGAAAGAATTAGTAGGGGATCGTACCATCGTTTCCACTTCTTTATTAAAAGAAGAAGGAATCGATGAACTAGAGTCCGCCATCGCAAAATCCTTCTTTGCAGGAGATATCGACACAGGCGACCTAACCTACGTATCCAACGTAAGACACATCCAACTACTAAAACAAGCCAAACAAGCACTAGAAGACGCCATGGAAGCCCTAGAACTAGGAATGCCCCTAGACATCGTCCAAATCGACGTAACCAGAACATGGGAATTCCTAGGCGAAATCATCGGCGACACAGCAAGCGACAGCCTAATAGATCAACTGTTTTCACAGTTCTGTTTAGGGAAATAATATTTTAAAATGATGTTTTAAGTATAGTTATACCATGTTATTATTAATTTTTGAAAGTTGCACTGAGCGGTTGGAATACACGGAGACTCCTACGGGAATAGTGAGCAGGGTGAGACCCCGCAGGACGAAGTCCGAGGAGGCTCACCGTTCACCCCGTGGAAAGCGGAGTGTATTCCAACCGCGGTTCCAGTCATTAATTATACTTTTTATAGAATATAAATGAAAATAAGAAAGGAATGAACATTATGGTATATGATGCAGGGCGTTTTGACACGATTGTTATCGGTGCAGGTCATGCCGGTGTAGAAGCAGGTCTTGCAGCAGCAAGAATGGGCGCAAAAACCCTAATGCTAACACTAAACCTAGACATGATCGCTTTCATGCCATGTAACCCATCAGTAGGTGGCCCAGCAAAAGGTATCGTCGTACGTGAAATTGATGCCTTAGGTGGCGAAATGGCAAAAACCATCGATAAAAGCTATATCCAAATGCGTATGCTAAACACAGGAAAAGGCCCTGCTGTTCAAGCATTACGTGCACAAGCGGATAAGCCGATTTATATAAAAGAAATGAAACAAACATTAGAAAATCAAGAAAATCTTACAATTCGTCAAGGAATGGTCGATAAAATCTTTGTTGAAGATGGTATATGTAAGGGAGTAATTACTGAAACAGGAGCACTATACCAAGCAGAAACAGTAATTATTACAACAGGAACATTCATGCGTGGTAAAGTTCTCATGGGAGACCTAGAATACGAAAGTGGTCCAAACAACCAACGTACTTCCGTTAAGCTTTCTGAGAACCTAGAAGAACTAGGAATTGAATTAACTCGTTTTAAAACTGGTACACCACCACGTGTAAACAGTCATACGATTGATTACTCAAAAACAGAAATTCAACCTGGTGATGATAAGCCTCAAGGTTTTTCCTATGAGACAAAAGAATTCATTATGGACCAAATTCCATGTTGGTTAACATATACAAATGAATTCACACACCAAGTTATTAATGAAAACTTAGGACTTTCTGCGATGTATTCTGGTGCAAAACGTGGTACTGGCCCACGCTACTGTCCTTCAATAGAAGATAAAATTGTGCGTTTTAATGATAAACCACGTCATCAAATCTTCTTAGAGCCAGAGGGAAGAGATACAGAAGAAGTGTATGTACAAGGCTTGTCTACTTCCTTACCAGAGTCTGTTCAACATAAAATACTTCGTTCTATACCTGGCCTAGAAAAAGCAGAAATGATGCGTCCAGGTTATGCAATTGAATATGATGCAGTAGTGCCAACACAACTTTGGCCAACTTTAGAGCTAAAGAAAATTCCTGGATTATTTACGGCTGGTCAAATAAACGGTACTTCTGGTTATGAAGAAGCAGCTGCTCAAGGAATCATGGCTGGTATTAATGCGGCAGCAAAAGTTCTCGGAAAAGAACCAGTTATTTTAGACCGTTCTCAAGCTTATATTGGTGTATTAATCGATGACCTTGTAACAAAGGGAACAAAAGAACCATACCGTCTATTAACATCACGTGCGGAATATCGTCTATTATTACGTCACGATAATGCCGATCTTCGTTTAACGGATATCGGTCATGAATTAGGGCTGATTTCTGAAGAACGTTATGAACAGTTTGAAAAGAAAAAGCAACTAGTTGAGGAAGAAAAGGCTAGACTACGTAAAGTTACCATTAAGCCTACTCCTGAAGTGCAAGCAATGCTTGAAAGTGCAAATGCTACGGCATTACGAGAGCCAATGAAAGCTTATGATTTACTCAAGCGTCCCGAGTTAAATTACGATAAGATTGACTCAGTCATCGAATCGAATGAAGGACTATCAGCTGATGTAAAAGAACAAGTTGAAATACAAATTAAGTACGAGGGGTATATTAAAAAGGCGAATGAACAAGTGGAACGTATGAAGAAGATGGAAGACAAGAAGATTCCAGAAGATCTTGATTACGATGCAATAAGTGGCCTTGCAACAGAAGCAAGACAAAAGCTACAATTAGTTCGTCCTTTGTCCGTTGGGCAAGCATCACGTATTTCTGGTGTAAACCCAGCAGATATATCGATTCTACTGATTTATATTGAACAAGGAAGAATTGCAAAGGTAGCGAATTAATACCTTTTAGGGGTCAGATCTAATAGGGGGTCTGACCCCTATCTATACATAAAGCTAAAAAGGAGTTATTTATCTATGAATCCAACTCAATTTGCAGCTGAATTAGAAAAGAAGGGCATCTTACTAACGGACAGGCAGTTAGAACAATTTAGCATCTATTTCGAAACACTAGTGGAATGGAATGAAAAAATAAATCTAACTGCGCTAACTGCGGAAGAAGATGTCTATTTAAAGCATTTTTATGATTCGATTTCAGCGGCTTTGTACCATGATTTTACGAAGAAGCAGCATATTTGTGATGTAGGTGCTGGTGCAGGCTTTCCTAGTCTTCCATTAAAAATATGTTTCCCGCATCTAAAGGTAACGATCGTAGACTCATTACAAAAGCGTATTGGTTTTCTAAATCACCTTGCGACCGAGCTAGAATTGACCGATGTTGCATTTTATCATGACCGAGCAGAAACATTCGGTAAAAATAGCAAATTCCGCGAGTCATTTGATACAGTAATGGCGAGAGCAGTAGCCAGAATGTCAGTACTAAGTGAACTATGCCTTCCACTTGCGAAGAAAAACGGTGTGTTTATTGCGATGAAGGGTGCTCAGGCAAAGGATGAACTACAAACTGGAAAAACTGCGGTTCAAGTGTTAGGGGGAGAAATAGACTCTACCCATACATTTACATTACCAGAAGAAAATAGTGAGCGTTCTATTGTAGTCATTACGAAAAAGAGGCAAACACCAAAGAAATACCCTCGCAAGCCAGGTACACCTAACAAAGAACCAATTGAATAAAACCGCGAATGAACAGGGAAAAATAGTACTTTTCCTGTTTTTTTGTCGAATGAGAAAATAGCACATGTCCAAGCTCTCCATGATGTGATAAAATAGGCTTAACGCTATTTCTATGGTAAAATATAATAGATTTCGTTTAGTTGATATGGGTATCTATTTACATATCTAGCAAAAATGTTTCACGTGAAACATTTTATAATAGAGAGAAATTCAGAATGATAGAGATACAAATCTATTAGTCTATCTTACTAAGATAAAAGGTGGTGTCTGATGGTGGTAAGTCCATTTAACCGTATTTTTGGTATTGGCGAAAAAGACAATGAAGTAGTTGAGGAAGAGGCCTATCATCCAGATGAAGTTATACAGCTTCCAGTCATACAAATTCAGCCAAATAGGTATCAACCAAGATCTGTTTTTAATGAGGAAAAGATAGAAGAACTTGCGAAAACAATAAATACACATGGTATTATCCAACCAATCGTTGTCCGTAAGATTGAGGAAAACAGCTATGAGATAATTGCAGGGGAACGTAGATGGCGAGCTGTTCAATTACTAGGTTGGGATAATGTATCTGCAATCATTCGTGATATGAATGATACACAAACAGCTTCTGTAGCGTTAATTGAGAACTTACAACGTGAAGAACTGACTGTGATTGAGGAAGCGATGGCATATGCTAGACTTCTTGAATTACAAGGTTTGACACAGGAAGCACTGGCACAACGCCTTGGTAAAAATCAATCAACCATTGCGAATAAGCTTCGTCTATTAAAATTACCAGAACCAGTGCAAGAAGCGCTTTTACAGAAACAGATTACCGAAAGACATGCTAGAGCGTTAATTAAATTAAAAGATGAAGCGATTCAACTGAAGCTTCTACAAGAGATTTTGGAACATGATCTAAACGTAAAACAAACGGAAGAGCGAATCGATAATATAAATGAAACAAAAGAGAAGCCGAAAAAGAAGAAACCGAAGCTAAAAGGTGTTAACAAGGACATCCGTATAGCGATGAATACGATTAGACAGTCGTTGAGCATGGTTTCTGATACTGGTATTGATATCGAATCGGATGAGCAGGACTTAGATGATTACTATCAAATTACAATAAAAATACCGAAGAAAAAATAATTACAGCCCCCATCTTTAGAGATGGGGATTTTTATGTGCTATATTCCACTCAATTTATGTCAATTTACTAGTAAAATAGTACAATATATTTCATTTCGATAAAAAATAGTAAATTTAATAGTTATTCCATCTGAAAAAGTGATAAAATAAATAGTATATTGTTTTAGGTAGGTGAAAATATGGGGAAGATTATGTCCATCGCTAACCAGAAGGGTGGCGTAGGGAAAACAACTTCATCAGTTAATCTAAGTGCCTGCTTAGCATACTTAGGGAACAAAGTGTTGTTAGTAGACATAGATCCACAAGGAAACGCGACTAGCGGCGTTGGAATAAATAAAGCAGATATGGATAAATGTATTTATAATGTACTAGTGGAAGATCTTCCAGCTCGTGAGGTTTGTGTACCCACAACTGTAGAAAATCTTGATATTATACCTGCAACGATTCAACTAGCAGGTGCAGAAATAGAACTAGTACCAACAATCTCTCGTGAAATTCGATTAAAAAAAGCATTAGATGAAGTACGTGATAACTATGATTATATTATTATAGATTGTCCTCCTTCACTTGGGCTTCTAACATTAAACGCATTGACCTCTTCCGATACAGTGTTGATTCCTGTTCAATGTGAATACTATGCGTTAGAGGGATTAAGCCAACTATTAAATACGATTCGTTTAGTGCAAAAGCACTTAAACAAAGAGTTAATGATAGAGGGTGTACTCCTTACAATGCTTGACGCAAGAACAAATCTAGGTCTTCAAGTGATAGAAGAAGTGAAAAAATACTTCCAAGATAAAGTCTATAATTCTATTATTCCAAGAAATGTACGATTAGGTGAAGCACCGAGTCATGGACAACCGATTATTACGTATGATCCAAAATCTAAAGGTGCAGAAGTATATCTTGAATTGGCGAAGGAAGTGATGGCTAATGGCACGAGGGTTGGGTAGAGGACTAGATGCATTTTTCCCTGAAATTAAGGAAAAAGATGATGATGTTGTTCAACAATTGCCGATTAAGGATTGCAGGCCGAATCCTTATCAGCCAAGAAAGACGTTTCATACGGATGCTATCGAAGAGCTAAAAGAGTCTATTTTAGAATTCGGTATTATTCAGCCACTAATTGTCCGTAAGAGTATTAAAGGTTTTGAGATTGTTGTAGGTGAAAGACGTTTTCGAGCTGCGAAAGAGGCTGGACTAACAGAAGTACCTGCGATAGTTAAGGACCTGACGGATGAGAAGATGATGGAATTAGCTCTGCTTGAAAACCTTCAACGTGAGGATTTATCTCCGATTGAAGAGGGGCAAGCTTATGCTAACCTGATGAAAGAATTAAACATTACGCAAGAGGAATTATCTAAACGTCTTGGGAAAAGCCGCTCACATATTGCGAATATGGTAAGATTGCTAGGACTCCCAGATCAAGTCATTGCTTATATTAATAATGGTGAGTTATCAATGGGTCATGGACGAGCACTACTCGGTTTAAAAGATAAAGATAATTTACTTCCTTTAGTGAATAAGATCCGCAATGAAAAGCTTAACGTAAGACAAGTTGAAAAGATAATTATTGCTTTGAACGAAAGACCTGTTAAGAAAAAGGCAAAACCGAAAAAGGATATTTTCCTACAAGAGCGCGAATCTGTATTGCGAGATAGGTTAGGAACTGCAGTTACTATCCAACGAGGCAAACGAAAAGGGAAAATTGAAATTGAATTTTATACAGATGATGACCTGGAACGAATTATTGAAGTATTAGAAGGTTAATAATCTGAAATGGAAGGACTGTGAGGCGAATAACTTACAGTCTTTTTTATTTTTTAAAACACATATAGACAAAGGTGTTCCATACATAGTATCATTAGTTCACATGAAATTGTTTCACGTGAAACATTTACGAGAAAAAGAACAGTTTAGTAGAGTATACAGCAGGAGAGAGGGTATCGAGATATGGCTTTATATGGAACGTTAGTTAATGGTGGACTAATTATTATTGGTAGTTTGCTTGGGTTGTTATTTACTAGAATACCAGAGCGCTACAAGGAAACAGTAATGCATGGAATTGGACTAGCTGTCGTGCTAATTGGATTGCAAATGGCGTTTACAACAGAAGTCATTATTGTTGTGTTATTAAGTCTCTTATCTGGTGCTATCATAGGGGAGTTACTTAATGTAGAGCACAAGTTGAATCAGTTCGGTGATTGGATCGGAAGTAAGTTTAAAACGAAGAAAAACAATAGCTCCGTATCACAAGGTTTTGTCACAGCATCACTAATTTTCGTAGTCGGAGCAATGGCAATTATCGGTGCGCTAGACAGTGGCATACGAGGTGACCATGAAATATTAATTACCAAGGGGATACTGGATGGCTTTGTGGCTCTTGTTTTAACAACAACGCTCGGATTTGGTGTTGCTTTATCAGTAATCCCTGTGATGTTATATCAAGGCTCAATTGCGCTATTGGCAACTCAGATTGAACGTTGGATTCCAGACTATTTCCTAAACGGTTTAATTGTAGAATTAACGGCAGTAGGTGGCTTACTTATTGTTGCTATCGGGCTGAATATGTTAAAAATTGTCCAAATTAGAATTGGAAACCTATTACCATCAATCGTAACGGTGGGGATAGTCTATTATATCTATCAATTATTTTAGAAAAAAGAGAGGATCCGTGAAGATTGGACTCCTCTCTTTTTATATGGGCTCTTTTTTGATAGATGGCATGAGTACTGCCGGCGTGACATAGCTCGATGTAAGTTTCTGATCAATAGCGTCTACAACATTGGCGATTTTCTTTGCCATTTCTACCACAATCGAAAGCCTAGTATTTTGCAAGACAGAATACTCCATAAATCCACTTATATTTACAACCCCAGTAATATGAACATCACCGACCGGAGGAAGGGGTTTGTTTAATGCTGCCCCAGGTTGAAGTGCTCCTTCACAAGCAATCACTTGCCCAACGGAACTAGTTTTACCCAAGCAAGCATCAACAGCAATGATAAACGCATTCTTATGCTGTTTGTTTATTAACTTTATATAATCCTCTAAATTTGTCGCATGTACAGGGTCATGGAGCGTACCGTATACCGTCATATGTCTTAGTTTCTTATCCATTAAGTAGGTACCTGTTAATGGCCCTAAGGAGTCCCCAGTTGAACGATCTGTTCCGACACAAACAACAACATATTCTTTTGGTATAGATGGTAACCAGGACGAAATGTGTTCACTCATGGATGGAATTAAATCTTTATCGGTATGTAACATTCTAATCGTTTCGTTTTTTTGCGATAAACGACTCTTTAGATTCATAGGTTCTCCTCCGCTAACATATTGTTATTAGTATACGGATTCGATTTTGATTTTATACATAAGGAAGTTAGTAATTTTATGCGGTTAAAATGCAGTTCAGTCAGCTAAAGAATCTAAATTAGATAAGTATACTTCTAATACCTAGATACATAATTGGAGGAGAAGCAATGTGGAAATCAGGATTTAAGTGGATGTTTCTTATTATTGGGACAACCATAGGAGCAGGATATGCATCAGGTAGGGAACTGTGGGAGTTTTTTGGCCATGGGAGTGGACTAGCTATTGTGTTGTTTGTCATATTCTTTGTGATGTCCTGCAATGTAATTATGACGATTAGTTATAAAAAATCTTCAACTGAATATCGACCAGTTTTAAAAGAAATCGTCGGAAAAAAACTATCTCCATTTTATGATGTGATGATATTTGTATATCTCTATACGACAACCGTTGTGATGATGTCAGGCAGTGGTGCAACAGGACAAGCGTTTAACTTTCCATACTGGTGGGGGATTGCCTTTATTGCTATCATGTTAGTCCTACTATTTTTGAAGGACATTAGTGGGTTACTATCGATTAACCAGATTATATTACCCATCCTTATTTTTGGTTTGCTTTATGTGCTCCTTACCTTTATTCATGATCAAAATCTTCACTTGTTTTCGCATTGGCGGGAGCAGCATAACTGGCCATCTGCATTTCCGTTTACAGCGCTCAATATTCTACCATTAATAGCTGTACTAGGGGCGGTTGGCGATAAAGTTACGTCAAAACAAGAGATATGGATAGCAAGTATCGGAAGTGGACTAACGCTAGGTATTGTAACCTATGTCTACAATAATAGTCTCATTCAAATTGCTGAAGAAATAATAGTCTTTGAAATACCGCTATTCGCTATATTAAGTAACTATCCATTCTATATGGTATTATTTATGTCTATCTTATTATGGTTTGCTATTTTTACAACAGCTGCGTCTGGCGTACTAGGAATTACAACTAGATTAGCTGGGTACTTTAAACTACCATTTTGGTTGCTTGTTGCGGCGATTTTAGCTACAATGATACCATTAACAACACTTGGATTTTCAACGTTAGTAAGTATCTTATATCCTTTATATGGATTGTTAAATTTATATGTGTTAACACGATTATTACTATTTCCGTTATGGAATAAAAACGGATAAATAATAGACTTTTCCAAAAACAATTAAAGGGGATGTACAAAATGGTGGATAAGGATTATCAATTACATGATATTGTACAAATGAAAAAACCCCATCCGTGTGGTGAAAATCGTTGGAAGATCATCCGCATGGGCATGGATATTCGAATTAAATGTATGGGCTGTGATCACAGTGTCATGATTCCCCGCCGAGATTTTACAAAGAAAATGAAAAAGATATTAGAAAAGGCGCCAGAATAATACTTTTGTATGGACTAATTTACTATAAAATGGTAAATTGTTTCATAGATAGATAGAGAAAACATAAAAATAATAGGGTAAAAAGCGAAAAATAGGCTTCTACTTGAGGCCTATTTTTGCTTTTTACTAGCTTGTCTTTTTTCATAGCAATATCTATAATTGAACTATCGAACGCGTTCAGAAGATGAATGGAATCCTTAAGGAGTGGAAAATACATGGCATTGACAGCAGGAATCGTCGGACTTCCAAACGTAGGAAAGTCTACATTATTTAATGCAATTACCCAAGCAGGCGCAGAGGCAGCTAACTATCCCTTTGCAACAATCGATCCGAATGTAGGTATGGTGGAAGTGCCTGATGAGCGCTTAAATAAATTAACCGAGTTAGTACAACCGAAAAAAACAGTACCAACAACATTTGAATTTACCGATATTGCTGGAATTGTAAAAGGTGCAAGTAAAGGTGAAGGATTAGGAAACCAATTCCTATCTCACATCAGGCAGGTGGATGCAATCTGTCAGGTTGTCCGTTGTTTTGTTGATGAAAACATCACACACGTGTCTGGGAAAGTAGATCCAATTGATGATATCGAAATTATCAATTTAGAGCTAATTCTAGCAGACTTGGAAACCGTCAATAAACGTTTCCAACGTGTTGAAAAGCTTGCAAGACAAAAGGACAAGGATGCACTTGTTGAATTTGAAGTGCTTTCCAAGTTAAAGACAGGTCTGGAAGAAGAAAAACCAGCTCGTGCGATTGAATTTACCGATGAGCAACAAAAAATGGTTAAAGGTCTTCACCTACTAACAAGCAAACCAATGCTATATGTAGCTAACGTTGGTGAAGATGAAATTGCTGAACCTGATAACAACCCAAATGTACAAAAAGTAAAAGAATATGCTAACAACGAAGGTGCAGAGGTCATTGTTATCTGCGCAAGAATTGAAGAAGAAATTTCAGAATTAGACCAAGAAGAAAAAGAAATGTTCTTAGAAGAACTAGGCATTACCGAGTCAGGCCTTGATAAGCTAATTAAAGCATCATACAGCCTATTAGGACTTGCAACATACTTTACAGCCGGAGTCCAAGAAGTACGCGCCTGGACGTTCCGAAAAGGCATTAAAGCACCACAAGCAGCAGGAATCATCCATACCGATTTCGAACGAGGATTTATCCGAGCAGAAACAGTCTCCTACAACGACCTAGTAGAAGCAGGCAACATGACAGTAGCCCGCGAAAGAGGAAAAGTACGCCTAGAAGGAAAAGACTACATCGTAAAAGACGGCGACGTAATACACTTCCGATTTAATGTTTAATTTAATTATGGTTTTTGTTAAATGGAAGTAGAAATTGAGCTACTGCACTGAGTGGCAAGAATACACGAAGACTCCTGCGGGAGGATAGGCCTAGGTGAGACCCCGCAAGAGCCTTGGCTCTGAGGAGGCTCACCAGCCGCCCGGCGGCAAGGTAGACACTGCGATGGTTTTTTCGAGCAGATGTCGCCCCTGTACTGGAAGTGAAAGCGAAGTGTATTCTGGCTGCGGGTTACGATCGACATCAATATATTGGCATTAGTATAACGTAAAAAAGGAATCTTCGAAGACTTGTTATTTCATATGAAATTTGCTATAATACACTATTGTGAGTAATGAAACTTAAATTACTCCTTGCTCTTGGTGCGAAAGTTCACTTTCAACAGACAAGGGCCGCTAAGACCAAAAGGAGGTGTAACGGATGAGAAAATACGAAATCATGTACATCATCCGCCCAGACATGGAAGAGGAAGCGCAAAAAGCTTTAATCGAGCGTTTCAACGGTATCTTAACAGATAACGGGGCGGAGATCGCAAACGTTAAAGAAGTAGGCAAAAAACGCCTAGCATATGAAATTAATGATTACCGTGATGGATATTATGTTTTAATTAACTTCTCTGGCGATGAAAAATCAGTTAATGAATTTGATCGTCTAGCTAAGTTCTCTGAAGATATTATTCGTCATATTGCAATTCGCGAAGATGATAAATAATAAGGAGTGGTTCTGATGTTAAATCGTGTCGTACTTGTCGGCAGGTTAACGAAGGATCCTGATTTACGTTATACACCGAATGGAGTAGCAGTAGCCAATTTTACAGTTGCCGTCAATCGTCCTTTCTCTAACCAACAAGGAAATAGAGAAGCCGATTTCATTAACTGTGTTATTTGGAGAAGACCTGCAGAAACTCTTGCTAACTATATGAAAAAAGGTAGTTTAATTGGTGTTGATGGACGAATTCAAACGCGTTCTTTTGAAGGTCAGGATGGAAAAATGGTTTATATAACAGAAGTTGTTGCAGATAGTGTACAGTTCTTAGAGTCCAAAGGTTCTTCCCAAGGACGCGGGGGACAAGACTATAATAATTCACCAGGATTCCAACAAAATCAGAACCAAAATAGAAACCAAAATCAAAACCAGAACCAAAATCAATATGACGATGATCCATTTAAAGATAATGGTGAGCCAATTGATATTTCTGATGATGATTTACCATTCTAATATAAATCAAATGAAAATATAAGAACTCATAAAAGGGAGGGTTACTAATGGCAGCTCGTCGTGGACGCGGTGGTAAGCGCCGTAAAGTGTGTTTCTTCACAGCTAACGGTATTACAAACATCGATTACAAAGACGTTGATCTTCTAAAGCGTTTCATTTCTGAACGTGGAAAAATTCTTCCTCGTCGTGTAACTGGAACTTCTGCAAAATATCAACGTAAACTTACAATTGCAATTAAACGTGCTCGTCAAATGGCTTTATTGCCATATGTGGCTGAGTAATAAGAACAGAGGTTATCTCAATTGAGGTAACCTCTTTCTTTTTATGAACAGGTACATAGGACGTTTCTGAAACTTTTTACTTAGAAGTTTCGTATAAATAATAAAGCGAATGGGGGGATAGGTAATGTTTTTCATACTCTTAATTTTCTCCATCCCGGTTTATATTTTTGGTTTTTGGGGTCTATATGAACCTGAAGAAAGTTATCTCTTTTTAGACCGATGGAGATATAAAGAAATTCCAGAGTTGTCGGATATACAGATTAAGTTGATCAAAATTGGAAGCGTAGTTGGTATGATTCTATGGACTTTGTTATTAATATACGCTGGAATTGAAACCTTTACGCCTGATCCACCATTACCAACTATTGGTATGTCGAATTATTAGATTGTATCAGCTTAATAATTTAGCCTTTTTGAAGAAAATAAGCTATCCTATTTGCTAGGGTCGAATAAATAATAACTAAAATATATAGTTTAAAGCGAGGATACACGATGATTGCAAAGACAGAAGAGGATTTTAAAGGATTAAAAGAAATAGGTAAAATATGTGGAGCAATTCGAAATGAATTAGTTCTACGTACGAAACCAGGAATTACAACAAAAGAACTGGATGAAATAGCTGGCAGGATGTTTGAAGATGCAGGAGCACTATCTGCACCAAAAGGAGAGTACGACTTTCCTGGTTATACGTGTATTAGTGTAAATGAAGAAGTTGCACACGGTATTCCAGGGGGACGTATCATTCAAGAAGGGGACCTTGTTAATATTGACGTTTCAGGTTCTAAGGATGGTTATTTCGCAGATACAGGTATTTCCTTCGTTGTTGGACAAGGAGAGGAAATATTGCAGAAAATCTGTGACGTTGCCAAAGAAGCTTTTGATGCAGGACTGGAGAAAGCTAAACCAGGTGCGAAAAAGAGCGCTCTTGGAAAAGCAGTACAAAATGTAGCCAAAAAGCATGGCTTAACTGTTATTAAAAATCTTACCGGACACGGTGTGGGACGCTCAATACATGAAGCTCCAGATCATATCTTCAATTATTTTTCTCGCTGGGATGACGAAATTCTAAAAGAGGGTATGGTTATTGCCTTTGAGCCGTTTATCTCGACATTAGAAGAGGAAGTTTACCAATCCAATGACGGTTGGACCTACTTAACTGATGATAGTTTTGTTGCTCAATATGAACATACGATTATTCTTACAAAAGAAGGACCGATTGTTACTACGTTGTAAAAGCATTTATACCATATAAACTTATGACTAATAAATAATGAGACATTTGTTAGTCATTTTTAATTGCTTAAAAGTTGTGATCAATCTGTATAACAAAATGGTTCAATATTCAATTGTCTATAGCTCATCAATAAATTACATAACAATTTAAAAAGCAATTAACTCTATATTCTCGATGTATTAATATCAACACTTATTTGACTGAATTTACAACGTATTAAGAATACCCTTGTTAAGATAGAAGTAAAGATAGGCTAAAGGAACAGTTTAGTTGAATAAAGAAACCTTTTTTGATTGCGAATCGTATATATAGTATTGGTAAAAATATACGGATTATGGAGGTTTAAAGATGGAATATGGTCTTTTAATTATTGGTATAGCTCTCTTACTGTTTTCCTATTTGGTGGCTGTGAAAAAACAAACGTGGTTATTAGCTGGATTTAATGAAAAAAACATAAAAAATAAATCTTTATTAGGTAGAGTTACAGGAGGAGTTTTTTTTATGCCCCTGGGATTGTTAGTAGTTATCCATAGTTTTATTGACTATCCTCATGAGAACACGGTTCTTATAATTGCAATGTTGGTTTTATTAACGATTACGTATGTATTGATTAATAGAAAGTTGCTCGATTGATTCTAACTGGGTTTAGTGAAGTTCCGTAATGATAAAGAGGAGGGATATTGTGAAATGTATACTTTTTATTGTAGTATCCTTTTTACTCGTGTATCTAAATAGCAAACCTCATTTAAAGGGTTTGCGTTTACAGCGGTCAATGAAGAACAAAAAAATTAACAGTTGAACATAATACCTTATTAAAGAATCGGGTGCTTTACTGTAATGGTGATGACAATTCAATTAATGGGGCAGGAGTTGAAGAAGAGTAATACCCATATTGATAATAGATAAGTTTATTATAGGAATAAAGGGAGTATAGATTATGAATGGAATACTGAACAAACTTAAAGAAGTTGGTGTACATAGCATAATTAGTGACGGACAAATAATGTTGGAAATGTTAGAAGATAATTTGATTCTAGCGGAACAAATCGATGGTCTTATAAATGATCTCTTAATTAAAACTAAATATAGCAAATATAAAAAGGTGTTGCTAGAATGCCCTAGAATTCATTTAGAACAATTAAATGGCATAATGGAAAAGATGAAGATAATAGGTGAAAGAGTTATTTATAAAAGGTCTTTGAGAAATTTATTAGATATTGAGGGCTTAGATTACGAAGTATGGTCAATTACTGAGGAGAAATCTCTTTCATTTCTATCTGAAGTAATGGATAGAAATATGGATGATATTGAAAAGTTTTTTATGAGTATGATAACTGAACTGCCATTACAAATTCAGAAAATGTTCACTATCTATAAAGTTAATAATGAACCTATTGGAGTGGTCTTTCCTCACCTCGAACCAGATAAGGACAACGAAGGACGTATTTTTTGGATAGGTATTCATCCTAAATTTCGAGGGAAGGGCTGGGGCAAAAACCTACACCTGATAGGGCTATATAGATTGAAAGTAGATTTTAAAGCAAAGTCTTATTTAGGTGCTACTCAAATCAACAACAATCCAATGAGAAAGATAATGAAATACAATGGATGTGTTGAAAATAAAAATACAGTTATTTCATTAGAGTATTCTAACAAGCTATATAGTGAATAATTTTACTTATACTAACGAGTGCAATACTTAAAGAAGGTGATCCAATAAGGTCGCCTTTTTATAATGGTTTAATTTTAATATTATTTTTGGATAATTAACGGAATTTTGAAACTAGTTATAGTCCCATATCGTATGTAAAGTAAAGGAGGTTCATTTATGAAAAAATTCATTTGGATAATGTTACTTATAGGTATGTTTTTGATAGTTAGTGGCTGTAGCAACAACGCCTTCGATGAAAATGAAGTCAAGGAATTCGTAATGGAATACAAAACAAACCAATATATGGTTGAAGATGCTTCTGATCCACCGACAGCAGTGGAAATCGGAGAAAAAGTTAAGTCATACCTTTCTGAAGAGGAATATGAACATTTTTTTATTAGGCGTTATTTTCGTTTCATTACCGTAGTAGCAGAGAATACTGGTTATAGTAGTGAGTTACAAGATGTTATTTTGGAAAAGACGGAAGAAAATGAGGATGGTTCGGTTGACTACGATTATACTGTATCAGTGAAATACTATGATGACAGCTTTTCGGAACTAGTTGAAACCAAAGGGCAAATGACTATCCAACATGATGGAGAAGATTATAAGATTACACGTGATTGGGAAAATCCGAATCAATTTGTACAGGAAGCAATTTTGAAAAAGAAATAACAAAATATCATTACGACATTTTTATTTTAAGTCCTTAAACTAATATGTGTAATGGTTAAATAAGGAAAACCACTTTCACCTATGATATAAGGTTGAAAAGGAGTTGGAGGATATTTATGGAAAAGGGAATTGCATATACTTTGGTTCTGATATTTTTATCTATTGTTCTCTTTTTAGTTGTGACTAGCATACTTAAAACAAGCCATCCATCGATAGTTTTTTTTCTTTCCATAATTACTAGTCACTTGATTTTAGAGAAAAATCAATGGGTTTTTGGAAAAAGTAGTTGGATAGACGATAACTCTGACGAAGATAGAAAATAATTGAAAGAGTAGTTTGTTGAATGTGGGTGCTTATGACTAACTTTCATCTGACAGATTTTTTACTCAGTTTAGTAATTCTATTAGTAATTCTATTCTTAATAGGTTTTCTGATTTTTATTGTGATTAAAAAAGGAATAGCTGCCGGCATAAATTCCAGTAAAAAAATTGAGGAGCTCGATAAGAGAATTAGCCAATTGGAAGAAGAACGTAACATTCCTGATTAAACTATCGGGTACTAAAGCAGTTCTGGAATAATTTAATTGGAGGTGAAACAATGAAGTCAAACGTAATCCTAGCAATACTATCATTGTTCTTTTTACTTGTTGGTTGTGATGAGATTAATATAGATGCAGCTAACTCACCAGAAGATGCCTTAAAGACGATAGAGATTGGAAACAAAGAAAGAGAAATAATTGTATATGGTTCTCATCAAGTGAATGAAGCGTTAGTCCTCATTGTCTTTCGAGGCGTAATGAATGATAAGGATATTTGGGTTGCGGACGTTCGAAAAGCTAATGGTCAATGGAGAGCTGAAGAAGTTGTCCAAATGAATGGACCTTTTGAAGGAAAGGGCGACATTCAAACTATAATTACTAATGAGGAATATGGATATGAAATAGGTTATATCGATAGTGATGTACCAGCCACGAATAAAGGAAGTGTTATTGAAGTAGATGGCGTGGAAGAATGGAAAATTTGGATTAAGGAATCATCGTGATACCAATCCCAAGAAAATCTAAAAGATCACAAAAAAAGCTTGATTTCAATATTCCATCAAGCTTCTTGTGACTATACAATTAACGAGTCTTCCTTTTAGGATATACCGTAATAATCTTAAGCAATAGGAACAATGTCCATATTAGCGTAAATAATAAATAACTATCATCAATCGGATAAATGAAAGCAATAACCATGTAAGCAATAAAAGGTATCGTCGTGCTATAGGCGATCATTTTCCATAGAATCTGTAACTTTAACTTGCGCTGCATGACTTTTGCAATCCAGGTAAACACATAAGCTAATAATGTAATTAATAAAAATACCATAATCGTTAGTGGTAAATAATAGAATATGAAAAAGTAAATAAAGCGAAATATAATATTCATATCTGAACCAATGCCTGTAGTTTTCGTAAGTTGGTCTACTAAAGAAGGCAAGGATACGATGAACAGTAGGATAAACATATAGAAAACCGTAATATCCATCGGAATACGGTTCAGTTTAAAGACGGTTTGTTTTGCTGGTAATTGGAGACTTAATATAAATGTTTTCCAGAGAATCACGATTTTTCAACCCTTTAATTATGACTTCCTTTATATTATAATGGAAGTTGTCACATAAAGCTTAATATAAAGTATGACATTTCACCCTAAACTTCAGAATGCCCCTCATGTGCATCACACTCTAGCAATATACTCTTTCTAATACCGTATACACCATTAAACATGTTATCATATGACAATAAACTTTAACGTAAATATGAGGTGCAAACTAGATGAATAAATCAAAACAATTAACAGATGGAGCACTATTCACATTGGTATTTATCGGAATGCTACTGGCATCCGTTTATCTCCCGGTTCTTTCGTTCTTTACCGTGTTAGTACTAGCTGTTCCTTTTATTATTTACTCGGCAAAACATGATTGGAAGCCAGCCTTGGTTATGCTGGCAGTCAGTATCTTATTGTCTGTACTTGTAGCTACGATTATATCTGTTCCTTTAACCATATTTGCTGGTTTGGGAGGCATTATGATTGGTTCTGCTATCCATAAGGAATTAACGCCATATGAAACGTGGGCAAGAGGGACATTAGGCTATGTTGCTGGTATCCTATTTGCTTTGGTTTTTGCCTTTTTAGCATTCAATGTCAATATTTTAAACGAATTTAACCAACAAATGGATCAAATATTGGAAATGAGTAAGCAAATGACCATCGATTTAGGTATGGGAGAAGTTTCCGAAGAGGATCTTGCCATCGTCGAGCAACAGGTCAATTTATATAAACAGCTATATCCAGTCTTTATCGTATTTACGGCGCTGTTACTTGCTCTGCTAAATCAATGGATTGGCTATAAGATTGTTAACCGAATGGAAAAGAAACAGTTACGTTTCCCTAAGTTTCGGAATTTGAAATTCCCGAAATCCATTCTTTGGATTTATCTATTTGCTATTATCTTTTCCCTTTTCCAAAACGATCCGAATGGAACTGTGCTTATCGCTTTACAAAATGTGATGATGCTAACTGGGTTGTTGATGGCGATACAAGGACTTTCTTTTGTTTTCTTTGTTACCCATCACAAGAATAAAAGCATTGCGATACCAATTATAGTGGTTGTATTAACCGTTATTTTTGCACCATTACTACTTCCATTGATTCGAATCTTAGGTATAATTGATTTAGGGTTCGGACTTAGGGAACGTATGGTACAATAATAGTTATGAATTAAAATTAGAGTGCTCATTAATAGGAGCTGAATAGACATGTCAGATAAGTTAAAACGACCAAAGTTAAGTAAGCATTTATGGCTCATTTACGCAGTCTCTGTCATCTTGCTTGGATTTATTTGGTATTATGAATGGATCCTTGGAAGTATTATGACAGTTTTATTAGCTTTGTCGTTTTACTACACCATTCAAATAGAAAAGAAATTAACGGATGAGACGGAACAATATATCTCAACCTTATCCTACCGAGTAAAGAAAGTAGGAGAAGAAGCCTTACTCGAAATGCCAATTGGTATCATTCTCTTTAGTGAAGATTATAACGTCGAGTGGACGAATCATTATATGAACCAATTTACCGATGAAGATACGGTTGTTGGTGAATCACTTAATGTGATATCGGAAGACTTGATTCCAATGATTAAAGAGAATCATGATGAAACTCGTATTAGTATAGAAGAGTTTGAGTTTCAGGCGATTATTCGTAAAGAAGAACGATTAATTTATTTCTTTGACCGTACGGAGCAAGCGGAATTAGAAACGTTGTATCACAATGATCAAACGGTATTATTTATTATTTTTCTTGATAATTACGATGAAATTACGCAGAACATGGACGATACCATTAAAAGTCAGCTTAATTCAGAGGTGACAGCTTTCCTAAATCAATGGTCGAGTTCCTATGGGTTATATTTAAAACGTACATCGCAGGATCGCTTCCTAGCGGTTGGAACGAAAGAAATACTAAAAGACCTTGAAAAAGCTAAATTTGATATTTTAGATGAAATGCATGAACTTAATTCAGAATTAGATATCCCTATTACGTTAAGTATTGGGGTGGGCGTTGGGAATGCACCGTTACCGGAGTTAGGACAGTTAGCACAATCCAGCCTTGACCTAGCGCTTGGCCGAG
The DNA here is from genome assembly GCF_001038485.1 of Ornithinibacillus californiensis. Lineage (GTDB taxonomy): Bacteria > Bacillota > Bacilli > Bacillales > Amphibacillaceae > Ornithinibacillus > Ornithinibacillus californiensis. Next base: position 62,069 of record NZ_LDUE01000015.1, read on the forward strand.
GTGGAGACCAGGTAGCAATTAAAGATGATTCTGGAAAAGTTCGCTTCTATGGTGGAAAGACGAACCCAATGGAAAAACGTACTCGTGTCCGTGCAAGGGTAATATCACATGCGTTACGAGATTTAGTTCGAGCGAGTGACCGTGTCATTATTATGGGACACCAGGGACCAGATATGGATTCGATCGGTTCTGCAATTGGAATCATGAACATTGCACAGACCAATGGGATAGATGGTTACATCGTATTTGACCCCGATGATGTGAGCACAGGCGTCAATCGACTGATAGATGCGGTAAAAGCAGAGCCGAATATTTGGCAGCATTTCATTGACCCGGAAACGGCTGAAGATTTAATAACGAACCGCAGTTTAATTGTCGTTGTGGATACGCATAAACCTTCCATGGTCGTTAGCAAGCGACTGTTAAGCAAGTCGGAATATAAAGTGGTTATTGACCATCATAGACGTGCTGAGGAGTTTATTGATAATCCGACACTAGTTTATATGGAACCATATGCATCATCAACGGCTGAGCTGGTTACAGAGCTTTTAGAATATCAGCCTAAAGGTGAGAAGCTTAGAATGCTTGAGGCAACAGCCCTTCTTGCTGGTATTATTGTCGATACGAAGAGCTTTACGTTACGAACTGGTTCTAGAACCTTTGATGCGGCATCGTATTTACGAGCAAAAGGTGCCGATACCGTATTAGTGCAACAATTTTTAAAAGAAGACTTGGATTTATATGTGAAACGCAGTAAACTAATTGAACGAACAAATATTTATCGCCAATCGATTGCGATATCAAAAGCAGATCCTGGTGATGTTTACGGACCGGTTCTAATCGCACAAACGGCTGATACTTTATTAACGATGACAGGAATTTCCGCGTCATTTGTAATCGCCGAGCGAAGTGATGGAAAGATTGGTATCAGTGCACGCTCTTTAGGCGAAATTAATGTACAAATTATTATGGAACAAATGAATGGTGGCGGGCATTTAACGAATGCTGCGACACAATTAGAAGATACAACAATTGAAGATGCAGAAGCGCATCTGAAAGATATATTAGACGAGTATTACGAGGGGAGAGAAGTAGAATGAAAGTAATTTTTCTACAAGATGTAAAAGGTAAAGGGAAAAAAGGCGAAGTAAAGAACGTATCCGACGGTTATGCTAGAAACTACTTACTCAAAAATAACCTTGCAGAAGAAGCAACGGCTGGAAACATGAAGGCTTTGGATGCGCAAAAACGTAAATCCAAACAGTTAGAAGCGGAAGAGAAACAAGCTGCTGTACAATTAAAGGAAAAAATTGAAAGCTTAGAAGTGAAATTAAAAGCTAAATCTGGTGATGGTGGTAGACTATTTGGTTCTATTACTAGTAAACAAATTGGTGAGGCACTTCAAAAAGACTATGGTATTAAGATTGATAAACGTAAAATTGAACTAGACCAACCAATTCGTGCGTTAGGCTTTACGAATGTTCCTATTAAACTTCATCCGGAAGTTACAGGGACGGTTAAAGTTCATGTTGTCGAACAATAAGTTATTTGAGGCTCAGGTTAAAGGGGGAAACAAGTCATGAGTGAATGGAACGATCGTACTCCACCACATAATATTGAAGCGGAACAGGCCGTTATCGGAGCTATCTTTCTTGAACCAGAGGCATTCTCTACAGCATCTGAGCTACTAATGCCAGGTGATTTTTATCGCGCAAGCCACCAGCGAATCTTTGATACGATGCTTACGCTGTCAGATAGAGGAGAACCGATCGATCTTGTTACGGTTACTACTGCTCTTTCCGATACAAAGCAATTGGATGAAGCGGGTGGGGTAACTTATTTATCACAACTAGCTGAAAGTGTACCAACTGCAGCTAATATCGAATACTATGCAAAAATCGTAGAAGAAAAAGCAGTCCTTCGTAGATTAATCAGAACCGCAACAGATATCGTAACGTCCACCTTTGACCGTGAAGATGAGGTTGAGGATGTTTTAAACGAAGCGGAGAAGCAGATTCTTGAGGTTTCTGGCCGTAAGAATACAGGAAGCTTCAAACAAATAAAAGATGTACTAATTGATGTTTATGACAAGATTGAAATGCTCCATCAAAGTAAAGCAGATGTTACCGGTATTCCAACTGGTTACCGTGACTTAGATAAAATGACATCCGGTTTCCAACGAAATGACCTGATCATCATTGCTGCACGTCCTTCCGTGGGTAAGACGGCTTTTGCCTTGAATATATCGCAAAACGTTGCGGTTAATGCGGGTGAGAATGTAGCGATTTTTAGTTTGGAGATGGGTGCAGACCAGCTTGTACAACGTATTCTTTGTGCAGAAGGGAATATCGATGCAAACCGTCTACGTAATGGTAGCCTAGAGCCCGATGACTGGACAAAGCTTACGATGGCGATGGGAAGTCTCTCCAATGCGGGAATCTTTATTGATGATACACCAGGTATCCGTGTAAGTGAGATTCGTTCTAAATGCCGTCGTCTAAAGCAGGAACATGGCCTAGGAATGATTATGATTGATTACCTACAATTAATCCAAGGTAGTGGGAAACCAGGAGAAAACCGTCAGCAGGAAGTTTCCGAGATTTCTCGTTCCTTAAAACAACTAGCTCGTGAGTTAAACGTTCCTTTGATTGCTCTATCACAGCTTTCCCGTGGTGTGGAACAACGTCAGGACAAGCGTCCAATGATGTCCGACCTTCGTGAATCAGGATCGATTGAGCAGGATGCCGATATCGTTGGCTTCCTATACCGAGATGATTACTATGACAAAGAATCCGAAAAACAAAACATCATTGAAATCATACTAGCAAAACAACGTAACGGTCCAGTTGGTACTGTAGAACTGGCCTTCGTAAAAGAATATAATAAGTTCGTAGATTTGGACCATCGCTACCAAGCAAGTGATGTACCACCAGAACCGATTCATGCATAACAGTCTCTTTTTGAGGCTGTTTTTTTGTTTTTGGGGATGGTTTTGCTTGTGCTGGCGGTGGGGGCGAGAGAGAGCTGTTCTCTCGGACAAAAAGCTGCAGAGGGCGAAGGAGTTGTCCGAGAGAGCGGTTCTCAAAGACAAAATCGCGCGGAGAACAGAGGAAAGTGTCCGAGAGGGCGGTTCTCTAAGACAAAAACTCATGGAGAAAGGGAGAAATGTCCGAGAGAGCGGTTCTCTAAGACAAATACCCGCGGAGAATGGAGAAAATGTCCGAGAGAGCGGTTCTCTAAGACAAAAAACCCGTGGAGAACGGAGAAAGTGTCCGAGAGAACGGTTCTCTAGGAAAAAAACCCGCGGAGTACAGAGAAACTGTCCGAGAGAAGATTTCTCTATGACACCCCCACACGAATAAAGTCCGGCATATAACTTGAACAGTTTAAGCATGATTTTTCATTTAAAGACAACACTAATAAAAAGCTGGAATAACTACAATACACAAATTAACGAACGTTATACAATAAATTATAACCAATGTTCGTATTTATGTTGAATAATTAACATAATACTGTTAAAATAACCCTTGTGCAAAACCAATATACATACAATTAACAATAAACCCAGGAGGTGTCATATGTCCTCAGTAGTAGTAGTTGGAACCCAGTGGGGCGATGAAGGTAAAGGGAAGATTACGGACTTTTTATCACAGAATGCAGAAGTTGTAGCTCGATATCAAGGTGGTAACAATGCAGGTCATACGATAAAGTTTGATGGTGAAACCTATAAACTCCATTTAATTCCCTCAGGAATCTTTTTTAAGGAAAAGATCTGTGTACTAGGTAATGGAATGGTTATTGATCCAAAAGCGTTTGTTGAAGAGATTGCGTATTTGCATGAACGTGATGTTTCGACGGATAATTTAAAGATTAGTAATCGTGCCCATGTTATCCTGCCCTATCATTTGAAGTTAGATATTTTGCAAGAAGAAGAAAAGGGTGAAAATAAAATCGGTACGACGAAAAAAGGGATTGGCCCAGCTTACATGGATAAGGCAGCAAGGTCTGGTATTCGTATTGCGGATTTATTAGATAAAGATGCATTCCGTGAAAAATTAGAACAAAACCTGAAAGAGAAAAATCGTCTATTTGAAAAGGTTTATGAGGTTGAGCCACTACAAGTTGAGGATATATTAGAAGAATATTATGCGTACGGACAACAGCTGGCCAAATATGTTTGTGATACTTCCGTCGTTTTAAACGAAGCACTTGACGAAGGACGTCGTGTGTTATTCGAAGGGGCACAAGGTGTCATGTTAGATATTGATCAGGGGACATATCCATTTGTTACGTCATCAAACCCGATAGCAGGTGGCGTAACGATTGGCTCTGGAGTGGGCCCTACGAAAATTAAACATGTTGTTGGCGTATCGAAAGCCTACACGACACGTGTTGGGGACGGACCCTTTCCGACAGAACTCCATGATGAAGTTGGACACCAAATACGCGAAGTAGGTAGGGAGTATGGTACAACTACAGGTCGACCACGCCGAGTTGGTTGGTTTGATAGTGTCGTTGTCAGACATGCAAGAAGGGTAAGCGGAATTACGGATCTGTCGCTTAATTCCATCGATGTGTTAACAGGAATTGAAACGTTAAAAATATGTGTTGCGTATACGTACAAGGGTGAAGTCATGGAAGAGTTCCCAGCAAGTCTAAAAGTGCTCGCGGAGTGTGAACCCGTATATGAGGAAATGCCGGGATGGTCAGAAGATATTACAAATGTTAGTAGCTTACACGAACTCCCAATCAATGCAAGACACTATTTAGAAAGAATTTCACAGTTGACCCAAATTCCACTGTCGATTTTCTCTGTTGGACCTGATCGAACCCAAACAAATGTCGTTCGAGGCGTATATGGAAACTAAGAAAGGGAGCATATGTGCTCTCTTTTTTAATAGTTCTATATTATTACGTAATGTTACATGAATGTAAAATAACTGTATAAATATGGTAAAAAATACCCCTTTTCCAACATTTTTATGGAGAAAAATACATTTTTTTCTGAAAATGTTGTAAGTTATTATACATTTTGTTTACAAAAACTCGGATAGTGTTCCTTCCCTATCAAAACTATGGTAGATTAGTAGAGGATATAAATAGGTCTTTTAATCTATAAAAATAATCTTTTTAATATATATTTCATAGTAATAGGGGGAAATCGCGTGTTCTCGGGAAAAAGAAAGCAAGTTAAGCAGAATAAAAGCCTGCTTAAAAGAGCAATAATTAGTACCGGACTTGTAACAGTATTAGCTACGGGAATTGTCTTTGCGGAAGAAACTAACAGCGTAGAGCAAGTACATCATATATATGTAGACGGTAAGCATATCGGGCATGTCAGTGACCAACAGGTCGTGGAGCAATTGATCCAAGACAAGCTAAATAAAGCTAAAGGTGAATATGAGGATATTGACCTAAGTATCGGTGAAAATGTCGAATTTGTATCCGAACTAGTTTTTAATCCTACATACAAGAATGATTCTATTACTAATTACCTAGAAGAAAATTTAACAGTCAAAGCACAAGCTGTTGAGCTGGTAATTGGTGACGAGGTTGTAGGATATTTTGAAGATGAATTGGATGCACAAAAGGTTGTAGAAGACTACAAGCTTAAATATATTGATGCAGAAACATTAAACTTAATAGAATCTGCAAAATCTGCCGAAGAAGAATCAGGCGGTCCCCAAATCGCTGATAGTCCAGCAGACCTTGCAGTTGGTGAATCTACTATATTAGACGTTACACTTTCAGAAGAAGTTTCATATTCTGATAAAAAAGTTAATCCGAAAGAAGTTTTAACTGTAGCAGATGGTCTAAAGTTACTAGAAAAAGGTACTCTTCAAGAAGAGAAACATACGATTCAAGAAGGCGAAGTATTAGGAGCAATTGCTTCCAAATATGATCTATCCTTAGAAACTTTGCTAGAGTTAAACCCTTCCATTAAGGAAGACACTCTAATTCAAATTGGACAGGAACTTAACGTAACAGAGCTAAAGCCGTTCGTTGATGTCATTGTTAAAAAAGAAGAAAAGACAAAAGAAAAAATTGCTCATCAAACAAAAGTAGAAGAATCGGATTCTATGTTTAAAGGCGATCAGAAAGTAAAACAACAAGGTTCCGATGGTGAAAAGGTAGTACACTATGCGATTGAAGTTCGCAATGGTAAAGTTGCTAACCGCGATGTCTTAGAAGAAGAAGTTGTGAAAGAAGTAGTAGATAAAATCATTGTAAAAGGAACAAAGGTCATTCCTTCACGAGGTACAGGTAATCTAAGCTGGCCAGCCGTTGGCGGTTATATTTCTAGCCATGTTGGTTATCGTTGGGGATCTTACCATAAAGGAATTGATATTGCAGGTCCATCAAACCGCGCTATCCTAGCGGCTGACAATGGAACAATTGTATTTGCTGGATACCAAGGTAGTTTTGGAAATAAAATTGAAATCAACCATAATAATGGAATGAAAACTATCTACGCTCACCTTTCTTCCATTAACGTAAACGTTGGACAAACCGTACAAAAAGGACAACAAATCGGTGTCATGGGATCAACTGGAAACTCAACAGGCGTACACCTACACTTCGAAGTCTACAAAAACGGAGCACTCCAAAACCCACTAAACTATTTAAACTAAAAAAAATACAAGAAAAGCTGACTCATGGTGTTATAAGATGAGTCGGCTTTTTTAATAAGGCTTTTTGAGAGGATTATTTTGTAGGGAAATAAGTAAATATTATATCCACTGAGCAGCCAGTATACACGGAGACTCCAGCGGGAGGATAGGCATAGGTAAGACCCCGCAAGAGCTTTAGCTCTGAGGAGGCTTACCAGCCGCCCGCGGAAAGCGCAGTGTATACTGGCTGCGGATCACGATAGAAAGTGCCTATGATAATAGCTTATTAAACAAAAGAACCATATCATCCTTAAGCCACAAGACATTTCATCAAACTTGAGTTAAAATATAGAAAATGAATCTTATTAAAAAAGTCAACTGGTAATATATATAAATAATCGAAGAAAAGGAAGTGTTCGTATGGCACAGAAGATTTTAGTTGTAGACGATGAGCAACCAATAGCAGATATTTTGAAGTTTAACCTAGAAAAAGAGGGTTATGAAGTAGTCGTAGCCAATGATGGTGATGAAGCAATAAAGCTTGCAGATGCGGAAAACCCAGACTTAATCTTACTCGATATCATGTTACCGAATAAAGATGGTAATGAAGTATGCCGTGAAATTCGAAAAACAAAATCAATGCCGATTATCATGTTAACGGCGAAGGATTCAGAAATCGATAAAGTGTTAGGGTTAGAACTAGGTGCAGATGACTATGTAACAAAGCCATTTAGTAACCGCGAGTTAATCGCTCGAGTGAAGGCAAATCTTAGAAGACAGCAACATGTCGCAGAAGAGCCAGGAAGGGAAAACAAAGATATCACAATCGGTTCCCTTACCATTCACCCAGATGCGTATAGCGTATCAAGAGATGGAAAAGAAATTGAATTGACACATCGCGAATTTGAACTTTTGCATTACTTAGCTCGCCATATTGGGCAAGTGATGACGAGAGAGCATTTGCTGGAAACCGTCTGGGGCTATGACTACTTTGGCGACGTAAGAACAGTGGATGTAACAGTAAGAAGACTACGGGAGAAAATAGAAGAAAATCCAAGTAACCCAATGTGGATTGTTACACGTCGTGGTGTTGGATATTATTTACGCAACCCTGATCAGGAGTAGGTTTTCATGCATAAAGTCGGATTTTTCCGCTCAATACAATTAAAATTAATCTTAATTTATATCTTATTGATATTAATTGCCATCCAAATTATTGGTTCGTATTTTACCTCATCATTGGAGCGAGAATTGACAACAAACTTTAAAACCTCCATTGATGGAAGGATTGAAGTACTCAGTCATTATCTTGTAGACGCCTTTAACAAGGAGCGTACTGACGATCAGGAGCAATCACTTCAACAAGATATACAAGGTATTGTACGAGATATCGATACAAATAGCTCGTGGAACCTGTTAGTAGTTGATAATCTTGGTCGAGTAGTAGCTACGAACAACTTTAATGAACAGGATAAGGTTAACAAGAAGATAACGTTAGAACCAATCCAAGTAGCTATATTATTTGGTAAAGAGTATAGAAATGATGGCAGAGATCAGGAGAATAATCGAACCTACGTGCAGTCAACGCCTCTCATAGATGAACAGGATAATATTGTAGGTGCGATCTATGTAGAAGCGCCGTATCAGGACATTTATGAACAGTTAAAAGATATTAACCAGATCTTCTATAATGGGACGCTTTGGGCAATTTTAGTTTCGGCATTACTAGGAATATTAGTTGCGCGAGCGATAACCAAGCCAATTATGGAAATGCGAAGACAAGCCCAAATAATGGGGAAAGGGGACTTCACCCAGAAGGTTAATGTCTACGGTACCGATGAAATTGGCCAGCTGGCAATTGCTTTTAATGATCTAAATGACCAATTAAAACATTCCTATGCCAAAACGGAGGAAGAAACAAGAAAGCTCAATTCCGTTATTGAAAATATGTCTGACGGCGTTATCGCAACCGATGAATTTGGTGCAGTAACGTTAATGAATGAGCCTGCTGGTATTCTACTTGGGGTGAACCCAGAAGAGATATATGGCGAATTTATTATGGATGTCCTTAAACTCGATGAGAAAGCAGTAGATTTATCGGAGTTACCGGAAAATGGCTCCATGATTATTGATTTTAGTGATGAAAATGAAATCTTCCTAATACGAGCAAACTTCTCTACCGTAACAGACGATGATGATGAAATTACAGGATTTATTACAGTTATTAGTGATGTTACGGAACAAGAGAAGATAGAACAAGAACGTAGAGAATTTGTATCGAATGTTTCGCATGAATTACGAACACCACTGACGACAATGAAGAGCTACCTAGAAGCACTCATTGATGGCGAGTGGAAAAATGAAGCAATCGCTCCGAAGTTCCTTGATGTCACCCAAAATGAAACCGAGCGAATGATTCGAATGGTCAATGACTTATTACAGTTATCCAAAATAGATAATAAGGAACAACAAATGCAAAAAGAACGTACCGACTTTATTTCGCTGTTCCATCACATTATTGACCGATTTGAAATGAACGCACCAGAGCATATTGCGTTTGTTCGGGATTTACCGAATGAGAAGTTATTCGTTTGGATTGATAAAGATAAGTTAATGCAAGTCCTTGATAACATCATTTCTAATGCAATTAAGTACTCTCCAGAGGGTGGTACGGTTACTTGTAAGGTCATCAAACATCGACATCAGCTAATGGTTTCCATTACCGATGAAGGTATGGGTATTGCTTATGACAAGTTAGATAAGATATTTGAGCGTTTTTACCGCGTGGATAAGGCAAGAACGCGTAAGCTTGGTGGAACTGGTCTAGGTCTTGCCATTTCCAAAGAGTTAGTGGAGGCACATCACGGGAAAATTTGGGCGAAAAGTAAAGAAGGTAAAGGAACAACCATCCTATTTACGCTACCGCTAATGGGTAAGAAGCGGAGGAATAACTAATGAAACTAGAAGTCATTAAATCCTATACGTTAGCCATCCTAGTAGGAATTAGCCTCATCCTATCCATCAGCCTATGGAGCTATTCGCCCAATGATGACCTATTAGATGAAGAGCAACTACTAGATCCGAGTGAACTAGACCTAGGAGGCACGGAAAAAACAAAGAAAGCCATCGTACAACCAAGCCAGATCATATTTAGTAAAAATAAATTTCAACAATCCTATTTCGGATTTGCAAACCCTAATGATCGTATAAAGTTATACAATGATATGACCTCTTGGGTGCTATATAATTTCCGAGCAGTAGACGGAAATGGAAGACCGAATAATGATTTATTAGTCGAGTTAATTTACCCAGAAGAACTACCAATGGAAATAATACCGAACTTATTTACTGTCAACAATCAGGATAATTTCGGCATACAAGAAAACTTGTCTTTCCAGCGAGTGTATATAACGTTTTCTGAGTCTACCAATTCGCTAACCTTTATTTTCCTGTCAACCGATGGCAAGACGCAACTTCGTGCAGATGTAAATAACACGCAAAAGTATGAGGTGTTAGACAACTATATTAAAAACCTGACTGGGTTAGAGGAGTATATCAAGTTAGAGGACAGAGAATACCCGGTCTATTTACCGATTGAGCCTAAGATGACGTATTACACGTGGACCACCTACGAACCAGCAAATGAGGCTAATATTATTAAAAATGCATTATTCCCATATCCTAAAGAGGTTGTGGAGAATCGAACAGAAGAAAATATTACATGGTATCAAGATGGAACACGAGCCATGCAAGTTTTTGAACATGAGCTAAGCTTGGAGTTCATAGATCCCCAAGAAGAAATGTTTGTCGATCCGATGAATACCATCGAGTTACTAGATAAAGGTATTGCTGAGATTAACGGATATAAAGGCTGGCTACATGATTATCATTTAGAAGACGTTAACAGAATGAATAATTTGATCACCTACCAGATGCATTATAAAGGATATCCGGTATTCAACCCAGATAATTTAGCTACTATTGAGCAGCGTCTTGTTAATAATGAGCTTGCAGAACATAGACAACCAATCTATAAAATATATACTACCGCTTCAGAGAACTATGTATTAGAAACTGGATTGGATGTAATTAATCATTTAAAGAATACGAATTCGTTATATAACATTAGTGAAATTCAAGATATTCGTGTCGGCTATCGTTTAAGTTATCATGTACCAGCTGACCAAAATGCTTATATATCGTTAACACCAACATGGTATATCAAAGTAAATGATATTTGGCAGCAAGTTTTATTAGAAGATGACATACACAGAGAGGAAGTGAGTTAGGATGCAGTGGGGACAAATAAAAACGTTATTTATCCTTTCCTTCTTACTTCTTGATATTTACCTCTTGGTGTTAGTTATTCAGAAACAAGAAGATCTAAGCCTTTTAGAGAGCATTGCAAATGAACAGGAACAAGATTTCTTAAAACAAGAAGAAATCATTATTCCTGAAAAATTACCAGAATCTCTACCGGAAGAACCATTAATTACGACACAACAGAAAATCTTTAGTGAAGAAGAGATTGAGGATATTAAAGAAAGAGACAATCAAGAAATTGAAGTAGTGAACCGTAATTTTATTATTGCACTGTTAGAAGAGGCAGTTGCTATTCCAGAAAATGCTACCTCTGAGGCTATAGCACAACTAGTCACCAGTGCGGTATACTTAGGGAATGAGTATAGCTTTGATCACTGGGACCAGGACCGAAACATCATTGTATTTTTCCAAAAAAAGAATGAAAGACCAGTGTATTATAATCAGAATGGTGTCATTATCGCCTATCTAAATGCAAACAATGAGATAGTTGCTTACACACAATCGTATTTAGGCGAAGTAGAAGCCTCTAATGAGGAGAAGACACTGATAAAACCTTTATCAGCCATTCGAATACTATATGATAGTAACTTATTGTTCGCCAAGGATGAAGTAACCGAAGTTGAAATAGGTTACCATACATTTCTTCCTTTAGATAGTGGTCGTCAAGTACTCGTGCCAACTTGGAAAATACGAATTAATGACAGCCACAACCGCTTAGTTAATGCTTATGAGCAAAAAGTTATTCCAGTAAATGATGATTTCGTCAATATTGTACTATACTCCAGCATAGATAACGTAAGAGCGATCAAAGGGAAAGAAGAATTTAAAAAGAAAATGCTAGACACAATCACTAGCAAACTTCAGTAATCGGAGTGAACCAGCAATGACATTACGATTTAGCGTCCTAGCATCAGGGAGTACGGGAAACGCTTTTTATATAGAATCAGATAAGAACAAATTATTAGTAGATGCCGGTCTTAGCGGGAAACAGATGGACAAGCTCTTTAGCGAAGTCCACGTTTCCCCTGAAGGATTAGACGGCATTCTAGTAACCCATGAACATAGTGACCATATCAAGGGACTAGGGATACTAGCTCGAAAATATAATCTACCAATCTATGCAAATGAAAAAACCTGGAAAGCCATGGATGGCTCACTTGGTAAGCTTTCATTAGATCAGAAATTCGTATTTAATATGGAAGAAGTAAAAACATTCGGCGACATCGATGTAGAATCATTTGGGGTATCCCATGACGCTGCTGAGCCCATGTTTTACGTGTTCCGTAATGGTGGAAAGAAAGTTGCATTGGTCACCGACCTCGGCTACGTTTCTGAGAAGATTAAGAAAACCGTCGAAGGTGCGGATGCCTACGTTTTCGAATCTAATCACGATGTCGGCATGCTCCGCATGGGCCGCTATCCATGGAGCGTCAAACGCCGAATCCTAGGCGACTCCGGCCACGTCTCTAATGAAGACTGCGGATTGGCTTTAACCGATATTATCGATAACAATACGAAGCGGATTTACCTCGCACACTTAAGTAAAGACAACAACATGAAAGACCTTGCTCGCATGTCCGTAGGGAACATTTTGACCGAGCGCGGGATAGAAGTAGATTTGTATGATACCGATCCAGCCACGGCTACAGCGATGTATGAGGTTGGGTAGGGTTTGGTGGAGAGCGACCTGGGGTTTTGGGGTCGTTTTTTTTTGTTTTTGGGGGGATGGGTGGCTTTCACCATTAAAATTAGTGAAAAATGTTGCTATAGTGATGATGAGGAAGGCGCTCATCATCAAATTTTATGGGAAAGCCAGCCGAAGTGATGATGAGAAGGGCGCTCATCATCAAAATTAATGAAAATCCTGCCAAAGTGATGATGAGAAGAGCGCTCATCATCAAAATTAATGAAAATCCAGCCAAAGTGATGATGAGAAGAGCGCTCATCATCAAAGTGAAAGAAAAACAAGCAAAAAAGGTGATGATACAGTGCTCATCACCTTTAAACTACTCATTCTACTCAAAATAAGACCATCTATTATTACTGATATGCTTAAAGTGCCTCTCCAGAATTCGCTTTATCCGTTGTTTTTGAATTAATTGTCCACACCAATCGTAAATTGCGCTAGTTGTAATTAATTCATTAGGAAATAATAATTTAAATTCTTGTACCGTCCGTAAAATTGCCTCTCGGATAGCTTCTTTCGTTTCACATCTCCTACAAATACAGTACAACCCGACCACGGTATCTATAAAAGCCCCGCACCCGCGACAAACAACCCCCTTCCGCAACTCCCCATACTCATACTCTGGCAGCTGCTGATAAGGTGACTCGGTTAGATGCATGGAAATCAGTTTGTCTGCTAACGCTTTATGCTTCTTCCCGATCCTTGAGGGAACACTATTCAATTGCTTCATGTAGCGGTTTAGTTGGGTTGGGTAAATAATGGGCTTATCGATGGGGGCTTGGTAAAGGGTGAACGCTGGGTTGACAAACACGACGGAGGAGTTAATGGAAGTAGTTATTCCTATACTTTGGAGTAGTTGTCTTAAGAGGGATTCGGCACGAGATAATTGCGTAAGCGGGTTGCTGACTTCGTAGTTAGACTGGCTTAAGAGTCGGTCGTCCTTGTAATAGAAGTCACCCTCGAAATTTTTTACTTCATAAATATAAATGGTATCGGCGATGAGTAAGGTGTCAATCTGGAAAGTGTTGTTGCCTGCCTTTAGCAGAAGGTCATTTAGTATGAGGCAATCTAAGGTTAGTTCGTTTGTAAAACTATCAAATCGCAGTTCTCCCTCATAGCCTTTTTTCAAATTAAAATAGTTTTGCATCTCTTTTTCCCCTAAATCTGTTCGCATATGTAGGACCTCAAACAATTGCAATTCCAATGGAACGGTTCTTGCTTTATATTCCATGTTCCACATCCTTTCTAATTTTTTGTATATTCTATTATAATTTCCACATATTTGCAAAATGTTTAATCCCAACTAAACAGAACATAATAAATGATGTTGATAAATGCATCATAAAGGAGCAATTATATGGGTTACTACAATCAAAATTACCCCCCAAATCCGAATCGGAAAAAGGGTAACAGTTGGCTGTCTATATTACTAGGTGTGGTCATTGGAGTGGCGCTTATGGCAGTGTTTTTTCCGAGAATACAAGAGATGAGTACACAGACGAATAACCAATCGGAAAAATCAACCAGCCATAATGCCGAACAACAAATTGTATCTCTCGATGTTTCTACAAGAATTACCGAGGTTGTTAATGTTGTATCTCCGACGGTAGTTGGAATCACTAACATTGAGCATAAAGCTGACTTTTGGGAGCAGCAGCAGGAAAGTGAAGCTGGAACTGGGTCTGGTGTGATTTATAAGAAAGACGCGCAATATGCTTACGTCGTGACCAACCACCACGTGATAGAAGGCGCAGATGAAATTGAGGTTCTGCTCAATGATGATACGGTGATAGAGGCAACGCTTTTAGGTAAGGATCTGTTTTCTGACCTAGCCGTACTACGGATTGATGGAGATGCGATTGACCGTACAATTGAGTTGGGTACTACGGAAAATTTAAAGGTTGGTGAACCGGTTATAGCAATTGGAAATCCGTTGGGGCATATGTTCTCGGGCTCGGTGACGCAAGGGATAATTAGTGGGACGCAGCGCACGATTCCCCAGGACTTTAATTTAGACGGCCGTGCCGATTGGCAGGCAGAGGTGATTCAGACCGATGCGGCTATCAATCCTGGGAATAGCGGTGGTGCGCTCATTAATATGGATGCACAGCTAATTGGGATTAACTCGATGAAAATAAATCAGGAAGCGGTAGAGGGAATTGGATTTTCAATTCCTATTGATACGGCGTGGCCGATTATTGATGAGCTAGAGAAAACAGGCACGGTCAGAAGGCCATATATTGGGGTGGAGATTTACTCGCTAGAAGAAATACCAAGGCTAGAGTGGGAAGAGACGTTAAGCTTGCCTAAGGATGTTGAAGGTGGCGTTTACGTTTGGAGTGTGGAGCCAAGATCGCCAGCAGACCTTGCAGGGTTAGAACGGTTGGATGTTATTACTCACTTGGATGGAAAACAAATCATGAACATGATTGATTTGCGAAAAATCCTTTACCAAGAAAAAGATATCGGTGATGAGATAAGCATGACCTATTATCGAGATGGAAAAAAAGTGAATACAACGTTGGTGTTAGATGAGCAACGTTAATGTAAAACCGGCATCAGGAAAATTCCAGATGCCGGTTTATTCACAGCTAAGTAAATAGTAGGAATGTATAAAGACTCACAACTTATCCCCATTTGCGAAAAGTTATTCACAAATTGTGTATATAAATCAGAAGGATATCTATATTTTGTGTCGAAATTAATCGAAAGCACAAAATAGGTGCGAACATTTGTGCATATGTGGACAAAAATGTGGATAACCGATAAAATTCAAACAATTCTCCTGTGAATAACTAATGTTTAAAACTTTTTGCCAGGTACGTGTTTGTACAATAACAGTAATAAAATAATCATTACAATATCAAGACGAGCTTTGAATGCAAACGAAAGTAAACCTTCTTCCATAAGAATCGGTAGCTTATCATAAAAAATCGCGCCTGCCATAATGACCAATAAAGGAATCGTTGCTTTTCTAACATACATACTACCTGCAATTAATGCTCCACAACCGATTTCAACAATTGCCACCAAAAATAGCGTTGTTCCTGGAGATGGCAGACCAAGATTAATGAAATTGTTGATGAAGTTAGGCATAACTAGTTTCATAATCCCTGAAGTGATAAAGACATAACCAACAGCATAGCAAAGCCAAGTTGCCATATTCATGTGCAGTCTAATGAGAATCCCCTCCTACTAGCTGATTTCTATTCCCTAATATGTATGCGGAGAAGAGGACAAACTTGACAAGCAATCCTTAAAAAAATAACAAAAGATTATAAACCTAAAAATTTTCCTTTCTGAAAACAAAAATGTATAGTATAAAAAGAGATAGATTTGAGAAACGATGATGCTAGGGCGTTTTATTTTTTTCAGAAGGAAGTGCAACTTATGTTAAGGCGTTTTTTCTCGTACTATAAGCCTCATAAAAGGCTTTTTATTATTGACTTTACATGTGCTGTTTTTGTAGCTATATTGGAGCTTGCTTTTCCTATCGCCGTACAGCAGTTTATAGATAAATTACTTGTCACATCAGAAAACTGGAATCTCATTATACTAGTGAGTGTTTCGTTATTGGCCGTGTACTTATTAAGTACCTTTATGCAATATGTCGTTACGTATTGGGGACATAAGCTAGGGGTAAATATTGAAACGGATATGCGTCAGGACTTGTTTCAACATGTGCAAAGACAGTCCTTCCGCTTTTTTGATAATACGAAAACAGGTCATGTTATGAGTAGAATCACCAATGATCTATTTGATATTGGGGAGTTTGCCCACCATGGACCAGAGGATTTATTTATTGCATTCATGACTTTCGTTGGTGCATTTACACTGATGTTCAATATTAATTTCCATTTATCCGTGATCATCTTGATTATCGTTCCAATTCTTATTTGGTTAATTACATACAGTAATATCAAAATGAATCAAGCATGGAAATCGATGTACGAAGAAATTGCTGAGGTAAATGGTCGGGTAGAGGATTCGGTATCCGGTGTGCGTGTTGTTCAATCATTTACCAATGAAGATTATGAAATGAAACGTTTTACCAAAGACAATTACAATTTTAGAAAAGCAAAAGTTAGCGCCTATAAGGTGATGGCGTTTGTACACTCGAACATTTACATGATGATGCGCCTAATCGTACTCGTTGTACTTGTGTACGGCGCATGGCTAACATTCAACAATCGGATGTCGACTGGAGAGCTAGTAAGTTTCATCCTATTTACGAACGTATTGTTCAATCCAATTAATAAAATTAGTGCGTTACTAGAAATGTATCCAAAAGGAATGGCCGGGTTTAAACGGTTTGTCGATATTCTCGATACCGAGCCGGATGTGCAAGATAGAAAGAGTGCAAAACCAGTAAAAGATTTACAAGGCTTTATCTCCTTCCATAAGGTGACATTCGGCTATGAAAAAACACAAGGGCCGGTAGTGAAAGCAATGAGTTTTAATATTAACGCTGGCGAGACGGTTGCATTTGTTGGCCCATCTGGGGCTGGGAAAACAACGATCTCTTCACTAATTCCACGATTCTATGATGTGGATAGCGGACAAATTACGATCGATGGCATTGATATTCGAGATATGACGAAGCGTTCACTACGGGAGCATATTGGAATTGTGCAGCAGGATGTATTCCTATTTACGGGGACGTTACGTGAAAATATCGCGTATGGTAAGCTTGGTGCTACTGAAGCGGAGATCCGTGAAGCAGCAAGAAGAGCACATCTAGAAGAATTTATTAATGAATTACCTGATGGGTATGAAACACAGGTTGGGGAGCGTGGACTGAAACTTTCCGGCGGGCAAAAGCAACGAATCGCGATTGCGCGTATGTTCCTGAAAAACCCACCAATCCTGATCTTGGATGAAGCGACATCTGCGTTAGATACAGAAACAGAAATGATAATTCAGCAAGCGTTAAATGAGCTGGCGAAAAACCGTACGACACTTATTATTGCCCATCGACTCGCAACAATCCGAAATGCTGACCGAATCATGGTCGTGACGAAAAAAGGAATCGAAGAAGAAGGCAGCCATGATGAGCTAATCAGAAGAAATGGTGTGTTTGCGAATTTGCATAAAGTACAAATGCAGTAAAATTAAAAGAAGATTTGCCGTTTTATCATGGCAAATCTTCTTTTCATTTGGCGCATATGAAATGAAAAATTGCTTCCTTAAATTCAACAGGACAATCCACATACGGATGATGTCCACTTCCAAACTCCTTAAAAGATATATTGGGAAACTTAAATCCCTCCTGATGTTGCTGCCCAATAGCATAGTCATATTTCCCGGACAATACTAGCACTGGTGTTGATATAGCACTGGTGATTTTACGAAAGTCCTAAAAGTACTCTTCCGCAGAAAAGACCGCCTGCTGAAAATCAGGTCGTGCGGCTAAATCCTGATCTATACGGTCTACTTTTTCCTTATCCGCTAGAGATTGATATTGTAACTTGAAAAACAGGTCACGTTCTATGAGCTGCTGTGCCGTAGTGAAAAATGTATGTATTAGTTCAGGAACATCAGTCTTGGAAGTTTCAATCTGATCTAATCCAAGAAATTCCCTACCTTTCGTAATCTGGTGGGCAAATGAATTTGGCATATATAAGGTTGCATTTGATAAAATCAATCCCTTTACCCTTTCAGAAAACATCCTCGCATAATTAACTGCAAGCAGCCCACCGAAGGAATGCCCCAGTACATACCACTCATCAATCCCAAGATGAATCCGAATTTCTTCGATGTCTAAAAGCAAACGTTCTAACGAGTAATCACCGTTTTCAGCAAGATTAGAACGACCACAACCCCTTTGGTCGAGATATACCATTTGTAAATTATCTTCCAACCGTTCACCTGCAAAGTGCTGAAATGATTTGCTCCAATAACCAGGACCGCCATGTAGGTAAATACATGGTATTCCCGAACCCTGCATTTCTATAAATAATTCCACACCATCACTAGTCTTGAAAATCAAGGTTATCCCTCCCCTAGAACAATCCCCGAAATACCACGTTCGCCGAAACAGGCCTCACGCCAATTTCCCTTGCCCATACGGACAGTTGCCCCATGTGATGAATCTCATGAGCAATAATATGGTGAATGATTTCGTCCTTCATAAAATCAGCTTCTAACCAGGAGGCGGTTACAGGTTCATCCGGATTGAAAGCATCGCTATTCTTAAGAAAATGATCAATCTCTTCTCGATACTGTAGCGAAAGCAATTGAACCTCACCTATTGTAGTGAACTGGTCAAAATCCAAGGTCACATCACTTTCTCCCTGCATCGCACGTACCCATGAATATTCCACATCAATAATATGTAAAAGTGTATGGAGTATATTTCCCATGCCTCCGATGCGTTCTTTCGATAACTCTTCTTCAGGAATATACTTACACCACTCTAACCATTCATCACGAACCTGCCAGTTATATTGAAAAAATTTATACATGAATATCACGTCCCTCTCTACAAGTATTCGACATAAAACGTATTCTTTTGTCGATATTTCCCGGGAAATGCAAATTGTCTATTTCACCTTTTGCAACACACAAATCATTTCATAACTATCTTCTGTAAGCGGACTCCTATTCCAATCCTTATATAAGTGAAGGATGCGAAATCCATTTGCTTTTGCTAAACGTTCTAATTCTTTTGGGTAAACATAACGCAAACTAATATTGGTAATAGACTCCATACCATCACTGGCTCTCCGAATTGTTGTATAATGTTGGATTTGTTGTAGAGAATCATACTTACTTATCGTATAAACATCTATGTTTTGCCTGGTATCTGGATCTACGTAACTACGCCAAAACTCCTCTGTTTCTGGTTGTAGAAGTTCTTCTCGGCTGGGGAATCTCGTATTAAAAATAAATACACCATCCTCTAGCAAATGGTTATGAACCGATGTTAACATGGCATCTTGATCGTCATTCGATAGAAAGTGCTGAAACGAATTCCCAACCATATAGATGAACGGGCTCTGAGTATCTAAATATAATCGAGTACAGTCCTGTTCCAACCATTTTATTGGTAGGTTACCAGACTTCTTCCTCGCTTCATCCAGCATGCCTGTATGAATATCAACGCCAATCAGGTTATGCCCCTTCTCAGCCAACGGGATCGAGGCCCTTCCAGTTCCACAGGCTAAATCAACTATAGTCCCATCCAACCCCTCAGCCCAATTCAATAAAAACGAAACATCTGCCGTATAGCCATCATTTTCAAAGTCATATAGACTGGGATTATCGTATTCTTGTAAGTTATCTTTCTTCTGCATTATATTCCTCCTAAAATATTGTCTAAATCTAATAGATGCTCCGACAGCCAAACCATCTCATGAACAAATCGTTTCGGCGGTCCTTTCCGCTCATACATGTTTGCATCGAGCCACCACTCACTCTCCAAATACCATAAAAATGTCAGTGCATTCGTAAGGTATCTCTCTTCCACCACCTGGTAAACTCCGTACCCCGCTAGAAGGGCTTGTACACTTCGCAGGTTAAACGAATTACCATCTAAAGCACCGGAGATAATTGCCCGTGCAACATCTAATGGAAGATGATCATATTTCATCCGGTCAAAGTCCAGAATAGCAGAAAGCTGATTTCCCTGAAATAATAGATTATCATTCCATAAATCCCGATGCGCCCAGCCAACACGATTTAATGGTAATTGATTGAAATCAATAACCTCCATCAGCTCTAGCTGCTTTTCAATAATAGGTAAAACATCCATTTTGTTAGATTGATATACTTCCTCACGAACAGACTTCCAGTAAGCAGTCCGTTCTTCTTTACTCGGCGGAATAAACGCAGGGATCAGTTTAGAATTGGCATTCCCCTCATTTAATACTGCATGAATCTTTCCAGTATAATAACCTAACTCATACATTTGCTCCTCAGAAAATTTCCCAGGTATAATAATTTCCCCATCGCAAAATTCCATCACGACATACCGTTCCTCGCCTGGTGACTGACAGAAAACTTCTCTCCCATCAGACAGAATCCTAGGACAAGGGATGCCAACACTAGCGAGACGATTTTGCTGCGAAAAAGCATCCTGTAATTCTTGGGTAGTATATTTTTGTAACCGCTCTTTGTTATATTGCTTAAGCAAATATGTACCACTGGATGTATTAATTTTCCATTTCAAATTTAACCACCCTCGCTTAATTGGCTCCATAGAAACAATCTCAAAGCCAAAGCGGCGGCTAACGTCCCTAGCCAACTCCTGGTAAATCGCTTCCTCATACAAAGTAGATTTCATCCAATTACACCACTCTTCCAAACTTTCTCTCTATTAATAACATACCTTATTCATCACACAAAAACAAGAATGTATGTTCTAAAAATGGTATGTGATATTTGAATCATTTAAAAAGTATCTAGGGTAGATAGCATTTTGTGTTAAGATGTGATTAAAGATTTTGAATATTTTGTTCCCCAACAAACGGGGCAATTTAGTTAAATAAGATGTAATTAAAAGTTTTGATTAACAAGGCGGTGATTTCTTGAAAAAGTTTTTAGTTGTTATCTCATTGGTATTGATAGTCGCTATTGGATTTATAGGAATTAGATTTGGAAGTGCCTTGTTTCAAGAAGAAAATACAACTGAGATTATTGCATCTATAACTAAATTAGAGTTCACAAGCAATGATTACATTAAAGTTACCGATACTTCTCACGGAATTAGGTACGTTTCAAAGAATGAAAGTGGTTCCCAAGAAAGAGTAATTAAAGAATTTATGAAAGAAAATGAGTGGCAGTTTAAAGAACAAATGGGCTCGGGCTTTTTATTTATGAAAGATGGAATGAATGTAACAGTAGGAACAAGGTTATTTTCCAAAAACTATTTCCTCTGGGATGTTCCTAAAGAAGTTTTTCACTAACGGGTGCGTTACTTACACTATCTGTAATAATAATGATTCCTATATAGAATGGAGTATTTAAAGGAGTGTTAATTTGTATCGGCTACTACTTATAATTACTTCTATATTACTTTTTGTCTTTTTAGCTGGGTGTGATCCTAAAAAGATAAGTGAAGAAGTATTAGAGAAGGAAATGGATATTGACGTAAATGAAATTGTTAAAGAAATAAAGTATAGCGATTCTATGTACTTGGTTTTCTATACATTTGATACGGAAGTTACTCAACATGAGAAAGTAGAGAAGTTTGTAGACGTTCTCAATATAGCTTTTTATCAAGGTAATTCAAAGAATGGATATAAGTTTCTTGGGGAAAGAAGTTGGGTTCATAATAACCACCCAAAACATTTTGAATCATATTATTCTAATATGTTGTTTAGTGATGATAAGGAAGATATCCATGTAAATTTTGGGCGTATTCATAATCCTGAAATAGTAGAAGTAGAAGTAGGTAATGATGATTCAGGATATTTTGATGCTGAGATATTTGAAAAAAATGGGACACGCTTTTTTTATAAGATATATACAAACAATGAGAAAAAATTTCAAGAAAATGATGGGGGATTATGGTCAAGAGGATTTATTGCCAGAGGGATAACTAAGGATGGAGAAATTCTATTAGAACAGTAAAAGATTTTATTCAACTGTTTGTGGAGTAGTAAATTTTATAAATAGAGGTGATTGATGTGTTATATGAAAAGGTGATTAGGGCTTTAGTAGCGAGTTTTTTTTCAACACTATTTATGACAATCTTTATGAACCTGTACTATGAGGGGAATATTTTCTTTAACTTTTTACCAGCTATTTTTGGTTTATTTATGTGGTTTACTCCCATTATCCTAATATACGGGATACCAATTACAATTTTATCTGAATTCATTACTAAACGGTTTATAGGTATGAAAAGGATGCTATTGGCTTTAGTAATTTACATGTTATTTGGAATGGTTTTTGGAGTCTTACTTCCATCCAATATTGAGTTAAAAATAATCGGAGCAGATACTGATTTGTTTGTTATTGCAGGAACAATTTCCGCATTTATTTTTTGGATAGTCGACGAATATTCCAAATGTAGGTATAGAAGGAATTCTTTTAAATCAACTTTATTAAACTAATGGGTTCGTTTCTAGAATAACCAAATGATGCGATTCTTGTGCTGTTTGGGCAGGGTTACTAAAAGGGGGAGAAGGTATGAGTAAAAATACAAGTTTAATTTTAGGTTCTTTATTCATTTTGACAAGTGGTTTAATTTATTCAATTGAACGTTTAAGTTCTTATGTATATTGGCTTGCTCAGACAAACACGGGTTCATGGCAGACTAATCCAGATGTTTCATTTTTTGATAACATTTTTACTTTGTTATTTATAATAATCGGTATAGTGTTCATAGTAATTGCCTTTAAAGAGAAACCATAGTTTCTTTAACTTTCTGGTGCTATAACGAAATAAGAGTTTAATAAGAGGTGGTCAAAATTGACTAAGAAGAAACAAATTTTAATCGTATTAACATTAGTAATAATTACTATCTATTTATTTCTTTTTACTGTTGATGGTAATGAAAAGAATATGTTAATTAGCGAAGATTTACTTAATGCCTCCGAAATTGAATACTTAGAATTAGTTGGAATTGAAGATGATACGATTATAAAAATAAATGAAAGTGATAACATGAAGAAAATAATTCCTCTTCTTCAACAACTTAATGGTTCTTTAGAAGAATCTCTACCATCAAATGATGAATCTTTACTTGGTATACGCATAGCCTTAAAGGGACATTATCCAAGTTCAGTAATTGTAGTTTATCAAGATAAAATGTTTTTTCAGGGAGAAGGTAGAAATGTATCTGGAGAACTCGTTAATAAATTTGTTAAGACTTTAGAAGGTTCATTTTAAGCTAAAGGGTGCAATAGTTAAACAACAGGAATCATCATAAATGATTATTCCTGTTAATATTGTGCTCAGTTTAGGAGCAGTACAATACATGATTAAAAGATAAAAGGGGGAAAAGCGTGGAATATATTATAAGTGCATTTGCATTCATAGGCATTTATTTAATGCCAATCTTGTGCGTTATATTTTGTTTAAATTTAGTATCAATTTTGAAAAGGGTAAAGAACGAAGAGCAAACTACCGTCAATACAGTATGGCTCACAATATCTTTTACTCTTATAATGTGGAGTATAGTAATGATAGCTTTCGGGAACATGTATTAAGCTAAAGGGTGCGTTAATTCAAGAAGGATTAACGCTTTTTTTGTCGAATTATTTACTAATGGGGCAGTTTAGATTAACAAGAAGTATATCAACGAGGGGGAGAATATGAGAATAGATAATTTAAAATGGTTAATGATATTAGGTTCGTTACTAGGAGTAGTGGGGCTAGTATTAATCTATTTTTGTAAAGATATTGGAGCTAGCTTAGCAGATGGTTGGCTAGCACAATATGATTACTCCCCGTCGGATTACGAATCGAAAGTTAAAACAAACACAACTGTTTTTCTAGTAATTGGAAGTGTTCTTTTGGGAATCGGTTTTTCTACTGTGTTCTTTACTCTTTACAAGATGCTAAATATTAAAGATTAGGTGTGTAGATTTATTTTTGTGCTTGTTTAGTTAAAGGGTGCAAGAGCAAAACAAGGAAAAATGAAGTCGGACAATTATGGTGTTACGAGGCAACACCTAACCGCAAACAAAAAAGTGTTTCATTAAGTCAGGAATTTCAGCCCTACTTTACAGGCTGACCTAAATAATAAGGGGGTAATCTAGTGCTTCAACCAAAATCATTCTTTCATGCTAGTTTGAAGATTATCGGTGTACTAACAATCATCTGGAGTTTAACCCAGCTAGTTCCAGTTATTTCTCAATTTTACTCTGTTTATAATCAGCCAGAATTGATGAGAGGAACTGACCTAACTTATTTTCGTTTTTCTCTCATCTTTCAAGTGATATATCCTATTTTGCTTTTTGCAATCGGATTTTCCTTGTTAAAGGGTGGAAATGCCATGGTTGAATGGGCTTATAGCGATTCAGATGGCGAAAGTGATAATAATATTGGCGTTCTTTTTATACTATTTATGAAAATTGCTGGATTGGTTCTAATCATTATCGCCATTCCCAAAGCATTTCAAATTATATCCAATGTGCTATTTGTTTCATCTGCCAATACAGTAAACACGAGCAATCAGGTGATGTTTATCGTTCAGAATCTCGTTTCAACAATAATTAATTTGCTGCTTGGATTATATTTATTAAGAAGCGGAAAGATATTTTACCGACTTGGCTTCGCTAAACAAAATGAGGAAGATGATAGATTTTCGAATTGAATAGAGAAATAGAAAAGAAATAGTATTCAATATCTATAAATGTTGAACGGTTGCTTAAATTGAAGAAGACTATATGACGAAATTAAACTTCCTAATACTTGGAAGTTTAATTTTTTATATAAATAACGAAACTTTTCATGTTCCATTTTCGACTAATAATAAAAAGGGGGGGATGAGTTGGATTGGGAAGAATTGTATTTAGAATACAGCGATAGAGTCCACAATTATATATATTTAATGGTAAGAAACCGAGATGTTGCTGAGGATCTTACCCATGATACCTTTTTGAAAGTAAAGAATTCACTGGGACGCTTCAGAGGTGAGGCAAATTATTATACTTGGATCATATCGATAGCTAGAAATGTTACGTATGATTATTTCAGAAGGAAAAGACTAGTACAATTTACTCCTATGTTACCCTTCAACCATCCAACAGATTCAGTTACCCCTGACGACATTTTGTTTGATAATGAAAGTGTTCAAGAATTATATAAAACAATTAAGAAACTAAAAAAGAATTATCAAGATGTAATCATATTGAGGTATATACAAGAATTCTCAATAGAAGAAACAGCTGCAATTCTAAATTGTTCTATCGCCAAAGTGAAATCTACAACTTTTCGGGCAGTGAAACAACTTAGAGAAGAATTACATAATAAGGAGGGAGATTATATTGGATAATTTTTTAAAAGAAATAGATTTTAAAGAATTAAGAAATACACCACGTTCTGAGAATCAAAAACAAATAACTTTGAACAAAATTAGACATAGTGAAATGAAACCTAAATATCCAATTAAATATCTCACCTCTACACTAGCTGTACTTACTCTAGCTATAATTTTATTTCTACCTAGTCTATTTAACACAATGGAACAAACCGATAATTCATTAAGCGTTAATCAAGTATTGGAACTTCTAAAGTTCGAAGTCAAAATTGGTATGTCAACAGAGGAAGTAGAAGTTATTATGGGCGAAAATTATCATGTGACTAATTCCTCTTATGACGGTAGTACCCTATGGCAATATGATATTGGTACTACTAAAGAATATCAAACCGTTGTAGATTACGACTTTACAAATTTAGAAGGAATGCAACAGGGTTTAATCAAAATGCAGGTGTTTATAACTTGGGATGATAGTAATCTGGTGAAAAACTGGAGCGCGGTCTACCTGAATGAAGCAGATAATAAAATATACGAATATATTTTATTACCAAATGGTGAGATCAAGGAACAATCAATTTTATCTATCGAATAAACTTTTAATCTTTCATTCCGTTGCTACACTTTTGAATAGTACTATCTAGAGTTTGATAGTAATAAAGAAACTTGTTTAAGGGGGAGATTTTATCGTAAAGAAATTATTATTCATAGTATTAGCTTTGTTTTTATTGGCAGCGTGTACAAAAGGAACCTCGAGTACTGGATTAAATGAGGATCAAGATAAACTGAAAAATGATATCGAGTTTCTTAACAAAGAGATAGTCAATTATAAAACACAAATAGATGTAAAAGAAAAGGCCATCACAGAACTAGAAATGGTAATAGAAGAACAAAACAATCAACAAAAAGTACTATCTAATGCAATAGCAAGACAAGGAATGATTATAAGTATTCTGAATGAAATTTCAGAAAGTTATATCCCTGAACAATATAAGCAGGCATATATTAAAGAAATCCAAGAATATAATTCTTCTTATACCTTCATAGTTGATTTTGCAAGTTGGGAACGTAGAGATGATGCGCCAAATGGCGGAGAAGTAGTAAATGAAGAAGAGGAAATGGCAGAAATAGAGGTAGATAAAAACACCTTTTTTTATGTAATAGACTCTGCACAATTATCTAATCGATCTGCGGAAGAATTTATGAGTTCTTGGGATGATGAAGATCTTTATCAATTCTTTTTTTATGATGATAAAGTACTTTTGATTACTCAGGTGCTCTTACCATAGGGATTATCTGTAATTCCCTTTTAAGATGAATCTTCAAATTCAGTTTTTAATTATAGCTACAAATAAGGGGGGGTAATTGATGAATAATGTTATTTCAGCAATTTATATATCAACATCAATGTTATTATTTTTTATTGTTCGAGTTATTATAATGTATGCGGAACTAACTCATCCAGAAAAACCATTAGCATTCATGAAAATGTCTGTTTATTATTTTCCATTTATTCCATTGGTTATTGGTTTAATCTATTTGGTTGTTCATATCGTTTCTGTGCGGGACAAAGACGGCAAAAAAAAGAGACTAAGTAAATAAAACTTATTGTGCTAACGGGTGCGTTAATTCAAGAAGGATTAACGCTATTTTTGTAGAACTTATTGTACGAAGGGGCAGGTAGAAGTAAGATGGGGAAGAAAATAGTAGTCTTTGTGATAATATTAACGGTTATTTTAGTCGGGTGGAATTTCTATCCAAAACATTATACAAAAACATTAGATGGTGTATTTTATAAATTGGAGAACGAAGAGTTTTTGGAGAATGTAAAAATTCATATTGATGGTAAACTACGAAATCATCTATTTGGGAAGAAAGAATTTAAAGGTACGGTGCAAATGGAAGGGAATAGCCTTCCTGTTGTAAAAGGAAAAGAAAAATGATTACACTTATGGGCTTCGGCTGAACATAGGAGTGGTGTTTTAAGTTCTTTTGGGAGTATTGATGAAGAAGGAAATTATGTGCCGAGTATACATAACTATGGGTTAGTTTATACCAATAAAAATCTTACTCAGTTTACCATCTTGGTCTATCCAGAAGATGAACAGGTCTTATGGTCGGATAGTGTACAAATGATGATTACTGCTCCTGCGTTAAATAGAGAAGAAGCAGTAGAGCTTTCAAATAAGATAATGGAAGAATATGAGTTAAGAAATAAATAGTTGTAGGTAAACAATTGCTACAAATGAAAAGAAATTACTATTAATAATAGCCAAGATAACAGGAAATTTTAAAAGGGGTAACGAAGGAAAACATAACTCGAGGAAAAAGTGAAATTACAAACTACTCCTTTTGAGGTATTATTAAATTATAGGGTGCGACGTTTAACAAGGTGATCCAATTGGGTTACCTTTTTCTGTTTCTGAGAATATTGACGTTATTTTTAGAATATTGTGTTAGTATTTAAATAGAAGCTAGTAAGCTAACAGGGCAGCAGAGTTGAATAAGGGTAGATTGTATGGAAACGGCTTTAATAGGAGGTTAGATAATTGAGAGATAAAATTCTCTTTAGCGTTATTGGATTCCTAATATTTTTGATAATCATTATTACATTTAATAATGAAAAAGTGATTGATGCAAAAGTCTCCAAGGATAGCGACATAGAATTTATCAATACAATTTCTAACTTAGAAGATGAAAACAAGGTACTAAAACAAGAATTGCTAATAGTTGAAAGTGAGAGCAATAAATTATCAGATCGACTTTACAATTTTACTAATGGTATTGCAAACTCTACTAATAGTATCGTTTTATTGAATGATGTTCAAATAGATGGGGTTTTACTAAGACTAGAGTATACTTATCTTTCAATTGAAAGTTGTGCAGAATGTGAAAACGGATATGAAGTAATACAAGGATGGAATTTAATTAAAAGAACAATTACTGCAAATGATTACGTACCAATCTATATGTACGGTAAACAAAACAACTTGAGACAAGTGAGTTGGGAATATTTATCAAACTTAGATTACAATCCTATTCTAGAAATATTTCAAGATAATAGATGGATATACCTTATTAAAGAATCAGAACGACTTGGTTCACTCGAGGAAGTATTGGAAGAAGATTGATTGCTCTATTTTAGTTTTGCATAAAAAGCGTGAATTTGCTATTGAGTGCAAGAGTATAAACATGGGGCAGTTGCTAATGGAGCAGGTTAATTGAAGAACTTAAAAGGGGGCAACGAGATTGAATGAGGAAAAACAGAAAAGACACGTACGCATGCTCGTAGGAAATCTAGGCCTTCTTCTTTTGGGATTAGCCCTAGCAAGGACTGATTTTTTTTGGATTAATTTTCTTAGGGCAATATCTTAGATTTACTGAAAAAAAGGCTGGTTGTGACCGTCAAGTAAAAAGACACAATTTATGCTCATTAATTTGAAACACTTTCTTGCCCAAATATAGTCGATCTATGTTTCATTCGATAACTATCTTCATTTAAATGAATGATTTCAACTCGATGTAAAATTCTATCTAATATAGCTGTAGTAATTGCTTGGTCACCTAATAATTCTCCCCACTCTTTTGGGCCTTTATTTGATGTTAAAATGATAGATGATTGATTATATAAATCATTGATCAAATGGAAAAACATATTAGCTTCCTGTTGATCCATCGCCATAAACATCAAATCATCAATAATGACTAAATCAGCTTCTCTTATTCTTTTCATTCTGGTTTGCGATTTACGTGTGATTTCCTCCGTTTTCAGCACGTGGACAAGATCTCCCATCGTAGTAAAGATAACCTTGTAACCTTGGTTTAACGCTTCAATGCCTAACCCGATTGATATATGAGTTTTCCCACTACCTGGTGGTCCTAATAGAATGATATTGTGCAACTGTTCTATCCACGTTAAATCTTTCAATCTATTCAATTGTTTGTTGCTTAAAGATTTCTGTTCTTTTAAATTGAATTCTTCTAGTGTCTTTTGGAAGGGAAATGTAGCCCATTTAAATCGTTTTTCTAATTGCTTTTCTTCTCTGCGAGTTTGTTCATATTTTGCTACATCTAAGAGGAACTGAGTAAAGGAGGAATCCTTTTGCTCAGCTTCTCTAATTAATGCAGGAAGGTGATTTGCTGTTTCCGTTAAACGTAATGTCTTCATCAACTCTTGTAATTGGTTTAGCTGACTCATACTGGTTCACCCTCCAGTATGGAAGTATAGGCATCTAATTCCCTTTTTTGAGCCTCCGTCTCTACAACCCATCCAGAAACTCCTATTATTCGTGTTACATTCTCATCGGTATCATTCACTGTATCTTCTATTTGTCGGTGTCGTTTTATATAGGCAACGACATCGCTAAAATCTGTTGCACCATAAAGGTTCCTTTTGATACACTCATTCAATGCTGCCGATAGAATTTCCCTGTTATTTATTTTTGTCTCTTTTAATATCATTTGGAGCTGATCCCTAATATATCGAGGGTACTTTTCTTTTACTGTTTGTAGATAATCATAAGCTATCCCATTGTCATTAAATTGCTGGGAAACGGTATTCATAAATGCATCGATACCTTTTGTCCTATCTCGGCTATGCTTCCTATCTTTAATCAATAATCCCTTCCCGTCAGGGATATGATGCTTTGCGATGATTTCACCTGTTTCAGGGCTATAAATGATTAATGCCTTTTCTTCGGTTTCCTTAATGCAGAGAGTTTCATATTTGCCAAACGTCCCCAACGGAAGAGAATAACGATTAGATAAATAACGAATAGTATTGTCCTTATGGACACATCTTGTTATACTATTTTCATAGTTATATTTTATATCTAGATTTTTGGTGACTGGTCTTAAGTGTTGTCTTTCCAGGGAAAACACTTCGACCGGTCTCTTTTTTGTTGTATGATGAACTTTATAGTTTCCAGTTCTATTGAGCCATTCCCAACCCTGTTCATTCCAAGAATCAATGTTATGAAATACCCGATGTTTAGCGAAGTTATGTTTAATAAAACCAACTACATTTTCGATTTTTCCTTTACTCTCTGGATCAGCCTTGCGGCAAACACGAAGGGTTAGATTCCTAGATTCTTTATATTGTTGGAACTCTTGCGTTAATATTAAATCCCCACCATTCTCACTGACGACTATTAAACTGTCTTGGTCGTATACTAATTCACTTGGAATCCCCCCAAACCACCTAAATGCATTTTCATGTGCTTTTATGACATCTTGGGTAGTGTAAGGCCTATCTAACCATTCTTTATATTTATATCTAGAATTAGATAATACAAAAGCTATAAAGTTTAGTTTTACTTCCTTATTATCGACTGCCTTCTGTTTCGTATGACCAAAATCAACTTGTATTTGTTCACCCATAGGTGAATCAGGTATAGCCTCATATATTCGTGGTGAAGTTTCCTTCTTTATTTTATATTCCTCTCGAAGCTCTCTAACATATAATCGAACTGTACTTTCACCTACTTTTAAATCTTCGTATTTCTCTTTTAGCCAATCTTCTACTTGTGCAGCTGACATATCTGGATGTTCCCTTAACCAAGATAATATCAGCTCTTTATAAGCATCTAATTTCTTACTCCTCGTCTGAAGTGACTCTACCCACTCAGACATATCCGAAGGAGACTTTTTTAGATAACGATATACTGTTGAACGTGATATTCCTAGCTTGTCTGCCACCTTCGTCTTACTGAATCCCTTTTTGATTAACTGACTAATTTCCATATACATTTCCCACTTATCCACCTTCTGTTACCTCCACTGTTGTATGTTTTAGGATATAAACATTTTACAATGGAAAGTACCTATATTTTATTGGTATATTTGGGTAAATAAGTGTTTCTTTTTATCTAGCAATAACTGTCTACTCTAGTTTAGCAGTCACA
>NZ_LDUE01000016.1 GCF_001038485.1 Ornithinibacillus californiensis
TGAGACTGGGACATAACTATTTTATCAAAAAGTAAAACCGAACTATCTGTTTATGGGTGCATATACCACGCTCCGGAAATATACTTCGCTTTCCGCGGGCGGCTGGTGAGCCTCCTCGCTCGTTCCGAGCTGCGGGGTCTCACCTATGCCTATCCTCCCGCAGGAGTCTCCGTATATTTCCGGAGCTGAATGGTGCATAGTTCGGTTTTTTCATTGTTTTTTTTTGTTATGTCCCAACCTGTTTTTGGTTATTTAGCACTAATTGCATAAAAATTCTATCAAATTAGTAATAAATACTTTAAAAAAGTCACAAAATGTTCTAAAATACTATTAAACATTTCAAATATTTCATAATTAATCAAATGTAACCGATTCCAAATTTTACAGACGAGGTGATAAGGATGGATATGCAACGTATACCAGCAAGAGAAGGAAGTTATAATCTACAGAACTATAAAGAACTACGAGCAACGTTTCAATGGGAAGATGTACATAAACACTTTTCTTGGAATGAGACAGGGAAAGTAAATATTGCTTATGAAGCAATTGACCGACATGCAGAAAATCCCGCTTTGAAAGATAAAGTTGCCCTACTGTACTCCGCACCAGGGAGAGAAGAATCCTTAACCTTTTCGGATATTAGTAAGCAAAGTAACCAATTTGCCAATGTGCTTAAGAAATATGACATCGAAAAGGGCGACCGAGTATTCCTGTTTATGCCTAGAAGTCCAGAATTCTATGTGAGTTTATTTGGAATATTAAAAACCGGCGCTATTGCAGGACCTTTATTTGAGGCATTTATGGAGCAAGCAGTTCGCGATCGTTTACAAGATAGCTCTGCTAGAATATTGATTACAACGCCAGATTTGTTAGAGCGCGTTCCGCAAGATGAACTACCAGATTTAGAAAAAATCATTTTAGTTGGAAACCGTCATGAAAAATCAGATAAATATATTGATTTCTTTGAGGAAATGGAAGCGGCAAGTGACAAATTTGACATTGAATGGGTCGATTTAGAGGACGGGATGTTAATCCACTATACATCTGGCTCAACTGGGAAGCCAAAGGGTGTTTACCATGTTCATAATGCTATGATTCAGCATTATGTTACTGGGGAATGGGTACTTGATTTAAAAGCGGATGATGTGTATTGGTGTACCGCTGATCCAGGCTGGGTAACGGGTACTAGTTATGGTGTGTTTGCTCCATGGTTACACGGGGTGACGAATGTGATTCGTGGTGGCCGCTTTACGCCAGAGGATTGGTATGGCACGTTAGAAAAACACAGTGTATCCGTTTGGTATACTGCTCCAACAGCGTTACGTATGCTTGTAAGTGCTGGAGAAGACCTTGTGAAAAAGTACGATTTCTCTTCCCTTCGTCACCTCATGAGTGTTGGCGAACCATTGAATCCAGAAGTAGTTACATGGGGATTAAAAGCGTTTAACTTACGCATTCATGATACATGGTGGATGACAGAAACTGGTGCACAATTAATTGTAAACCTTCCGTCAGAAGAAATTCGTCCTGGCTCCATGGGTAAACCAATTCCGGGAATTGAAGCAACAATTGTTGATAATGAAGGAAATGAAATTCCACCAAATCAAATGGGTAACCTAGCCATTAAAGCAGGTTGGCCATCCATGATGCGTGCGGTATGGAATAATCCAAGTAAATATGAAAGCTATTTTATTAATGGCTGGTATGTATCTGGTGATAGTGCCTATCGCGACGAAGATGGGTACTTCTGGTTCCAAGGCCGTTTAGATGACGTAATTAACACATCCGGTGAGCGTGTCGGACCGTTTGAGGTGGAAAGTAAATTAATTGAACATCCAGCTGTAGCAGAAGCGGGTGTTATCGGAAAACCAGATCCACAGCGTGGTGAAATAATAAAAGCGTTTATTACGTTGAATCCTGGTTATGAGAAGTCCGATGAATTATTAGAAGATATCCGTGTATTTGTGAAAACAGGATTAAGTGCACATGCGGCACCACGTGAAATCGAAGTACGTGATTCTATTCCGAAAACAAGAAGCGGAAAAATCATGCGCCGCTTGTTAAAATCTTGGGAGTTAGGATTGCCTACTGGCGATACGTCTACATTAGAAGCTTAATAGAAATCCTCCAGTTTTTAAACTGGAGGATTTTTGTATGGAATCTATTCAATCTGCCTTCGTAATCGTGAAATTATCTTGAAGCAATAACCAGTTCTGAGGAAACGCAAGACCGAGCTTCCAATAACTAATTCCGCGAAGTCCCAATTCCTTAATCATGTCAAACTTAGCTTGAATAGAGCGGGCATCCTCGAACCAAACTTCATGTTCTTTTCCTTCTTCATCCCAATAGTTAAAGTATGGTGCTTGCGCTGTCGTATCGTATTGGATTGGAACATTATACTGACGAGCAAGAGCTATCGCCTGTTGCGGGCTTACCGCACGGGCATACTCTCCTCCTTCAACATATGGTAGTGTCCAATCATATCCGTATAGATTTTGGCCGAGTAAAATTTTACTTGGTGGCATTTCGGTTAAGGCATAGTCTACTACTCGACGAACCTGGTCAATTGGTGAAACTGCCATCGCTGGACCGCCACTATAGCCCCACTCATACGTCATCAACACAACAAAATCAGCTACAGAACCGTGTGCCCCATAGTCATGGGCTTCATACCAGGCCCCCTCTTGTGTAGCACTAACTTTAGGTGCGAGGGCAGTAGACATGAGAATTCCTTCTTGTGACAAGCGCTCTTTTGCTTTGGTTAAAAAGGTACTATAGGCATCTCGATCCTCAGGTGGCAAAAATTCAAAGTCAAAATGAACATCGGTAAAACCAACTTCTTTTGCCGTGTTCACAATATTATCGAGTAATCGGTTTTGCACTTCTTGAACCGTAACAACTATATGCCCGAGCTCCGCACTAAAGGCACCTTCCTCTAGGGTTGTAATAACCATCATTAGATTGGCATTATTGGCATCAGCAATCGCTTTGAAATTATTGAGTGGTGGGGCTTGTAAACTTCCGTCTCGGTTTACTTGATAACTAAATGGTGCAAGGTAGGATAGGTATGGAGTATTTTTTCTTGCGGCGTTTTCAATTGCTTGGGATACAGTTCCACCAATTGGTTCCACATAGGCATTAGCAATAATCTCCGGTTTAGGACCTGGTGGAATATATAAGCGTAAGCCTACATTTAATGAACCATTCACAGGAATATTATTGATGCGAGCTAGTTCTTGATAGGAAATACCAAATCGCTGTGCAATGGTATATAAACTATCCCCTGGTTGAACGAAATAAAACTGACCAACAATTGGAATGACTAGTGCTTGCCCTACAACAAGTTGCCCCGGTGCATCTAATTCATTGGCATTGATTAATGCATTTACCGTGGTACCGTATGTACCGGCAATAGAAAATAGGGAATCACCTTGGCTGACTACGTGAATCTGCATAGTCTCCCTCCTTAAAGAATCAAATTTAGAAAACTCATATTCGCGTACATGTGCGAACGATTTAGTTATACATATGCAAACAGGAAAGATTGTGATACTAACCTATTTGCTCTGTCTAAATTTGAGCGTGATAGATATATCTAATTACCACTCTATGAAGGGAGGCATGTACGTTATGCGTTAGATTGGGTCGATATTTGCTTTCATGACAGAATGCAATAAATAAAGTGCATAATCATTTCCTTCCTTCACTTCAGAAGCCATACAGTTCTTAGGTACATGCATGGAGTACTGATACATATAAGCATCTTTTGCTGTAAAGAGAACACAGATGTCACCTGCGATACCAGAAATAATGAGATGCGTCCTGTTTAAATCCTGTAGAAGTGATTGTAAAGGTGTTTGGTAAAAAGCAGAGTGCTGTGGTTTAATAAGAAAGAAATCATTCGGATTTGGTTTTATCTTCTCCATAATGTGTTCATTTGCATCGTTCGTACAGTAGTCGATAATCTTTGCTTGATCGTATTGCCAAAGGCGATAATGGTCATTGATATAAATGATAGGAAGTTGTTGAATTTCGGCAAATTGACGTAGCTTCAAGATGTTTGGCAAGATTTCCTCCGTATGGGAGAGGAGTTTTTCTCCACCTTCAAATTGGAAGTCATTGATCAAATCTATAAACAATACTGCAGTATTTGATAGTTGCTTATCCAATGAATGAAACCTCCTTGTACCGGTGAATGATTATTATTGATAAAATATATACAGATTATGCAATAGGAATAGAGAGATGTGATAAAAATGAACGATGAATACTATATGAATATAGCTATTGAGCAAGCTGAAAAAGCTAAGAAAATAAATGAAGTCCCTATCGGTGCAATCATCGTTTATAAGGATGAAGTGATTGCTTCTGGATTTAATGTGCGGGAGCAAGTCCAAGAAACATTGTCCCATGCAGAGTTAATTGCGATTCAAGAAGCGAATAAAAAAATAGGTAGTTGGCGTTTGGAAGATTGTACATTATATGTAACGTTAGAACCATGTCCGATGTGTGCGGGTGCCATAGTGCAATCAAGGATTAAACGAGTCGTTTATGGTGCAACTGATCCAAAGGCAGGTTGTGCAGGTACTTTAATGAATTTGTTGGATGATGATCGATTTAATCATCAAGTGGAAGTAACAGCTGGTGTGTTAGAGAAAGAGTGTAGTCAGCTTTTATCTAACTTTTTTAAAGCTTTACGAGAGAAGAGAAAAAGAAAATGAAAACGGGAAGAAGCCAAACATCATTTCACCAGCAATTATCGATCCAAATGAATAATGGGAAGGTACCAAACATCATTTCACTTGCAATTAATGATCTAAATGAATAATGGGAAGAAGCCAAACATCATTTCGCCAGCAATTAATGATCTAAATGAATAATGGGAAGATGCCAAACATCATTTCGCCAGCAATTATCAATCTAAATGAATAATGGGAAGGTGCCAAACATCATTTCGCCAGCAATTAATGATCTGAATGAATAATGGGAAGATGCCAAACATCATCTCGCCAGCAATTAATGATCTAAATGAATAATGGGAAGGTGCCAAACATCATTTCACCAGCAATTAATGATCTAAATGAATAATGGGAAGGTGCCAAACATCATTTCACCGCAATTAATGATCTAAATGAATAATGGGAAGGTGCCAAACATCATCTCGCCAGCAATCACCAATCCAAATGAATAATGGGAAGGTGCCAAACATCATTTCACCTGCAATCACCAATCCAAATGAATAATGGGAAGGTGCCAAACATCATTTCACCAGCAATCACCAATCTAAATGAATAATGGAAAGGTGCCAAACATCATTTCACCAGCAATTATCGATCCAAATGAATAATGAGAAGAAGCCAAACATCATTTCACCAGCAATTATCGATCCAAATGAATAATGGGAAGAAGCCAAACATCATTTCACCTGCAATTATCGATCCAAATGAATAATAAAAAGGCACTAAACATCATTTTATCTATCCATTACATTAACCTTCCAAATAATCTCATCAGCGAGTTTTGAGTTTCCGCAAAACGTAAAAAAATCAACCTTTGATTATGAACTACGACAAAAATACAGAAGAGTCTAAAGTATTTAGCCAAAAAAAGGAATTTTGGCGTCCTCAAAGAGAGCCTATCCAAGGCTCTTTTAAAAATTTAGTTTTTAGGGTCTTTTTAGCTAACCAATTTTAATTCTAACTGACGAGGAAAGTTATGGCGTATTCGAAACCAACCCTGAACTCCTTCCCTGGCATAGGCCAATGTCGACAAAATACCCTCTGCAAGCTGATAATAATAAAATTGAATATCTTTACGGAGTGCTTTGGCATTTTCAATAAGCTGACGTGATAGCCTGCTGGTGCTCATTTTATCGGCAAGAAGGCCTAATAAACCAATCGCATATGTTAATAATTGATTGAGATTATTAATGGATGTCAAACTCCTGACGCGGAAATCTTCAAATCCAAAATGTTGTTTCTTAAAACGGAAATATTCTTCAATACGCCATCTCGACATGTAGGTCCTTACGATGTGAATGGCATCTTCTTTACTTTGGATTACCTTGTTCGTAGCTAACATCATTGGCGTTTTCCCAAGCCCATAAACGAGGATAAGACTAATTGGATTTTTACTGGCAGTGACTTTTATATTCAAATGGCTAATGTACACCGTCTCTTTTTTCTGTTTTCCATCTTCACTAAACAGTAAGGTAGTTTTAATTTTCCCTTTCCGTGAATCCCTAAGTACAGCGGCTTTAAACCATTTTCCTTTCCAAAACAATTTTCGATTTTCCTTCAAACGGATAATGAAGTCTTGTTTTTGTTTATGCATGAAATGAAACAGTGCATTCATATCATAACCGCGGTCAAATACGAATGTAGCTCTTGATTTCAAACTGGAAATGACTTGATTTAAACCTTCAAATAGTACTTCATTTGTAGATTTATAATCTTTTTCTTTCGATGAATGAATATGGGAAAACAAACTGACAGGTTGCTTCTTCTTAGTCGTCAATCCGACCATTTCCGTTACTAGGTAGCCCTTTTCAATTTTATTGTCTTTTGAAGAACCGTCTCGCACTTCACCAAGGGCTTCAAACTTTTCACCATGGGGTTTAATCACATCGGAATCATCCACTAGAATTACTGGGTGCTCCCCTAAAGCCTTTGTGACCTTTTGTGTATAGTTTTCTTGGATTTCTGGAGATAGCGTACGCCCAAGGTTTTGACTGAGCCGATCAATGGTATTTTTAATGCGGATTGGCTCATTTAAAGCTGTAGCTATATTCTTAAGGATTGTACTTCCGGACCTTAATATACCGTAAATTGATTGGGTTACAAACTTGGATTCAACCCGACGATTACCTGGCACCAAACCTTTTGAAAAATTAACAACTTCCCGTTTCGTAGCGTACACATCTGTGGTAGAATTAAACATGAAAAACCCTCCTATAGATTTGTTTAGTATCTTTTTGGCTGTCTACTAAAATTATACTAAACCTTGGTGGGTTTTTCCTTGTTTTCCCCTAAAATTGCCACTTTTCATTACTTTCTGAACTGGATTTTCACTTTATCTCTTCTTTTATGTCACTTTCTAATATTTTTGCGGAAACTCAAA
>NZ_LDUE01000017.1 GCF_001038485.1 Ornithinibacillus californiensis
GATTTGAACCTACGACCTTCGGGTTATGAGCCCGACGAGCTACCAGACTGCTCCACCCCGCGGTAATAAGAAGTATTGAATTAAGTACATGCACTTTTTATGAATGCAAGTATTTTTTTGTTACTTTTTTAAAAATGGTGGAGGATGCAGGGCTCGAACCTGCGACCCCCTGCTTGTAAGGCAGGTGCTCTCCCAGCTGAGCTAATCCTCCACATGGTGACCCGTACGGGATTCGAACCCGTGTTACCGCCGTGAAAGGGCGGTGTCTTAACCGCTTGACCAACGGGCCATATTAAAGTTTAAATGGCGGAGAGCGAGGGATTTGAACCCTCGAGACCACTTTCGCAGCCTACACGATTTCCAATCGTGCTCCTTCGACCACTCGGACAGCTCTCCATGGCTCCACAGGTAGGATTCGAACCTACGACCGATCGGTTAACAGCCGATTGCTCTACCACTGAGCTACTGTGGAATAATTTCAATGTGTCCACATTCGAGTTTTGAAGGAAAATCCTATCTAGTGACCCCTGCATCTGCCAGCATATTCAAAGTTGTATATGCTTCAGGGTTACTCGGAGCTTACTCGGTAGAAGTGTTGCTCGTTGCTCTACCACTGAGCTACTGTGGAATAATATTAAAGTGTCCCACAATCGTGGTTTTTGAAGGAATAATCCTGCCTGGCAACGTCCTACTCTCACAGGGGCAATGCCCCAACTACCATCGGCGCTGAGAAGCTTAACTGCTGTGTTCGGTATGGGAACAGGTGTGACCTTCTCGCCATCATCACCAGACAGGTTAACTTAATTTTTAGTGACAAACTTTATTATAATCGTTTTCCATAAAAAATCAAGTACTATTTTTTTTAGAGTATTTATACCCTAAAAACTAAATAAGAGTAAACAACAAATATCAAACAAAGTTAGTTAAGTCCTCGATCTATTAGTATCCGTCAGCTCCACGTGTCACCACGCTTCCACCTCGGACCTATCAACCTCATAGTCTCTAAGGGATCTTACTCACTCGAAGTGATGGGAAGTCTCATCTTGAGGGGGGCTTCATGCTTAGATGCTTTCAGCACTTATCCTTTCCACACGTAGCTACCCAGCTATGCTCTTGGCAGAACAACTGGTACACCAGCGGTGTGTCCATCCCGGTCCTCTCGTACTAAGGACAGCTCCTCTCAAACTTCCAACGCCCACGACGGATAGGGACCGAACTGTCTCACGACGTTCTGAACCCAGCTCGCGTACCGCTTTAATGGGCGAACAGCCCAACCCTTGGGACCGACTACAGCCCCAGGATGCGATGAGCCGACATCGAGGTGCCAAACCTCCCCGTCGATGTGAACTCTTGGGGGAGATAAGCCTGTTATCCCCGGGGTAGCTTTTATCCGTTGAGCGATGGCCCTTCCATGCGGAACCACCGGATCACTAAGCCCGACTTTCGTCCCTGCTCGACTTGTAGGTCTCGCAGTCAAGCTCCCTTCTGCCTTTACACTCTACGAATGATTTCCAACCATTCTGAGGGAACCTTTGGGCGCCTCCGTTACCTTTTAGGAGGCGACCGCCCCAGTCAAACTGCCCGCCTGACACTGTCTCCGAACCGGATTACGGTCCTGGGTTAGAAGGTCCATACAGCCAGGGTGGTATCCCACGGATGCCTCCACCGAAGCTAGCGCTCCGGCTTCTAAGGCTCCCACCTATCCTGTACAAGCTGCACAGACATTCAATATCAGGCTACAGTAAAGCTCCACGGGGTCTTTCCGTCCTGTCGCGGGTAATGCGCATCTTCACGCATAGTATAATTTCACCGGATCTCTCGTTGAGACAGTGCCCAAATCGTTACACCTTTCGTGCGGGTCGGAACTTACCCGACAAGGAATTTCGCTACCTTAGGACCGTTATAGTTACGGCCGCCGTTTACTGGGGCTTCGGTTCAAAGCTTCGGGCTAAGCCCTAACTCATCCCCTTAACCTTCCAGCACCGGGCAGGTGTCAGCCCCTATACTTCGCCTTTCGGCTTCGCAGAGACCTGTGTTTTTGCTAAACAGTCGCTTGGGCCTATTCACTGCGGCTTCTCATACAAGAAGCACCCCTTCTCCCTAAGTTACGGGGTCATTTTGCCGAGTTCCTTAACGAGAGTTCTTCCGCTCACCTTAGGATTCTCTCCTCGCCTACCTGTGTCGGTTTGCGGTACGGGCACCATAAATCATGGCTAGAGGCTTTTCTTGGCAGTGTGAAATCAGGAACTTCGCTACTAAATTTCGCTCCCCATCACAGCTTGAGCTTAAGTTGGACGGATTTGCCTATCCAACACTCTCACTGCTTGGGCGCACACATCCATCGGTGCGCTTTCCTTATCCTACTGCGTCCCCCCATCGCTCGTAACGATTATGAGGTGGTACAGGAATATCAACCTGTTGTCCATCGCCTACGCCTTTCGGCCTCGGCTTAGGTCCCGACTAACCCTGAGAGGACGAGCCTTCCTCAGGAAACCTTAGGCATTCGGTGAAAGAGATTCTCACTCTTTTTTCGCTACTCATACCGGCATTCTCACTTCTAAGCGCTCCACCAGTCCTCACGGTCTGACTTCACAGCACTTAGAACGCTCTCCTACCATTGTTCGTAAGAACAATCCGCAGCTTCGGTGATACGTTTAGCCCCGGTATATTTTCGGCGCAGAGTCACTCGACCAGTGAGCTATTACGCACTCTTTAAATGGTGGCTGCTTCTAAGCCAACATCCTGGTTGTCTGTGCAACTCCACATCCTTTTCCACTTAACGTATACTTTGGGACCTTAGCTGGCGGTCTGGGCTGTTTCCCTTTCGTCTATGAACCTTATCACCCATAGACTGACTCCCAAGATAAAGTATCTGGCATTCGGAGTTTGACTGAATTCGGTAACCCGATGAGGGCCCCTAGTCCAATCAGTGCTCTACCTCCAGTACTCAACTCTTGAGGCTAGCCCTAAAGCTATTTCGGAGAGAACCAGCTATCTCCGTGTTCGATTGGCATTTCACCCCTACCCACACCTCATCCCCGCATTTTTCAACATACGTGGGTTCGGGCCTCCAGTCAGTGTTACCTGACCTTCACCCTGGACATGGGTAGATCACACGGTTTCGGGTCTACGACCGCATACTAATTCGCCCTATTCAGACTCGCTTTCGCTACGGCTCCGTGTCTTCCACTTAACCTCGCATACGATCGTAACTCGCCGGTCCATTCTACAAAAGGTACGCCGTCACACATTAACGTGCTCCGACTACTTGTAGGCACA
>NZ_LDUE01000018.1 GCF_001038485.1 Ornithinibacillus californiensis
GCCTGAACTAGAAGACTGGCAAAGTCGTCCTTTAAATGAATGTTATCCTTTTGTTTTTGTAGACTGTATGTATACAACCATACGCAATCAATACGAAACTAAAAAGTATGCCGTTTATACTATTTTGGGCTATACAATGGAGGGCAAAAAAGACATCCTTGGCTTGTGGCTAAATGAAACAGAAAGCAAGCATAAGTGGATGCAAATCTTTGATGAAATTAAGGCAAGAGGAGTTGAAGACATCTTCTTTATTTCCATGGATGGTGTATCTGGATTAGAAGAAGGAGCTCGCTCTATTTTCCCTGATGTCACTGTCCAAAGATGTATTGTCCATTTAATTCGTAATTCCATTAAATATGTTCCAAATAAGGATTATAGAGCTTTTACATCTTCTTTAAGGAAGGTTTATGGAGCTCAAAGTCTAAAGGCCTGTCAAAGTACGTTTGAATCCTTTAAGCAACAATGGTCTGCCTATCCTGGAGCTATAGATGTCTGGGAAAGAAACTTTGAACATGTAGAACAATTATTTGACTACGGTAGTGCTGTCCGTAAAATCATGTATACAACTAACGCAGTAGAAAGTATCCACTCTAGTTTTAGAAAAGTAACGAAAAAAGGAGCATTTCCCAACGAAAATGCCCTACTTAAAGTACTGTATTTAAGAGTGAAAGAATTAGAAAATAAGTGGAATGGTGGCGGCTTTATTCAAGGCTGGTCTCTAGCCTTAAACCAACTATTAATGAATGAACGATTGAAGGATAGGGTTCTCAAATATAGCTAGTGTGTATTAGAACTTACACACTTTATTTGACAACCCCTACTCATTCCTCCTTTTCCTCACTAAAATATCCCAAGGCAAACGCCTAAACCAACCAATTAGGCGCATCTACAATCCCACTTACCCTTAATTCTGCTGTTACTCTACACAACATGAACGCCTTTCGACCACTCATACCATGCACATTTGCAAAATCATTGACCTCTAGTTCTTATTTACAACTAAATTCAAACGTAATTTCACCGCACTAAACTTCCCGCTGTCTCAACTCAACCCGGCGAATTTTCCCTGACGATGTCTTCGGCAGTTCATCCATAAACTCAATCTTCCTCGGATATTTATAAGGAGCCGTCATTTGCTTCACATGATTTTGCAGTTCTTTTACTAATTCCTCTCCTGCATCCACCACGTGTTCCTGTAAAACAACACATGCTTTCACAACACTCCCACGAATCTCATCTGGACTCGCGATAACTGCACATTCCTTCACAGCTGGATGTTTGACTAGGGCATCTTCCACTTCAAATGGCCCAATCGTATAACCAGAGCTAATGATAATATCGTCATTTCTACCCTCAAACCAGAAATATCCTTCTTCATCTAGTTTAGCCTGGTCACCAGTAATATAGAAAGTACCACGATGAGTTTTCTTCGTCCGTTCTTCATCCTTGAAATATCCTTTAAATAAAGCTGGCGTATTTAGTGGAATAGCAATATCGCCAACTTTCCCGACCTCTACAGGATTTCCGTCTTCGTCTATTAATTGCACATCATTTCCTGGAATAGGTTTCCCCATCGCACCAGGCTTTACTTTCACACCTTTTAAAAATCCTAGCAATAACGTATTTTCCGTTTGGCCGTAACCGTCGCGAACAGTAATATTAAAATACTTTTCGAATTGATCAATGACTTCACGGTTCAGCGGCTCACCGGCAGATACCGCACTGTGGACTGCAGATAAATTATAGTCTTGTAGATTATCCAATTTCGCCATCAGCCGATATTCCGTTGGTGTACAACAAAATACATTGATTTTATTTCCTTCTATTAATGATAAATATTTCTTCGGTTCAAACTTACCACTATAAACAAATCCCGTCGCACCTGTTCCTAACACGGATAAGAATGGACTCCATACCCATTTCTGCCAACCAGGTGCTGCTGTTGCCCAAACGGTGTCGCCATCCTTAATTCCGAGCCAGTGCGCCGGAGCAGAACTCATATGAGCATAGCCCCAAGCATGCGTGTGCATGACAGCCTTTGGATTACTCGTTGTACCTGAAGTATAAGGTAAAAATGCAAGATCATCCCTGGATGTTGCAACAATTTCGAGTTGATCGGAAGCAAACTCTTTTAAACCATCTAAGTGATTCCAGCCCTCTACA
Source organism: Ornithinibacillus californiensis (assembly GCF_001038485.1). Classification (GTDB taxonomy): domain Bacteria; phylum Bacillota; class Bacilli; order Bacillales; family Amphibacillaceae; genus Ornithinibacillus; species Ornithinibacillus californiensis. Next base: position 2,164 of record NZ_LDUE01000018.1, read on the forward strand.
GAATCGCCAACAGTAAATCTCACAAGTGCGTCATACTCATCAACCTCAGTGAATTCTTTGGCAAAATCGGAATGGCATACGACCCCACTTACTTCACCATGTGAAATTCGATACTGTAAATCCTTTGTCCGAAACATTTCTGAACTAGGGATGATGATAATTCCAGTTTTTAATGCCGCAATATAAACTTCGTATGTTTCAATGAGGCGAGGCATCATAACTAGTAATCTATCACCCTTTTTAAGACCATGTTCTAAAAATAGATTGCCAATCTTATTCGCATTCTTAATTAAGTTTTCATAGGTAATATCTCTTCTGTCACCTTGTTCATTCTCCCAAATAACCGCAACACGATTAGGTTCTTTCGCATATTTCTCAAATTCCATCACAATATTATAATCTACAGGTGCAATTAAATCGTTCCTTTTCAAGAATACCACCTCGCATTTAATACTAGATACTAGCTTCTAATCATTATACCAGATATAATTGTTTTTAGTAAGGGAGACATGACCTTTAACCAATTAATTCATCCAATGTAAAAAATCACTAAGCGTGAAAGATCGATCCCTCTTCCGTTACCTCAACGGTTATAGTAAAATAGTACTAAATATATTTAATTTCGATAATGGCAAACCTATTGAAAGATAGGGACGCAAAACCGAGGACCTAAGGCCAAGTTGGCTATGGTAGTCTAGTCACCGAAGAAAATTTGTTTAGATGAGCCATTTTCTTTGGCTTATCTTTTTTGTTTATTTGTAGAAAATGAACCTATACAAATAACTAGTAACTTTTAAGGAGAAATAGAAATGGATAAATATAACAATATGAGCACACAATTCACTGATGAAGCTGTTGACTCAGATATGTTTTACCACTCATTGTTTTCGCACAATCCAGACATGGTATGTTTTGCAGATAAAAAAGGGTCAATAACCGCTGTAAACGATAGCTTTTCTACAACACTAGGCTTTTCAAAAGAAAAAGTGACAACTTTCACTTTAGATTATATATTCCCCAAAAGTGAAACACCCAGGATTAAAGATCTAATTAACCTTTCTTTATCTGGAAGAGTTCAAAAAGTTACGACGTCCATATTAGATAAAAATAGAACCGCTAAACAAGTTGAACTCTCAATTATCCCAGCCCGTTCTAAGAAAGCAACAACAGGGGCATTCGTAGTTATTAAAGATATTACCCAGTACCAACTGACAAAAACCGAGCTAGCTGAATCTGAGGCAAAATTTCGAAATTTAGTAGAGGAGATTAATACTGGGGTCTTCATTATACAAATGGACAAGTTATTATATGGAAATCCAGTACTATACAAAATATTTAATCTGGATCCATCCATTACAAGATTTAATATAAAAGAGTACATCCACCCCGATGACAGGGTAGAAATTTCTGCACTTATTCAAAATCTTCCAATTGGAGAAGAAGTCGTTCATCATTCACTAAGAATGATGAACGAAAACGGGGCAGTAATTCATGTAGAGATTAAAGCAAAAAAATTGTTGTATCATAACCATATAACTACTATTGGGACAATTACTGATATTACCGACCGAATAAAGACTGCAGAAAAGAATAGATTTTTAGCCTACCATGATCCATTAACAAAACTTCCAAATCGTAGTTTTCTTAATGAAAAATTAGAACAGGAAATTCTAATTAGTAAAGCACTGCAAAAAAAGTTTGCCCTCATGGTTTTCAATTTAAATCGTTTCAAGTATGTAAACGATACACTAGGACATACCATCGCAGACAATTTACTACAGGAATATGCTAAACAATTAAATAATTATTTTGGGGACCATGCTTTTATAGCTAGGGTAGGGCCAGATGAATTTGCTGTGCTATTATCAAACAATGTAGTAACAGAAGAAGTTATTGCCTTTGCTAAAGAGCATATAAAATTATTAGATGAGCCATCTTATATTGATAGTTACGAACTATTTATTTCCACTAGTATTGGTATAAGTTTTTACCCAACTGATGGGGAGGACATTGAGACACTTTATAAACATGTGAATTCTGCCCTATATAAGGCTAAAGCCAAAGGACATAGTGCATACCAAATCTTCACTTCATCGATGGATGTTGAAACATATAAAACATTTACCTTAGAAAGTGAACTACGAAAAGCTTTGAAATTGAACCAGTTTGAATTGTTTTATCAACCTAAAATAAATCCAAAGGATAACCAGATTATTGGCGCAGAGGCTCTCATAAGATGGAATCATCCCGAGTGGGGTATGGTATACCCTAATGAATTTATTCCCTTAGCTGAAGAAATAGGGTTAATTATTGAAATAGGAAAATGGGTAATAGAAACCGCATGTAATCAAAACAAAGCATGGCTAGATCAAGGATTACCAGCAATTCCAATCTCTATTAATTTCTCTGCCCATCGGTTTCTTGAAAAAGACATGCTTGTTAATATTAAAGAGATCTTAAATAAGACTCAACTTGCACCTGAGTATTTTGAAGTTGAGATATTAGAAACTTTTCTTCTTGAAAATGAAAATAAATTTCTAACTACCTTGGACGAATTAAAGAAACTAGGTATACGGATTGCTCTAGATGATTTCGGAATCGGTTACTCATCACTTTCTTATTTAAATAAGTTTAAAGGTAGGGTTGACACGCTGAAAATTGATAGGTCATTTATCAATGACTTAAGCAACACTAATCCCGATTCTTCCAATTTTATTACAAAAACCATTATCGAATTAGCCCACCACCTTAATATGGATGTTGTAGCTGAAGGCGTCGACAACATAGAAAAGCTAGAAATATTAAAGCAATTTGGATGTAATGTCGTCCAGGGATATCTTTACTCCGAGCCATTACCGGCAGATCAATTTGTTATTCTACTGCAAAAAGGAAAAATAAAAACAAAAGTGTCTGATAAAGAAAAAGAAATCCAAAATAGACGAAATTTTTTCCGTGTTAACCTTGATTTCCCTTTAAGTGCAACAATGACACTTACACGAATCCATGGTAGAAATGTTGAGCTTGGAAAAACAGAAGTATTGATTGAAGACATCGGCATAGGTGGTTTACGTTTTCTGTCCAATATAAGGTTAGCGGTACATAAAGACTTCATATTGGAATTTCAAACAGAGATTTTAAGCAATCTAATTACCTTTCAAGGTAACGTGGTATGGATGAATGAGATAAAAGATGGAGTTTATGAGTATGGTGTTGAGTTTTTACTAGATGAAAGTGAAATTGGTATTATCACTCCATTACTAAATAAACTAGCGATTATGTTAAGAAAAAACCCTATACCTTCAGGGTGCAGTTTTATTAAGGAAGATAAGTATCATTTCTTTAAATCTAAGAAAAAGGTTGTTAAATAGCGCTGTAATTTAGCTATAGTTTCTTATAGGAGACCATAGTGATTTTTGTGAGAAAGAAGGTATATTTAGGCGATTTCATTTGCTTAATATACCTTCATACTATACAGTTCCCCCAGACCTAACCAATAACCTTTATCTTCTCATACAATACCTAGTTACAAGTATATTTAGTTAATTATAGTTTGGCTTTATATAGCCATATCACCCATATGATGTTCAACTGCCAAGTAAAAATTGTTGGAGATGATTCAGAGTTTAACACCATACTAATGAAATTTTTTGATAAGATTTTCCGCATGTTAAGTTAATATAGTCTTTATCTTATCAGATTATTGACTACGATTGAGTTAATTATGTATCTCCCGTATGAACCACTTGGTAACCACGCCTTCCAGCCTTTCTTCTATTTCTAAAATGAACACCAATAACAACTCCATAACTTCATAAATAACTCCATTAACTGTACAATAGCCTTATAGATTACTAGAAAGAAGGACATCTAATGGAAAAAGCTATACCTAATAAAACCCAAGTCATCACTCGTGAAAATCAAACCGTCTATCGCGTGCTTTTTATTATCGCATTATGTCATTTATTAAACGATTCCCTTCAAGCGGTGATTCCAGCGATGTTTCCAATATTAGAACGATCGATGGGATTAACTTTTACACAACTTGGTCTTATTGCTTTCACATTAAATATGGTAGCATCCGTGATGCAGCCTCTTATTGGAACGTACACAGATAAGAAGCCTATTCCTTTCGCCTTACCAATCGGCTTAACAAGTAGCATGTTTGGTATTCTTGGGTTGGCACTTGCTCCGAACTTTTGGTTCGTACTAGTTAGTGTGTTATTTATCGGACTTGGCTCTGCAGTGTTTCACCCGGAAGGTTCTCGGGTCGTTTACCTTGCTGCAGGCCATAGACGTGGACTTGCGCAATCAATTTTTCAGGTTGGGGGAAATTCTGGACAAGCTTTAGCTCCAGTTATAACTGCGCTAATCCTTGTACCACTTGGGCAAAAAGGTGCCATATGGTTTACGTTAATTGCTGGACTTGCGGTTATATTCCTTACCTATATTGCCCGCTGGTATAAAGGCCAGATGGAACAACTGGCTAGGCAAAAGAAAAAAACGGTTGCCACCAAGCTAAATCCTGCAATTGCCAAAAACATTAAAATTGCGATTCTTATTCTTGTATTCCTTGTATTTGCTAGATCATGGTATGGAGCAGCTATCTCGAACTTTTATGCCTTTTACGCGATTGAAACATACAAAATTACGATTGCCAATTCGCAAGTCTATATATTCATCTTTCTAGCTATGGGAGCAGTTGGCACGTTTGTTGGCGGGCCTTTAGCGGATCGTTTCGGGCGAAGAAATGTGATTCTTTTCTCACTTATTTCAGTTAGTCCATTCAGCATCCTGTTACCTTTTGTTGGATCAACCTTTGCACTGATACTACTAGCGGTTATCGGATTAATTCTCATGACTAGTTTTTCCGTTACAGTAGTGTACGCACAAGAACTTATCCCGGGAAAAATTGGAACCATGTCTGGTCTTATTGTTGGATTAGCATTTGGTATGGGGGCAATTGGAGCTGTAGCATTAGGGGCTTTTATTGATTTGTTTGGGTTGACGACTACGATGGTTATGGCTTCGTTGTTGCCGTTGTTGGGCTTTCTTACCTTTTTGTTACCTACGGATAAAAAAGTGCGAGGATGGTATACGGAAGTATAAAGATGGGTTTCTAGCTAGATATTTTATTGAAAAAAGACTTTGCACTGCATATATCTACACAATCCGATAACAATAATCCTATGGAATAATCATTACAAACATAGGAGGTATAACCATGGTTAAAGACTCACACGCACCAAAAGAAAAACAAAACAAAGCCAAAAGGCCAAATGAACAAAGACGTAATAAAGGAAAGTCTAATGCTAGAAATACAGATAATTAATTGCATATAAGTAAATTTCAAGGACTGCTCAAGAAATAATAATCACACCATAAAACTATAAGTGATTCTTGTTGCTGAGGCAGTGATTACTAAAACAAAACGAGTTGCTTACTATAAGCAGCTCGTTTTATTTATTGTCGTTTAACTATTATAAAGTAGAAATCTCAACTGTCTCCTTTTCAATTTTGCAAATGGCAATTATAGCTTCAGAGGTATAAACTAAGATTCATGGCTAATCAACTAATTCAAATTGCCCCTTGACAATCAATTCTAAATACCTTAATATTATTCATAATTTAATGACACAAATGCGTTGAACTATTCTAGTAGCTTTTACATACTTGAAAATTAGAGACCTGGTGGGTGCTGCAAACTAGGCAAGGTGTATAGCGAAGTACAAATAGGGAGCTGACTTTTTCCGGTTTAGGCCGTTATCTAATTAAGCGAGCAGAATTTATTCTGCTAACTAGGGTGGTACCGCGGAGCTTTCCGTCCCTTCTTTGGGATGGAGGCTTTTTTTGTTTCCATTTAAATCTGGTAATAACAATTACAACTTCATATTTACAAAAGCTAAGAACTATTCTAGTAGTGTTACATACTTGTAATCAGAGACCTGGTGGTGGGTGCGAATCAGGCGAGGTGTAAGGCGAAGTACAAATAGGGAGCTGATTTTTTCCGGCTTTGGCCGTTATCGATTTGAGTGAGCAGAGTTTTCTTCTGCTAATTAGGGTGGTACCACGGAGCTTTCGTCCCTTCTTTAGGGGATGAGGGCTTTTTTTATCTTCATTTTTATATTAGACAGTAACAATTACAACTACATATCAACAAAAGCAATGAACTATTCTAGTAGTGTTACATACTTGTAATCAGAGACCTGATGGTAGGTGCGAATCAGGCGAGGTGTAAGGCGAAGTACAGATAGGGAGCTGATTTTTCCGGCTTAGGCCGTTATCGATTTGAGTGAGCAGGGTTTTCTTCTGCTAATTAGGGTGGTACCACGGAGCTTTCGTCCCTTCTTTCGGGGATGAAGGCTTTTTTTTATATACAAAAACACTAGAAAGTGGGACAAGGGACCTGTCCCTGCATCCCACGCAAGGAGGAATTTTTATGAAAAAGGAAATGTCTGTTAGTTTTGCGTTATTACCGATTCTTGCAATTATCGTTACTGGAGGATTATCTGTTTTTGTTTGGGGAGCTGGTATGCATTTCCCATTGATTTTTGGAATTATTGTAGCTGCACTTATTACGTTCCTATGTGGATGGAAATGGGAAGAGATTCAAACCATGATGGTAAATGGTGTAAGTAGAGCATTACCAGCTGTATTTATCTTACTGATCATCGGTACAATCATCGGATCCTGGATCGCGAGTGGTGTTATTCCTACGATTATCTACTACGGATTAACCATTATTAAGCCAGAAATATTTGTACCGATCGTGGCATTAGTTACTGGAATTGTCGCAGTAACACTAGGAAGTTCTTTCACATCCATAGCAACGATAGGCCTGGCATTTATGGTGATTGGAGAAGGTCTTGGTTTTCCTTTAGGACTTGTTGCTGGTGCTGTTATTTCTGGCGCATTTTTCGGGGATAAATTATCACCAGTATCAGATACAACGAATATCGCACCGGCAATGGCAGATACTGATTTATTTAGCCATGTTAAACATATGCTTTGGGATACTATTCCAGCATTTATCATTTCACTCATTTTATTTTGGATTGTCAGTAACACGAGCGCTGGGGGTGGCACTTCTGATGCAACAACCATTCTTGGTATTAAAAATGGCTTAGATGACATTTTTGTTATTCACCCATTACTACTTTTGATGCCAATTATAACAATTGCCCTAATGATTAAACGAACACCTGCCATACCGACACTAATCACGGTTAGTTTACTTGGAGCGTTAATAGCAGTTGTTGTTCAAGGGGTGCCAGTTGGTCAAATTATTCAAACAATGACAAGTGGTTTTACAGGGGAATCGGATATAGCGGCTATTAACTCGTTATTAAATCGAGGTGGCTTAACTTCTATGCTAGGAACGATAGCAATACTAATCCTGGCCACCGCCCTCGGGGGTATATTGGAAAGTTCTGGAGCATTTAATGTATTAACTAGAAAAATGATGGCCAAGGTCAGAAAAACTGGCTCTCTAATTACATCAACAGTTCTCTCAGCATTTCTTGTTGCCTTCTCAACAGGTGCTCAGTTTTTAGCAATTATTTTACCTGCTAGAACTTTTGTAGATAAATATAAAGAATTAGGTATTGATACGAAAAACCTATCCCGCGCAGTAGAAGCTGCAGGTACTGTTGGGATAAACTTAGTACCTTGGGGTGTTCCAGCAGTATTCGCAGCGGGTATTTTCGGCCTGAGCCCAGGAGAATTTATTCCGTTTTCCTTCTTTGTATTCCTTGTACCTCTTGTGAATATTATTTTTGGATTTACAGGATGGACCATAACGAAGAAAGATTATTCCAATGAATCTACATTAGAAAAAGGGGAGCAGTCAGCATGAGTAACGTTATCTTATCCGTAATGGGGACCGCACAGGATGGCGGTCTTCCCCATCCAAATTGCTTTTGTGAGAATTGTAGTCGGGCTCTAAATGATCCAACTTTCAGACGAACCGCTTCAGCACTTGCGATTGTTCTACCAGAGGAGAAAAAATGGCATTTAATTGATGCGACCCCGGATTTAAAAGAACAGATGAGCAAACTGCAAATGAAGTTTCAATTAGAGGGAAAAATAATGAGTAGCATCTTTTTTACGCATGCACATATGGGACATATTCCAGGTCTATTATTCTTGGGTAAAGAAGGAATGAATACGAACAATGTTCCGGTATTTGCTGGCGAAAAACTGAAAAATATGTTGGAGAATAACGCACCGTGGCAGTTGTTAACGAAACTTGATAATATTTTGCTAAAGGATATTCGAAATGATGAAGAGGTAAAAATTGATGATCGAGTGTCCGTTACACCTGTTATAGTTCCACATCGAAATGAGTTTTCGGAGACATTTGCATTTTGGATTAATGGACCAAATAAAAAAGTGTTGTATATTCCAGATATCGACCGGTGGGAGGAATGGGAGACAGATATTCTTGATGAATGTAAAAATGCAGATATATGCTTATTGGATGGAACCTTCCACTCCCCAAAGGATTTAGAACATATCGGGAGAGATTTCAAGGAAGTTCCACATCCATTAATGACAACGACAATGGAGAAACTTCAAGATTTAACCGATCAGACGAAAATATACTTTACACATCTCAATCATTCCAATCGGGTGATTGTTCCAGATAGTAATGAACGGAAAGAGCTTTTGGAAAGAGGGTTTTATATTGCTGAGGAAGGGATGGAGTTTAGTATTTAGTTGAGGGGGACAGACCCTCAACTACATGGTTATTTCTTTGAAATAGATGAAGATGAAGTTGAACTTGCAATATTGGAGATAAGTGGGTATATAAGTGTGAAAAGAAAAAAGTAAGGGGTGTCTTGTTTTCAGACTCCCCTTCTACACAAAGGATTTTATTATTACATAAAGCCGAACTAAACTGTTCCAAGAAAAGATGCTCTTACAATATCAAAAGTTCCCGTTCCAGTGGCGTAAGTAATTCATACCCGTCTTCTGTAATTAAGATATTTTCCTCAAGGTTAAACATACCAACCCCTTCCTCATAAATGGAAGGTTCAATTGCGAAGACCATTCCAGGCTGTAGAACAAGGTCCGATCCTAGTTCAAAGTTAGGCATCTCATGAATAGACGTTCCAATGGAATGACCAATCCAACCTCTCGTTACATAGAGATTACCATAGCCGCTTGAATCTACAAAACTATCAACAATTTGGCATACCTCACCACATGTAATGCCAGGTTTAATAGCTTCTAAGCCCCTCTCACAAGCCTTTACTGCAAATTCATGTAACTCCTTTTGCCTTTGGGTAGGTTTTCCAATAATTGCTTCTCTTATGATATCGGAAAAATACCCTTTATAACCCGGTCCACCATCCACTAAGATCATTTCTCCTTTTTGTATTGCTCGGTCACTAGGAGGAGAGTTCCCCTGTGAATAACGATCTACCCCAGCCCTAATACCTAAAGGGAACACTTCATCTGCTCCAAAATCAAACATCGCCATCGATATCTCTTTAAATAACTCTTTTTCAGTCATTCCAGGATATATACTATTTAAGCCTTTGTTAAATGCCTTTATATTTATTTCACATACTTTACGAATCCTTTCTATTTCTAAATGGGACTTAATCATACGAATATCCCAAATGATGGGAGCTGCATCTACAAACGTAGCATCTACTAGACTCTCGGTTAGTTCTTTATAGTCCATCATATTTAAATGAACACGAAAACCAGTTCCTAACTCCATACCAATCCGACCGCTATGAACACCTTTTTCACGAAGAACATCCAGAATAGCATCTGGGAAATTTGTCTTACTTCCGTTTCTACCAAGGCGATCCCAAACACGAATTTCTTCCACCCATGTATAAGCCATTAGAGTTTCACTATTGCTTTTCCCACCAACCATTGTGACATCCCCATTACTTGTAACTATGAGACAAGCAGGCTTAGATATCCCACTCCCCCATACAATTAACTGGTAACCTGTAAAATAACGAGTATTTTCTTTATTAGTTAGAATCACTGCATCAATTTGTTCTTCTTTCATCCTACGTATTAAATTATCTATCCTTTGCTTATATTCTGTTAATGGAAATTCTAATAATGCTGTTTCCCTCATTTACAACTCCCCTTTTATTCATATAAATGGCAAGCAACTAACTGTCCATCACCTATATCTTTTAGTTCTGGTTCAACCTTACGACATATCTCTGTAGCAAATTTGCATCGAGTATGAAAACGACAACCAGTAGGAGGATTCGCAGGACTTGGAATATCTCCTTCTAGAACTTCGTTTGTAGTCGCTACTTCCGGGTCTGTAACAGGAATCGCACTTAATAATGCCCGAGTATATGGATGAGCAGGTTTTTCGAATAGCGTTTTTTTGTCAGCAGTTTCCACAATCTTTCCTATATACATAACCGCTATACGATCACATATATGATGTACAACACTTAAGTCATGTGAAATAAATAAATAGGTTAATTGAAATTCCTTTTGTAGGTCTTGCATCAAGTTAACTATTTGAGCTTGAACAGATACATCTAATGCTGATACTGGTTCATCACAAATCAGAAGTGATGGATTTAATGCTAGAGCACGTGCGATACCTATCCGCTGTCTCTGTCCACCACTAAATTCATGGGGATACCGATTGAAATGTTGAGCACCGAGACCGACAGCTTCTAAGAGCTGAATAATTCTTTCTCGTTTCTCTTTCCCCTTTGCTATTTTATGAATATCAAGAACTTCACCTATTGTTTTACCAATTGTAAAACGTGGATCTAGTGAGGAGTATGGATCCTGAAAAATAATTTGCATTTCCCTACGAAGTTTCTGCATCTTATCCTTAGGCAAATCTAGAATATTTTCACCCTTATAGATGATTTCTCCTTCAGTGGGCTCTATTAATCGTAATATCATTCTTCCTGTTGTTGATTTTCCACAACCACTTTCACCAACAATTCCAAATGTTTCTCCCTCTTGAATAGTAAAGCTAATGTCATCTACAGCTTTTACATTCTCTGAGGAGTTAAATAATAACCCCTTTTTCATTGGAAAGTACTTTTTTGCATTCTTAACCTCTAAAATAGTCTTTTCCATTGCCTACCTCCTTTCTGAATTTCAAACCTTTTCAGAGTGATGGTCTTTTGACACAAAAGTCTTTTCTTCAATGTACTTCCAGCACCTCACTTGTACATCATCTTCGAGCTTTATTAAATCTGGACCTTTCTCCTTACAAATCTCCATCGCATATTTGCATCTAGGATAAAAGCTACATCCAGTTGGAAAGTCATTGGAGCTAGGAACCGTACCTGGGATTGCTGATAATCTATCAACTGGTTTGTCAATCTTCGGAATGGAGTCTAATAATCCTTCTGTATAGGGGTGTTTAGGGTTTTTAAAAATACTTTTCGTATCTGAATATTCCATAACCTTACCAGCATACATAACTATTATTTTATCTGCAGTTTGTGCAACCACACCAAGATTATGTGTAATGAGAATAATAGAGGTGTTAAGTTTATGTTTCAAGTCATCCATAAGCTTTAAAATTTGGGCTTGTATTGTAACATCTAAAGCAGTTGTTGGTTCATCTGCTATCAGTAATTCGGGATTACACGCAAGAGCCATAGCAATCATTACCCTTTGCCTCATTCCTCCACTGAGTTGATTAGGATACTCATGAATACGACGTTCAGGCATAGAAATCCCCACTAATTTCAGCATTTCAATTGTTTTTTCTTTAGCTTCGGCTTTCGAGAGTCCTTGATGGTGCTTATAGACTTCCATTATCTGTTTACCGATAGTAAATACAGGATTTAGAGAGGTCATTGGTTCCTGAAAAATCATAGATATTTCATTACCTCTAATTCTCCGGTACTCCGATTTACTTATTTTACATAAATTCTTATCTTTAAAATTAATCTGACCATCTACAATTTTCCCTGGAGGATTTGGAATTAGACCCATAATAGATAGGGACATCATACTTTTCCCGCTACCAGATTCCCCTACGATTCCTAAAGTTTCTCCTTTGTTTAACTCTAAATCCACCCCATCAACGGCACGAACAGTTCCTTCATCCGTAAAGAAATAGGTTTTTAAGTTCTTAATTTCTAACAGTTCTTTTGTCATCTTGACCACTACCTCCAATTAATTTTTCAATTTAGGATCAAGAGCATCTCTTAGACCATCTCCAACAAGACTAAAACTTAATACTACAAACGTTATAGCTGCACCGGGTGCTATAGCAACAAGTGGTGAACTTCGCAACAATTCTCTTCCTTGACTCAGCATTGCTCCCCACTCTGGATTTGGCGGCTGAACGCCTAAACCTAAGAAGGATAATCCTGATGCGATTAATATTGCAGTACCAAGCATAAGTGTTGCCTGTACAATTAGTGGTGATAAGGAATTGGGTATAATATGTTTTGTTATTATCCTAATATCACTAGCTCCTGCGGCTCTACAGGCTTCAATAAACTCTGTCTCCTTTAACGAGATGACCGAAGAACGAACAATCCTAGCAAAATCTGGCACAGAGAAAATAGCAACAGCAATCATCGTATTCACTAAGCCATTACCTAAGATAGCAACTATAGCAATCGCTAAAAGTATACCTGGAAAAGCTAGCAAAATATCAACAAAACGCATTATTAAATTATCAACTCTCCCACCATAATAGCCTGCTGTCACACCTAATGACACACCAATGATGAGAGCTAATCCTATAGATGCAAGACTAATTCCTAATGAAATTCTTGCTCCATAGATTAAACGCGACAATGTATCTCTTCCTAAATTATCAGTACCTAATAGATGATCGGAACTAATCCCTTTATAACTGTTAGCTAAGTTTTGCTGTAAAGGATCATATGGAGCAACTAAAGGACCAAAAATCGCAGTTAAAATAAACATAATAATGATTAGTCCTCCAAAAACTGATACCTTCCTCTTTAAGAATCGCTTAATCACTTGTTGATCCATGTCTCATCCCTCCTATGTATAACGAACCCTAGGATCTAGTAGTCCATAAATGATATCTACTAATAGATTAATCAATACAAAACTTACAGCTACCACTAATACAGTCCCCTGAACAACTGGGTAATCACGTATTAGTACAGCTTCTACCATAAATCTACCAATTCCTGGTACAGCAAACACGCTTTCTACTAAAACAGTACCTGCCAACAAACCGCCAAATCGTAGACCAACTACTGTTACAACAGGAATTAAAGCATTTTTAAATGCATGAATATAGATAACAACTCGCTCTGGTAATCCTTTAGCTCTAGCTGTTCGAATATAATCTTGTCTTAAAACATCTAACATACCCGATCTAGTCATACGAGCGATTAATCCCATCGCTTGGGCTCCTAGCGTAACAATCGGTAATATATAATGAATAGGGGTGCTTATTCCTATGGTAGGTAACCATCCAAGGTGTAAGGAGAAAACTAACATCAGCAATAAACCTAGAAAGTAGGATGGAGTTGAAACGGATAGCAAGGATATAACCATTGTGAGACCGTCACCAAATTTGTTATGATTGATCGCTGCTATGATCCCAAATAACATCCCAAAAAAAGTTGCAAATATCGTTGCCCCTATAGCTATATTTATAGTTATAGGTAATCGATTAAGAATCTCTTCCGTTACTGGAAGGCTAGTTCTAATAGATTCACCCAAGTCACCTTTTATTGCATTTCCCACAAATGAAAAAAATTGCTCATGTAAAGGCCTATTTAGCCCTAACTCTTCTCTAGCTTGTTCTATCTGTTCTGCAGAAGCCTCAATACCAACCATAGTTCTAGCAGGATCACCAGGGATTAAATGCAGCATGGAAAATACAAGAATAGTAATACCTAGTAAGACAGGAATTACTTGAAATATTCTATTGATGATAAATCTTAACATTTGAGACACCTCCATTTTCACTCGAGGATTTTATTACAAAGTTGAAGTTCAATAGACTTTACTATGAAAGTATCGCTTGATAGTAAATGTTTAAAAGTATTTAAATACTACTATCAAGCGAATATTGTTGTTTTCTGATTATTTTATTCTTCTACAAATGCCTTCTCAAAAGTTATTAAGGAAAGCGGACTAACATTGACACCTTTTACCTTATCTCTCTGTGCAATTATGGAATATTGGTCATATAACCAAAAAGCCACCGGATCTTCTAAATATACAATTTCCTGTGCACGTTTATATAGTTCTTTACGTTTATCAAGATCCGTTTCTTTCATCGCCTGTTCTATGAGACTATCAAACTCTTTGTTAGAGTAAAAACCATAGTTCTGTTCATTTGTCTCAGCAGTATAATAAATTGGTCTTAATCCCCAATCTGCATCTAACGTTGATGGGCCAGCCCCCATGATAAAGATTCCCTGTTCAAACTCATCGGCAGTTAAGCCACCCCACTCTTGCACAATGGTACTCCATTCTTTTACAATAATCTCAGCTTCAATTCCTACCTCTTTTAATTGTTCGGCAATTACTTCAGCAAGCTGTACTCCTTGTATATACCTATCCGTTGTTGTAATCATTGTCTTAAAACCATCTGGATATCCAGCTTGCTTTAAAAGCTCTTTAGATTTCTCTGGATCATATGGTATTACTCCAAGATCAGTGTACCCCCAAGTAACCTTTGCCAAAGCGCTCGTCGATAGCTCTCCCAGTCCTGGTACCACATGGTCTAATATTGCTTGTCTATCAATTGCATAAGACACCGCTTGTCTGACAAGAGGATCATCATATGGCTCCGTTGTAAGGTCAAATCTAAATTGCCTTTGCCCATTGGAAGACTTTTTAATGATTTCAATTCCATCAACATCTTCTAACCTCTTTAATTCATTGGCAGGAATCTGCTGAATAACATCTACTTCGCCTGTCTCTAAAGCCATTACGCGAGAGGCATCCTCTGGAATAGGTCTGTAAATAATTGTTTTAGTTACACCTTTTTCACCAAAATAATCATCAAATCTTTCTAGTACAATCTCTTGGTCTTTTTTCCATTCAACAATTTTATAAGGTCCTGTTCCAACAGTGGATTCCGCTAACTCTCCTAGATTTTTCCCGTACTCATCGATGGCTTTAGGACTTAAAATCCCACCAGATGTGTGGGCCATAATAGCTGGAAATGCTCCAAAAGGCTCAAAGTTAATAAATTTGACAGTAAATTCGTCTACTACTTCAACTTCCTTAATCATTTCGTACAATTGATAACGATTTAATCCATTTTCCTTATTAATAACCCTGTCAAAACTTTTCTTCACTACTTCTGCATTAAAATCCGACCCATCATGAAACTTAACACCTTCCTTTAAATTGAAGGTCCATTCCAAGCCGTCATCAGAAACCTGATAATCTTCAGCAAGGTCGCCTACTATTTCGGAGTCCTCATTAAATCTGAGTAGCCCATTATAGATCATCCGAATTACTTGTTCCGAAGTATTGTCATTCATATGTTGAGGATCTAAGATTACAGCATCTGTGTTGGGAGCAAATATTAACGTGTCCTTCTTTCCTGATGATTCTGATGCATTATCTCCAGAATTGTCCTGTGATGAACACCCAACAACTAATAATATAGCCATCAAAATTAGTGAAAAGAAAAGTAACTTTTTCATTTTATACCTCCTAATATATTTTTTAAATTTTCTCCCACGTGCTTTTCCCATCTTCTAAATTGGCTATGCCAAATGCCCACCCCCCTGGCCTACTCATATATGCTCGACACATATAAAAGATAATGCCTTTACCTGGGGAAACTAACTCTTCCAACACATCAAAGGTATAGGGGTCAATTACTTTGGCTAATACCTCCTCTTTTTCAACCTCAGTGAATTGTCTCTCTAGTCCGAATAACGGCTCTATGTACCCAGCATTCTTCGGACTTACTCTCCAATAATCGTTAATAAAAAGGTATTCCTTACAATAATCTACACTTCCCTCTAGCATCCCAATATATTTCATCGTGCCAATTAGACCCTGAATATTCTGCTCTAGCCACTCTTTCTCTTGCACTTCCCCAAAACCAAGTCCTCCAATTTCAGGTACTATCGCAGGGATATTATATTTAATACCTGCACTTCCCATCGAAGTTCTAGCGCTATGGGTACCTCTAGAACTAAGACTCATAGAATGAATCATTGGGAACCCATAGGAAAGTGCCATACCCTTACTAATTTCCGAAATCTTAGGATCATCATAGTCCATTCCATATCCTATATCTGCCATGGTACAACCCCAATCACCGATATGATAGTCTATTAAATAATCAGTCTTACTAAATAATTCCTCTTCTATTACTCTAGTAATTTGATTCGTAAGCCAATTATACTTACCATCAAAAGCTCGGTTTGCATCCGGTTCATCTGAGTCATCTATAATAGTCCTACTAGCAGTTCCGAATGCTACTTGATTTGCGACAGGAACAGCAATTATATTTCCTTTTAATTCACTTACATCAATACGCTTTAGTAGTTCCTTCAGAATTAAGACCGAGAACCATTCATTTCCATGAAGCATGGATAATAGAAGAAGTGTTGGGCCATTTTTCTCACCGGTTAATATATGTGTATAAATATTTACATCTCCACTTAAATCTTTTGTTACTGGAATCTTTACTACTTTCCTACTACCACTCTCTATATTTACCCCAGCAATACTTATTTCTCCCATATGATTACTCCTTACCATTATTGAGCTCTGCCTCAGCAGCTAGGTACCCAAAGGCAGACCACATTGTTGATTCTTTAACGATACGATGAAAGAGTTCAAATGCTTTCTCTTTCTCGTTGTTTACCAGATAATAAACACCTAATCCATATCCTTGTGTAGCTAGTTCTAAATCTGGGTGTGCCGCATCATCAAAGGATAAGAGTTCCTCTGAGCTAATCATCCCTTTATAGAGTTGTAATCTTCTAAGGTAAGAAATATTTTCACCTGGATCAGTACTTTCTGAGATCGGGATTAGTAGCTTTTCTGCTTCTTGGTCCTTTCCTAATCGTTTCAATGTCATCCAAAACCAATCAGCAATAGCAACATACAATTCATCACTTTTTGTCAATTCTAAGCATCGCTTATATGCATTTTCAGCACGTTCATAATCACCAAGTAAGTAATAGGCTAGGCCAAGGTGGTACCAGGTATCCCAATTGGTTGCATCAATACGAGAGGATAGTTCAAAATCTGCTGCAGCCTCTTTATACATTCCTACTGAAACAAATCGGTGTCCTCTATGTCTGTATACTAGAGCGTGGAAAGGATCGTAGCTCAAAGCTATAGAATAAGCATCGATAGCTTCTCTAAACTGCCAGGACTTAGAGAGCGCTAAACCCTTTTTCATCCATAAGTCTGGATTACTAGGAGTTTCTTTTATTTCTTTTTCAATCTCTAGTACTTCTGGAGAAAATTCTATTTGTGAACCTCCCCATACTTGTTGGTTTTCTTTTGAATCTGTTAACTCATTTACAGAGATACTCATGTATGTCCCTTTTTGCATTTGCACCAATTCCTTCCCCATTTTTAGTGATTAAATTTATACTTCTTTCCATACTTGCTGTATTACCCTTGAAAAATTCCCACCAAGAAATTGTGCTATATCATTAGAGGAATAACCTCTATTACGAAGTCCATTTATAACATTATTAATATCCTTAGATCCTTTAGCATGTCTTAACTTTGGATCGGTACCTACTCTCTCGTTGTAGTTAGCTACCACAGTTGGGTATAAATAGGCTTGAGCAATTGTCCCCTCTTCATCTGTTGCACCATCTAAGGTGTCATCACTCCCAAATCCTACGTGTTCAATACCAACTAAATTTATGACATACTCAACATGGTCCAAATAATCATCTAGTGAGGGCTGTAATCCTGTTTTGTCATTCCAACATAAAGGGCCCCAAGGTGTAAGACCAATTACTCCACCCTTTTCCGCTATCATTTTTACTACTTCATCCGTTTTGTTCCGTGGATTACTGCATAATTGCTGGACATTAGCATGTGAACATATAACTGGTTGTTCACTTGCTTGAATTGCTTCTAATGTCGTCAAATGACCACAATGTGAAAGGTCAATAAGCATACCAATCCGATTCATTTCTTTGATTAGTGTTTTACCGAAGTCTGTTAATCCTCGGTCTACATATTCTGTGCACCCTGAACCAATAAAGTTAGCTTTGTTATAAGTAAGTTGCACTACTCTAACCCCTAATTGATAAAATACGTGAAGGTTTCCCAAAGAATTTCCAATAGGGTATGGTTCTTGGAACGTAAGGATTAAACTTTTTTTATCCTGCTTAGATGCCTTTTGTAAGTCTTGGTAAGTTCTAGCAATTGATAACTTGCTCCCCGGAGTTTCAATATACTTATAGATTTGGCCAATAGACTTAACTGTCTCAGTAAATCCTTTTTCTGAATTAGGAAGCGTAAGAAAAAAAGCATCAACACTAGATTCTAAATTCTCATTAGATAACCCGTTAAATTCTCCTTCACAGAAAACACATCCATTAATACTCAAAGTACTAGAGTTATTTATGATGAAGTCACCACCTTTCCCTTTCCTTTAATTAAGTTGTAGAGCACTTGAAAAAAGCTATAGCCATCAAGATTATATTTGATTATATATTAAAAATATTTGGAATCATATGTACACTTATACCGAAAATGGGTATAATTATTTCAAAATTATTAGACGAATCGTACAAAACCAGTAATATAGGATAAATAATAAGGGGGATATTTACTATGAATCTAATTGAACAGATAGCTCAAGATGTAGTTGAAAAGACTGGGGCAATCTTACATTACCGTGTCAGCATAACCGATACAAAAGGATTTATTATTGGATGCACTGATAAAAATCGCATAGGCATCTTTCATGAACCTTCACTAGAGGTAATCCATAAAAATAATACAGTAACTTGTGAAAGGGATATCGAAAAGAAGATTTTACCCGGAATATCCATTCCTTTGAAATTTAATAATGAAGTTATTGGCGTATTGGGAGTTGTTGGTGAACCAAGCGAAGTGGAAAGAGATGTTCAACTTGTTAAGAATCAAGTGGAAATGATGTTTCAAGAGGAATTTAAACGTGAGATCCAAGTCTTAAGAGAAAAAATGGTAGAGATGTTTGTTCTTCAAATCATTCATTATAATAAGAATGAAAATAATGACCATATATTAGAGTATTCGAGGCTTATTGACTTTGAAGCCGATATAGAAAGAGTATGTTTATTAATAGATATTGATGGACTATCAAAAAAGATTCTTTCCCATAAACATATACAAAGTGTTCCATTTCAAAGAGAATTCTTAACTTATCTTAAGCTAGTTTTTAAAGATCAAGATGGGGCTATCGTCTCGTTGCTGAGTATGAATAGATATATAATTATTAAACCTCTTCGAACAAAACAATCGTACTCTAAATTACTAGAGAGTCTAGAAAGTAGGATTGAAAAGATTAATTCTTTTTTGACAAGGGCTCATAATGTCTCAGCATGTATTTCAGTTGGAGGTATAGGTAGAGGAATTGAAGGAGTAGCCAATTCTTATAATGACGCTAAGAAAACAATGGAAATTGGGAAAAGATTTTACGGAGGAAAAACTTTCTATCTTTATAATGAAGTCCGGATATTAAAAGAGATGCTGCCTGGTGAACTTTCAGATACTTATCAAAATAAACTATTAAACATAGTACAGCCTTTGATTGATAACGACCACTTTGATACCCTATCCAATACTTTTATTACCTATTGCGAGAACAATATGAATCTTAGTCAAGCTTCAAAAAACATGTTTCTACATAAGAATACAATGATGTATAGACTTAAAAAGATTGAAGAAATTACATCTATCGATACTAAAAGTTTTGAGGAGTGTATGATACTATATACTGCTATTAAATATTATAAAGGTTGGTAAGAATCTGGGTATGAAACCCACTAATAAAGAATTGATTTAGAAAAGATAGCTAATTCACAGACAGTAGAAATAAGATATGATGGCGATACAATAGCAGAAATCAGACCTAACTAACACACATAAACATCAGATTAAAGAATGACTATGAATTTGACATTTCGCATTATAAGAGTTGATATGTTATGTCGGTGCGTTTCCTATAAGACATTTAAGGTTATACAATGTGTAAAAGTAAAGTCAGAGCTCAATTACCAAGACTATTATAAGTAGTTATTCCAGTCTGCAATTACCATTAGTAAAAAAAGTGGTGAAGTAGCTATGAGCACAGTTAGAACATTACACTATTAATTAATATCCAATGTAACACCTCCAATAGCAACAATAGATTAATATCAATTTATTGTAAAAAATACCAAAATTAATTATATATAAATGTTGAGAGGTAATTTACCATAATCTCTGTATGGGACTAGGTGGGTTACTTCTTTTTTCTTTAGTGACAAATGCGATATTAGTTATTGTTGATATTAGTTAGTGTACCTTTCCCTACACTCCCTCCTCACTAATTGTCATATTTTTCTATCCCCTATAATACTATCTAATAATCTATCTACTATTTAAGGGGGATTATTTTGAAGAAAATTAGTTTAGTAGCTCTATCATTAGCATTATCTTATGGAACATTCGTATCTGCCGCACATGCACAAGGACTTGCAGAGAATTCATCAGAAAGAGTTGCTGTGGAAGTACAAACAGAAGAAACAGAAGTCTCAAAGGAGGAACTAATTAAAAAGTTTAAAACGTTATTTCCAAAGCAATTTGATTTTTTATCGAATAGTGACTTTCATTTAAGTAATGGTCATTACTATCCAGATGATGAACGAACTCGCTATGAATTAAGCTTTAACAAAACCGTAAAAGGAAAAAATCTGTTTGGTCACATCGTATTTGTTGGAGAGGAATTGGAGCTTGAGAATTTCCACTTTGAACCTCTCAATACACTGGACGCACTGTTCCCACCGAAAGTTTCTCAAGAGGAAGCAGAGAAAATAGCACTCTCACTACTAAAGAGAATAGTTAATGGAAAAGAGTATGAATTAGTTCCAAGCATGGACATGCCTTATTATTCCAACCAACCAATTACCGAACCAGTGCGTTACGAATTTTCATTTGTACAGAAGAAAAATAATGTTCCTCTAACAAACCAACAAGTTCAAGTAACTGTACTAGGAAGTGGTGAAGTCGTTAGTCTCTATCGCCATGTAGGAGAAGCAAAAGACACAACCTATGACGATGTGACAAAGGTAAAAAGTGAAGAAGAATTATTACAAAAATTGAAGGATCATCTAGAGGTCAATCTAACATACCAAGTAAACTATGACTATCAAACAGGAGAAGAGTCCATAGCACTTGTATACAACCCATCCATCCGATTGGGTGTACATGCCATTTCTGGTGAATGGCAAACAGCGAATGGATTTACGAAAAAAGCACCAACCAATTCAAAAATCGAGAAACTAGCAACAAAAGCCTTACCAGCCAAACATGAAAATATTACTGCAGAAAAAGCTATAGAAATTGCCGAACAATTATTAGCTATCGATTCTGACGATGTGAAATTAATCATCCACTCCGTCGAAGAAATGGATTACCGTAACGGACAACCCGTATTAAATATTCACTACTCCTACGATTTTGCAAATGGTGGCTACGGTTCTAGCATCATCTTGAATAAAGAAACAGGTGAAATCATCTCTTATCATGATATCAAACGTGAGGTCCTAAGAGAAAACGGCAAAAGCACGGAGAAAGATGAGAAGAAAATTACCGAAAAACAAGCATTAGCCAAAGCAATCAGTTACTTAAAAGAATGGTCTCCTTCCTATTTACACCGTTACGCAAAACCAATGGGTAAAGCTCATTATTGGGAACCAGAAGGAATCTATCACTTCTCTTTCCCTCGCGTAGTCAATGGAATCATCGTGGAAGGACATACTATTAATGTTGGAGTAGGAACGGATGGTTCTTTATATAGTTTAGATGTAAACCATCAAGAAAATGTAGAATGGCCATCGCCTGAAGATGTTATTTCTGAGGATGAGGCAAAGAAAAAGTTAATCGAGGCGTTAAGCTTAAAGCTCCAATATATCAATCAAGGTAATGCGTCAAAAGAAAATCACTATCAACTAGTATATTCACCTGTTTATAACGGAAAGACCTACAACTATTTAGATGCAAGTACTGGGGAATGGAATGATTTATTCAGTCAAAATGAATTGCCAACTGTGAGCCATCCAACTGCTGAAACTGAATTAAATTATCTCATTCAAAACCGCATTTTAGAAATCAAAGATGCGGCCACATTTAATGCTGACACCTCCATTTCCAATGGAGAAGCGTTAAAAATACTAGTAAAATCATTATCGTATTTCTATGAGTTCGATACACCAGAAGGAGATCCTAGCCAAACATTTGAAAATATTGTTCCAGACCACCCTTATTACTCGGTAGTAGAGAGAGCGGTAAGATTGGGCATCTTGAATCCAGAGGATACCTTTAATATCGAGGAAAAACTCACTCGTGAACAGCTAGCTGTTTGGTATGTTCGTACATTAGGTCTTGAAATTGCAGCGAAGTATCATAATATCTATAAGCTACCATTTGACGATGCAGATAACATTCAGAAGGAATATAAAGGATATGTTACTTTAGCTGATTCCTTACAGTTATTAAATGCGGAGAACAATCGATTCAATCCAAAGGTAGAAGTGACGTATGCTGATATTGCCGTAACTATCTTCGACCTGGCCCATGCGATTCATGAGCATGGGAGAGGGTATCATTTGTATTATTAGCATCAATTGGGAAGGTTCATTAGTCAAATTCTATTAATTATCTGTGGAACTTGCCCCAAGTATACCTTGTCGGTCGACTATGACCTTTCTTAGTAGCTTTTTTAACCCCGACATAGAAATAACAAATAAAAAATTACAGACGATTATAAGTTTTGCTACAATTCCAACTGACTATTATTAAATAATAAAAAGCCCTTTCCTAATTAGAAAAGGGCTATTTTTTCATGTTCAGTACTACTTATTCTTTATTACCACTTCAGTAACAGCTAAGTTTTTTCGTTCTTTTATATTATCCATAATAATATCAGCAACATCATCAGGCTCCATTAAATGCTGGATTTCCTCTTCTGTATAAATTCCGTCCCAAAATGCGGTTTTCATTCCGCCCATATAAGCAGCATAGACCATAATATTCGTATCCGTTAGTTCTACTAACAGACTTTCAGTAAAGCCTCGAACACCAAATTTACTAGCGCAATATACCGATTCTGTAACTTTTCCTTCAAGACCTGCAGTAGAAATTACATTGGCGATTATCCCTTCATTTCGCTCCTTCATATTAGGCAAAACTGCTTGTGTACAAAATATAATCCCTTTTAAATTAACGTCTATCATATTATGAACAGCAGTCTCTTCAATTTTTTCAGTAAGGGAAAAAACACCCAGACCCGCATTATTAACTAATAAATCGATAGGACCGATTTCTTCAAGGATCGACTGAAAAACACGATCTACATCCTGTTTAGAAGTAACATCTAGCTCATAGATAGCATGGTCAGAAATTAATGTTTCTGCTACCTTTTCAAGATTACTTCTCGTCCGTCCAATCAAACATACATAATATCCTTTTTTGGAATATTTCCTAGCCAATGATGCGCCTAGACCGCTCCCAGCACCTGTTATCGCTACCACTTTTCTATCCATGACATACACATCCTTTTAAAGAAATATGCTAAAGCAACTTGTCCAACTCTAGATTAATAATCTTCCCTCATTCAACCACCCGTACTTCTTCCGTTACAACCTCACGCTGACGTTTAATATTCATTACAATCAAACTAACAATCATTAATGGCAATCCTATCCGAATCCCTAAATGAAAAGGTTCTCCTAGAATGGAAACACCCAATAATATTGTAATAAATGGAATAATAAATGTTGTAAGAAGCGCAAAAACAGGGCTTGCTGTCATTACCAAGTAATAAAACAAAACATACGCTAGGCCAGAACCTAAACAACCTAGCACAATTAACGATCCCCAGACCTCCGGATCTCCTAGTGCAAGTATAGCTTGTGGCTGTTGAACGACACTGACTATACCGTTACAAACAGCTGCAATTCCAAGTGTCCACATCCCAAGCTGCAAAGCAGTAATCGTAGGGTAAAACTTTTTCACTAATATGGAATTTAATGCATAGCATGACGTAGCAACTAACACTAACAAAGCATGTATAAAAGAAAATTCCGCGTTAGAAGCTTGTCCTGAAAATAACAGCAAAGATAAAACTGCTAATAAGCCAATAATAATACCAACAACTTGGTTACGGTTTGGTTTGTCATGTAGTATCCATACTGAAAGTAATAGTCCAAGGACTGGCGTAGTTGCATTTAAAATTCCAGCAATACTTGTATCCAATGAAGTTAACGAAATACTAACGATCGTCCAAGGGATTGCCGCTGCAAGCGATATGATTAATAAAAACCATATGGTTACTCGAAATTGAATCTTCCCTTTACTACGTAGCCAAAATGGAACTAGTGCAATTAACCCAAATATACATCTAAAGAATACAAGAGTCGCCGGTTCAAAATACACCAGCAACTGCTTCGTCCACAAAAAAGAAGAACCCCATAACAAACTTAAGGTCAGTAATACGAGTAATGCTTTCATGACTCGTTCCAGCTTAAATCGGTAGGGATTTTTACTTGGGCTCCCTTTTGAGTCACGACGTATCCCGATACATTAACTGCATATTGAATAGCTTCCACTAATTTTAGATTCCTACACAGTCCAACTGTTAATGCTCCATTAAATGCATCACCTGCGCCAGTTGTATCGACAGCCTGTACGTTTCGTGCAGGGACCCATCCACTCTCTTTACCGTTAGTAAAATAAGCCCCCTTATCCCCCAACGTTACCACAACGGTTTTTACACCTTGCTCGATTAGCAAGTGACTCGCATCCTCAATGCTCTGATTAGTGCTTACTTCCATCCCACTCAATATCGCAAGTTCTGTCTCATTCGGTGTTAAAACATCCACCAATGATAACATATCCTTAGCTAATGGTTGGGCTGGTGCTGGATTTAATATAACTGGGACCTGGCTTTCCCGGGCAATCATCATACCAGTAACTACCGATTCCAAGGGGATTTCTAATTGCATCAAAACTGCATCCGCAGACTTAATAAGTTCCCTTGCTTCTTTTACAACTACCGGTTTCACGTCCGAATTGGCACCCTCCATTAGAACAATCGCATTTTCTCCTGTTTGGCTCACTTGAATCAACGCATTCCCGGTTATACCAAATTGATGTACATGATTAGTAGAGATACCATAGTTATCTAGATTCTCTATCGCTCGCTTACCAAAATCATCCTGTCCTACACAACCAACAAAATCAACATCCGCACCTAATTGAGCCATAGCAACTGCTTGGTTAGCACCTTTGCCTCCGAAAAAAGTGTCAGAATTAGAGCTAGAAATTGTCTCGCCAGGTTTTACAATATGAGCAACATCATATACTAAATCAATATTGACACTTCCAATGACAGCAACCCTCATTGTACTTTTTCCCCATTTACATATTGTTCTTTTAAGTACGCAACTAATTCACTTTTATGCAAAAGCCCCTTCGGTAAACCTAATAATGCTCCCATTTGTGCGACTGCCGGCGGCTTTAACATGCTTTCCTGTAGAATATCCTCTTGATAGAAAATGTCGGACGCTTTTCCATCTGCAATAATACGGCGATTGGCCATGACAACAATCCGTTCAAAATGCTCCGTGACAAATTCCATATCATGGGTAATCGTAATAACCGTCTTTCCTAGTTTCTCCAATTCCTTTAGCATTTTCCCCAATAGGGCAAGCCCAATCTTATCTTGCCCTGCTGTCGGTTCATCCAAAATAATTACATCACAATCCATAGCAATCACCGAAGCAATCGTTACAAATTTACGCATAGAATATGGCATATTATACGGATTCTCTTCTCGATAATCACTAATCCCACACAGGTCGATAGCCCAGTTCGTTATATCTTCTATTTTTTCATCATCAAATCCCATATTCCGTGGACCAAATCGTACCTCATCAATCACTTCATTATGGAAAATTTGATCATCGGGGTTTTGAAAAACATACCCTACTTTTCTTGATAACTGTGCAGTTGTTTTATCCTTCGTATTCCATTCACCAACATGCACTTCTCCAGCAGTTGGCTTTAAGAGTCCATTCATTAATTTTACCGCAGTCGTTTTACCTGCCCCGTTTTGTCCAATAATGGCTACCCTCTGTCCACTTGGAATGTCTAGGGATAAATTTTCATTGGCGGTTGTACCATCAGGGTATGTAAAACTAACATCATCCAATATAATCTTTGTCATCATACATCCCCCCTATTATGCTTAAAGCAAGTTGTTATCTCAGAATCTCGTATCGGTACAAAGTTCAAATCGACTCCCATCTCTTGAAGTTCTAAGGCAATTTCAGTTACATGTGGGTACTGGATGTTTGCTTTTCTAAACAGTGGATCTGCTAGAACATCTCGAGTAGGTCCTTGCATTAACACTTTTCCTTGGTCCAGTACAATTAACTCATCGGAATACTCAGCAACTAGATCCATTTTATGTTCTACTAGAATAATAGTTTTACCTTTTTCCTTCATTAAACGAATGATTTCAAATACTTGTTCTGTCCCAATAGGATCAAGCTGGGATGATGGTTCATCAATGACTAAGATATCTGGTTCCATCACAATAATCGAAGCTAGTGCAACACGCTGACGTTGTCCCCCAGAAAGCTCAAATGGATTTTTATCCCGTAGATGTTGTATATTTACTAGTGTTAGTACTTCTTCTACTCTTTCATAAATCTCTTCCACTGGCACTCCTAAGTTTTCCAATCCATAAGCAATCTCGCCAAAAACATTATCTTTAACACCAGAAATTTGGATGAAAGGGTTTTGAAACACAAAGCCAACTTTTTCTCCTAGCTGACCTAGCTGAAAACCAGATAAATCTTGACCCTCTAAAGTGATCGCCCCTTCCAATTCTCCCTTATGGAAGTGAGGAATAAACCCTCTTAGGATATTACAAAGTGTGGTTTTCCCAGAGCCATTATTTCCAACAATAGAAACAAAACTACCTTTTTTAATCTCTAGGGAAACATCCTTCAACACCCACTCTTCTCCAATTGGGTATCGATACGATACATTTTCTAGTTGAATGATAGCTGTCATAAGAAAAACCTCCAAACAAGTAGTCCAATACTAAGGATGAGATACGTCCAATTTAATATTCGATCGATAGGGCGCTTTGTTAATTGGTGTAGACTAGTTTTTGGCCCAGGTGCTGAAAAGGCTCTTGATTCCAACGTAATCGCTCTTTCCTCCGTGCTTGCAATGGAAGATAGAATTAATGGGGTTAATGTCGGAAAGAAGGCCTTTGCCCGAACCTTTAATGATCCCTCTGTTTCCACGCCCCTTGTTTTTTGAGCCTCCATAATCGTATTCGATTGGCGGCGCATTTCTGGAATGATCTGCAGTGTAGATAACACGATATAGGCACCAGTTGGTGGTAAGCCAATATCCTCAAGTGCTTTTACAAAATCTTTTACATCTACAATACGGAAAAATAATATAAAAGCAGCACCAATTGCTAAAATACGTGACGTTAACTTGAGTCCATATTGCAACCCTTCCGAGGACATTTCAAAAATCCACCATGTACCAATCACACTGTCCCCTGGATAGAAGAATAATTGCATTAAAAATACAATGGCTAATAAAATTAGTAGTGTTTTTGAGATAAAGGAAATAAATGACTTGGCCACGCCTGCAATAGCAGCAATAATAATTAAAATGGGAAACCAAGCATAAGCAAAAAGATAGCTTGGTACAATAATGACGGAAACAGTAATGAATACTGCTAGGTAGAATTTCGTTAATGGATGCAAGGCCAGAATTGGATTTTGTTTCATGATGTAACTCCTTTCAGTACAGTAATAAAGAAAAGTTCCCCACCGTATATATATCCGTACGCTCGTGCTGAAGGTGGGGAAATGTCAATTAAGAAGCCTTTTTGTTGCTATTATTCTTGCTTTTTTTCATATATAAATGACCGTATTTCATTTTAGATAGATAACGATCAGATATACTCTTCACAACAAAATATACTAATAATGTAGAGATAACTTTGTCTGCAATCTCAGTAATAATAGTAGAAGAAAATACAGCTCCCCAAATATTTTGACCCATAGCTAAGAACGCTGCAGTAATTGCAGAGGAAGTGTTACCAGTTGCTCCACCGAAGAAAAGAACGGTGATCGGTGCAGATACAACAACAGCAATTAATGTAATAACAAGACCTGAGAATATTGTTTTATAAATATTGCGGAACATTCCATATTTCGATAGGAGACCAGCCGCTACACCAATTGCCATGGAAGTTACAACATATGGGAAATATACTGGGTTAAAAATTGCCGTAATAGAATTTGTGATAAGTGCACCTATTAAAGCTACCCAAGGTCCAGCAATAACACCAATCAGAATCGTCCCAATCGTATCTAAGAAAATTGGAAGTCTCAGTATCTGAGCTACCTGAAATCCAACAAAGTTTACTGCGATACCAATAGGAATAAGTAAAATGGCTAACAAACTAAAATCTTCCTTAATCTTTTTAAACATCTCTTTTTCCTCCTTTAATTAATTGCTCTGCTTTTTGAATTGCCTCTATAAACCTATCAACAAACTCCTTGCGTTTTACCGTATGAAGTACATGGACATTTTTTGGATACGGTAACGACTGTGTGTAATCTACTACGGTTGTTCCCTTTGTGAGCTTCCCTTCTGTTTCAATCGCTACATAGCAATCATCTCCTTGAAATAGATTTGGTTCTACGACATAGGCAACTGCACATAGGTCGTGTAACCGTATATTAGTAGCAAAGCCTTCTTCATGAAAAGCTGTTTGTTTAGCTGCTCTTCTGTAAAATTTCATTAACTCTACTAATCGATCAGAAAGCTCTGTTCCAATTTCCTCAATTTCCTTTAGATCACTCTCATCTAAAAAGGCTTTATGCGTGACATCCAAACCACTCATTACAATAGGTACACCAGAGCGGAATACAATATCGGCTGCATGCGGGTCAACATATACATTAAACTCTGCTGTCGGTGTCATATTGCCCCCTACAGCAGCTCCACCCATAAAGGATATGTACCGAATCTTAGCTTTCACCTCTGGATGTGCTAAAAAGAGTGCACCGATATTTGTCAATGGCCCTGTGGCAATTAGAACAACCGGTTCCGGACTTTTC
The DNA here is from genome assembly GCF_001038485.1 of Ornithinibacillus californiensis. GTDB lineage: Bacteria > Bacillota > Bacilli > Bacillales > Amphibacillaceae > Ornithinibacillus > Ornithinibacillus californiensis. The sequence goes on from NZ_LDUE01000018.1 coordinate 31,482, forward strand.
GTAATCCTCTCATATAACGCTTGAATTGCTGATCGACTACTCTCTTCAAAATCCGGTTCAGGAAAAATAACATCCCCCAACCCTGACTCACCATGAACGTCTTCAGCCACTTCTAACTCCTGAAAGAGTGGCTGCTCTAAGCCACGAGCAACTTCAATTTCCTGATTCATATAGCTAAGAAAGCTTCTCGCATTGTACGTAGTCTTCGCTTGTGTTTGGTTTCCTGCTTCAGTTGTAATTAATAAAATATCTAGTTCTGTCCTGACAAAGGCAAACAAAAGCGCCATCACATCATCAATGCCTGGATCACAATCAATAATTACTGGTATTCTCATTTCTGTTCACTCCTCACTAATGGAATCGTACTTTCCCTTATGACTAACGTTGGCTCGTATAGCAACGATTCTACTGGTTCTTTATTTATTTTTTTAATTAACAATCGGACACTATCTTGGCCCATTTGATAGGTATTCTGCCTAATAGTAGTCAGTTTTGGATGCAGCACCTGTGCGAATGGAATATCATCAAATCCTACTACGGAAAGATCATTTGGAATGGACATCCCTAATTCAAAAATAGCTTGATAGATTCCACAAGCCATTAAATCATTTGCTGCAAAAATAGCAGTAGCCTTGTTCTTTTGGAAGAATTCCTTCGCTTGGACGTATGCATCTTCTAAATGATAGTTTCCATTTAATATGTAATATTCCGGAACAGAAATATCATGCTCATCCATTGCCTGTAAAAAACCTTTTAAACGTTTAGTAGAATTCATCACATCTGGTGGCCCTGTCATACAGGCAATTTGATGATGCCCCATCTCAATGAGATGTTTTCCAGCTAAATAACCACCTTGAAAGTCGTCTAGCAACACTCTTGACGAATTGGAATCCTCACTTCCTCGGTCCATCAAAATATAGGGAATGTTGGATGCGGATAAGAACTCCTCACTTCTACTAGTCAACTTGTTCATACTTGCTAGTAGGACACCATCAACTTGTTGTTCCTTCAGTAACCGAATATACTTTTCTTCTTTATCCGATTGATCATCGGAATTACAAATAATTAAACTATATCCATTCTGAGCCGCCTCATCCTCTGCCCCCCTGCAAATCTCTGGAAAGAAAGGGTTTAAGATGTTTGGAACAATTAACCCAAGCAAATTGGACTTCTTCGTAATCAAGCCTCTAGCAAAAGAATTAGGCTGATAATTCTTTTGCCTCGCTACTTCCAAAATCCTTTCCCTAGTTTCCTCCGACACCCCTTCTTTTTTATTATTTAATGCACGAGAAATAGTTGTAATCGAATAACCAGTTTCACGAGCGAGATCTTTAATCGTATACTTACTCAAGTGATCACCCTTCATAGGGAAAACGTTTTACGAAAACGTTTTCGTTATAGTTCATATAATAATGTAAGGGTTTTCATTAGTCAATACAATTTAAATTATTTTTTGAAAAATCTGTACTGATGCACTACTTAAATAATAATCGATTCATAAATTTCCGGTATAACCAGCTATTGATGGATGACCGTTAAAAGAATGGGGTTCTATAATTTATCTAAGTGTGTAATCCAGACTTACATACTTTATTTGACAGACCCTCTTTCGCAAATGAATAGGAGAGACAGTATTCATTAATGGAAAAACACTCCCTTGTAAAACAACAAAATATCCCACTAAGCACACAGCCTAGTGGGATATTATATCAATCTCTACTAAATACATCTCGAGTATAAACCTTATCCTTAACATCTCTCAACTCATCAGACAACCTATTAGCAACAATCACATCACTTACATTCTTAGGATGATTTCCAAAGATCCTTAATCCCTCTACATAAAACCCCATCACACAATAAAGAAAACAATAATCGATAATGCAACTGAAGTTAACACCATTGCCGTTAAAGGTCGTAGTGCTTTGGTACGAACATCTTTTAAACTAACATTTAATCCAAGTCCCACCATAGCAGCAGTTAACAACCACGTAGTAAATGTAAATACCCCTTCCATGATGTTTTCAGAAACAGGAATGGTGTGCCCTAGCACATAACTTCCAAGTAGGCTACAAATTATAAAACCAACTAAGAACCAAGGAAAATCTATTTTTGAAGTTGCAGTTTCTTTACTTCTGTATCGCATGATTCCAATCAGAATAAAGCACAGTGGGATAAGCAAGAAAACACGCCCTAATTTCGCCAAAATACCAACTGCCAATGCGTCATCTCCTGCTGGAGCAGCAGCTAGTGCTACATGAGCTACCTCATGAAGGCTAGTTCCTGACCAGACACCATATTGAAGAGCGTCTAGCGGGATCCAAGGGCGAATAATAATATAAATTATCGAAAAGATAGTTCCGATTAATGCGATAATACCAACGCTTATTGCTGTATCCTCATCTTTGGATTTGACGATTGGGGCAACCGCTGCTATAGCTGCTGCTCCACAAACCCCGGTTCCAACTCCTAGTAATAAAGATATTTTTTTATCTACCTTAAATAGTTTAGCAAGTCCGATTGTAGTCAAAATAGCAAAAATGATAACACCAGTATCACGTAACAAGAGCCATATACCATCTTGAAGAACAGCTACCATATTCAATTTTAATCCATATAAAATAATTGCTGCACGTAGTAATCGTTTGGATGAAAAGTTAATTCCATTTCTCAAGGTTTCCGGATACCCGAAGAATTGCCGATACAAAATGGCAATAAGTATTGCACATGCTAATTGCCCAATATGGCTAAATCCAGGCACTAATGCTAATATATAGCCAATTGAAGCAATTAAGAAGGTAAAGCCCACTCCCATACTCCATACAGTTCCTTGTGGTAATCTTTCCATTTTGGATTGTATGTTTAATCTCTCTGATGCCATTTCAACACCTCCATCTTTTACTATAGTAATCTTTCAAGTATAAGGAAAATAAATATATATGAATATTACCATAAGTGAAATGTTATAATTGTGTTATCGAGGAGGGCTAGGGATGGATCAACAATTACAAGTTTTTATTGCTGTAATAGAAAACGAAAATTTCACACGCGCAGCAGAAGAACTACATATGACACAACCTGCGGTCAGCCAATATATCCGTACTTTTGAAGAAAATTTAGGGGTAAGACTCTTTGATAGAACAAATAAATATGTTCGTGCTACGAAGGCAGGCGAAATTGTCTATCATCATGCAAAGGAAATTGTCGGTCTGTATACTAAAATGGAGAGTTTATTAGATGATTTAACCAACCATGTGAAAGGACCATTATCCATCGGTGCAAGTTATACCTTTGGAGAATATGTATTGCCACATCTTATCGCAAAAATGAAGAAACAGTACCCGGAAATAAAACCGACTGTCACAATTGGAAATACAGTAAAAATTGCAGAATTAGTCCGATCCCATCAATTGGATGTAGGTATTATTGAAGGGCCATTGAAAGGTGAAAAACAATTAGAGATACAAGAATTTGCTGAAGACTTAATGGTATTAATCACCTCAACCAGTCATCAATTGACTGTAAAAGGAAGTGTTCCAACCAAGGAAGAATTGGAAAAGGAGACTTGGATATTAAGAGAAAAAGGATCTGGCACACGTGAGGCCGCTGATAATATATTTAAACAACTACGTATTAACCCAAATAATATGATCTCTTTTGGAAGCACTCAAGCTGTTAAAGAAGCTGTTGCTGCTGGATTAGGAATTAGCCTACTAAGTCAGTTAACCGTTCAGAAAGAACTCAAATACGGAACAATAAAAATAATAAATATCCAGGATGTTCCATATATTAGACAATTCTCTATCATTACCAATTCACCATTTCAGACAAAAGCAACTCAGGAGTTTATTTCAGTGTTGAAGGGGAACGTTCTATTGGCCTATATTATGGAAAACAAAAACTACTAAGTTAGATTAGTAGCAATATCGTCCAAGAAATCACCGAATAATAAAAAATAGATCCACCATAAAGGGCGGATCCATTTCTTGTATTTCCCTAATTTAATAATGATGCCAAAATCATTCTAGAAGGTATGGGGACAATACATTATTAGGAGACTAGGAGAGGGGACAGTCCCTCTGTGAAACATTTCACAGTCAACTGCCCCCTGGTTCCTTCAATTCGGGGTGTAAAACTTAAGTTGTAAATAGTCTTTTTCATCCATTCATATTCACTTTAGCTAACCTTAATCGCGTTACATTAAATCTGCTATTACTTGTAAAGCATTAGCAATATCTGCTATCTGATTAGCAATAAATGCTAAGGATAGCGCTGCTACTATAAAGCTAGCTAATTTAATGTATTGATAAGTTTTGTCATTCATACGTACTCACCCCTCTTTTATCAAGATAACAAATTCTTGCTTGTTATCTAAAACCTATGAATCTAAGTATAATTATTTTAATTTTACCCATGAAAATCTATTAATAATCATAATTCACATCAATCTTTTGGTAGGCTCTAGTTGTACTTCCTTGTGATCCTGGAACATGGAAATAGACATAATCTCTGATATCCATACTCGCGTAAGTTCCAGATGATTTCCAACCTGTTGATGGAATGAATCGTTCTCCACTGCTATAGGTAGACATGGTCCATCTTGCATAATCATAATATTGGCTTCCGATTTCATTTACATTTGGACCAGATGACATGGAGAAACTATAGCTAATGCTAAATGGCCAGGATAAGCTGACACTATATGTTGGTCCGCCTGAATCACTAGGTCCCCATTCTCCAATTTCATCACTATCATATGGAATATCATGATCTACCTTTACATCTTCAATAAATGAACCATTATAAGTATACGGTTGCATATATTCTTTTACGACAAAATAATCGTATCCAGATACAGATTCACTGGTTTGTTGATATAACTTCCAATCCGTATAGACCTTTCCAAACGTCGTATAGTTATACTTGGCATAGGCTATATGATCATAAGAATCCTTTCTCAACGTTAATCCAGCTAAAGCTGCGTTTTCTTGAAACAAGCCCATCGAAGCATTTTTATCAGATTGATAGGATTCTTCGATTTCTGCAGTTCTTATCTGGTCATCTAGTATCACTTGAAGGTAATCCTCTAACCGTAATTTTAAATTGCCATTTGGTCCCTCACTATTGATTGTTGCCGAAAAAACTTTATTTACAGCAGTATTATCTAATGAATAGCCAATTACTTGTTTAGCATCTTCATTTTTTTCTGCCAGACTATGTGGATTTTCCTTTAATTTACCCTTTTCATTATTCACACTGTCCTCTAAAAAAGAAAACTGCATGGATTCCCCGCTATCCCCTAGAACATCTACCGTAACATCAGATAATCCTAATAGGGTTTTATATTCATTAAACGTTACATTTTCTCCGTACAGATAAATCTTTTCCCCATTCTTTAACATTTGCTGTAACGACTTTTGTAACGAGTCATTACTTCTTACTTCATTAATCGGGAAAGCTAGACCATCAACTTTTTCTAGATTACTTATTTGCTTTGCTTCCGTTAGTGCCAACGTTGAAACATTTAAATTTCCATTTTTTAAGGTTTGTTGAATCGGAACTAAAGCTTCATCCTTATTGGCAAGCAAGTTTTGAAAAGCTGTGCTCGCTTCATCGTTAGCAAAAAACATAACACTCTTTCCGGAGTTAGGTGAATCAACCTGCGCCATTACATTTTTCGTATTAATCGAGTACGGGGCTAAAAGCATCACTGCTACTAAACCAACAACACTTAATACTGTCAAAAAACGTTTCCACTTTAACAATCTAATCTCCTCCTAATTCGTTTCTAATGCTCCGAACAAATAATGCTTCATAGAATTTTTGTCTACCACCCACCTATCCGAGTAATTTAATTTATTTTATATGGGTTGTAGTTTTAATTAGAGAATAGTTATATCATAGGATTCATCTTGTAATTTTCAATAATTGGACGCTCATTATAAGAATTCTAGCGGTTACCCATATGAAATCTAGTTAATTTTTATAAAAGGAGGACTTATTGTTTTTTCTTCATGTCATATTGTAATATAATTGCGAATATTTTGAAATGGGTAATATTTACTGAAAATATTTGTAAAATAACGAGTATTATGGTGTGCTCTTAATTGCATAGATTGGTGAAATTTTACTATTTTCATCCGCGAATTTTAGCCACTTGTAAGTCGGCAGTCACAGTTACTGTCCCTCTGTCCCTCTGGGAGATCTCTACTGTCACCTGTCTCTATCAAATAAAGGCTGGTATGAAAAGGTTCCGGGACAAGGGGACAGGTTCACTGTCCCAGCCCAGCTATTGCTTGGGACAAGGAACCTGTCCCTCTGTCCCAGACAGAGTGCAACCAACACCCTGCCTAAGTAACACACCTCGTATAAATAACAGCTAACTATCAATGGTTGAAGTCCTGAGAAGAAGTAATCCCCCACACTTTGCTCTAACAGAGGTGGATTACTTCTTCTATTAATGACAAGTGCGACAATAGCAATAATCGTTGTCAGTCCTAACTACTGGCATCTGCTTCTTAAGAACATGTGATCCAACAGTAGTTATAAATAATCTTTCCTAATCTCTCTCAATAGATTCAATTAAAAAGTCCTCAATCTGATGTAAAGCAGGCATCGATGGAATACCTCCTCTACGCTCAGCAACATACGCTCCCATCGCATTACCAAATTGCAAAACTTCTAATAAGCTTTCTTTAGCTATTTCCCTGTTTAATAGATTATTGACCAACAAGTAATGTAAAACGCCCGCAAAAAATGCATCACCACATCCTGTTGTATCAACAGCTTTTACTTTATAACTCTGACAAAAAGAAAGCTCGCCATTATGAAATACGTAACTTCCTTCCGATCCTGATGTAACAAAAAGTAAAAATAGATTATATGTTTCATATAATTCTTTTGCTCCAGTTTTTATATCATCTGTCCCAGTTAAAAACTCTAACTCTTCTTCAGATACTTTTACAATGTCCGCATATTTCATGACGGTGAGAATTTCCTGTTTTGCATTTTCTAGGTTACCCCATAAAGGTGGTCGTAAATTTACATCAAAAGAAACCTTCACTTTTTGAAGTTTTGCATATTCTAGTGCTTCTATTGTTGCAGTACGTGACGGTTCATCAGTCATGGATAAAGATCCCACATGAAAGATTCGTGAATTAGCGATAATATCAAAGTTAATATCTTCCTTTGCTAGCATCATGTCAGCACCTGGATTTCTGTAAAAGCTGAATGATCTTTCACCATGATCGTCAATATGCACAAACGCCAATGTCGTATTAACCTCTGAATAAACAATACCCTCAGTTTGCACATTTTTGGACTTCAATGTAGATAATAAGATATCGCCGAAACTATCTCTACCTATACACCCAATAAAATTGGTTCGCATGCCCAAATTAGACAGTGCAACAAGAACATTTCCCGGTGCCCCTCCAGGGTTAGCCTCAAAAACAGGATTACCTTGTTCATTTTTACCTATAGGAGTAAAATCGATTAGAATCTCTCCTAGTGCAGTTACATCATTCATCAAAATCACCTTCACCTTATATAAAAATAACTAGAGGGTTGTTATTTCAAACACTCCCTCTAGTCTAATGAATTAATTAAATAGTCTTATAGATAATAATTATTACACAGAAGGAACTTTTATTTTCCCCTGTATCACGTTAACTTGACCATTAGTAGTAAAAAGTGAAATACTTTCACATGTTTTATCAGGATATACTAGACTAGTCAGTGAAAGTTCTCCATCATTCACAAGAACTTCTAACGATGATGAGTCCATAATAATCCGTAGATTAATTTTCTCCGTTCCATTTAACGTTAAACTCTGTGGTAAAGAGAACATATCAGAAAAATCAATCTCACCTGAATTACTTCTATCTAAAGTTAATGTGCTTGTAACTGTATCTATACTAATTATAGAATATTGGTCTTCTGTATGATATATTTTCAGACCGTAGCTTTTGGCATCTGTATTATCAATAGTAAGCTCTACATCTGCATAGGATTCATTAAGCTCAAAACGATGTTCGCTCTTAATAGGAAGGTCACTTATTTCTTCTCTAATTTGGAAATATGAAGTTAGTTCCCTTACAGGCTTTTGAACAACTAGCAAATCCTCATTTACCTTACGAAGCGTAAGCTCCCTTGGTAAACTCATCTGCCCTCTCCAACCATCAGTTGGCACCTGATTAGCATATCTCCAATTAGTCATCCATGAGAGATAAATTCTCCTACCATCTTCCATAGGTATATCAGAGAAGCTAACACCTGCATAGTTATCCTTACCAAAATCTAACCATTTTGTTTCCGTATTATCTGGTTTAAAACTTGAACCATCAAAGGAACCAATAAAGTATTGTGTTCTTGAGCCATGTTCGGTTTTTCCGTTATCACCAACACTGACGAATAGAACCCACTTTTTATCATTAGAATTTTCAATCGTTAATTCAAATAAGTCAGGACATTCCCAAACTCCTACATGTGAACCGATATCCTCGCCAAACTCGCTTTCAAAATTCCAATCAATTAAGTTAGGAGAAGAGTAAAAGGAGATGCTTTGACCTGTAGCCAAAGACATGATCCACTTATTAGTCTGTTCGTGCCAAAAGACTTTTGGATCTCTAAAGTCAATTTTTGTTTGATGTTTGAGAACGGGATTTCCATCATACTTCTTCCAGGTTCTTCCTTGATCCGTACTAAATGCCAAGCTTTGTGTCTGTACTGGGGGCAATTCTTGACCACGGTCTAGGTGGTGTGTGAATATCGCTACAATTCCTGGATCACCTTCTGGAAAAAGACCAGATGTATTATTCCAATCAATTACAGCACTCCCTGAAAATATTGTACCGAGCTCATCTGGAAATAAAGCAATATCCAACTCATTCCATGTAATTAAATCTTTACTTACAGCATGTCCCCAATGCATGGGGCCCCAAACACTATCATTAGGATTATGTTGATAAAATAAATGATATTCACCTTTGAAATATACCAGCCCATTTGGGTCATTCATCCAATTACTTTTAGGGGAAAAATGTAATGCTGGTCTATATTTCTCAACGCTATTAATTTTCAATTTTTACCTCCTGTTAGTTCACTGTTCTGTCATAAGCCTCTTGTTTAAGTTGAAGCCAGCTGTCGATGTTTAGTCTTTCAAGTTCTTGTAAATATTCATCCCATTCTTCGTCTACTGTTCCATTCATTATCCATTCAGCACGTTTTCTATTTGTATACTCTATTAGATCTGTTTCAATAGTTGTAAGCTCTTCTATTTCTTCTAATGAATAATAAACATGTGGATAATAATTTTCATTCTTAATGTATGGAACAATATACTCTTTTAATAAATCTAGTCTCCATGCAGCATCGTCTGGTTTAGTAGTAACCGTTCCATAATATTCATCAAGAATAGCAAGTGGACCAGCAATATTTGTTTTTTCTCTTAATTCAACAGGCGCTGAGCCTTCTAATGGAAGATGCTTTAACATACCTGTTGCTTCATCTAATTCAAAGATATTTTGTTGTTCTGTGTCACCATAAGTACCCCAGTTATTTTGGACAGAATGATGTGGATCATATAGTTGATCAATCCACTTGGCTGTTAGCTCTAAATTTTTATTGGAGCTAGTAATAACCATTCTTCCACGGTCAAAACCTACACCGCCATTTTGTTGCACTATAATTCTTTCACCTGTTGGACCTTCTAATGTAGGTAACACTTGATAGTCATCACTCATACCAGTGACATTCGCTTTATCCCATGTGAAATATAACCCGTATCGATCACCTTTAGAAATAAATGTGTTCCAATCTTGTTCAAATGCTTCTTGATCTATTAGACCAAGTTCATATAGCTCGTTCAAGTAATTAATCTGGTCTTTATACCCTTCCTGCATAGCAGTAAATATTACTTCACCATCTTCTGAAACAACAGTATGATCCCCGTTATCCCCTAATCCAATGGAACCTAATATAATTGCTGGATCTTGATCCCAACCATTAATAATGGTACCCATTGGTATTTCATCTTGTTCACCATTACCATTTGGATCTTGTGTTTTAAAGGCTATTAATACTTCTTTTAACTCTTCATAATTAGTTGGCATATCTAATCCCAATTCATCTAACCATTTAACGTTAATCCATGGTAAACCACCAACTACTTGAATACGCTCCGTTCCATTTCCTAATTCCTCAATCCAAGGAAAACTATAAATATGCCCATCAGGTGCAGTAATCCAATCTCTATATTCAGGTCTAGCATCTAGCACCTTTTTAAGATTAGGCATATGTTCGTCAATAAGATCTTCTACTGGGACAATTGTTCCATCTTCCGCATAATTTAGTAAATCATAATTACTAAAACCAGCATCTAAAATTGCATCTGGTAATTCCCCACTTGCTAGTGCTAAGTTTCTCTTTTCAGTAAAAGCATCATGCGTATAATTTTTCCAATCAATATGAACTCCTGTTTTTTCCTCAAGTCTTTGATATATGAGCTTTTCGTTAGGGTCAGTAGGCGCTAAAGGAGAACTCTGCGTCATAAATTTAAGTGTTACTTCCTCTTCTAATGGAAACTCTACATTCTCTAATTCATAATTAGGTGAAGATGCACTATCTTTATCACCACTGCAACCTGCTAAAATAATTCCGCTTATTAATAAAATTGATAATATCTTAGTTATGCCTTTCATAATAAACCTCCCTGTTTTTATACTCATCATTGATAAATTAGATTGAAATCTAAGGACCATTTTACTAGATGAATAACAATATACTAGTCACCACCTCCTTAATTAATTTCATCGAACTATTATTTCAATGATCCAACCATTACTCCCTTTTCAAAGTATTTTTGGAAGAATGGATACATTATAAGTAAAGGCAAGCTAGAAACTACAATGGATGCATATTTTATTTTTTCCGCGATTTTACTTAACTCTGCTGCAGCCTGCATATCATTGATCATGCCAGGTTGAACTTCATTTTGAATAAGAATGGATCTTAATACAAGTTGTAATGGATAAAGATCTTGGTCTTCTAAGTAGATCATTGCATTAAAATATGAATTCCATTGACCTACAAAGGCGTATAGTGCAATTACAAAAATAACAGGTTTAGCTAATGGCAAGACGATTTTCAGAAATATTTGAAGTTCTGAAGCACCGTCCATTTTTGCTGCCTCTTTTAATTCCTTTGGAAGTCCCTTAAAAAATGTCCTTACCAATATAATGTTCCAAACCGCAACGGAACCTGGTAGAATAATTGCCCATATTGAATTGATTAAACCTAAATCTTTTATTAATAAATAGGTTGGTATTAATCCCCCATTAAAGAACATAGTTACTAAGAAAAATATCATAAAAAAGTTTTTTCCTTTAAAACCTTCTACCGACAGTGGATATGCAGCAAGAACAGTAAAAACGATGGTTATTAGTGTAAAGCCCACTGCATAAAGGATAGAGTTTAAAAAGCTCCTAACGATTAAATCATCTTGAAACACTCTTCTATAACCTTCAAGCGTCCAATCAGAAGGATTAAAGGATATTCCTTTACTTAACAGAACACTTGGATCTAAAAATGATCCCAAAAGCACATACAATAAAGGGAATATTATAATTAACGCAATAAATACTAGTAAAATCTTATTGAAAAAAAGTATCGCTCTATCTTTTCTTGAATAATTATGCATCCTATTATTCCCTCCCTTTTAATATAGGCTTTCACCTTTAGATAGTTTTTTAACAACATTATTGGCAAATATTAGTAGTACAACATTAATGATTGAATTGAACAACCCAACCGCTGTAGAGTAGGAATAATCACCTAATTGTAAACCTCTCTTATACACATAAGTTGGTAAAATCTCTGAAGCTGGTAAGTTTAAATCAGTTTGTAATAGATAGGCCTTTTCAAATCCAATAGCCATGATACCCCCAACAGAAAGGATTAACAACACAGCAATCACTGGCTTCAATGTTGGCAAATCAATATGAATCATTCTTTGAAAGAGTGACGCACCATCTAATGTTGCGGCTTCATGTAATTGTGGATCCACATTTGCAAGTGCTGCAACGTAAATTATGGATGCCCATCCAGCTGTTTGCCATATACCAGAAAAGATATAAATAGGTCTAAACATGTCTGGGTCTGTCATAAACGGGACGGGACTATTAGTAAACATAGAGAAAATGGTATTAATCGGACCCGTTGGTGATAATAGGATAAAAATCATCCCCGCAACAATTACTACCGAGATAAAGTTTGGTGCATAAAGTACTAGTTGAATATTTTTCTTTACCATTGCTCTCCTAATCTGGTTAAGCATTAAAGCTAATATAATAGGGATTGGAAAGCCGATTATTAATTCTAAGAAACTTAATTTAATCGTATTTAAGAAAATGTTCAAGAAGTTTGGAGATGTTAGAAATTCCTTAAAGTGTTCTAAACCTACCCAATCACTCCCTAATATCCCTTTCATAGCACTAAAATCTTTAAATGCAATTAGCGCCCCATACATAGGTATGTAATTAAAAATAAAAACAACTATAACTGCAGGTGCTAAAAACAAATATAACGTGTAATTACTTTTAAAATATTGTAAAAAGCTTTGTTCTGTTCTATCTTTAATCTTGCTTTTTTTCATAGATTTTATTTTCTTATTTATGGGCTCTTCCATACTTGATAAACCTCCCCCTACAATCCTCAAGCTAAGTTAAATACTGTAAAAATACTTTTTCTATATTCCAAACAGCTGATAGAGTACATTAATTTCCATATGTCAACCGCTTGATATATTTTCTATATTAAACGCTTTCATTTTTTGTGTCAACCGCTTGACCTATATTTGTAAAAAAATAAAAAACAAATTGTGACATTTTTTTCATAATGAACTTGCATATGCTTAATGAGAAAATTAAAACCACCCATAAATGAGTGGTCTTAATTTTTGAGCTGACAATACCTTCAAAGGGATCACTTATCAAACTACTACTTTTTGAGTTACTAAGGCTAAGTTGTACTATTTTTAACTAACTGTACCGCTAGAACACTCTCCGTATTTCTCTCAATCTCAAAGTCATTAATAAGTTTGTTAAGTATCAAAACTGCTGTGTTAGCTATTTCTTCGATAGGTTGTTGAATAGTTGTTAAATGTGGAAGTAAGCTTAAAACTGTATCGGTACCATCATAACCTACTACTTTTAAGTCATTGGGGATACTAATATTCAACTCATCAGCAACATTTAAACAGACAGCTGCAGTTATATCATCACTAGCAAATATCCCATCTACATCTGGATGATCTCTAAATATTTTTCGTATTGTTTTAGCTGTTTCTTCCTCATTAAATAGATTATTAAGCTCATACGTAATTGGATTATCAACTATTTCTTCATATGCCTTTCTTCTATTCTGAGTTGGAGTTTCTAAATCACCTGGCCCATTTATATGAATTATTTTTTTGCATCCTTGATCTATTAAATGTTTTACGGCCAAATATCCTCCCTGATAGTTATCGGAACCTACCACCGGAATTGTAGGGGATAAGTAATGATCTATTGCAACAATCGGAAGTCTTGGGTTATCATAAGCTTCAATACCCCTATTGTAGGAACAAACAATAATCCCATCAACTTGATGTCTAATTAACATCGTTGCATATGATTTTTCCTTTTCAAATTCTCCTAGACTATTACATAGAATTACTTTAAACCCGAGATTGGAACTTATTTTTTCAATATAGAATGATAGCTCACTAAAAAAAGGATTATTTATTGTTGGTACAATTAACCCTATAAAATTAGTTCTTTTTTTAAAGAGAGAGCGAGCAATATCATTTGGATAATAATTTAACTCCTCTACAGCATCTTCTACCTTTTTTCTAGTTTTATCACTAATATATCCCCTATTATTTAGTACACGTGAGACTGTCGTTGGGGAAACACCGGCTAATTTAGCCACATCTTCTAATTTCACTTTCATATGTATCACCCTATAATTACTAGATATTTTTTATATGTCAACCGCTTTCATATATCTTAGCATATTAATTCTTAAATATCATCTTGGATATATTAAGTTCTTACTACATGTTACGGACTTGTCCGTTCCGCACATCATAGAAAAAGACTTCAACCTATGAAATAGATCAGCCCAACTGGTGATACTTTTTGAAAATGGGCTAGTTATGAAAAAGAACTTTCCGCATACTACGAGTCCGAAGCCCCGTGGTTATTGAAGAATATTAACTCTACTAAACTATCCTTAGTGGGATATAATAAAATATTGTTAGTATAGTCACATATGCAGGGTGGGTAGTGACTACTCCAGTGAAAAGGGAGGTGTCGCTATGTCAGACTACGAGGTTCTAAGCATCATGATCAGCACCTTGGTGTTTTTTGTAGCAGTAGTTGCAGCAGTTATTTCTTTTTTTAATCAAAAGAAATAACCCACTCTGTAACCGGCTAGTTATAGGAAGATGGGTTATTTCATTCGCCTATATAGAGCCACTGCACTTCTCGCAGCTAACCATACACAGTAAGGATCAGTTAACAGCTGTTCCTATTATTAATATTTTCTTAGATGTAAGACAATGCAGACTCAATAAAAAAAGGATAAACCTAATGCATGCAAATTACCATAACTACTCTTTATCATCCCTATATGAATCATATAAAACACCAATATAATTACTATTAATTAACTTTGCATGAATGATAGCCAATTCAACGATAGACTCATATCCCTTTAGTGTAAGATCATCAAAGACAAAGTTAAAATAGGATTCTGGTTGCAATCTACGCATGGAATGATGCCAGGTCATGTTGCTATCTCTTAACTTTTTAGAAACTGCATTATTTATTTCACTTAATAGGCGATAGCTATTTCCACGAAGATTCTCTGGCAATTCTTCTAATATATCTCTAATAAAGCTATGTAACCAAATTGCTGCTATTAACTCTTGGTTATCATTGGCTTTAACTAAATACTTTAAAGTCTGTAAGGTCCCTTTATTCAACGATTCCCCAAAATGTAGAAAATTGAATGAATCATTAGTAACAATGTTAACACGGCTTCCATACTCATCTATACGCACCCAATCGTAACCATAAATGCTATGCTCTGTATCATTATATTTAAACTTAATATGCGTAATCGGAACAGGTTGTAGTAGTTCCGGTGCAGTGCTAGAAGCTATCATCTTCCAAAAGTCGTATATTTTTTCCCATTCTATTTAATTAGTCAAGATGTTCTCCCTCCTAAAATGTCTTCTCCTTCTTCAAACCGCCGCCCAAAATGAGTAATTCACTAGGTTCATCCTATACCAGCAATTCAATCTTTTCAAGCAACCACAATATAATTTCCCACAGCTAAACCTACTCCACATCCTCCGTCATATCAAACATCTCTAACTTAAACTGAAATCCTTCAAACGAAGTAACCATCTTACCTACTTCAGTCCAAGTAAATGGCTTTCCATCTATAATTACAAGCGGAGAGTCACTGGATTCTTCATTATATTCAAATATTCCTTTGAGTTGGTTACCCGTAATGGTTTGGTATTCCTGTCCACTAGGAAAGAACTCTGTTTCTACATGTTGCTTTGTTATTCCTTTTCGTGTTTTTTCTACCAACTTGGAGAGTAGTTCCTGCTGGTCAGCATCTAATTCACCATGCACAGCAAATTTGTAGCCATATTCTATGTTTTCGACAGCCTCTAAGTATATTCCATTCGGGAATAGATGTATTTCCACATGAAAAGTACGGCTAATACCCTGATTATCCTTAAGTGAAAATGTCTCTACTGGCTGCTCCAGAGTTACTCCAAGATCATCTGACATCCTATTATTGAAACATTCGTTACATAGATTTATAGATTTCCCTTGAAGTTGCAAACTAACTTTTACTTCCTTGTTACCACAGTCAAAGCACTTATCCAAATCTCTCACCTACTTTCATGATTTTTTAAAAATTAAACCGGTGTCTACTACCCTTTTAAACTTATATGAATTTTAATATCGCTCTTAATGACTTTATAGGAAATTCATATTGTTGTTTCTTTAGAAAGACTAATAGTAACCTCGGCTTCTCCACTCTCTTAATGATGATGATGCTAGACCCGTATCCGCTATTGTCCTTCTCTAAATTATTCTTTTAGCTATCAACTTAAACTGGTTATTCTTCATTTCCATTTGATAAACGGGTATATCCTTCTTTTCAGCTATCTCTATAATTATCTTTTTATAGCGTTCAATCATTTTAGTTCCTAGGTAAATAGCTCCTGGTTGAAAAAAATTTCGATTAAAACCAGCCCCACTCCCTATTGGAAATACTATTCTCCATTCTTTTTCATAAGACCATTCAAGGGATTTTATGATGGCAGCATATGTTATAATTAAGTTATTAAAGTTCTTTTTATTCATCGAAGCCTCCTGCAGATAATTAGACAAATCAAACATTTCTTTACTATAAACCACTGGTTGCAAAGACCTTGTTAATATTGGATCAATACCTTCTTTTTTGAAATTATATTCTACACAAAAACCAGTGTGACTATTTGCATAGTGACTCCACATTAGAATCGAATTATTCACTTCACTGAAACAGCTTATAAATGTTCCACCTTGAGAACGTTCTAATATTCGCGCTAAATGTTCATCGTTAAATTCATCAATAGTTTTTTTAATCGCTTCTGCATATTTAGAAATTTCATTATTCTTTCCTTCCAGTTGCTTATCAAGACTAATGACAAACTTCATAACATCAACAAAGTCCCCTTTTTCCAACTCTGTCAGTTTATCATTTGGTATTTCCTCTAAGTTATGATTTTTAATAATGTCTGGAATATTTCGAATGGTTGCTAGTTTGATGCGTTTTTCAATGAAATCATTTTGGCTAATTGTTAAAGCACAATCATATGGATCATTTAAACTATTTGCTGGACTAAACCAAATTTCATCTTTAACTAGATTTTCCAATGAGTAATTGCTGACGGATCTGTATTTGTAAAGTTGGGTTGGAATATTTGCATACTTAAGCTTCATAGCAGATTCCATTTCCATATCCTTTATATTTTCTGGAAACATTAGTCTTACGTACTCATCTTTCCACATAACAAAACCTCACTATATATTTTTCATCTCTTACTAGATACCTTTTCCTGCTTGATTAAAAGGTAATTTACAATTGGTTGTAAGAATAAATTTATTAATAAATTTATTCTACTGTAGTCAAACCTACAGATATAAATCAAACTAAAAATACTGACTTTGCGTCAAATACGTTCAACGTATCATTCATAATATTTTCCATGCTTTTCCGCCTACTTTCAATAAGACTATTCGACAAGAATTGAGTGAATTCCTGCCCTTAAGAAGGAATTGACCCTAAATTGATGAAAACACAAGATAAATGAGTCAACTTATTTCATGCACCTAAAAGAAACTATGTAATAGGACAAATTATCCATTGCATACCCATTAGTAAAAATGAAATGGGTGGTTCCTCATGAATTATCAACTGAAGAAAATAAAGCTATCTGATATAAGACTGGAAACAGATTATCGAAATACCGATAAAGACCTAGATTTCATATTAGATATAAAAAGAAATGGTTTACAATATGCATTATTAGTTGAAGAAGAGGGGAATAATCAGTATGTATTAGTTGATGGATATCGTAGGTATTACGCCCTGGAGTACATAGGCATTACATCAGTAAATTGCTTTGTTGAGGTTAAATCCACCGAGGAAGAAAGAATAATTAAGAGATTAAGGAAAGAATTCCATACAAAAAGAAGAACTGCTTACCAATTGGAAAGAATGATTAATCGATTATTAGAAAATGAGAAATATCATCCCAGGCTTATAGCAAGTCTATGTAATGTTACAGAGAATACCATTACTAAATACATTAAAGGATCCAGCGTTGATCCAGATTGGCTCAGGAGAGGAGAAATGGCTGGTGTAGGAAGACATGCTTTTACAGATATACATAACCTAAAAGTTAATGAACAGATAAAACATTATTTAGCTGATAAATATATAAATAGAGAGATTACAAGAAATTCAATTGATGCCGTAAAAAAAACTACAAAGTTAGCTGCTTTTGATAATATAACTGATGAAAAGATAAAAGATTGTATTGATGAAATCATTTTCTTACATTCTAAAAGTGTTAATAAAATAGAAAATGTTGTTAATAAATATTCTCTAAAAGCAATCTACAATATTAGCAGCCATACATTTATGCATTATTATACTATGGAATTATTTGATAGTATTGAGGAAGTTTTGAGAACTAGAAACTACTTTGACTATCTATCCGATTATCAAAAGGATGAGTTAAATGAAGCAGTTAGGAAACTGCAACAGATTTTGAACCCACCTATTAATTGGGCAAAATTCCCTGATGAAAAAGTCGATAACTACTTTGAGGAGAAAGATAACTTAGATCATTAGTTATTATTCTTTATACTTTCAGGCATTGATTACTATGAATGAAGAAAAGCGTGAGAAGAACCTATTCTCACGCTTTTTTACTACTTAAGATATCAATAATCTAGCAAAGGGACGCCTCTCGTACTTATCTGGAGTGGTTCAGGCAGGCCAAATTAACTCCTTCTAGGCAGAATAGACAAATAGACACAGGTTTTCTCAGGACACGTTAATACCTTATCAAATACTCCTATTGAAACGTCTGGAATCCTCCTAGCAATTCACACAATGCACAACCGGATGTGTATAACAAACTAACTTGTTGCGTACTTACAAGTAGCATACACTCCCCTCTTTACAACAGAAGACCAGTTATGCTAAAATTAAAGTTAACAAATATGTAAACTTTACATTAATGTTAATAAAATAACAGGAGATCTTATACAATGGAATTTAATGATTATGGACTACTTCCTCCAGGTGATTATGCACTAACATTACCAGAGTTGAAAAAATCTATACTTGTTGTTGGACCACAGGATGGAACTCCTTGGGATAACAAGTGGCGCCTCTATCTAGTGGAACAATTAGAGATTATGGTAAAGCAATTATGGAAGGTAGGTGTAACGGAAATATTTATTGATGGGTCATTTGTAGAAAAAAAGGCCCATCCCAATGATATTGATGGTTACTTTGAGTGTGATGTATTCGATTACCCAACAATTATTCAAGAGTTGAACATTATAGAAGTTGATAAAATTTGGACTTGGAATAGCGCAAGTCGAAAACCATATCATGGCTATACAAAAAAACAACTACCTATGTGGCACAAATACCGTGTTGAACTCTATCCACACTTTCCGAATCATCAGCTAGGGTCAGGAATAACTGATGTACATGGGAATAACTTAATATTTCCTGCAGCTTTCAGACAAACCAGGGATACATTTATGCCAAAAGGTATTGTAAAAATCATTAAATCTTAGTCTATTACCAAAATATAAATTGGATGGATATAACCATTCCATCCGATTTATCAAAGTTCAGCTATTAAATCCATTTAAAAATAATTTCCTTTTTCATAATAAAAACTGTCAAATATGACAAATACTTTGACTATAGAGTTTCACAAATAAATATAAATTTAATTTAAGGAGTATTAAAATGATTAAAACTGAAAGTGCTTATAGAGAGGCTATAAATAAATTAAAACAGGATCAAGAATTTATAAAACAACAGAGAGAGACTTTTAAGAAAATGGGACTTGATTCAGATCATATAGAACTAGCACTTCAACCTTCTATATCGTTTCATGAACAGCTTAAAGAGGAAGTAGAATATTATGAAAAGATTAAGAGAGGCGATTTTGAACCAATATTTAATTTAAAAACAATGGGGAAAACTTTAATAGCTTATAGAATATATATTGGCATGAGCCAACAACAACTTGCAGAGAAATTGGGGGTATCTGCTTCTCAGGTTTCTCGTGATGAGAAGAATGAATATTATGGTGCAACTATTGAAAGAATTCAGGAAGTTATAGAAGCATTGGGCATGGTTTCAATTACAAAAGTAAATCCTAAAGAAGTGGTATCTGCATGACAATTAGAAACAGCCCGTTACACTATACCTTTTTCAGAACAAATTATAAATATAACTATAATAAAGTAAAATAGACAGAGTACTACCAACACTCTGACTGTGCAACACCTGAAAGACTGATCTTAATTGGTTGAAATTCAAAAAGAAGTAATCACCCTACTCTTTTGTCTAGCGGAGGGCGATTACTTCTTTTCTATTAAACGACAATTTAATAATGTTATCAATCCCGTTGTAAACGTATTAAAACACATCAAACTCCCCTCTCCCAACCACCGCATCAAAAACCTCCCTCTTCGTCTCCTCCAAAATCCTCACATAGCTTAATGTAGATTCAGGAGTACCATGTGCCATAATCCCCTGAACTGTAAGAAGATCCGCTCCCCCATTCAACATCTTCATTGCAAACGTATGCCGAAATTGATGCGTTCTGAAGTGGAAGGGACGCCCGGATTCATCTTTAATCTGATGACGGATAGAAAACTTTCTTAAATGTGCTCGAATATAAGTCTGATTGATAGTTTCGCCCTTGCGTCTACCTTTCGTTATAACAAATAAAAACCTTTCTGGATTATAAGTGGCGCTGCTTTTCTCAATAGTAGACTCAATAATCCCTGCTAAATGACTATCAATCGGGATACGATGCCCTTGGATTCTACTCTTCCGGATATCTGCTTCTAGCCAAAATTGATTATCACGTTTGATGAGACAGTCATTCTTTAATGATAGAATATCAGATATCCTAAGCCCGGTTTTGAAAGCTATCATAATCACCGCTCTGACATCAGGATGTAAATCATTCATATGCTTAAACAATTGTTTCAAGACAAAGTCAGGAATCATATCAATTTGATGAACCGATTTTTTCTTTATCTTTGGAATATCCTCAGGAAAGATCAAATAAAAAACATCCGTTTTAGGAGCAATTCTATAGCCATAACGTTGAATATCTGATATAAACTTCTCTACTATGACAAGAGATTTTGCAACAAACATCTCTGAATTGGCCTTCTCACCTTTACTTTCAATGATGTGTGCATTTAAGTACTGAATGTATTCAACGATATGATCTCGCTTTAATCCTTTTATGTCCTTCCACTTGGGTTTGAGCTTACGTATGAATCTAAAGAACTGCGTAAGGATGGTGATATAATTTTTGGCTGTACCCCAGGCAAATTTATGTTTACTAAGTAACCTCTGCCTAAAATATTTCTTTACCTCATTTCGAACACCCAGTATCTCAATCCTACTAAAATCAATCGTGTACTCAGAAACTGTCTTATTATAATCAATGCCATATGCATCTTGTAAATTACGCACATCCCACTTATCTTTCGTCCATTCGTCTGGTTCTTCCAGTTTTGCAGCTTCTGCTAAGTCTGTATATACCTTTCTCAAGATGGTCACTACAGACGTGTGAAAAATAACATCATTATGGGGCGGGAGACGTTTCTTTAGTCGTTTCGTTCTAATTCCTTTCTCTTGTAACCAAGAAACATATTCCTTCTCGGTTCTATTGATATTTAGCTGAAGAAAAGAACTTATACCTTCCATATTTTCATTTATAAACTCCGTCAAACGTCGGATTGGACTCTGAATGGATTGAAACATTGTCGTCACTTTCCACTGATTAGTAAACAAACGGTGGAAAAAAATGTACTTTACCTCTAGATTCAGAGAAGGCTCTTCAAATTGAAATCTAATATTTCTTCTTATAGTAGGACTATTATCTACCATCTGTTTAAATTGATTAATTCCACGTATTTTATATAAGCTCCATTTATTATTATCTAGGAAGTAACTATCATATCGATGGCGAAAGTTCACAGATCCATCCTTACTAGTAACCTTCACAGGAAACGATGTCATCTTCTGCATTAGCTCATCATGAAATTCTGAAATAAATGAATTACTTAATTTAGTCTCCATTCCTAGCCTCCAATATAAAACATATCTTATCAGTCTAATCAACGGAAGAATTAATATACTTTTAATTTTGTTTTGTTATATTTAACAGAACTGCAAACTCACAGCGACCTGCTCCTTGCCGATTTTAATAAAAAACTCACTCATTCTCTTTTCCTCCTATAGACCGGCAAGGAGCCGTAGGGAAAAAAGAGACAAAAAAATAAGCCGGACATAGAACGCCCAACTGCATTATTTGCAGGGCGATCCATGTCCGGCTTATAGGTAGTTCACACCACGACTCCATTGCTCGGTACCGATTATTTTTGATTCAATGTGCATTCACTTGCTAGATGATCATTTCTTCTCAAAATATCTGATCATCCGGCATGGGTAATGCATACGATTCCTCGCTCGGTATTATCGTGGTATGAACTTTTAGTAAAAATTAAAAGGCCCAGGTATATCAGCTTTACTGATTTCCCGGACCTTAAGGTAGAATTAATTGGCATCTCATGGCGAATCGCTATCTCCTTTTCGTCTCGCTATAGGTTTTCCGCTTACTTGCTTGAATTCTTCTGTCGAGAGTTCAACTTCCCAAACTCGCTTACATTTGGTGCACTTCGTTTGTACAGGACCAGCAGCTTTATCCCCTTTATCCATTAACCTGTGACCACACACAGGACATTCCACTCTTACCAATACGTCTTCTATAATCATTCGTTTTCCTCCCAACTGTTGTAATAAAGCCTTTTTATGAAAGTATTATTCTTCTATTATATTTTATAACGGAACATATGTTCTGTACAGTCGAAATTCCAATTTTCTACCTTTCCCAATTTACAACATCATTCATACCTTCCTTCTGCAACGAACTTTACCTTGTTGCATTTTTGGGAAATATAGATAAAAAATATATTACTAACAATTTCCATTATACTTCGACACAATATTTACGTCAATCCCAAATATGCAACTAATATAAAAAGTTGCATAAATTATTATGCTGACTTATACTATGATTGTAGTAAGAATGTGGAGGACAATTTTATGAAAAAAAAAGAAATGAGCAAGGCTGATCAGGAAATACTACGTAGACGTCTTAAAGAAAGACGACTCTTTTTAAATATGACCTATCAAGATTTGGCGGATAAGACTGGTATCAGTAAGTCATCTTTACAGCGATATGAAACGGGAAGCATTAAAAATATTCCTTATGATAAAATATTTACTTTATCAGAAGCATTAGAGGTAAGTCCTGAATATTTTACTGATTTGTCGAAGGATTATACTGGAGAATCTGCTTTTGAAGTAAAAATGGTAGGGAATGATAGTAGAATAAAGCATTTGGAGCATATTAAAGAATTTGAGGAAAGGGCAATCAGGTATATAACTCCAAACTTAGTTTCTCAGGGGTATAATATAGAACGTCACAGTCATGGCTCTGTTGGGGATATCGTTGCAACTAAAGGGAAGGAAATATGGCATATTGATTTCCTTTATACGAGAGATGTAAAGAAGTATCCACCACAAACGGGTATGGGGAGACAACAGCTTCTGCTAAGGTTTGGTAGGCTTGCCGTTTACGACAAACCGATAACTAAATACTCCATAGTAATGGACATGCGTGTATTAGCTGAGCAATATATTCAATTGAAGCCCATTCACTTGGATATAGAGACGAGTATCATTATTTTACGGGGAACAGATTACGAAGAATTGCATTTCTAGGAAAAAGTAAGCGACACAAATAAGCCCGCCGAGCCATTAGCCCCGCGGGTTTTTGTTCCTTACATTTTCCCCTCTAATACATCAGCAATTCTTTTACTTGCACATCCGTCTCCATAAGGGTTACTTGCTTTACTCATTTTTTCATATTCTTCATTATCTTCAAGGAGTAATTTAAAATTTTTATAGATGTTTTCTTCATCTGTACCTACTAGTTTTAATGTACCAGCAGCTATGCCTTCAGGGCGCTCTGTCGTATCACGCATAACTAGAACCGGTTTACCTAAACTTGGTGCTTCCTCTTGGATACCGCCACTGTCAGTAAGTATTAGATATGATCTTGAAAGGAAATTATGGAAGTCTAACACTTCCAACGGCTCAATAATTCTTACTCTATCATTACTTCCTAGTATTTCATTAGCCGCTTCCCTGACAACCGGATTCATATGGATTGGATATACTGCTTTGATATCTGGATATTCATCTACAATCCTTTTGATTGCCTTAAACATATTTCTCATTGGCTCACCAAGATTTTCTCTTCTATGAGCAGTAATCATAATGAGTCTACTATCCGATGCCCATTCAATTTGATCATGAGAATAATCTTCTCTAACCGTAGTATTAAGTGCATCAATAGCCGTATTACCTGTAACATAAATAGATGAGGGGTCTTTGCCCTCTTTTAATAGGTTCTCTTTGGACAATTCGGTTGGAGCAAAATTATACTTTGCTACAATGCCTACAGCTTGGCGATTAAATTCCTCTGGATAAGGTGAGTAGATGTTATAAGTTCTTAGCCCTGCCTCAACATGTCCAACAGGTATTTGTAAATAAAAGCAAGCTAAAGATGTTACAAAAGTTGTAGAAGTATCACCATGAACTAACACCACATCTGGCTTAACCTCTTCAAGAACAGCTTTCATTTTTTCCAATATATTTATGGTTACATCAAATAGCGTCTGTTTTTCTTTCATTATTGATAAATTAAAATCTGGAACAACGTTAAATGCATTCAGTACTTGAGTTAACATTTCTCTGTGCTGACCTGTAACACAAACAACTGTATCTAACTTATTTCTTGTTTTTAATTCTTTAACTAAAGGACACATCTTAATTGCTTCTGGTCGTGTTCCGAACACTATCATTATTTTTTTCTTCATTCTTCAACCAACTTTCTATAAAATTACTGCAAACGAAAAAAGGCTTTAGAAAACTTTTAAAATTTTTGTGATTATCATAGGTTAACATATAAAAATGGTATTAATAGTAATTATTTTTAATACTGAAATAAAATGATCATATACAACACTTACTTATTAAGAACCGGCTTACTCTCATTAAAAAGACTTCCTAAATACATAAAAAACAATAAATGAATAAGAGTCATTCTGGATTCAATAAAAAAAAGATTCTCAGCTAAGCCTAATAAATAAAAGGCTAAAAAGAAGCATAGATATTCAATATTTTTGTGGAATTGAATCGATTTGATAATGATTAATATAGATAATAATAAAAAGAGGATAAAACTTACCAGACCGTACGCACCTAAAATTTGAATAAAGCTATTATGTGCATCTGCTATACCAAACATATAACTAAAGTATGATTCTCCATTTCCGAACAAGGTTACTCCATATTTATAAGTACCTTCCCACATAATACTTCTACCAGATGTTAAGTCCTCACTTGAACCACTATATTTGTGAAATAACAAATTTACTATAAAGTCATAAGATATATATAATAAAATGAAAGAAAACAATACCAGTATTGTTCTTTCAAATAATTTCCGGAAAGAAACATTTTCACTTTTTAAATTTATAACTATATATAAACAAGATACTACAAAAAAAGTAATTAATGATGTTCTAGATTCTGTTAGGATTAATAATATACTTATAAAGAAAATAAAGAAATATTTATACTTAATATCCTTATTTTTCCAATTAAGCAAAATTAGTAAATTAATACCTACAACACAAATATTTATTGCTAAACTATTCCCAGGTGCTATAAGAAACAAGAATGGTATAATAGAAAATACACTGGACGCTAGAAATATTCCTTTATATTTTAATATCCCATTACCAAAAAAACTTAGGGGGATAACAATAAAATAAAGAAGAAATTGGAAGAAGTTAAACTCTCCATGTATATATTTTGAGATAAATACAGAAATAATTAATAGTTCCCATAGTAAAAGAAGCACAACTTTTCCCTTAAGACGAAATCTATATTTAATTACAAAAATTAGAAGTATAGTGCTTATTAACAACACAACTATCCAAGAATCAGGAAATATCAATCTTAAATCAAAAATATTTAAAGTTATCAAATTGCTTATGAATAATAGAACACTAATTAACACTAAAAAAATAGCTTTCCTAAATTTATTTACGCTTATAGACATTTATAGTACTCCCAATCTCATTTTCGATAATATTTATTAATAAGATAAGATCATCTTCATCTAATATTTTTTCGGGGTCCAACCAATTTTCTTTTAAATGAACTTACCAAAGTGACCGCATCTTCTATTTTCATATAGTATACTATAACCAAATAAACTACTCCTCCTACCCCCAGAGAGGTTAGAAGAGATATATTACTGCCTATATAATCTGTAAATAAATTATAGATTAACTTAGCTACCATACCCATTAATAATGAAGCAACTAATAATTTTAAAAATGTAACACATAAGTTTTTTAACCCCAAGGAACCTATCTTCCTTCTAAGACTTATAAAGAGTAATCCTGTACAAAGTATTGCAGAAATACTTGTTGCTAATGCAAGACCACCTAATCCTAAAAATCTAGATAAAATAACATTCAATACTATATTTATAACCATCGAAATGATTCCATTAATCATTGGGGTCTTGGTATCTTGTAACGAATAAAATGCTTTAGATAATACATCTCTAAGACCGAAGCCAACCATTCCTATAGAGTAAAAAAATAAGACTGATGCAGTCATTGAAATAGCATCAGCACCAAACTCCCCTCTACCAAATATTAATTTAACTAATGGCTGTGCAAAGATCATCGAAATAACTGTTGCTGGTAATACAAATAAATTTATTCCGCTTATAGACTCAGATATAGACTTCTTAAAGTCAAGCATGTTATTATCCGCAGCAAATTTAGATATTACTGGATACATTACAGTAACTATAGAAACAACAAAGATGCCCTGAACAAAAGTATTTAATCTAGTCGCATAGGTGATTGCTGATATCCCACCTACTGCTATTTGAGAGGCTAAAGTTCTATCTACTAGAACATTTAACTGATTTACAGTTACTCCAATCATTACCGGTATTGCAATATATAACATATTTCTAACATGCTCATCTTTCATATTTAGAATAGGTTTATAACTATAGCCTTTCTTTAATACAAAGGGTAATATAAAAATTAACTGGGAGGCAATAGCAACTAAGCTCCCAATTGACAAGATTAGAACACTTTGATTTTTACTTAAAAATATGGATGTAATTGTTAGAATATTTAATGGAAAACCAATAAGAATTGGAATTGTATAACTGCCATTAACTTTAAGGTAATCACAGAACACAAGTAACAAAGATGAAAAGTAAATACTGAGAATACTTATTCTTGTAAAATTAACCGCTAACTCCAGGGTTTCTCCTTCAAATCCTGAAGCAAATAACCTAACTAACTGATTTGTATATAATAGACCAAGTAAAACAATTACTGTACAGACTATTAGTAATAAATTTACAACGTTGTTGGTATACCTATTTCCTATGGTTATCCCATAATTCCTTTTTAAATTGCTAAACATAGGTATAAATCCTGTTGATATAACCGCTCCGATAAATCCCATTATTACAGCTGGGATTGTAATTGACAGAAGATATGCATCGCTTATGCTTGATACACCATAAAAATAAGATAATGTAATTTCTCTTCCCAATCCTAATATCTTTGAAGCTACTGTTATTACCATTATTATTAATGCTGTTTTTTTCATTAAGAAACCTCTTTAATATATATTAAGTTTTCCATTTATACCCTTTAAAATCTTAATACAATAAATTCAGTTTATCTATTTATAATTCTAAGAATAAAAGATATGTTATTTTGATATATTTATTATTCAAGTTAACCCTATTTTTTTAGACCTTTTAACTTTGTAAATACTTGTTAATATAGGTCTAAATAAATATATTAAACGGCCTAAAAAAGATACATGTTGACATCTTGGACCCTTTTTATCAATATCTTTAGAGACCATTTTCCAATAGCCCCACCAAACAATAGCTTTTGACTTCATAGGAACACTTTCCTTTGTTTCTAAAAAGACATAGTCCAATAAAATAGTATAATATAGAAGATAACCAATGACATTGGATTCCTTATATTGCTCGACATTTTGAGTTATACCATCAGGTAAATACTCTTTAATTTCAACTATTTCGTTAGTGCATAATAACTTATGATTTACACCAATCTGATCAAAAATATAAGCCTCAGGTATGAATTTTAAATCTTTATTAACAGGAAAAGAATATTGTTTAATTATACTGGTTTTTACAAATTCACAACAATCACGATAAGGACCATATTTTAGCCCTGAAATAAAATGAAAATCTACATACGATGATTCAAATCTATCTTTGGGAAATGGTTTTCCAATTAGATTACCTTGTTGATCAGCACATCGGCCCACAACACCACAATAATTTTCTTTTTCTTCATCGGGTACATTTTCCCATTCGTTATATAAGTATTTTAGTGCATTTTCAGTTAAATAGTCGTCAGAATCTAGAATTAGAAAAAATTCCCCATTTGCTTCCTTTATGCCAGTGTTTAATGCAGTGTACTTTCCTCCATTTTCTTTTTTCACATAACGTACTTTAAGCTTGGTGGAACTAATAAAGATTTTTATCTGTTCTTCTGTATTATCTGTTGAACCGTCATCAACAATAATAACCTCGAAGTCAGTAAAAGTTTGTTTTTCCAGACTTTTCAAAGTACGCTTCAAAGAATACATTCTATTATATGTGGGGATACATATGCTGAACTTTACCATACTAATTCTCCTTTTTAATTTATTTGCCCTCCTTTTATTTATCCTCTAACTTTATCCAAAACCTTCTTAATATTGTGTCCAATTATATTGTTTGAATTCAATCCTAGCCTTAAATGAGTGACTTTTTCATTCTTCTCTTGTTTAATTATTCTATCGTAAAGATCTTGTTCAAAATCACATATATTAGAAGTTTCAAAAATATTATTGATTTCATGGTACCTATCTTTCCAATTAAGTTGTTCGACAGCATAGTTTCTTGCCATATGTTTAAAGTCCTTTATATCTTTATAGTTATCAATATAATATCTCATTTTATTTACTAAGTCGGTTATACTACACTTAGATAAAGGCCAATAGTACCCGTCACTTCGACTATAAAATTTCTCTACTTCTACTAACTTGCCTACATCCTCCTTTACTACTTCATTCATTGGAGCATTATCAGTTGTTATAACAGGTAAACCACATGATAAAGCTTCATAGATTGTTAATCCTAAGCCTTCTAACTTTGTAGGATAAACATAGACATCACCTAAGTAGTACAGACCTGGAGCTGAAACTGTTTTTTCTAAAACTTCGATATTATATTGTTCTAATTCTCTAGATTCATAGCCACTTATTTTCTTTATATCAACTTGCGAGTGTATAATTAATTTTGAGTTTGTATTTAATTTTCCTTTAATGAAAGCTTCAATGACAAGTTCGGTTCCTTTTCTATTTGACATTCCTGCGGAATGGAAAAATACCAATTGATCTTTGGGTTCGCTTTGTCTGTCAATGGGTTTAAATAAGTCAATATCAGTTCCCCATGGAATATAGAATTTTTGTTGATGTTTTTCAAATGCTTCATAATGTCTCTTTGTATTACAAATTATGAAGTCATAAATATTAAAGTAATCAAGAGTATTTTCTTTATAGTAATCAATATATGATCCAATTTTTATATTTTTAAAATCCCTTTTTAGCATTGCAACAATACTAAATTCATGTTGTTCATTAAAAAATACGGTGTCAATATTATTTTCTTTTATCCATTTGTAAAAATGATTTTTATTAATATTTGTGCCTGATAACCGCATACCCCATGTTACATAATCTTGATCCCAATTTACATCTCCTTTAGCGAACCTTTCACCACCACGAGCATATACAAATACTTTATGATTATTTTGTATTAGTGCGTCTACATACAACTTGGTTACATATGCTGCACCTCTTTCAAACCACGTTGAGACAAATCCAATATTCATAACTTCACCTCATATTTACTGAAAATCATTAGTAGTTGAGAACCTCTACCTTTAATCCTGTTTTATCATAGTATCCCTATAAATATCGAAATAATTATTTGAGATCACCGACCAATCAAACTTTTCACATTGTTCTATACAATTCGCTGATATATGATGATAATTACTTATTACGTCTAATATCCTATTAGCTATATCTTCTGTATTATTACTGTCTACATGATACCCAACTAGACCTTCCTCGAATTGCTTATCAAAACCTTGCCCTTTACTATAAATAATCGGTAGCCCCTGGCTAATGGCTTCTGCATAGACTAGGCCAAACGTTTCTGTTTTAGATGGCATTATAAAAATATGATTTTCATTGTATATTTTTAAAAGTTCCTCTTTCGACCGTGGTCCCATGTAGTGCACATAAGGTAAATCTTTTACTTTCTGATATACTGCTTCATCACCTATTCTACCAACTATAGTAAACCGTACGTTGTACCCTTTCTTTAAAAGAGAGTCAATAGCTTTCGTAGTACTTATAATATTTTTATTTTTATTAATAATCCCTGCATATAATAATTTTATTTCGGAATTTTGTTCAACAGTTTTTGGAACACCTTTGTTTCTAAACCAAAATTCATCAATACCATTCGGTATAATTTTAGTTTTTCTTAAAATATCCTCCCTATCATCATCGTTAATGTATTCATTTAAAACTAGATTTTTATAAGATTCTGAAAGAAAAATAATATTCTCTGCTTCTTTTAGTATTTTTATACCTAAATTTCTCAAATGAATTCTATACTTAAAAAATGTATTAACATCTGTATTTCTGACAGCTACTACATATGGAATGCCATATTCTAATTTAAGTTTGTAAGCAATATGACCATCTGTGAATAACGTATGGGCATGAATTGTATGAAAAGATGATAAGTTCAATGTTTTATTTATGGATTTGTATATCTTCTTCTGCTTAATATAATATAAATATCTATCAAATTTATTAAAACATACCGGTGAATATACAAATTCTTTAGGTTTAATTACAAACTTAATAGAACCATTAATCGGCATAAAAACAGTATTTTCTATACCAAGAAGATTTAATTTTTCAACCATCTTATCGAATAAAGTAGTATATAAATAATTCGAATTGATGTGTAATATTTTCAAGTAATCACCCATTCCTAAAATTGTCAATTATCCATCAGTTGCCTTTCTAAGTTTTGTATCATCTTTTTTGCTTGTTCAATATCGTTATGGAACCAATTACTGTTTTTTATAATTTCGATTTTCTCTTTTGGAAATCTATACTTAATCACTCTTGCTGGAATACCTACAGCAATTGCATAATCAGGGATGTCTTTAGTTACTACAGCATTTGCGCCTATCACAGCACCATCACCTATATTTACACCCTGTAACACTACTACGTTTGCTCCACACCATACATCATTTCCTATTTTGCTAGGTGAGGAATTTAATGAGTGACCTATCAATTCACCACTAATTTTTTGATATGTGGTTATAAATTCTAAACTGTGATCACCTTGTCCTAATTTTACATTAGGACCTAATGAACAGTAATTGCCTATAACCGCATTATTTATCATAGAATAAGGGCCAATATAATTGTTACTACCAACAATTGCGCCTTCAGTAATAAACACACCTTTTGTGAATTTGTTTCTTTTTCCAATGCTACCATATACACCTTTTTTAAAAGTTAAAATCCTAAACAATCTATGTGCAATTTTTTTAATTAATCTCATTATCTCCCCTACTTATTAAGTTTATAATCTCCAATATGAGTATCCACGCTCTTCAATGTCTTCTTTATTTAAAATACTCTTAACATCAACAATAACCTTCTCCTTATTTGGCGAATCCACAAACATTTCATCCATCTGCTCAACGGTCATATCCCTAAATATGTCGTGAGCTACTGCAAACACAAGGCAATCAGCATCATTTATCATATCAAAAGGAACTATATCCACACCGTATTCATGTTTAGCTTCAGATGGATCTGCATAAGGATCAACCACAATTGGCTCGATTTCATATTCATTAAGACGATTAATTATGTCTGATACTTTAGAATTACGTGTATCAGGGCAATTCTCCTTGAATGTTATACCTAAAATCACTACCTTAGCCTTTTTAACTACTTTGTTGGCTAGTACTAATTTCTTAATAATAGCATCAGCAACAAACGCACCCATTCCATCATTAATCTTTCTTCCCGATAAAATTATTTGTGAATGATACCCAAGCTTTTCTGCTTCATATATAAAATAGTATGGGTCAACACCAATACAGTGGCCCCCGACCAAACCTGGATAAAATTTTAGTGCATTCCATTTAGTATTCATTGCTTCAACAACTTCTTGTGTATCAATTCCCATGCGATCGAATACCATTGCAAGCTCGTTCATAAATGCAATATTTATATCACGTTGACTGTTCTCAACTACCTTAGCAGCTTCAGCTACCTTAATAGAATTAGCACGATGCACTCCAACTTCAACAACAAGTTCATAAACTTTAGCAATTGCCTCTAGGGATTCTTTATCCATACCCGATACTATCTTTGTAATATTCTCTAATCTATGAACTTTATCACCTGGGTTAATACGTTCTGGAGAATATCCTACTTTAAAATCCACACCACACTTTAAACCTGATTCCTTTTCGAGGATTGGAATACATATATCTTCCGTTACACCAGGATAGACAGTTGACTCATAAACTACTATAGACCCCTTAGTAAGGTTGCGACCAATAACTGTACTTGCCCCTTCAACTGGACCAAGATCAGGCGTTTTATCAGAGTTAATCGGGGTTGGAACAGCAACAATATGAAACTTTGCTTCTTTAAGTTTTGTTTCATCTGAGGTAAAATATACTGTAGTCTGTTTAATTACTTCGTTTCCCACTTCATTTGTCGGGTCAATACCTGATTTATATAAATCTATCTTCTTTTCATTTAAATCAAATCCAATTACATTTACTTTTCTTGCAAACGCAACAGCTAATGGCATACCTACATACCCTAACCCGATTACAGCAAGCTTTTCGTTTCCATTTATTAGATCGTTATATAACATGATAAATTTCCTCCAAATTTAATTATTAATCATTTTCTTAAAACTTATCTGATTAATGTTACTCAAAAACTAGTTTTTTTAATTACTCTAACTCTCTTAATACTGAATTATAACCTTGGAAATTTGACCAACTTACTGACTTACTTTTTCATCGATACTTCTTGTAAATATCTTGATAATTCCCCATAAACTTTGTCTGCATTAAACTTTTCATTATAAAGTTGATAGGCGCTTTCTGACATTTTTGTTAGCCGCTTTCTATTTGAATATAATGATTCTAATATTTTCACTAACTCATCAGAATCACTATAAACATCACCACATTCGTATTCTGATACTAAATCGGCCATGATTCCATTTACTCCTAAGACTACTGGAATTGATGCAGATAAATATTCTCCAAACTTATTCGGTGTATTTTTAGTGAAATTTATACTATTTCTATATGGAGCAATACCAATTGATGAAGCTGCTAATAATGATAAAATCTGTTCTTCTTCAATCCATCCAGGTAGTACCACATTTTCTAAATTACTAGACAGCTTTTTTATTTTATCTAGGGACTCTCCCACACCACAAAGAACAAATTTAATATTTTTGTGTGCTTTGAGTTTATCTGCTGCCTCAATAATTGGTTCAATAACAAACTGACGACCAAAGTTACCTAAAAAGACAACAATAAAATCATTGTTTTTCAGACCAAACTTTGACCAATGTTTATTAAAGCTATTTAAGTGCCCAGAAATGTCACGTGGTTTATATGATGTATAAAATACTTCATCAAATTCTCTTTTATTTATTTTTGCAACACTTAATCCATAATCTAGAAATTGAGGAGTAACACCAATCATTGCCGTAGATTTCCTAAGTATGGTACTTAATTTACTTTTGCATATCCAAATATAGGGTTTAATAAGTGTCTTTCCCCAAGTAGGAACAACTTCATTAAAAATTTCTGGCCACAGATCTCTAATATCTATTATTACCGGAACATTATTGTACTCACCATACTGTATCGCTGCTCTAGATAGTTCCAGCGGAGCCAATGTTGCGACTATAATATCTGGTTTATCATATGTTTTGGTATTTAATGAAAACTTTCTTGATAATTCTTTATGGTGCAATATTCTAGCTATTGAAACATTATTTCTATATCCCTTTGTGTTTAGCAAATGGACAGTATAATTATTTTTAACTTTTATGTCCTTGTCATAGTTACTTCTATGTTTCTTCTTATAATGATGAAACGCTGAACTAAACCAATGAACCTCGTGGCCATTTTGATATAAAATCTCAGAAAGTAATCCCATCCTTCTTAGACGTACATTACCTTCATCAGTTGGTAAAGGTTCACCGTCTGAAACTATCCATACATTCAAGTTTTTTCTTCCTTTCCGGAACAAATTAATATTTTTCTTATCAAATAATTTTAATTTTCATTGAATCTATAGCTTCTTCACAAATTTCTATTGCCTCTTTTGAAGAGTCACCTTGAGAAATTATATATCCAATCCTGTCATTACTACTTCCTATCTTTGTTATCCTATCTCCTAAGTTTTTTGTTAGAACTATCTCTTTTACACCTTTTTTCTGTTTCAAGGTATTTGGATAATTAACTGACTTTAATATCCCTACGTCTGCTTTTAGATATCTAATAGCTGAAGCCTTCGATTGCTTTTGAGGTAGTATTACATCTTCTCCAAGCGCTAAACGCAGAGAACATTCTACCATATCAATTCCAGTAGCTAATGGGACAAGATGAGTTGTAATATTATCTCCACCTAATCTAGCACCAAGTTCAACAATTTTTGGACCTTCAGGAGTTATAATTATTTCTGTGTGAGATGGACCAACCTCAATTCCAATTGCTTCTGTAGCAGCTATTGCTACTTTTTTTATTTCATTTTGAACTCTTGAAGGAAGCTGTGATGGAATCGAATGACCCATTTCAACAAAATGCGGAGCACCTGTAGTGAGTTTATCTGTAATTGCAATTACATGAGTTTTTCCTTCAATAGTTAATGTTTCTACACTAACTTCGGGTCCTACCATATATTCTTCTACTAAAATCTCACCCGATTTTGAGTGTTTTTTAGCATACGAGAATGCCTCATTAATATTATTTAAATCATCTACTAAGACGATTCCCCTACTCCCTGAACTATCAGCCGGTTTAACAATAAATTTACCTCTAAAACGTTTTATTACTTGAAGATATTGCTCCATATTTGAAACAATATAGAAGTTGGGCACCGGCACATTCATTTCTTTGAGTTTTCTACGCATTCTCCCTTTATCCGTAGCATTCAATGCAGTTTCAAAAGAGATAGTCTTTAAATTACACTTTTCTCCTACTGCAGCAACTGTTCTTATAGGCATATCACTAGCCAAAGTCATAACTGCTTCTGGTTTTATTTCTAATGCTTTTTTCAATACATTCTCAACATCTATCGTACTTAGTAGTATAGATTCATCCGAAAACTTAAATCCAGGAGCATGAGGATCCACATCAATGGCAATTACTTCCAAACCCATATCCTTAGCTTTAAC
Organism: Ornithinibacillus californiensis; assembly: GCF_001038485.1. GTDB lineage: Bacteria > Bacillota > Bacilli > Bacillales > Amphibacillaceae > Ornithinibacillus > Ornithinibacillus californiensis. The sequence goes on from NZ_LDUE01000018.1 coordinate 67,126, forward strand.
AATAGCAGGCACTTGTAATATTCCGGCTCCAATTATCATAATTTTTTTTTGTTCTTTCATACTAACATTCTCCTAAATATGAGATTTGTCTTTATCATTTATAATAGCCATTAGGATCTTATCATGATATTTACCATCTTTAAAAAGACTGTCTCGCATAACTCCTTCGGATACAAATCCAACCTTTTCATATGCACTAATAGCTCTCTTATTATAGGAGAACACAACTAATGATACTCTATGCAAATTTAGTTCATCGAAAACAAAGCTAATCAACGCTCTTACAGCATCAGTCCCAAGCCCTTTACCCCAATGACTTTCATCGCCTATATAAATATATAATTCAGCATTCCTGTTAATAAAATCAGTATTATTAAGTCCAATAACACCGATTAGACTATTAGTAGTGTGCTCTTCAATACCAAAGATTTTATTGACTTTTTCATTTAATTTATTTTCAAACCATTTTTCATGCTCAACTTCCGATACTGGATATACTGTCCCTGTTAAATATTTTAATTTAGGATTATTTACCCACTCTAAAATCTGCTGTGCGTCATCTCTAAATAATGCCCGTAAAGTTACTCGTTCACCAATAATCAACATCATCATCCTTCCAGTAGCTCAACTTAGAGTAGAGAAAAGCCTTTTAGTTTTTGGAGATTTCTCCATTCTTTATATTTATGTTCTTCCTTCTTATAACACTTATAATAGTAGTTAGGATTATTTTAATATCAAAGATAACTGAGATATTATTCACATAAAAAATATCATTTCTAAATTTTTCACTCTGCGCTATTGAGTTCCTAAAATAGGCTTGATTATAACCTGTAATACCCGGCTTAACATCTAACTTATGAATTTCCTCTTCATTATAAAAATCTAATGCTTCAGGTAAATCGGGTCTAGGTCCTATAAAACTCATATCTCCGATAAGTACATTAATTATCTGTGGCAACTCATCTATGCTGGTTTTTCTTATGAACTTACCAACTTTTGTTAACCTGGGATCATCTTCTGAGTTAAAAGTAGATCCATCTTCATTTCTCATGTCTGGTGCATTAACTTTCATTGATCTTAATTTATACATTTTAAATGTTTTTTGATCTTTTCCAAGCCTTTCCCCAAGATAGAAGACTGGGCCCCTATCTTCAATTTTTATAAATAATGCACATATAACTATTACCGGAAGTAAAAATGGCAATAGGATTAGAGAAAATATAATATCAAATAACCTTTTTAAATATTTTTTATACATTTTTCAAATTCACTCCTATTCCTTTTGACCAGTAACCGCCTTTAAACAATCTACTATATATTGCACATCCTCATTACTCAATAAAGTGTGAAGTGGAAGTGTAACTTCATTTTCATATTGTTTATAAGCATTTGGATAATCCTTAATATTAAATCCTAAATTCTTATAAGCGGTAAACATAGGAAGTGGCTTATAGTGGACGTTACAAGCAACTCCAGACTCGGCCATTTTAATAATAACTTCATTTCTCTTTTCTTCACTGATTTCAGGGAATCTCATTAGATAAAGATGACCTGAAGAAGTAAAATCATCACCGTAATGCTCTAAGCTTTGAATACCGAGTGGACGAAGTGCTCTATCATACATCTCAATAATCTCTTTACGTCTCTCCAACAATGCTTCATATCTATCTAACTGTACCAAACCAATACTGGCCATAATATCCGTCATATTACACTTATAGGCTGGATAAACAATATCATATTCCCACGCACCTTTTTGTGTTTTAGCAAGCGCATCTTTTGATTGACCATGAAGGCTATACAGCATGAACTGCTTATAAAGCCATTCATCGTCTAAACCTTGACCATTTCGCCATACAACAGCTCCACCTTCAGCAGTTGTAAAATTCTTTACGGCATGAAAAGAGAAGCAAGTAAAATCTGCAACTTGCCCACATTTCAAACCTTTTCTCTCTGCTCCAAAAGCGTGTGCAGCATCCGTCATAACAATTACCCTATTAAACAACCATTGTAGTTCATTGTTAGGCTTGAATAGATCTTTCTTACTTTCTACTATTTCAAAGATAGTATCGTAGTCACACATCTTCCCTGCTATATCTACTGGAATTATCACTTTAGTCTTATCTGTTATTGCTTCTGCTAGTTTAGAGTAATCCATTTCAAAAGAGTCTGGTGCAGTATCAACTAATACTATTTTAGCCCCAACATGCTCTATAACTGATGCAGAAGCAGTATATGTGTAAGCTGAAGTTATAACTTCATCTCCAGGTCCGACACCTAAAATACGAAGTGTAAGCTCCATAGCAGCAGTTGCAGAATTTAGACAAACAGACTTGTTTGTACCAACGAATTCAGCTATTCTTTTTTCAAGCTCTTTAGTTCTTGGTCCAGTTGTAATCCAACCTGACTTCATTGCTTTTATTACTTCTTCAATCTCCGCACCAGTAATATCTGGTGGAGAAAAAGGTATATTTCTTAATTCGGTATCAATCATTTTAAATAGCCTCGCTTTAGTCAAATTTTTATCAAAGCTTATTATTTAGTTTGCTAGGACTTAATTGGAAACAATAAATCTCTCCTTCCAACCAACTACTAACCTACTAAATCTCATCTACTACTGATAGCCACCTCGTAATATCTATTCAATCTACCTAACAAATACGAAATAGATATTCACTTCACAATCACCCTAAACCGAGTTTCTTCCTATTATATATACCATTCAATCAATCTATAAATCTCACTAAAATCGCCTCAAACCCTTATCCCGCAAGGTTTCCAGCATCAAATCTATTTACGATAGTCAGTTCCCACTAACCATTCAATCCAGTATAACTTTGGGAACCTGATGCAATAACTCTAAACCCAATCCCATTCCCATATTTACAAAAAACCTTATAACCAAGGAACTTCTTCATCACCAGGATCATTCATACTCGAATGAATACTACAATTAATAGTGTTTTCCTCTTCTACATAAGAAAAGATGCCTTCATCAGGACACAACTCACCATCATAGCCTTGTAGATACTGATTAAACAAAGTAGAGGAATGATCATTACCTGAAAAAGTTAGATTCATTTCATAATCTTTCTTCACAATAGCCCTGTTAGCTTCACAAATTTCCTCTTCAGCTTCTGCTATTTCCTTAGAATAAACAGGAACTGCAATCATTAGTATGATGCCTAAAATAGCTAGAACCGCTAATAACTCAATTAGTGTAAAACCTCTTTCTAACTTTGATTTTAAATGCACTTATAACCACACCCGTCCGAAAAAAGTAAATTGATAACCTTATGTCGAAACAAGTTGAACTTTTATAAGCCCTTAAGAGCATCTAATAAAAATGCAGGGCATCTAACCCCCCCTCACGCCACACTACTGACAACAAGTGTCTAAGGTCTCTCAACCCACAGCATAGCCGAGTGCCCCCTTTGATAAAGGTAAGGAGGCATCACCTAAAATGTCAAAAAACGTTAAGCATCTACAGTTATCTGACCTACTTTATCAACAAGATACTTCACTAACTCATCACGAATCTCTTCGTTCTGCAACGCAAACTCAATATTCGTCTTCACAAACCCAAGCTTCTCTCCAACATCATATCGCTGACCTTCAAAGTCATACGCATAGACACGTTGGATTTCATTCAACATTTGAATCGCATCTGTCAGCTGAATTTCCCCACCAGCACCAATTTGCTGCTTATCTAAAAAGTCGAATATTTCAGGTGTAAACACATAACGTCCCATAATAGCTAAATTAGAAGGAGCAGTCCCTTGTTCTGGTTTTTCAACAAAGTTGTTTACTTGATATCTGCGTCCCTCAATCGTACTAGGATCAACTATTCCATAACGATGTGTCTCGTTATCTGGAACTTGTTGTACCCCTACGACGGATGACTGTGTTTCTTCAAATTGACGGATCAATTGTCTTAATGCAGGTGTCTCTGACTGCACAATATCATCACCTAGTAATACTGCAAAAGGCTCATTCCCAATAAACTTTCTCGCACACCATACGGCATGGCCTAATCCTTTTGGTTCTTTTTGACGGATATAATGGATTTCCACATTCGCAGGTTGTTTTACTTTATCAAGAATCTCGAACTTTTCCTTTTTAATTAGATTTTCTTCCAACTCAAAGTTATGATCAAAATGATCTTCAATCGCACGCTTTCCTTTACCCGTTACAATAATAATATCTTCAATACCAGATTCAACCGCCTCCTCGATAATGTATTGAATGGTTGGCTTGTCTACGATTGGAAGCATTTCTTTTGGCATTGCCTTCGTTGCTGGTAAAAATCTAGTACCAAGTCCTGCTGCTGGTATGATTGCTTTTTTTACAGTTCGCATCCTTTTCCCTCCAATTACATTATCTATTTAGAAGCAACCATCTGTTGCTCTGCAAAAACAATCTCCATTAATGAATCTTTTAATTCTACCGTATTGAACGTGCTAAAGTTCTCAATCAATCTTTGAACTGCTAACGTATCAACATCAACGGTCTTCCCAATATAAATCTTCTCATAAACCGCTTCTGGATGTATCTCCTTCTCATTTAGAAGCTCTTCATACATCTTCTCACCAGGTCTGATTCCTGAGAACTCGATTGGAATCTCTTCTTCGGTATAACCTGATAGTTTAATAAGGTTTCTCGCCAAATCTACTATTTTAACTGGCTCACCCATATCAAGTACAAAGATTTCTCCACCACGAGCAAGTGTACCAGCCTGTATGACAAGACGAGAAGCTTCTGGAATTGTCATAAAGTAACGTGTCATTTCTGGATGGGTAACCGTGACCGGTCCACCCTTTTCAATCTGTTTCTTAAATAACGGAATAACACTACCTCGACTACCGAGTACATTACCAAAACGAACGGCTACGAATTTGGTTTGACTGCGTTGTGCTAACGTTTGAACAATCATCTCAGCAACACGTTTAGTCGCCCCCATCACATTAGTAGGGTTAACTGCTTTGTCAGTTGAAACCATGACGAAGGTATTTACGCCGAATACATCTGCTGCCTCCGCTACATTTCGAGTTCCAAGCACGTTATTTTTCACCGCTTCATGTGGGTTGTATTCCATGAGTGGCACATGCTTATGCGCAGCTGCATGATACACAATATACGGGCGGTGCTCTGCTACAATATCAAAGATCCGTTGTCTATCCTGTACATCTGCAATAATCGGTAAAATCTCAATTTCGGTATGGCCATATTTTCCACGTAGTTCCATGTCAATCGTATAAATGCTGTATTCCCCATGGCCAACGAGTAAGATTTTTCCTGGTGAGAACTTCATTAACTGACGACAGATCTCAGACCCAATCGAACCACCTGCACCAGTAACCATGACTGTGTTTCCAGCGACATACTCCGAGATTTTATTGATATCTAATTCTACAGGTTTACGTCCTAGGACATCTTCCACTTCAACATTTCTCAAAGAGTTCACAGTGATTTTCCCAGACATTAGGTCTTCGATTTTCGGAATCATTTGTACCTTAGCTTTTGTTTCATTACACAAGGTAACTACACGCTGAAGTTCGCCATTTCGTAGCGAGGGAATTGCAATAACAATATGCTCAATATGATGATTTTCAACGATTGTTGCAATATCCTCTACTTTACCAAGCACTGGGATACCATAGACTTCCATGCGTTGTTTTTGCCGATCATCATCCACAAATGCTACAGGAAGTAATTCACTATCATCATGGTTGTAATGAAACTGACGAGCAATCATGGAGCCCGCTGCACCAGCACCAACAATCAACGTACGTTTTTTACCAGCATCGGATACGATATATCGATCTCTAAAGATACGCCACATGAATCGTGACCCACCAATAAACACGATGTGTAATAACCATGTCACTAGTAATGCGCGACGGAATAGTGAGAAGTCATTAATCAATAATTGTACGACACCAGTAGCGATAATAGAGAACGTCACGGCTTTTACAATCGCTAATAATTCCCCAACACTCGCATATGCCCACACCTTGTTGTACAACTTATAAATGAATGCAAAAATATGGTGAAATACTAGTAAGGATAACGAGGTGAGGACTAATACATCATAAGTACCATCTGAAGTCGGGTAAGCAATCCATGCGGCTATAAATATAGCGAATGCTACAATGAAGGAATCTAGTAAAACTAATAAAAATAACCGTTGTCGATAGCTCAAATCGTATCACTCTTTTCTATCATTCTCTAAAACATTTCTGAAAGTTTCTCTACCACAAGTGCACGTTCTCGGATTCCGAGTTTTGTGTAGATTTGACTAACATGCACCTTTACACTACCTTCAGACATTCCTAGCAAACTAGCAATATCTTTATTGGAATGACCACTTTTTAACAACGCGGCCACCTCGGCTTGTTTCAGTGTTAGATTACTTTCTTTATCTTGTACACGATGAATAAATTGATCATGTTCTACCTTTTTCAGTTGAACGACTTTTTCTAAGAACACGGAAAGCATTTCCCATGGTAGATAGAATTCTTCATGATAGATGCTTTCAATAAGATCTGGAAATCCCTCATGATTCGTAGCGCTTTTCAAGAAAACACTGTCTACCCCTGCATCTAGTAATGCAAAGAGTTCTGATTCATGTTGCATAGGCTTGTCTGTAAATAGAATTGTTTTTTCTTGTTTAAACGTACGAAGCAATCGTAGTAAATCACCAATTACTAGTGACTCATCATCGATTAACACGACATCTGCCGGTAAACTAGGTACTACAGTTATATTCCCCGCGTTGTTCAACTTTTCTTCAAGTAAATTAAAAAACTTGCTATGTTGTATGAAACAAATTCTTATCATCGATTTACTTTCCTTTTCCACATCTATGATTAAGGTCCTACATTTCTTAACTTTAATCATAGTACTATATAATTAGTCATGTTTTTAGTGACTATATATAATAAAAGTCATGTATTTGTAGGAAACTGTCGCATTTTGTTTATATACCTAGCAAGTCTTCTATAAACTTAATTACTTTATCACGTTGGTTTACTCCTAATTTCATATAGATCTCACTAATATAGTTCTTGATGGTTCCTTCGCTAAGGTGAAGCTCTTTCGCAATTTGATGGTTTGAATGACCTTGTGTAAGTAGTGCCAAAATATCAAGCTCACGTTTGGTGATATGAAATCCTTTGTTTTCTAGTTTTTTACCTATAATTAAGCTAACATCCATTGTGAACTTTCTCACTTGGTCAACGAGGAGTTTGGCCACATCACCTGCGATGACATGTTGTCCACGTGCTGCATCTCGTATTGCTTGGCAAAGCATATCAGGATATAGATCCTTTACTAGGAATCCATCAACGCCATTTGCAATCCCTCGGAAGATGAGCTCAATATCTTTGTTTTCAGTCAGATAGATGACCCGTGCATGTGGATGAACTTCTCTAATTTTCGTACAAGTTTGCACTGCTTCTTTGTTTGGTATCTCTAATAGGACAACATCAGGCTTGTGAGTTTGAGCTAATTGTATTGCTTGCTCATTGTTTTCTGCTGTTGCCACTACTTTCATGTCAGCTTCTTTTTCGATTAGCGTTCGAATCCCTTCTCTCACGATTCGAACGGGATCCACAACTAAAACCGTAATCAAGAATTTCCACCCCTTGTCTAGAACAGTCCGAAGATTTTCTTTTTCTTTTGTATCCGTTCTGGCTCGTTGCGATGCACGTATTGGCCATCAATTAATAATTGCGCATTTTCCATGAACATATAGAATGCACTATTGCCATGCTCTTGCTTGAGGATTTGATATGCCTCTTGCATCACGAAGCCTCTTGTAGTTGTATTATGAGCATCTGACGCGATAAAATGCGTTAGATTGTGATCGACCAATTGGTGAGATAATTTTTGGATGGTTTTCCCGAATTTGCCCACAAGGCTTGCAGCGGTCACTTGGGTAAGTGCACCTTTTTGTACGAAATTAAAAAGAATAGATGGATGCTCCGCTATTTGGCGATTTCTTTCCGGGTGCACAATAATTGGCGTATATCCCGCAACTTGAATATCAAATAGCATTTGCTCCGAATAACGTGGTACTTCTCCAGATGGAAACTCCACAAATACATACTTGGTGTTATTTAACGTTGCAATTACACCAGATTGCAATTCTTCAATCATATCACCATTAATGCGCGTTTCCTGACCAACAAGTACGGTTAGGGGTATATTTGCTTCTTGTAAGTTTTCATTTAACTGATCTACATACAGTTTAATGTCTTGTTTTTCATTTATATATTGTCCATTTTGATGATGGGGAGTTGCAATAATCGTATGGATTCCTTGTTTTACTGCCGCTTGAGCCATCACAAGACTATCCGTCATTGTTTTCGCACCATCATCAATCCCTGGTAAAATATGGCTATGGATATCAATCAATTTATGTTCACATCCTAATTATTACAAATAGTAACTAAAGTATAGCAAAATCTAGCAAATTATGACATAGCTTTTCTAGTTTTCTATAAATATTGTAGAAAAAAGAGTTATATTGAATTATGGTTAATAGGTCTAATTACCTATACAAACATAACAAAGAAACATCATCTGTACAATGTTTCTTTGTAAAATGGGATATTTTACAATCTGACTACTACTTAAATAACGACCATTTCTTTACGGAGATTCTAGTAGGCTCGTTTTTCGGAATGGCATGTCCATGTATAAGGGATTCGTTATTATGGATCAGTTGATAGGCAATTCCTTTATCAAATTTCTTTAAGTGCTCTACTGCCTCCTTTAAGAAAATACCTTTTTCCGTACTGTTATATGCGTTTGATCCTAGAAAGTGAATGAGACGAGCGTCTAGCAGTTTTTCCATATGTTTTTGTACTTTTTTACCATAGTTTCCGGCAATACTTCCGGCCGAGGCTTGAATAAGCGCTCCATTCTTAACTAAACGATACAGTATATTGGGATTCTCAATGATGGCGTTGTTTATCTCTGGATTACTGATAATTGGAATATAGCCTGCTCGTTGTATGTCATAGATGATTGTCTCTATGTTATTTGGGATTGTTGTTGGTGGTAATTCTATACTGATATAACGGGTGTCAGCATTTAGTGGTAAGAGTTTTCCGTTTTTTATATCCTCGCTAATTCCGTCATATACCATGGTCACTTGGCCTGGTAAAATTTTTACCGGTACTTTTTCTTCGCGAAGCTTTTCATTAAAGTAGATAATCGCACCTAATATGTTCTCCGGTTCATTAATAAATATTCCATTCAAGTGGTGAGGGGTTGCAATGATTTTTTTAATTCCTAATTTGGCAGCTTGTTTTGCCATTGCGATGCTTTCTGCTATGGTGCTCGGGCCGTTATCCATACTAGGTAGAATGTGACTATGAACGTCGATCAAGTTGTACCACTCCTTATTCATTTTTAGAGTTTACCGTATCAACTAACTTCACAAGTAATATGACCTAGTTAATTTTCACTATATCGAACATTATATCAATGCTTGCAGAATTTTACAATTGTATTTTAAATTTTCTGTTAAGTCGACAAAAACCTACAAATTTAGCAAAAAAAAAGAACCTCTCTTCTTTTTTGAAGAGAGATTCTTATTGTTAATTCCCATAGTAGTAATAATAGTTCGAGTCACTTTTATCACGGTCATTTAATATTGTACCAAGAAATTTTGCTTTAGCAGGCTGTAGAGCATCTACAGACTTTTGTGCCGCTTCGTATTCTGTTTGTTTACTGCGGATTACTAGAAGTGTTCCGTCCACTATGTTTGCTAAAATTTGTGCATCGGTTACTGCCAATACTGGCGGTGTGTCGAATAGTATGACGTCATACACTTCTTTACTATCTTGAATGAACTTTTCCATTCGTTTCGATCCGAGTAATTCAGATGGATTTGGTGGGATCGGACCACAACCGATGACATCTAGACCTTGGATGTCCGTTTGAACTACTGCTTCTGGAATAGAAATATCCCCTACTAAAATATTACTTAGTCCTTTTAAATTATCAAAACGGAAGGTGTAGTGTACCGTTGGTTTTCTTAAGTCAGCATCTACTAGAAGCACTTTTTTACCTTGTTGCGCATAGACAACCGCTAAGTTTGCAATGCTTGATGATTTACCTTCTGATGGACTAGAAGATGTAACTAGTATCGTTTTCAGTTCCTCATCTACAGAAGCAAATTGTAGGTTGGTACGTAATGTACGGAATTGCTCTGAGATTGGTGATTTCGGACTCATTTTTGTAATTAAATGTCTTACTTTACTTACAGGAGAAATGTTCTTTTTACGTGCCATCCTTATACTCCCCTCTGTCTTCTACTTGCTGGTCCCGGGTTTGCAATTGGGTTCCCTTGGATATCACTATCATCGATATGGCTGATAATTCCAAGTACTGGTACATTGAGACGTTTTTCAATATCGTTTTCTGTTTTGATGGTTGTATCTAGGTATTCAAATAGGAATGCTAATCCAACACCGACCATTCCACCTAGGACGATTGCAATTGCAACGTTTAAGGTTTTGTTAGGACTTACTGGTGATGGAGCGTCTGGTGTTACTGCTGGTGATAGTATTTCTACATTATCTACGTTCATGAGAACTGGGACTTCATCTTGAAATACAGCAACTATTTTGTTCGCAATTAAAGTTGCCATTTCTGGATCTGGGTCTGTGACTGTAACGTTAACCACCTGTGAAGAGTCGGGGCTTGCCACGTTTAATTTATCTTGAAGTTGTTTAACAGTTAAGGACAGATCTAACTCAGCTATTACTTCATTAAGGATACGTGGGCTTCTAATAATTTGGCTGTACGTGTTAATTAGCTCGACATTCATCCGAATATCGTTCACATTATATTGTGCATTTGGATCTTGTTGTTTCTGGTTAACGATAAATTGGCTGCTAGATTCATAATTTGGTGTTAAAACAAATAAGCTTATAAGTGCACTAATAAGAGCAGCACCAACCGTTAATAAAACAATCAGTTTCAGTCGTTTTTTAATGACATCAAATATTTCCTTCAGGGAAATCGTTTCCTCCATGGTTCACCCTCCATTTATTATCCTGTTGTGGCTATCTATATATTGGAATTTAAATGACAAAGTTCAAGCAAAAATAACATACAAACGAAATTATATCACAACAGCACGTAGAATTATAATAGAAAATGTAAAAAAATGTAGAAAGGTGGGACAGAGGGACAGGTTTGTTGTCCCAAAATAAAAGCAGGGACAAGGTTCCTGACCCCTTGTCCCTGCTCTTGTTATCTTGCTTCGAAGTTAACTTCATTTAGCCCGCTAATTTTAATTTCTTGTCCTTCTTCTAATGTTACGGTAATTTGTTTTACACCTAGTTCACCGGATGCATCTAGTATTTCGTTGGTCGTTGGTAGACCCATACTGTTGTACACGAAGAAGTTACCCATGCCACTTGGAGTGGTTACATTATATCTTCCTGGTTCGATATCTAGGCCAACTTCCCAGCTTCCTGCTGAAAGTGTGTTGGATATTTTCGTTTCTGCTGGGGTGAATTTCACGTTATTGATTCCAGAGATTTCGATTTCTTGTCCGTCTTCTAGATTTGTTGTTACGCTTGTTACACCCATTTCAGCAGAGTTATCCAGGATTTCGTTTACTTCTGGTAGACCGTTTTCGTCATAGACGAATAGGTTACCCATGCCGTCACCTGTGATGACATAACGTCCGGCTGGGATGTCTTCACCTACGATGAATGTACCGGTGTTTAGGGTTGTTTCTTGTGCTGAGGAATTGTCGCGTGTTGCTGGTTCATCTGCTGGTACTTCCTCATCTTCGGCTGGCTCTTCTGTGGTGTCTTCGTTCGTGTCTTGCTCTTCGTCGGTTGTATCGTCGTTAGTGTCCGTACCTTCATCTTGTGTTTCTTCTGTTCCAGTATCTTCTTCTACAGGATCCTCTTCATCTCCACCACCGAAGAGTGCAAATAGAACAATGATAGCAATAATTAACCAGAACCACCATTTCTTATAAAATGGTTTTTTATTATCTTCAGCCATACTAATTCCCTCCTTGTGCTTATTGGTTTTAGTATGAGCAATTTTGGATTTTGTTATTACAGGGGGGACAGAGGGACAGGTTTGTTGTCCCTAGTCTGGGACAACAAACCTGTCCCCCTGTCCCTCTCACTATAACTTGAATGTGTCTTTGCCTAGTTCTTTTGCTTTGTATAGGTTGCTGTCGGCTGCTTTGAATACTTCATCGTAGTCTGGGCCGTCTTTTGGATAGAAGGCGATTCCTATACTTGCTGTTAGATCTAGTTCATGTTGTTGGATATTCATCGGTAGATGGATGCTTTCTAATATTCGCTCTGCTATTTCTGATACATCCTGCTCCGTTTCCGCCTCCGGTAACACAACAGTGAATTCATCTCCACCTAAACGTGATAATGTATCTGATTTTCTTAATGCCCGTCTCACTCTAACGGCAAACTCTTTAATGACCTAAGTTATAATTCACCGACTTGAAGTTATCGCAATCAAGTACCATTAATGCGGTTAATTTACCTGTTCGATCTGTTGTAATGGTTGCTTGCTGAAAACGATTCTCAAACAATCTTCGGTTCGGCAATCCTGTTAACGCATCATAATAAGCGAGTTTCGACAGCTTATTCTCTTTTTTCTTATTTTCCGATATGTCCCGGGAAATAATGACAACTTTCTCCACTTCTCCATCTGCGTCTAGAATCGGAATAAGACTGGAATCCAACCATACCGGATGCCCACCAATTACCATCCATGCATAAATTCTATTGTCAAATTACAATATTAAAGATTATTTTCTGACTAGATAAAAAATGGGACAAGGTTCCTGTCCCCTTGTCCCTCACCTTCTCAACGAAATCTCCTCATGTAACATGCTATACATAGCATCTACACCTTCATCATCCGCTTCGAAATTAAATGCTTGTTCAGCTTTGATACCAATTGTTTGTGCTTCTGCAGCTGCATCCATATTGGCGCCGAGAAAGATGAACTCCCAGCCGTGATTTTCCTGTTGTTTCGTAATAATTGCATTGACCTGTTCATAGCTGTATTGTCTACTGGAGTTTTCCATGCCATCGGTTGTAATAACAAATAACACGTTACTAGGTATCTCTTTCTCCCTTTCACCGGACAATCGATAACTCACATCCGTAATCGTTCTTCCAATCGCATCAAGTAGTGCCGTTGAGCCACGCACGTAGTATTCCTTCTCAGTCAACCTCACTTTATTCGCATTTACCCCATTCCATAATAGCTCATACTCATTATCAAAAAGCACTGTAGTTAACACAGTCTCCCCTTCCAGCTGGCACTGCTTTTTAATCAAAGCATTGAATCCCCCAATTGTATCCTTCTCCAATCCTGCCATCGAGCCGCTTCTGTCTAGCAAAAAGATAATCTCTGTTTTTCGTTTCATTTGAATCACCCTCCATTAATAGTTGTCATGGTATAATAATAAGTAATTTAAGAACGGAAATGGTCGCCTACGAAGCGACAATCGGGGAGGTTTAGAAGTTGTTGGATAAAAATTTATTATTAGAATTGGAAGCCTATGTTGAACGGAATTTACAGATGGTTACGCTATCGGAGAGTTTAGAGTTTCAAGACATGGAGTTTGAGACGCTCGAGAAGAATAGCAGTGAGATAGAAAACTTTATTAAAACAAAGCGCAAGGCTACTTTTCAAGAATTACTACTAGAGTTCATCGATGAATCCGGAGAAACTGATCCAAAAATCTACAAAAAGGCTGGACTCGACAGGAAGCATTTTTCCAAAATAAGGTCCAACCCCGAGTACCATCCTAGTAAGAACACCGCCCTCTCGCTCGCCTTAGCACTCGAACTTACGAGAGAAGACACAGATAAACTTTTAACTGCAGCTGGATACTCCTTGTCCGATAGTGATAAATTTGATTTGGTTATTCAGTTTTGTATTGATAAAGGGATTTATTCTTTGTATGAGGTTAATTTGGCTTTGGATCATTGTGCTTTGAAGGTGTTGTAGTCTTTTTGGGTGCACTACATCCCTCTGTGAATCTATTCACAGAGGGACTGTCCCCCCTAAGCTCTTTTCATAATAACGAGGAAGATGAACTTAATCGACTTCTTAAATCGCTTTAATCGAAATGGTTGTTTTAATAAACGGTAGAGCCATTCTAGGTTTAAACGAATCCAACCTCTTGGTGCCCGTTTAACCTCTCCAGCTATCACATCGAAGCTTCCTCCAACACCTATGAATAGCCCTTTAGAGAAATTGTGGTAGTGCTTCGCGATCCACTCTTCTTGTCTGGGTGCTCCCATCGCGACAAAGACGAAATCGGGCTTGGAATCTTTTATTTGTTTTACGATCAAAGAATCATCTTGAAAGTATCCATGTTGGTAGCCCGCTATTTTTATATTTGGATAGGTTGCCTGGATTTCTCTGATAAACTTCTGGTTCACTTTTTCTTTCGCACCAAGGAAATAACAAGACAACCTTTGTGCATCAGCCATTTTTAGAAAATCAACCATCAGTTCAAAACCAGGGATACGTTCACGGATCGGTAGTTTCATTAATTTTGAGGCGAGCACAATACCTGCTCCGTCCGGCACCACAACATCTGCTGATTGAACAATCTCCTTGAAATTGGAGTCCTCCCTAGTAAGCATTACAATCTCAGGGTTAGCAGTCACAACAAAGCATTTTCCTCCACTTCGAACTAGAGGTAAAAAGTAGTCACGTATCAAAACATCCTTCGCCATCGTCGTAAAGTCAATATCCATGATTGATACTTGCCCTCTACTCATTGGCTCCGAGGTCACTAGACTTCGATTAGCCGACATAACAGACAACCTCCTTCAGAGGGGACAGTCCCTCACTACTTTAAAGTGTTAAAGTTTTAGAGTGCTGAGGGACTGTCCCCAATGTCATCAAGCTAAGATGACAAAATATGTAAATGAATTAAAAAAGACAAAAAATAACCAAAATATGCCAAAAAGCACTTGACTTTTTAAAATCACCACAATAATCGATTTGAATACCGATTTTTTAGGTATATCAACGATGAAGTGGTGATTTTTTATGGGGAAAAGTATGTTTTTAGAGGCTATTGAGGTAACTCGGAACGTCATTCATGACTATATTTTTAAGTGTGAATCACGATCCAAACCAACCTATTTTACCCGTGAAGGGCAAAACAAGTTGAGTTTTACAAGCACATTGTTATTTATGCTTAATTTTGTAAAGAAGAGCATTCAGATTGAACTGGATGACTTCTTTAAAATTCTTAATAAAAAGGAGGTAACAGTAAGTAAACAGGCCTTTTGTGAGGCGAGGAAGAAGGTTAAACCAGAGGCTTTTATATTTTTATTAGATACTATTGTGGACTGGTACTACAAAAGAAATTCCTACAATACCTTCATGGGGTTTCGG
>NZ_LDUE01000019.1 GCF_001038485.1 Ornithinibacillus californiensis
CCAACTTAAGGATTAGAACCACTCTATTCTTCATCTCAACAAAAATCTCCACCCAACTTAAGGATTAGAACCACTCTATTCTTCATCTCAACAAAAACCCACACCCAATCCACAACCAAACAAAAAAAGGACCGCACCCGGCCCTTACAAACTACTAAACTCCCAACCTAACTCCAACCCTACCAGCAATCTCCTTCCCTATCTCCAAACTAGCCGTTGCTGCTGGTGATGGGGCGTTACATACATGTACACTGTTCCGTCCCCCGATAATGAAAAAGTCATCAAACAGTTTTCCATCACTACCTAGGGCTTGTGCGCGGACCCCGGCTGGCGCTGGTACTAAATCATCTTCATCCACACTAGGGAGAAGCTGCCTCAAGTTATCTACAAATCGCTTTTTACTAACAGATCGGCTGATTTCTTCCATCCCCTCTTTTAAATAAGTAAATCCGAGTTTCCAAAAACCAGGGTACGATACAATTTCTCCAAAATCCTTCCAATCAAATGACGTCTTCCAATAGGCTTCTCGTTTAAAACCTGGGACAGCGTTTGGCCCTACTTCTACCTTGCCATCTATCATTCTCGTAGCATGCACGCCAAGGAATGGAAAATTGGGGTTTGGGACTGGATAGATTAAATTCCTCACCAAGTTCCTTTTCTCCTCTATTATTTCAAAATACTCCCCACGAAACGGAAATATCTTCACATCGACATGGTAGCCTGCCATTCTAGCAATCCGGTCACTATGTAACCCAGCACAATTCACAAGAAACTTGGTCTTAAAGGTTTGCTCTTTTGTCTCAACAATAACCTCATCATCTCTTTCCTCTACAGCAACTACCTCAGTATCGGTCAAGATGGTTCCTCCTAGGGAACGAATCTTCCAAGCCATTACCATTGAAACCATCTTATAATCTACTATTCCAGTAGATGGCAAATATATCGCTTCAACACCAGCCACATGAGGTTCTTTCTCTTTCAACTCAGCCTTTGATAACCATTCTGCTTCAAGCCCATTATGATAAGCACGCTTAAACAACTTCTCCAGCTCAGGAATTTCACGTTCGTTCGTAGCAACAATTACTTTCCCACACATATCATGTGGAATATCATTCTCCTCACAAAACTTCCGCATACTTTCATTTCCAGCCTTTGCAAAGCGAGCCTTGTAGCTACCTGGTTTATAGTAAATTCCTGAATGAATTACACCACTATTGTGCCCAGTTTGGTGTTGCGCTACATCGGATTCCTTCTCGAGAATTGTTAGCTTGGCACCTGGATGCTGTTCTAACAGAGTCATCCCTACGGATAAACCTACAATTCCTCCACCGATGATCAGAAAATCGTTCATCTCAATCCCCTCCTCAACTTACTAGATTAAACCAATCAACTGCCACCATGTTAAAGCCACAAAAATGGTAGCAATAATCGTGATGCCTGTTGCTAGTATTCCTGGCACTAAGAAATCACGTTGTTCGATTAACCCTGTGCTATGAACCACTAAATTCGGCATCGTTTCTACCACAAGTAGAAAACCAAATAAACTTGTAACCCCTGCTATGAACGCTAACGGTAATGGATCCACGCCTGCATTATCCGCTACACTGATCATAATCGGGATTAATGTAACAACTGCGGCAGATACATTGGAAACGAGCTTGTGAAAAATTTGGGCTAGCACTATGACTAAGATGGCAGCAACTAGCGGAATCTGCATACTTTCAATAAACCAACCCACACTGAGATAGTCGCCAATATTGTCTACCGCACCAGAATCAATTAACCCATACCCCATCGACAACGTGACACTCAGAAGCAATACCGTATTATAATTGATTTTGACAACATTCTCCCACTTGGCAAAACCAATACCTGGAAGAGTCATAATGACAGCGCCAATTAGTGCTGGTACACTAGGGTGCAAGCCATGGTATGGTTCCGTAATCCATAATCCTACGATAAAAAGCAAGATAATTAAACACCGTATCTCTTTGATACTAACTGGACCTAACTCTTTTATCTTATTATTCATCTCTCCCTTTATATGAGGGAAATTCTTTTGCTCTTCCTTCAGCGGAAAATAGGTATACAGCAATATCCAAATGGACGGAATAAGAATTAACCATAATGGAAAGGTATATAAAAACCACTGAAAATAGGTAATATTGATCCCCGCGAATCGATTTAGTAGTTCAACCGTTAAGATGTTTCCCACAGCAGCTGTCAGAATTGCTGTCCCACTAATATTCCCACCAAAAGCTACACCGAGCATAATCATTTTACGTAAATTACTTCCTGGCTTTGCCCCGATGGACTTTACAATGAGTGAGGAAATGGGAATGACTAGCGTTGTTCTTACCGCTGTTGAAGGTATAAAAAACGCTTGAATTTGTTGAACAAGAATCATACTCCCTAGCAGCCCTTTTGCTGTAGTTCCCCACTTTTTCACGATAAAATAACTGACCCGTTTTACGAGTGCGGTTTGATTAACTGCTTGGGCAATCATCATGCCCCCGACCACTAGATGTGTAGCTGGAGATGCAAAGCCACTGTACACAACGGAAGTATCTGCCAATTTAAAAATGAGCATCAGCACTAGAATGAGCAACGCTGTCAGCCCGATTGGAATTGGCTCAAGAGCCCATAGAACAACACCAAAACTAACCACAGCCGTCATCAATCGCGCCTCATAGGAAAAGGTTTCTGGCAAACCAAAAAACAGTAACATAAAAATGCCAGCTGCAATAAGCAAACTGACGATTCTTTTCACGTTTTTTCTCTCCATTGGAATTGAACTACTAACATAAGATGGTTTCATTGTTGTCCCTTCCCCTTGAATGTTCTTCAAAATTCAAGGGATGCCAATGTGGCACCCCGATATTTTCATCATCTATTAACTCTTTAGTGATAACTTCTTTTCTCGCTTACTAGCAAGGAACTGAACAACTACTACCAGTGCTAGCAATCCTAATCCAATTACATCGGTCAAAGTACCTGGAATAACTAATGTCACTGCAGCTAAGACAGAAGTAATTCGAAGTAGCCAGTTCATATTCACCATGAAATATCCTTCTAGCCCTGCGCCTAATGCTATGATTCCAATTGCAGCAGTTGTAGCGACCCATGCGATTTCCCAACCATTGGTACCTTGCATTAATAATTCCGGTGAATAAACGAAAATGTACGGTACGAGAACCCCCACAGCAGCTAGCTTGAGGGATATAAAGCCAGTTCGATTCGGATCTCCTCCCGAAATACCCGCTCCTGCAAAAGCAGCCAAGGCTACTGGCGGTGTTAAATTGGCTAAAATGCCAAAATAGAATACAAACATATGGGAAACAAATGGTTCAATCCCAAACTGTACTAATGCGGGTGCTGCCATGGATGACGTGATAATGTATGTTGGAATAGAAGGAAGCCCCATTCCAAGAATGATGGATGCAACCATTGTAAAGAATAGCGTCAAGATCAACGTATCTTGACCAAGAATGAGAATTGCTGTCGTCATCTTCAGACCAAAGCCTGTTAATGAAGCAACCCCTACGATAATTCCAACCATTGCACAGGCCATTGCCACCCCAACTGCACTACGCGTCCCGTCTTCTAATGCACCGATAATACCCTTAATAGATAACCTTGTCTTCTTTCGTAGCAATGCTACCAAGACAGTGATAACAATTGACCAAGCAGCGGCAAATATTGGTGTTTTCCCACTAAACAGTAGATAAATCAGAACAATTAGTGGGATTAATAAATGTCCTCTCTCCTTCATCACTTCCCAAATATTAGGAAGTTCTTCACGAGTAAGTCCACGCAAGCCACGTTTTTTCGCACGTAAATGTACTACTGTTATGACGCCCATATAGTACAGTAAACCAGGCAAAATGGCGGCAAGAGCAATCTCACTGTATTTCATACCTAACGTTTCTGCCATGATGAATGCTGTTGCTCCCATGACTGGCGGAAGCACTTGCCCACCAACGGAAGCTGCAGCTTCTACCGCACCAGAGAAATCTTTCGAATATCCAGTACGTTTCATCAAAGGTATTGTAAAGGAACCAGTAGTCACCACGTTAGCTATCGCTGAACCATTTATGGAACCGAGGAAACCACTAGAAATAACGGATACCTTTGCAGGTCCGCCTGCTGTATGACCAGAGATTGCCATCGCAGTATCATTAAATAGTTGACCTAGACCTGTACGATTTAAAAATGCTCCAAACAGGACAAATAGGAAAATATAGGTTGCTGAAACTCCAATAGCAGTACCAAATATTCCTTCCGTCGTTAGGTACATGTAAGTCGTAATATCTTCAAGTGAATACCCTCGATGGGCAATTATCCTAGGAAGGTACGGACCGAAATAGGCATAGAGTAGAAAAAGCGCACTTAGAACGGTTAGACCGATACCAACAACACGACGTCCACCCTCAAGAACCAGGATGACAATCAATAGACTAAAAATAAAATCACTAGTGCTTGGTAACCCAGCTCGATTTACAATCCCCATATAATCAATAAAGATATAGGCAATTGTTGCAATTGACAGGATTGCTAGCATAAAATCTACTACCGATGCACGTTGCTGTGGTGCCTTTTTACGAGAAGGATACAGTAAAAAAACGAGAATTAAAATGACACCGGTATGTAATGCACGGTGTTTCAATGTTACTAGCGGACCAGTAAAGGACGTAATAAGATGAAATAGTGCTAAACCAACTGCAATAAGCGTAACAAGACGAACCATCCATGGAATGTTAAAATTCCTGAATCTTGATTCCGCGTCATATTTTTCTATTAGTTTCTTTTGTTCCTCCGTTGATAATTCTTCTATCGGTTTAACCGCCTCACTCATTTGGCCCATCCCTCCTTAAGTGTTAAGTTTTATTCGAAGCCAATCAAAAATAGTGATCGAATCATATTGAATACGAACATGATTATAATCTGGAACATAGTTTTTTAGAGGATAGATTGTTGTCCCATCCGTAATGGAATAGTTTGAGATGGGAACATAATAGAGAGAATAAAAAGGTATATTTCGTTGAATACCCGTAACACGGACAAAACCATCTGATAGAAATTCTACTGAACCTTCTGTGTCAGGAGTCCCCGCTCCATAGGATTGGTAAAGTGTCTCTGCAAACGATAATGTGTTATCCCTATTAATTTGATAGGTTTCTTGCCATGGAGTTAATTCCACAGAATGGCGCCAACCTACTGTTACCGTTCTCTCTTCCCATGGGAAAAAGTGATATGGCTTTCCTTCTAAATTCGTAAGTAAAATACCTGATTGCACTGGAATCAAATAGATTCCAGCAGCAATCAGTAGTATAACTGTCGTATAGATAACTTTTTTACTCATGCAGATTCCTTCTTACTATTTATTCAGAAATCCCTTGCTCATCAAAATACTTCTTCGCTCCTGGGTGTAATGGAGCTGGTAAGTTCTTTAATGCATTCTTAATATCAATATCTTTAGCAGCATTGTGTGTATCTTTTAGCGCGTCAAGGTTTTCAAAGAATCCCTTTGTTAGAGCATATGCTACATCATCAGAAACATCTTTATGTGTTAACAGAACATTGTTTACCCCAATTGTAGGCGTGTCCGCAGCTAGATCATACACATCAGCTGAAACGACTGCAGGGAAGAAAGCAGGATAGTTCTCTTGCATTTCTAATACTTTTTCCTCTGCAATTTCAACTACCACGATGTCATTGGATGTTTGTAGTTCCATTACTCCCGCATTTGGTAAACCTGAAGAAATAACAACTGCATCGATTGTGCCATTCTTAATTCCTTCTACACCTTCAGCAAACGATAGATAGTCTTCATTAATATCGTCATAACTCATACCATAAGCTTCAAGCACACGCTTTGCACTGATTTCTGTACCAGAAGCTGGTGCACCTACAGCAACGTTTTTACCAGCTAAGTCTTCCACTGTTTTAATTCCAGATTCAGCGGTAGCAACAATTTGCAAGTAGTTAGGATATAGGGAAGCGATAGAACGAATATTTTCTTGAGCACCTTGCTCCTCAAAGCTATCAATTCCTTCATAACCATCAGCCGCAGCATCCCCCATGGAGAATCCTAGCTCAGCTTCTCCCTGGTTTAGTGTCGTAATGTTAGCCGCAGAAGCAGCAGTAGATTGGCTATTGGCATTAGCACCCATCTCTTGATAAAACTTAGCCATCGCACCACCTAATGGGAAATAAACCCCAGATGATCCACCAGTAAGAACAGTTACAAACTCACCATCTAAAGCATCTTCCCCAGATCCACCAGCACTATCTCCACAAGCACTTATGATAAGTACTAGTGATAGTAACAAGCTAAAAAATATTGTCTTTTTCATGTTTTTCCCCTCCATTTTTTATGGTTATATTAATTCCTATATGTAGTAGGATATTAATCAAATAAGATGACAGAAAACGCTTACATTAGACAACTAAAAAAACCACCCTCGTAAGACTCGTTTCACTGTTGTCTCTCCAAGATGATTTACCGTTAACTAATAGAAAACTTTCATAATAGTGTTTATTTATTTCATACTGTTCATAATAATACATTTATTTATAATTGTAAATAATATTTAGTAAACTTGTTTCAAAAAATAAAACGCATCTCTAAAAGATGAACATTGCCACCTTTAGTTAGATGCGTTTGAGTTAGGTTAATGCACGTTTTAGTCTTGTTTTTCTACTAAACCACCACTTTAACGAGATCGGTACGAGTAAAACAATTAATAATATCCTTACCAACTGGAGAGCACTTACTATTGCTGGGTCTCCTCCTACATTGTATGCCGTAAGTACCATTTCGAAAAATCCCCCTGGTGCAGTTCCGAGTAATGCCGTTGCTAAATCTAAAGATGTAAAGGCAGCAAGTAACATTCCTAATCCAAACGAAATCGTTACAATCATCAGTGAGAGACCAAAATATACAAACGTGTATTTCCCTCCAACTTTTAAATCCTGAAATAGTATGTTCTTCCCAAGACTCGCCCCCACTGCCACTTGTCCAGCATTCATTACAACCGATGGTACAGAGGCTAATTCAAGAGGGCTGATATTCATGACTGCCGTTATCCCTAGTGCACCAATAATAATCCCAGCTGGAATTTTATTTCGGAAAAATATGGCTGCTAAAACAGGAAGTATAAACCATAAATAACTCCAATCACTCCCGTTAAATGTCACCTCGACCGAACGTTGGACAACACTATCCCCAGAATTACCAATAAAGTAAACCATAAATGGCGGTATCGTAAATAACACTGTAACCAATCGAATCGTTTGGAAGATAACGATTAACGACGCATTCGCTTTTAATGATTCCCCAGCAATCGCCATTTCCGATAATCCACCAGGTATACAAGAGAAAACACTCGTTATCTTGTCCACTTGAATCCATCTCGTTACGACCGTACCTAACATGATACAAGCAATGATAAGTATGCAAGTAACCAAAATGTATGGTAGTAAATATGGGATAACGGTTTGAATGGTTTCTGTCGTAAAGTACAGTCCAAAGTAGATTCCTAGAATGATAAACCCAGCATCACGAATATAATTTGGGATGATTAATCTTCTTCCCGTGAATCCTTGCCAGAGCATGACAAATGTGAGAGGACCAAGAACCCAAGGAAGTGGTATATGTAATAAAGAAAATACATAGCCACCTAAAATGGAGATAATTGCTGCTTCTACTAATGTGAAACTAACTTTAAAAGACATAGTATGTATAAGCCCCTTTAGTTGTAAAACTCTATTTCTTAACTTATCACGGAATCAAATTCTGAACAAGTTGCCTAGCATGCTTACTCATCCTATAGGTTATAACCTCTTTCTATGAATACCTACCGTATTTCAAGTTCATAATGATAACAAATTAAACGAGAGGAAGAAGAACAATGGTTAAACAACAACAAGCAAAATTCTTTAACCGAAATATCCTTTCAGGAATTCTCTTCGGTCTAGGACTTGTGGCTTTTTTAGATGAAGCGATTTTTCACCAAATCCTCCACTGGCATAAATTTTACGATCGTTCCACTACTAGTATTGGGCTTCTATCAGACGGATTGTTTCATGTGTTTAGCTGGTTTGCAACAGTGGGAGGCTTGTTTTTAGTAGCAGATTTAAGAAGAAGAGATGCCTTTCTATATCCATTATGGCAGGGTAGTGTACTTTTAGGTTCTGGCACATTTAATTTATACGATGGCATCGTCCAGCATAAAATTATGCGAATCCACCAGATTCGGTATGTGGAGAATATAATTGTCTACGATGTCATTTGGAATTTAGTTGCAGTTACATTCATGCTATTAGGAATATCGCTGATTCTAAGAGCTAGAAGGATGATTGAAGCATGAGCCCAGAGCATCATACACACGAAATAATGCATTCCTTTGCCATAGAACTTGTAATGGCATTACCGTTTTTTATTGCCTTCATTGGTTATTTTCTAGCAGTCATCATTGCTAACAAAAAGTTTAAACAATGGCCTCTATACCGGATAGTTTTATTTTCGTTAGGTATCTTGAGTTCATTCCTAGCTGTAATGGGACCATTAGCTCGACTTGCACATACGGATTTTCAAATACATATGCTTGTGCACTTGCTTCTTGGAATGCTTGCTCCTTTACTAATAGTTTTAGGAGCTCCAATGACCATCTTACTTCGCGCCCTTCCTACAAAGGCTGCGAGAAAACTAACGGGCTTCTTACGATTAAGACCAATACAGCTCTTTCACCAACCGATTACCGCTTCCATCCTAAACATGGGCGGACTGTGGATACTTTACACAACAGATCTATTTGTATTAATGCATGAACACATTCTATTATACTTATTTATACATGCACATATTTTCATTGCAGGCTATTTATTTACGGCATCCATGGTGTACATCGATCCAACTCCACATAGACTCGGTTACCCCTATCGGTCTCTCGTTCTTTTATTCGCCTTGTCTGCACACGCTATTCTAGCAAAACACATCTATGCTTTCCCACCAGTAGGTGTAACAAGGCAAGAAGCAGAAATTGGTGGAATGATTATGTATTATGGGGGGGATGCCATAGATTTAATTATCATTATCATGCTATGCCATCAGTGGTACAGATCTACACGACCGAGAATGGAACCAACAGAGGCTTACTAGCGCCTATCACACTAGTAATATATTGCATACAAAATTCAATGAGTGACAGAATAGCCTATTATCCGATATAATAAAAGAAAAAAGCAAATGAGGTATGCATAATGAATTTAAAGGATTTCTTCATTGGTATGTCACAAAATCAATTGTTAAACAGTTCTGCTAAAAAATATGGTTTAAAGTTAGGGGCTCAATCTGTCGTTGCTGGTACTAATGTTCAAGATATGATTCAAAGTGTTAAAGAACTAAACAACACTGGTATCTCAGCAACCATTGATAATTTAGGTGAGTTTGTAACCGAAAAAGAAGAAGCTATTAAAGCAAAGAACCAGATTCTAGAAGTAATTGAAGCAATTCGTACGAATGAGGTAGATGCTCATATTTCATTAAAGCCTACCCAACTTGGACTTGATATCGACTATGACTTTTGTAAGCAGAACTTAAAAGAAATCGCTTACAAAGCAAATGAATATGGAATTTTCATTAATTTTGATATGGAAGACTATGATCATTTAAAACCATCATTTGATTTATTGGATGAGCTTTCTATGGAATTTGATAATTTAGGTACGGTTATCCAAGCTTATTTCTATGAATCTGTTAAAAATATTGAGAGATACAAAGACTATCGCCTTCGCATTGTGAAAGGTGCATATAAAGAACCAGAAACAGTTGCATTCCAGAATAAAAAGGATATTGATCAAAACTTTCTTAAACTAATTGAATACCATCTATTAAGTGGTAAATTTACTTCTATTGCAACACACGACCATCATGTAATCAATCATGTGAAGCAATTTGTTAAAGAGAATAACATTCCATTGGACAAGTTTGAATTCCAGATGCTTTATGGTTTCCGTAAAGATCTTCAATTAGAGTTAGCAAAAGAAGGATACAACTTCTGTACGTATGTTCCATTTGGAGATGACTGGTATGGTTACTTCATGCGCCGTTTAGCAGAACGTCCGCAGAACATTAATTTAATGGTGAAACAAGTATTTAATAAGAAAACCAATACGGTACTAGGTGTGGCTGCAGGTGCATTTGTATTAGGTAGATTAAGTAAGAAGAGAAAAAAATAGTAGAATTAGAGAAATCCACCAGCATATATGTTGGTGGATTTTTTAATAGCTTTGGACCTACTTGAAAAGATGTTGTATTTATTGGACACATTCTGTTTTTTTCAATAGCCACCACTCCTCCTTATAAAACAGCAAAAGTAAAAGCCCTCCATCACGCGGATAAAGGACTTTTCCCCCTAAGCTATAACACCTTACTCAAGAAATCCTGTGTACGAGGACTCTTCGGCTGACCAAAGACTTCGGATGGGGTGCCTTCCTCCACTAACACGCCCTCATCCATAAATAGCACGCGATCCCCCATCTCTCTAGCAAAGCCCATTTCATGTGTAACGACTACCATCGTCATCCCCTCTAAAGCAAGCTGTTTCATCACATCTAGCACTTCTTTTACCATTTCTGGATCCAGTGCAGAAGTTGGCTCATCAAATAGCATTACTTTTGGTTTCATTGCCAAAGCTCTAGCAATCGCGACCCGTTGCATTTGTCCACCAGATAGCTGCTCTGGATAAGCATGAGCTTTATCGCGAAGGCCGACCTTTTCCAACAATTGATATGCTAAATCCTCCGCTTCTACCTGGTGCATATTTCGTATTTTTACCGGTGCGATGGTTATATTTTCTAGCACGTTCATGTGTGGAAATAAATTAAACTGCTGAAATACCATCCCTACTTCTTTACGGATTTCGTTAATATCCGTAGTAGGATCATTTACTTTCACATCATTAATATATACTTCACCATCTGTAATATCTTCTAGCAAATTAATACATCGCAGGAAGGTACTTTTTCCGGACCCACTTGGCCCAATAACACAGACTACTTCCTTTTCACTTATCTCACAATCGATACCCTTTAGTACTTTTAACTCTCCAAATGATTTATGCAAGCCTTTAATTTTTATCATGTCATCACCTTCCTATGAAGCCCGACCGAATGAGAATATTCGGCGCCTTTGTGAAGGAATATAACTATTACTGTACCGTTTTTCTACATAGGTAATCAGTTTTGTAAATATCCACGTTAATATTAAGTATAAAATGGCAGCCGTAATGTATGGTTCCCAAAAACGCTGATATGCTCCAGCGACTACTTTACCTGCATATAAGATATCCGTCGCAGCTATGACCGTAACCAAGGAAGAATCTTTCAGTAGTGCGATTAATTCATTACCAAGTGGAGGAACCATGCGACGAATTGCTTGTGGCAAGACAATATATCGCATCGCCTCTTTCCTCGGCATACCAAGAGACCTAGCTGCTTCCATTTGCCCTTTTTCAATCGACTGAATGCCTGCACGAATAATTTCTGCATTATAGGCAGCACAGTTTAACATCAGTGCGGTTGCACCCGATACAAAGAAGCCTAGAGACTGGCCAAATATCGATGGTATAAGGGCTGTATGGATCAGTAGAATTTGTACTAAAAGTGGTGTTCCACGGAAAAAATCCACATAGAATTTACTAGGATAATATACCCATCTTTTCTTTGAAAGTTTTCCTATCCCAAGAAAGAGCCCAAAAATGACACCACCTATGTACCCTACAGCAGTTAAACTTAATGTTACCCATATACCGCGAATAAAGAGCTCTTTGTAATTCCATATCATATCAAATCGGATATTGTCTAAAAAATCTATTACGACCACCCCCAGTAAATCGCTGCTTCACTATTAGTCACTATTTTAGATAGGAATCAATGATTTCTTGTAGTTTTCCATTTTCTTTTATTTCTTTAATTCCCTTATTTAACAGGTCGATAACTTCCTTATTTCCTTTCTTTACCATTAGCCCGTAATTTTCTTTTTCAAAACTATCATCTTCAATTGTTTCCAACTCAACGTTTGGATTGTTTTTTACATATTCTAAAACAACCGGACTATCACCAACAGCGGCATCGGCATTACCATTCAACATTTCAGTAATCGCCAGTGGCATTGACTCGGGTGCTACAATATCTTTACTTGTATTTCCTAAAAGGCCCTTAACAACTTCATGACCAGTGGTGTTGATTTGCACAGCAACTTTTTTCCCTTTTAAATCTTCAAATGACTCGATATCGGAATCAGCTGGTACAAGAATAAGTTGGTTTGCTACAAAGTACGGATCACTAAAGTCGAACGTTTTTCTGCGGTCCTCAGTTATGGTAATGGAAGACACTGCAAAATCAACCTCACCATTCTCTACGGCTGGAAATAATGGATCCCAACCAATGTTCTTAAATTCTACTTCAAATCCTGCAGCTTCAGCTATGGCTTTCACAATATCAATATCAATACCAACAATGTTTCCTTTATCATCCATGTATTCCATTGGTGCATAGGCTGCATCTGTTCCAACCACTAACTTTCCATCAGCTACGCCCGAACTCGATGACCCACAAGCCGCCAACAGCGTGCTTAAACCTAGAACGAATAAACTAATAACCCAATACTTTCTTACATACTTCATATAAACGTATTCCCCTCTCGTATTTGTTATCATCACCATCATCTAATTATCTAATAATTTAGATGATTATTATAATTATAAGCGAACAACCTATGACATTCAATATACCTAACGTAAAAAAAACGTA
The DNA here is from genome assembly GCF_001038485.1 of Ornithinibacillus californiensis. Taxonomy (GTDB): domain Bacteria; phylum Bacillota; class Bacilli; order Bacillales; family Amphibacillaceae; genus Ornithinibacillus; species Ornithinibacillus californiensis. Next base: position 12,817 of record NZ_LDUE01000019.1, read on the forward strand.
TAAAAGTTGTCGATTCATGGTAAGTTTTCAATTAATTCCGCTATTCTTTCTCTATTAAACTAAAAACTTTTAGAGTTAATGTTTAAATCTATTATTTTCTGTCCATCCTTTTACTAGATTCATAAATTACAAGAGAGAGGGATGGAGAAATATGAGAAAGGGATTAACGTCATTTTTGTTATCTGGGATATTGATTGTGCTATTCTCACTACTTTCTATTAATGTAGCACAGGCAGAATCTCTAGAAAATGACCATGATAAATTGTTTGAAGTTCAAACTGATTCAATAATTATGCGAACTGCTCCAGATGAGGAAGCAGATATTGTAGGGGAATTAGTTACAGGTGATAGATTACGAACATTCGAAGAAAATAATGGATGGGTTAAAACCTTCTACAATGGACAACCGGTTTGGGTATTTTCAGAGGAATTATTATTACTAGAAGAGAATCAAAAAGAAATGGAAGATATGGAAGAAAAAAATCAAGAAGAGGTTCCATCTGAACAGTCAGATGGTGAAAAGTCAGATGAAAAAGAGTCTGAAGCTGAAGAATCTGAGCAACAGAAGCACTTTGTATTCGAAAAACATTCACCTGAGCATGCAGTTGAGGATGAAGACTATTTACCGGAGGGGTTCTATAAGCCTAATCAAGTACAAGTATCAGAGGACACCATTGTTGTCACGAAAAATCAATTATATGGCTATGAAATTTTGATTGATGCAGGGCACGGTGGTAAAGATTCAGGGGCTATCAGTGATGGTGTCTTGGAAAAAGACATCACTCTAGCTACTGCAGAAAAGATTGCTAAACGATTGGAGCAAGAAGGTGCAACTGTTAATTTAACAAGAGAAAATGATACGTTTATTTCTTTAGAAAATCGGGTACATCAAAGTAACACCAAAAATGCAGATGTTTTCATTAGCCTCCACTATGATTATTTTAGTGATTCAGCAGCAAATGGAATCAACACGTACTTTTATCATGAACACACGAGCAAAGAATTGGCTGAAGAGATTCATCATGCATTAGTAGAAGAACTGGATATGACCGATCGGGGCTATCGAAAAGAGTCGTATTATGTACTTAGAAACACACAGAAGCCTGCTGTATTACTAGAGTTAGGGTTTATGACAAATCCTGACGACTTGGAGAAAGTGAAAACAGAAGAATACCAAATCGAAGTAGCCGAAGCAATTACAAACGGCCTATTAGCGTATTTTGATAAAGAAACAGATTAATCGTATACCCTCCCTTTTTTTATAAAACCTAATAGGGACAGTCCCTCTGTGAATAATTTCACAGAGGGACTGTCCCTAACCCTTTTTATAAGTCATATTCTATCTTCTGTATGCGGAATTCTTCTAGTGCTTCTTCGTCAATTTCATAGCCAATTCCAGGTGAAGTTGGTACTTTTATTACACCGTCTTCTACGACAACTTCTGGCTTAATAATATCTTTTTCCCAGTAACGAGATGAACCTGCTGTATCTCCTGGTAAGACAAAATTAGATAAAGTCGTAATCGCGACATTATGTGCTCGCCCTACACCAGCCTCCAGCATACCGCCACACCATACAGGAATCCCGTGTTCCTTACAATAATCATGTATCTTAATCGATTCAGACAAGCCACCTACACGTCCTACTTTGATATTAATAATCTTACAGCTTCCTAGCTCAATAGCCTTCTGTGCATCGTATAAGGAATGGATACTCTCATCCAAACAGATTGGTGTCTGTATTTCCTTCTGAAGCTTCGCATGATCAATAATATCATTATGCTGTAGTGGTTGTTCAATCATTAATAAATTCAAGTCATCCAGCTGCTTCAACATAGCGATATCATCTAATGTATAGGCGGAATTGGCATCCGCCATAATTGGTGTCGTTGGAAAAGCCTTACGAACCTCTCGAAGCATTTCCACATCATGACCAGGCTTTATCTTTAACTTAATCCGCTTATAACCTTGCGATAAAAAGCCATCAATTTTTGTAAGCAATGCATCCATTGTCGGTTGTATCCCGATACTTATTCCAACATCAATTTCCGTTTTTTCTCCACCTAAAGCCGTTGCCAATGGAATCCCTTCACGCTTTGCATAAAGGTCCCATATCGCGCCTTCAATGGCAGCCTTGGCCATATTATTGCCGCGCAACCTTCCGAACAGAGGAAATACTTCGTTCGGATGTTCAATCTCATTATCTCTTAGAATCGGAATCAAAAAGTCTTCGATAATATCTTTATTGGATTTCACTGTCTCCTCCGTATACCACGGAATTGGAAACGAAACACTTTCTCCAAATCCACGATTGCCATCTGTATCCAACGCCTCGATAATAAAGAACTCCTTGTCCTGCATCGTTCCAAAGCTTGTCGCAAACGGATCAATCATCCGCATCATTAATCGATGTAATATAATTTTTTTCAAAGGTATTGCCACCAGATCCATCTCCCTTAACGTTTTACAAAACCATAATAACTGACATTTTCACCACGGATAACATCTTTTGCTTGATATCCATTGGAAAATAGCAATTGAAAAACTTCTCTTGTACACATCCGCCATTCACTCGCAAGGTCTAAACTCTCTACTTTGATTTTCTGCATATTTTCAGGAATCGCTACAAACCACACATCTCCGTCTCCATCAAAAGAAACAGTTGTCCGTTTTGGATTCCTCTCCAAATCCATTTCTAATAGTAACCGAGACGTATCAAAGGAGTTGGCTAGTGATGCAATCGGTTCTTGGAAATCCCATTCAACCAAAAAACGATCAGTGGCTAGTCCCTTATTTAACCCATCTTCCATCGTGCCATAATGATTTTCCTTATAAGAAACAGCTGATCCGCCTAATTTATGTAAGTTCAAATACGCGTTGACACTTTCTAACGGATCGAATGTCCAAATCATTTTACTGTACCCTTTTTCCGCTGCCACCTCTGCCTGTTTCAACTTTATTTTCTCACCTAATCCAGACTTACGATACTCCGGTAAAATCCCCAAAGAGTGCGAAACTAGATAAGCTTCTTTACCATCAAATCCAGCAAAACTATATTGAAACCCAATCATCTTCTCACCGAGGAAAGCTCCTATCAGGACACCACCATTATGAAAGACGGTCAACGTTTGGTGGATTGGAGTAGCCGCATCCTGCCACACAGCTTCCTCCACCGCCTGCATCTGTTCTAGTTCCGCAATTGTTTTCATTTCTCTAATTACAATTTCCATCATATCCCCCTAACTTGAATACTGTTGAACGGTCAACCGTAATGCATTCAACAGAATCTCCACACTCGGTTCAATCGCATCATAATTGAAGGTCATATCCGGGTGATGTAACCCAGGCTCCAAATTACAGCCTACCGCAAGCATGGTTGCTTTAAGCGAAGGTCGCTTAATCGTGTAAAAATGGAAATCATCCCCACCAGTTGTCGTAATCATTGGTACCAAATGCTCTTTACCAACTGTTTCCACAATCGCTTGCTCCATCAGTGTACTTGCTTCCTCATTAATCACTGCAGCAGCAACACTCGATGCAACGGTGAGATCAATTTTGACATCATGATAATCGGATAGCATGCTTCCAATCCGCTGAACTTTCTCCATCAATTCTTCCATTGCCTCATTCGTTTGAGCACGTAGATCTACTGAGAACGTTGCATTTCCAGGAATAATATTGGTGCTTTCTCCACCTGCATGGAAACTAGTCATCTTCACTGAATAAGGGATCATCGGATCAATATAAAGATTATTTAAATGCTGAAAAAATTCACTACCTATTTGAATCGCATTCGCGTTTAAATGTGGACGCGCACCATGAGCATCTTCTCCTGTAATAACGCCATGAACAGACCAAGAAGCACCGTGGCGGATAGCTGGCGAAAACTGTCCATATTCCAGTTCCTGAATTGGACGCAGATGTAGACCATAAAGGAAATCCACATCATCGACGACCCCGTGTTCTACAAGGGTTAACGCACCGTCCCCTTTTTCCTCAGCCGGTTGGAAAATAAATCGGAATGTACCATGATCTGGAACTCCATCTTCTAGAAGATGAAATAGCACACCAAGTACAATAGTCATATGGGCATCATGTCCACAGGAATGATTCGCTTTAAATTCCCCATTCACTTCCTGCCATAGCGCATCCATATCAGCCCTGACCGCAACGACGGGTTTTCCACTTCCTACTTCTACAACTAGCCCTGTCGTATCATCAAACGTTCGGATTGTACAAGCTGGATTATCTTCAAGTAACCCCTTAATATACTCGGTAGTTTGGTATTCCTTCCAACTCACCTCTGGGTTAGCATGTAAATGTTCAAAAATAACCTTTAATAATGCCCTTAAATTTTCCTTTGTTCTATCCATGCTGTTCTCCTTACTCCTCTCTACACTATCCTATGCTACAATAATTATTTTTCTATTCCCTTAAATAACAATAATCAATCCAAAATCTCTTGTTAAAAAGCTTAGGCTAAAATAGTGTAGGAGTCAATGGAATTAACTCCCGTAATAATGTGATGCATTAACTTCTTTCCATCCATCATCGCTACGGGAAATCAAACTAAAAAAAGAAAAACAGGACACAAAAGTATCCTGTAAATCACACAACTCTCTATACCAAAATCGGTTCCACAACCTCACCATCCTTCATTCGGATTAACCGATTACCATACGCAGCCGCTTCCTCAGAATGAGTTACTTGAACTATCGTAATGCCTTTTTCCTGATTAATACGGTGAAACAACTCCATAATTTCTGTTCCTGTTTTACTATCTAAATTTCCAATCGGCTCATCGGCTAGTATTAACGCCGGACTTAAAATTAACGCCCGTGCAATTGCGACACGTTGCTGCTGACCACCAGATAGTTCCCTTGGTGTATACTTTCTTCGTTCGGAAAGTCCTACAATCTCCAAAATCTCATCCAGTTGCTCCTGAAAATCAGCAGTTTTTTTCTTATCCATCGTAACTGGTAACATAATATTTTCTTCCACTGTCAGATTCTGAACGAGATTATAAAATTGAAACACAAATCCTAGCGTTCGTCTTCGTAAAATACTTTTCTCCTTATCTTTCATTCTATTAATGTCTTTTCCTTGAATGTATACTTGGCCAGAACTAGGCTCATCAATTCCACCAAGCAAATAAAGCAATGTACTTTTCCCAGATCCGGACGGTCCCATAATTGAGACAAAGTCCCCAGACTCAATGTGGATTTCTATATCCTTTAAAACCGCAACTTCATTTGATCCAACCTTGAAGTTTTTACATAACTTTTCTGTCTGAATGATATTCCCCATATGTCGTCGCCTCCCTTTACCTATTCATACCGCAATTCTTTCATAATATTAAGCTGAAACACCTTACGAACTAATGACAGTGTTGATACGATTAATAGAATGGCTACAACACCACATAGAATACCGTACAGTTCAAAAGTAAACCTAAATTCGGTTACCATGCCAACTGCATGAAGAAGCTTTGTTAATAACAAATTAAGCGCTAATCCACCAAGTAGGCCGATGATGATTACAGCTATGAATGTGATTAAGGTTTCCACAAATACCATTTTCACAATTTGCATTTTACTCATACATACCGAATACAGAACCGCATACTCTTTTTTGCGTTGATTAAAGGACACCATTAAATTATTGGAGATTCCTAAAATACCAACAATCATTCCTAATCCTATAATAATCGTAATCCCGTCTATTAGCGTGTCAATTGTACCTTTCTGTGCACCAAGCATTTCATCAAAGGTGATAACCTCTAGCGAGTAGTTACTGTATGTGTCTGCAATTCGACTCTTTACCTCGTCGGGATTAAATTCTTCTTCAAGCTTAAGTGCTAGCTCGTAAAAGAGGCCTGCAAATTGCTCCTCATAAATCCCCATCGGTATAAGAGCACTATCACGACTAGAACCGAAGCCCGAACTGTCCATTGTTCCAGAGACGATAAATTCAATTGGCTCTAAATCGTTAAAAGGTTCATAGTTTATATCAACAGGCTGTATGTTAACGGTATCTCCGATTTCAATACCATGTTGTTCTGCATAATAGATATCGACAATAATCGGGTTATCTAGGTTTTGCAATCTATTTTCATCTAAATCTATATAACGAATACCATCATAAAATTCATCTACCTTATCAAAATCCTCCACACCATAAACTCCAAAAGAACGCGCGACTCCATTCATCGTTGATTTTCCGATACTAATCGTTTGGAGGTAACTCTTTGAAACACCATCCATTCCGGATATGTCGTTTGCAAGCCCTAAATTCTTCTCCGTCAGAGATACCGCTACATCAAAGTCCTTACTCAATGTTTTCGTTACGTATTGATCGATTCCTGTACTCGAGATTCCGACCATTAATAGTAATAAAAATACAACCATGACCATGCTGACGTTATTAGCAACTATTTTATTATTGGCTATATTTTTAATACCTAGCTGGAACTCACCAGAAATTCGCTTCCTTGATAACAACCTTAATAACTGTGACAATCCATTTAATAATGTTGGCATCAGGATTACAATAGAAACAAACAGTAGAAGTAGAGATAGTACGGCAAGTAACAAATCATTATATTGGTTAACAACATATAAAATAAAAGCGATTCCAAGTAATATTATCCCCGAAATAACGGTCCATTTGGAATGCTTTTCCGGTGTAAAGGAAGTATTAAAAAGCACTTCTTTTAATGGCTTAGCATTGGTTCGAATAATACGCAGAATACTAATGAATGCAGGGAATAACACACCAAAAGCTATCGAAATTGCTAAGTAGATTACGTTATACTCCACAACTGTTTCTACACCGTATTGTTTATATTCATTAAAAATATCAGCAGCAAAAGGTAATAGAATCATAGCAAGTGCAATTCCTAAGCCAGCACCAATTATCCCATAAACTAGAAACTCTAGTAGTAAAACCCGATTCATCATCCCTTTATGTGCACCAACACTACGAAATGTAGCTAGTACCGGCATCCGTTCCGTTAAGATTAATTTTGATAAAGAAGAAATAACATAGGCACTAATCAATACAATAATAATAATGGCTAGTAGCATCACCGTTTGGAAGGTCTGTTCATCACGCATCATCGTATCTGCGGAACTACTTTTTTGCACCACTAATCCTTCATTTGTTTCTTGCAGACTAGTAATAGCTTCTTCCATGCCCTCATCTGTTACTTTCAATAATGTACTCGATACCATATCCTCTAGACCATAGAGTTCATTGATTTTTTCACGTGTAGCAATGAGAAGAATATCCCCCATCTCGGAATAATAGATTCCGTTTGGTTTACTAATCGCAACTACTGTAAAATGATATGTATTCGTTGCTTGAACAACCTTAATCGAGTTTCCAATCTCTAACTTATGCTCCGAAGCAGTTCTCTGACTAATGATAACCTCATTACCGGTTAACACATTATCACCAGGTACACTCTCTAGGAGTTCCATCTCTTCCGCCGCATCAGCATCCATACCGTATAATGATACGTTCACATCATCATCTTGAATAGTCGTTTTACCTTTCGCCTGAATCATGTCTAAACGCTGTTCCAGTTCAATTCCATCTACATCAAGGTTCTTAGATTCATAGAATGGATTCCCATCGTCGGTACTCTTAGTTACAACTATATTAGAAGTACCATAAGACCCTTGTAACATCTTGGTATAGGTTTGGTTAATAATAGTATTTAAACTAAGACCGATAAATAATATTAATGTGGAAAGAAGAATCGTAAGTATAACAATTACCGAGCGTAGCTTTTTTTCGAATATATTTTTCATGACATGCTTTAGTACTATTTTCATGCCCCATCCTCCATAGGAATATAATGGTAACCGACTAATTACCTAATGTTACCCCATAATCCCTCCTTGGACAAGGTTACGCTTGAATATTTACAGAATAATTACAAAAAAGTGGTACCTTCATATAAAAGAGGGACTGTCCCTCTACGGGAACAATCCCTCCCTCCTTACATTGCTTTTGAATCCTTCGGTGGTTCTTTTTTGTCTTCATAGAACAGTACGATATTCGGATCGATCTGACCAATTCCTAAATACCTTGCCTTGTAATCCCGTAAGAGCTCCAAAAAGCGTTTACTAAGTAGGAGTATGACGACAACGTTTATGAAGGTTGGAATGGCTGATGTAATATCAGCAAAATACCAAACTGCCGCTCCAGGCATACCTACACTTACCGCATAGACTACCATTGCAAGACCTGGTATTGGATAGAACCAGCTAAAGAATTTCAGACAAGCAGTCTTTATTTTCGAATCACTGTTCTTAAATAAGTGGCGTAGTAGTACCTCATAATAAATATACCAACCAGTGGTTGTTGTAACACCAAATAGCACAACAGAAATTGCAATAATATAACGTCCGATTTCACCGATGCCAACTTCAAAAGCAGAAAGTGTTAACTCTGCACCGGATAATCCCGATGACCAGACACCAGTAATAATAATCGTTAATGCTGTGATTGAACACACAATAATGGTATCAACAAAAACTTCAAATGCTCCCCAAACACCTTGCTTTACTGGGTGGTCTACTTTTGCTGTGGAGTGTACCATTGGTGAAGTACCCCAACCAGCTTCGTTACTATAAACGGATCTCGCCATCCCCATTTGGATTACTTGAGCAACAACTGCTCCGGTAAACCCACCAACGGCAGCCGTACCACCAAATGCACCAGAAAATATCATTCCAAATGCACTGCCAACTTCACCGAAGTTTGTAATAATGATAAAGAGTCCTGATAGAATGAAGAACAACACCATAAACGGTACAATCTTTGTTGCAACTTTTCCGATATGCTTTATTCCACCATAGATAATATAATAGATTACTACCGTTAACCCAATCGATGCTGGAATCATCCCAACACCAAATGTCGAACTAACCGCTTCCGATACGGTGTAATTTTGTAGTGTGAAGAAGAAAGTTCCAAATATCCCAAAGCCAAAAATTATCGCTGGTACCATCCATAACTTAAACTTCTTCTCTTCACCTAGACCTTTTTCCATATAGTACGTCGGTCCACCATAAGGATCGCCATTTTCATCCGTATTCCGATAATGAACAGAAAGTGTTACTTCAACCGTCTTTATGATCATTCCGAGCAATGCACAAAGCCACATCCAAAACACTGCCCCAGGACCCCCAACAGCAATCGCTGTCGCAACCCCTCCGATATTACCAACTCCAACTGATCCACCAACTGCCGTACTAACCGCTTCGAAGGAAGATAGAATTCCTTTCGCCTTCTCATCTTCAGCTTGCTTTTTAAATATTCTCCCGAGTGTCGATTTCAAAATATGTGGTAGATGAACAAATTGGAAAAACTTCGTGGCAATAGTAAAATAAACCCCAACAAATAAAATCGTAATAATTAGCGGTAGTCCCCATAAAAAGCCAACAACTTTCTCTAAAAATTCTCCCATTCAACCTAATCCTCCTCTAATTTCTATATTTTTTGTTGTTGCCCTGCTTTTTGGTACTTAATCTCCCCTCCTATAATGGTCATTTCTATGACTGTATCTAATAGTTCATCTGAATCGTCCATCTCAAATGGATGATTCGAATAAACTGTCATATCCGCTAATTTCCCCCGACTAATCGTGCCTTTGGTTGTTTCTTCATTGGTTGGGTAAGCACCCATTTCTGTAAAAAGCTTAAATGCTTCATACATCGATAGCTTCTCCTTAATATTCCACCCAGCATGTGTATCACCTGGAGCTTTTCTTGTTACGGCTGCATGAATACCTAATAATGGATCCACTGGTTCCACAGGAGAATCCGAACCCCCTGCACAAATGACACCCGATTCCATTAATGTTTTCCAAGCATAAGCTAGTTGCATTCTCTCTGGACCTAGTCGCTCTTCCACCCATGGAAAATCTCCAACGACAAACCGTGGCTGAATATCAGCAATACGACTTCTCTTAGCAAGCCTTGGAATCAACTCTTGACGTAGAACCTGTACATGAATCAGACGGTCGCGATAATCGACTGCTGGGAATTGATCCAATATATCCAGAACATTCTCTAATGCTTTGTCCCCAATCGTATGGACAGCAACTGGCATAGAAAGTTCCCTAGCCATTCGAACGATTTCATACAATTCTTCATTGGTATGCATGGCCTCCCCATATTGTAAGGGGGCGTCATAATAGGGATCATTTAGTAATGCCGTCCGTCTACCGAAAGCACCATCAGCAAAAAGTTTGATTGCGCCGATTTGTAAGGTTTGATTACCAAAGCCGGTATACATCCCCGCTTCCCTTAGATCCCCTATATAATCGTGATCGATTAATAAGTTACACCGTAGTCCAAGTTTTTCCTTATTTAATAATTCATCATAGATCTGGTACGTATGATGTAATCCACCTAAAAAGCTTGTATCATTCGTATGAACACTGGTTAAGCCCTTTGCAATCGCAAATTGGATAGCCTGTCGTAACGCAAATTTCAAGTCTTCCAACGTGTGGTTTGGGATATGACGTTTAAACAGTTCAGAGGCAGATTCCAATATTAGTCCTGTCGGCTGTTTCGTTCTTTCATCGATGACGATTGTGCCCCCTTGAGGCATGCTCATACCGGGATGATACTGACAAATTTCTAATGCTTTACTATTAACTAACGCCGCATGCCCACAAACTCTTGGAATAAAAAGTGGGTTATGCGGAGCAACATGGTCAAGTTCAGCAATTGTTGGAATACTACCATCCGCGAAAAGATTCTCATCCCACCCCCTACCAACTAACCATTCTTCTGGTAATAAGTTACTTGCCCTCTCTCCTATTTTTTGAAGCATTTCCTCTTTTGAAGTAACCCCAGTTACATCTAGATTTAAGAGATTAATAGCAATAGCTGACATGTGAACATGACTATCCGTTAACCCAGGTGTTACAGTTTGCCCTTCTAGATTAATAACCTCTGTGTTAAGTCTTCCCCAATATGCCATAATTTGATTTTGGTCACCCATATCAATAATTCTTCCATTTTCTACAACGACTGCTTCTACTCGTGGTTTATATGGATCAAAAGTAAAAAATTTTCCATTGGTAAATATCTTTCTCATGGGCTTAGGACTCCTTCTTTCGTCAAATGTATTAATTTTATAATATTCTTACTTTTAATAATATTATAAAATGTTATTTAGTCAATCTATTTTGTTGGACAAAATATGGCTTGTATCCCTATAATTCGTGTATTTTCTCCTACAGCTATCAGTAGTAAAGCTACACTTTACAGAAGTAGATATGATAATATTTTAAGTAATATGGCTTACTGAAGGAGAGACAATAACTTGATCGAAGTTTACACGGATGGAGCGGCCAGTGGTAATCCTGGCCTTAGTGGGGCTGGAGTCTATATTAAAGCTGGTGGGAAGCACTATGAGTACTCCCTTCCTCTAGGAGAAATGACTAACCATGAGGCTGAATTCTATGCAGTCATTAAGGGACTCGAAATTTGCGAGCAGGAATTCCCAAATGAAATTCTATCCTTTCGTTCGGATTCACAAACAGTAGTGAGCGTAGTCGATAATAATCATACGAAAAATAAAACCTTTCTTCCCCTGCTTGAAATCATTCGAGAAAAGGTCGAAAGGTTTCCATACTTTTTTATCAAGTGGATTCCTGAAAAAGAGAATGGCCATGCAGATAAACTTGCACGAAGAGCGATTCATGAGCAACGGCAGTAATAAATTATAGACAGAAAAAGCTACTGAGCAAATGACTCAGTAGCTTCGTTTAGCTATTTTTAATTTAACTTCTCAATATCTGTAACCGTAAAGTTATTCTTTTCCAAATCGGTACAAACTTTTTTCGCTAGGGCCTCATCTACCTCCTGTGGTAGCACAATACAAACTCTTCTAACGTAATGAGAATTGTTATTTAATGAGATGACGCTTTGCACATTACAATATTTGTTTACTACCTTTAACATCTTCTGCAATGCACCTGCATATTCAATCGTACCAATTGTTAAGGAGTAACTACCATTATGTACTCCCCAAGCATTTTCCAATACTTGAATCACATTGCCATTCGTTAATATCCCTAAAAAGTCCATGGAGTCGTCTACAACTGCTAGATAAGGAAGCTGCTTAATGGAAGAAAACACTTTAAAGAATGGGGCGTCTTCTTTGATGTATCCTTCACGATCGGATACTAACTCGGATAATGTCCCTTGTAAAGAATGATCCAATTCATACTCTAATAGGTCCACCTTATAGATATTACCAACATACTTTTCACCAGTTTCATCCAGAACCGGAATACAACGGTAACCAGAATCATCCAAGGTCTGCATGACAGCTTCTAAGCTATCAATCTCTTTCACAAATACGACATCTTTCTTGTTTACATAATCATTTTTTACTAGCATTCCTATCCCCCCACGACTATTGTTAGGGCACTATTAGAGAAAATACACTATAGGCCTTATCCTTATTTTCCTATATATTCAGAAAAATTTCAAGTTGTTGTTCCTTATTACAGGCATTGATATCTGACCAATGCTGTTTTCCAGGAGTGTGTTTGTAGCTTTAAGAAAAGTTGATTTTCGGCAAGTCCTCTGAGCAGCCAGTATTACACGTAGACTCCTGCGGGAGGAAAGGCATAGGTGAGACCCCGCAGTGCGAAAGCACGAGGAGGCTCACCAGCCGTCCGCGGAAAGCGAAGTGTATACTGGCTGCGGATTACGTTTGGTAACAAATTTTACTTATAAAGCTTTACCAACAAAAGACTGCTAGCTAGGACAATCATAAACTCCTAATCTAACAGTCTTCCAAACAAAATCTATTCTTCTATTTCTTCAAACGCGTACTCTTCCACTAAAGCTTCCCAACGCTCTGTAACTGCAGCGTCTTTTTCCTCAGCTATGGCGTTTAGTTCATCCATCTCTGCTTCTAATGCTAGAATATCTTCCTCAGTAGCATTAGGATCAAGAAATGCTTCAAAATATTCCTTTTCCTTTAAGACAACATCATTCATTGCATTAACTAATTCCACATTTAAATTATGATATTCTTTCGTAACATTGTATTCTACCGATTGAGAATCATAGAATTCTTTAATTTCACCGATTAATGGAATTAATTTTTTATCAAAAATCTCAATTGCTTCTTCATCTGTTGCAGCACTAGTAATCTCGTTATACATCGTTGGAATTTGATCTAGCTTTGGATTAATGGTATCAGCCATTGCATTGTGGTATTCTAATACCTCATCTGCCTCTGGAGAACTACATGCTACAAGTACCATCATTAATACAACCCCGGTTAATAGTAATACTAATTTTTTCATTAATTAATTTCCCCTTTATTTTTCTTTACTTAGTCATTGTAAATCAAATCGAAAAACTGTCAATTAGGCTAATTTTCCTGAATCAATATAATTAGTCTAATAGTCCTACACAGCACAATCAATACTAACTTTTCGTTACTAAATTTTTTTCAATAAATCGGGTATCAACGTCTAGCTAAATGGAAAATTTTGTATTTTATATAGTCTGTAAGTTATATTTTCAATTTAGAGAGAAGATTTATTTTCCTCATCAACGACTTTGTCAGTGAGTTTGGTTTCTTCGTTTTCAATAAAGCTAGACCACTAGCAGTGATAACTCAAGATATAAAGTCTCTCGTTAAATCAGGGGTACTCTTAGCAAATGTCCTTCCAGTACTTTCAGGGTTTTGGTTGGCTCTTGTGTTTACGAATGCTTCCTTTATGGACAATCTTGGAATATTTGTACTAACTATGCTCGGAAGTACATTAGTGATGGCTGGGGCATTAATCTTAAATAATTGGTATGATGTGGATATTGATACGGTCATGAATCGGACGAATAAACGTCCTACGGTAACAGGACACTTTCCCTTAAAAACCGTATTAATTTTAGGCGTACTATGTACGTTGCTAGGATTGTTACTGCTAGCCTGGACAACATGGGAAGCAGTAATCTATGCTCTCGTTGGGTGGTTTACGTATGTGTCACCATCTACACGATATGGTCGAAGCGTAGGTATACGTTCAATACGATTATAGGGAGTATATCTGGAGCTGTTTCACCGCTAATTGGCTGGGCTGCCATTACACCTGCCAATCATGCTATTCCTATCGGATTATTTCTTATTCTGTTTATTTTCCAAATGCCTCATACGTATGCAATTGCCATACGAAAATATGATGAATATAAAGCTACAGGGGTAGCAATGCTTCCAGTTGTAAGAGGGATTAAAGTGACAAAAAAGCATTTCTTATTTTATACCATTTGTCTCCTTCCGTTACCCTTTCTAATCGGTGAACTTGGAACTGTTTTTATCGTGATTGCAACCATCTTAAATGTTGGTTGGTTAGTCATTAGTATCCGTGGTTTCACTGTTAAAGATGATTTAAAATGGGCTCGCTTAAATTTTCTTTATTCCGTGAACTACGTATTAATTATTTTCTTGTTAGTCATTCTCGTTACACTGCCAGTTTATTTTGGATAAATAGGTACGCCCGAACACACAGCTCTTAAAGAGGTATGCGTTCGGGCGTATTTTTCGTTATGGAAAATTCCACGCGTGTTTGGGACTATCTTGTTGCATCTACTCCCCATGAGCGTTTACAGTCAAACGCACAATTAACATCAAGCTTTCTTCCCATGATAATTAACTATAATAATTCCAATAGCAACCAACACAATCGCAGCTAAAATAAATCGATTCAAAGCTTCACCTGGTATAAACATCGCGGACATGACCGCTCCAGAAACAGGTACGATAAACTTGTACATACTCATTTCACTTGCTTTATTAAACTTCAATAAGGAATACCAAAGTGCAAATGCAATGGCTGAAAGTAGTGCCGAATAGATAAATAACCCCCAACCAAATGGAGTAAATGTCATCGCCCCATCTTTCAAGAAAGGCAACCCTATGCCTAACATAATCAATCCACCAAGCGTTAACTGCCAGCCTGAAATAGCAAAAGGATGAATCCCAGAGGCAAGCTCCTTGGCCATAATAGTGGCAATAGCCAACGTTAGCCCGGAAAGAATCATATAGCCTTCCCCATCCCACTGGAAGCTTAGCTTAAGCTCTTGCCCCCAATTTGCAACGACAATCCCCGTAAATCCAGCGACTAGCCCAATAATTTTCTTTCGATTCATTCGATCACTTCGATAATAGAAGTGCGCCAATAAAACGGTAAAGAAGGTACCTGCTGAGGAGAGGATTGCCCCTTGCATACCAGAGACATTTGCCAGTCCATTATAAAAGAAAAAATATTGTAAGGACGTTTGAACAACACCCAATAAAGTTAAGACAAGAAACTGCCGCTTAGTAATCTTGATTCGTCTCCAATTACTAACTAATAAAAAGAATAGAACGAGTAATCCTGCTAGGAAAAAGCGTCCTCCAGCAAAAACAATCTTTGCGATTACATCATCCTGAGCCATTTGCAGCTCTTCGTAACTTACTTTTAAAACTGGAAATGCACTTCCCCATAATAGGGAACAAAATATAGCAATTCCAACTACTGACCATTTATTTACAAAAATTCCTTTCAAGAAAATTCATCTCCTAGTATTACAATTCATGTCCAAATTAATATCATATTCTAAAGTTGGATTTCAGGCAAGAATCCAATCTTTCCATATTATTCCTTTTTACAACCATTTCGAGAAGATAGTTGCCCAAAATATTATCCATTGATATAGTGGTGGAAAATACTGTTAATAACTGCACAGCATTGGGGGAGATTTTTTGAAACAGTGGATACAAGCAAGTATGCTCATTCTAATCATTCTTTTCTTAGCTGCTTGTCAATCGAATGAACAAGCAGAAGCCGTTTATTTTTCTGATTATCAATTAGAACAAATTATCCGTGAAGAAATTAACCGACCAGAAGGAGACATTCTAAAGGAAGATTTATTATCCATAACAGAGCTTAATCTATCTGGAAAACGAATTAAGTCAATAGATGGATTGGAGTATTTAGATTCTGTCACGACACTTAATCTACAAAACAATAAAATTGAAGACCTATCACCACTTGAAAAAATGGATAGCTTAGAACAGGTTAACATCGGCGGGAATCCTTATGAGCAGGCTGATTTGGAAAATCTAGAAGCTAGCAATATTACCGTTATCACGAAGGTAAAAGTAGACATACGAGGAACAGAAGATGGTCCTGGTGGATATCTATGGAAGGTTGAAAATGGGGATACAACTGTCTATTTACAAGGTACCATCCATATTGCGACGGATGAATTCTTTCCTCTAAACCGCAAAATTGAAGCAGCCTATGCTGAAGCAGATATTATTGTTCCTGAAATAGACCTGAATAATATTAATGTTCTAGAAATGCAAGCGATGTACATGGAATATGCCTTATATGAAGACGGATCGACCATCCAAGACCATATACCAACTGAAACCTTTGATGAACTTTCTAGTATTTATGAAGACCTTGGCTATTCTATGGATATGTTTGCGACGTATAAGCCGTGGTTTCACTCTAGCCTAATTCAAAACTTAATGAACGAGGAACTAGGGTATATCGATGGCGTAGACCTCTACTTCCTAAATCGTGCGGAACACGACCAAAAGGAAATCATTGCACTGGAAACTGCTGAAGATCAGTTATCTATCTTTGCCAACGTTTCTCCAGACTACCAAATCCAAATGCTAGAAGAGTCTATCATAGAACTTAGTGAATTCGAGAGCCAAATGCAAGAGATGTTCCGTCTTTATTTAGAAGGTGACGGTGAGGCATTACTAGATTACCTCATGGTAGAAGGCGAAGAACCAACACCAGAAGAACAGGCATATATGGTAGCTCTTAATGATAACCGGAATTATCAAATGGCCGAACAAATTGCTAATTTCCTAGAAGAAGACAGTGGCGATACATACTTCGTCATCGTCGGCAGCCTCCACCTATTACTAGAACCACATATAAGGTCCATTTTGGAAGAAGAAGGATATACGATAGAGAAAGTATTGTAAAATAAGAATATAATTCAAATGAAGTTGAGTGTTAGTAATTTAACATCTGTAGAAACTCTGAGCGGCCTGAATACACGGAGACTCCCGCGGGAGAAGTGAACAGGGTGAGACCCCGTAAGATGCAGCTGCGTCTTCAAGTATCGCTACGTAGCAGGCTTCCTCGGTGCAAGGCAGCAAGGAAGATCATTCAAGTAGTAGCCTGGCTCACCGGTCACCTGCAGGCAAGGTAGACACTGCGATGGTTCTTTCGAGCAGATGTCGCCCCTGTGCTGGAAGTAAAAGCGAAGTGTATTCAGGCCGCGGGCTTGGCCAGTAAGCCATCAATTGATTATACTAGTGAAAATGGGCAATACAGAAGGGTATCTCACCTTCCGTATTGCCCTTATATCAAATCATCCCAGCAACCAAACTACTATACACATTCAACATATTCAGGTCATCCGCACCAAATTCCTTCATCCTAGACGGCGTCGATAAATAAATAGCCCCACGAACATTCCCATCAGCCATAATCGGAACAGCTAATATAGAATCCCAATCTGGTAAACCGTTCATCTGATTAATCTTGTCTGTTGCTTCCCAATTAATCATATAGACACCACGCTCTTCCAACAGTACAGAATTTAGAATTTCTTGGTCTACTAGAGACTCCTTCACCCATTCTTCTTCCTGCGCCTTTCGACCGTAATGTTTCTGGCCATTACTAGTATTCATAATAATATAGCCTATTTGCGCTTCTGCAATCTCTATAATTCTACCTATAAATTGGTAGATTTTCTCTTCCACGGATAGATTCCTATTATTTAACTGGATTAGCTCCACCATTGCCAATACGTTCCGTGAATCCTTAATATCGTCTCCTGTTAGAATACCGGATAGCTTATTTTGTGGCTTAAACTTAGTGAGAAAATCTTTATTCCAAATCTGACAATTATTTCTCCCATTTTCCTTAGCCATATATAACGCTTGGTCCGCTTTTTCAATCAGCTCTTTGACATGTTGACCGTGCTGTGGGTAGGTTGCAATCCCCATACTTATCGTAATCTCAAAGTTATCTCCAAGTAATCTTTGTGAAGTAACAGTATTCCGAATCATTTCAGCAAACTGAACAGCCTCTTCCGTCCCAATAGATGGTAAGATAATGACAAATTCCTCCCCGCCGTAGCGACCTAATACATGGGAATCCTCCAGGCAATTCATAACGGTAGATGAAACCTTTTGAAGTACACTATCTCCAATTTGATGGCCATATCGGTCATTCACTTGCTTAAAACGGTCAAGGTCAAACATGATTAGACTAAATGACTCCCCTGCTTCTCTTGAGAATTCCACCGTTTCATGAAGTGCATCATCCAAATATTTACGAGTTAATGCTCCTGTTAACTTATCGATCGTAGCTGATAGTTTCAATTGATGTTTTTCTACCATAGCAGCTAAAAAGCCCATCATATCAAGACATTTGGAAATTCCATAGTTATTAAAGTTATTCACTAACTGATCCGTCTCTAAATACACATAACCTAGTAAGACATGATGCTTGTTGCTAGAACCATGTTTCTGGATAATTGGAATATACAATGCTCCATGCAGTTCCTTTGATAATAGGTTCCAATCAATTGGTTGTTCTTTATCATTTAGTATAAAAGGTTGCTTTGTACTTCTTACTCGATTTATCATAAAATGATTAGGTGGTAATTCAAGACGGCCATCTGTTGCACAAAGTACCTTTAACTCCTCCTGCTGATTTTCCATAATGACGGCACCCTTCGTCGCCAAGGTAATCCCTGCAAAATATCGAAGAACCATATCGATATTTTTCATCGTATTCGCACTTACATGGAATAAAATATCACTCGTACTCCGGATATCTTCAGAAAGGTTCTTCATATGTTGTTCGCTTGTATACTCCATGAAATCTTGCTGTCCAACAAACGAACTAACATAATCCTGTTCCAACATTCTGTCCAACTCTTCCTTTGTTACCGTAAAGGCTTCGAAAACATCTTTACTTAGGAATTCAACTTGTTCACCAATTAGCCGTTCATAAATTCGCTCTAGACGAATAAAGCCACGTACAAACTTTTGACTGCTCACATAGGTTAGACGAAGAGTTACAGGCAACTCCTTTACTAACAACTTCACCATTTCCGTTCCCTCTAGATAATAACCAGCAGCACTGTACAAGTTGTCCTCTTGGAACGCATAATCACCTAAAAGCAGCATAACTCTAGCAATTAATTCACGGCTTTGCGCACGTTTGGCATAATTCAAACTGCGGGCTAAGTTTTCCTTACCTTCTTTCGTATTACCCTTCGCCCCTAATACATAGTAATAACTTGCCTTTAGAATATCTGGCATTTGTTCTGACAGATATTCTTCCAAAGATTGAATTAATCGTTCACACATTTCTAATTTAGCCCGCTCGATCAATACCATCGTACTCATGAACAATACTTTTACATTAAATTCCTTTCGAGGTATCTTAGCTACAAGCTCAAGTATAGCTGCAATTGTGCCTTCGATATCCTCATCATTACAGGATCGTAACTTATTAATAGTTTGATAAATTAATGCACTATACGAATATATATTTTCTCGCCCTTGGTTAAAAGCAACTACCTCACGACTCGACTTATCCGCTAAGGCATAATCACCAATGGCCTGAAATAGATTCATACTCGTGTTATGATAGTCGAACACCCTCATACTAGCTGCTATTTCAACATCTAGCTCATCTTTAATCACTTCATAATATTGAAATGCAGTTTTATAATCGTTCATTTCTGTACAAACAAAACAGAGTAGATTATAAAGGTGGTTCGTAGATTGATCAGATGCACCAAGCTTAGCTTTTTGAAGGGCATATTTAAATTGCTCATAGGCCTCTTGGTAATGAAATGCACTCGCATGGATATTACCAATACTAGAAACTGCTCGGATTTCTGTTTCGTATATACCATACTCTTCACTTAGTTCCTGGACTTTCACAAAGTACTCTTTAGCCTTATCGAGTTCTGATAAATAGGCTTGGTAAATGACTCCAATGTTATTGACAGCACCTAAATATCCTTTCGTGTATCCAGCCTTCTCGAATAGCTCCATTGCTTTTTCATAGTAGCTTATTGCATCGGTTGCCTGATTATGTTGTATACTAGAGAATCCAAGTAACAAGTACGCACTCCCTGTAATTCGTGGGAAATCTGTACCAGCCTCATCTATAACCTCTCGGATAATTGCCGCAGCTTCATCTGGTTTATTTTCTAGATTAAGTTCCAACGCCTGAAGTCTTCTGTATTCTAGTCGTGATCCCTTATCATCATAATCAGTAAGAAGCGTCGAAACCTGTTCTAGATACCCCTTTAATTGCTCTACTTTATAAAGATTGGCATAAAGGTTAGCGATAGCAAGATAGGCGGCAACAATATTTTCTTTATGATTCGTCCTTCGTGCTAGGGCTAGGGCTTCTTCTAAGACAGTTAACGATGTTTCCATATCATTGACTTCTGAGCTTAAATCGCCAATACGGAGTAGGAGTTTTGTCTTCTCGTCATCATCGGTTAGTAACAAAACTGCTTTTTGAAGATAAGGTATTTCTGCCTTTATCTCATGCCTCTCATGTAGTTCATCAGCAATTTTCATGTAATAGTAAATACACTTTTCCGTATTACTTGCACCTTCAAAGTGAAAAATGAGTTCCTCAAGCTTTATATGATGTTTCCACTCAAGCATGTTTGCAATACGCGCATGCTTTTCCATTCTCTCTTCCGGAGTGATTCCTTCATAAACAATTCTCTTAAGAACTTTATTATGGAAATCATACAAATAACCGGTATCTGATACCAATTGTTGTAATATACCTTTTCGCACTAACTCCCCAATATGGCGAACTGCTTTGGCAATATCCCAATTCAAAAATTCACTTATCATATTAGGTGATACGGCTTTATTATAAGTAGCACCTATTTCCAACAATTCCATCTGGTCACGAGCTATATCCTGTAATTGGTTTAATAGTGCTTGTTCGATACTGTCTGGTATCTCCAGTAGAGAATAATCATCAGCAGATAAGCGAACACTCCACATCCCATTCTCTGGGGAGACAACAAGAAGCTGACGACTATATAAATCTTTCATTACTTCATGGATGAATAAAGGATTCCCATAAGACCTTGAATAAATTCTTTCTGCTAGTTTCATAGGAGGATAGGATATAAATAATATATCCTTGATCAATTGTGCCGATTGTTCTTGCGTTAATGGATTTAACCGGATGATATTAGCGTCCGATCGTTTATAAATCATATCTACTGTATCTAAGAATGCACGATTTTCACTATCCTCGCGTACTTCTCCGGAAAGTATAAACATGAGGTTCGTTTGATGCACTGTATTCGTACTTAAATAAGTAAATAAATCTAATGTAAACCGATCTGCCAAGTGAAGGTCATCGATAAGAAATACAGCCGTCTTCCCTTGTAGGCTCTCATGGATAAAACTTGCAATTCGATTTAATAAGCGATATTTGTTGTTACCATCTAACAAATATTCTAGGGAAACTGTTGCTTCTTTCTTTTCCAACTCAGGAAAGTATTTCAATAATTCTGCATGATATTTTCTGAGGATATGTACATCAGTTTGGGCAATGAGCTTTTGTAGGATATCAATCCATAGATTTTTACTACTTCCCGTACTATCTAATTGAAAGCTTGCATACACATTTGCCCTTTGTATGGATAATAAGTAATTAATCTCCTGCAACACTCTCGTCTTTCCAATTCCATTATCCCCTTGGACAAAAAAGATTCGTTTTCCAGGTCTGTACCCCATTAAGTTTTCGACATTTTTTAAGATCAATTCTATTTCCAAATCCCTACCTATAACTTCTGTATGGAATTGCAGTTCTTCTATAACAGAACTATCAATGATGGAAAATTCTCTGTCTAGGCTTACTCCAAGTTCATTTACCATTTCTAATACATTGTTATAAGCAACCGCTTCATTAGTTGTAAGTAGTTTTTGTACAATCGGTAAAACCTTTCGAATAGTATCGTGATCACTTATGTTACCTGTGTCTACATCGGCTTGAAGTTTCCAAATATCTTCGTTAGCATTTTTCCATTCGCTCTTTTTCGTTAGCATGGTTAAAAGAATAGCACCTAATGAATACATATCAGACTGATACGTTAGTTCATCACTCGCTAATGCTTTAGGAGAAATAAAATAGGTTTCCTCTAGTTCCTTGCGAGCATACTTTTCTAATTCAACTGTAGCAAGATCCTTCAACTTGAAGACATTACCATTCTCCGATTCTATTACTAGTATGGAATGTGGATTTAGGGAACCGTAAATAAACCCTCTTAAATGAAGGTAATGAATTGCAGCACAAATCTCCATAAACGTTTCCACTACCTGGCCGATAGAAAGGTCATCTAAGTAAGCAAGGAATGGTTTTGCCTGTTTATCATATTGCGCCGTATAATAGTAGAGTTTGTCCCCTTGTATTCTATTATCTACAAAAGAAACGGAATTAAATTCAAAGTTACGTAAAATTCGGGGATGATTAATATTCTTAATCGTTATAAAACGTTTTGCATAAAAATCAACTAACGATTTGGGTGTGTATTCGGAGTTTAATAGATTTAATTGGATGAATCTGTTATCGTTCAGTAAATCTATAGCAGCGTACTTGGAGACCATCTTATTTTGATCCAAAAGCTCTACAAGTCGATACCGATTATTAATAATTTCCACGGACCTCACCTCATTTTCGTTTAGTTGAAAGATGGGATAATATCCCTATGTATTAAAAAATGGCTATTCGAAAAAACGAATAGCCAAAATTATCATGTCTTGTGTAACCATCATTTTGGCATCCAGGCGCTCATAATTGAACTGCTAATCCTGTGGCCTATATTCTTCAAAAAGTTTACCTTTTCGAATGGATATTATTTATCTAATTCACTATCATTACGATTAAAATAGTAGTTGGTTTCATTATACAATATTTGCCACTAATTCACTATATACATTCAACACATTTATCTCATCGGCTCCAAATTCTTTCAATCTAGCAGGTGCAGATAGATAAATGACACCTTTCAACCTTCCACCAGTACTAATGGGAACAGCAATTATAGAATCCCAATCTGGTAAACCATTCACGGTATTAATCTTATCGGTTTCCTCCCAATCAATGGTAGAGAAACTTCTACCCTCTCTCACAACGCTCGAAATGATGTCAGGATTATACGTGGAATTATTCACCCATGCCTCTTCTTGCGACTTTCTTCCAAAGGTATGGCTAATGAAATCTCCATCGGTTAATAGAATATAACCATATTCCGCTTCGATGATTTCAATGATTCGTCCAAGGAAATGATAGATTTTATCTTCTACCGTTATTACCTGATTCGTTAATTGAATAAGTTCTACCAGTGCTAACACATTTCTAGCATCGCGAATTTCATCACCAGAAATAATTCCAGTTAACTTATTCGCTTGTTTTACTTTATTTTCAAATTCCTTCTGCCACACTTGGGAGTTGTTTCGACCATTTTCTTTTGCCACATATAAAGCTTGATCCGCTTTTAATATGAGTTCCCTAACGGTTTGTCCATGTTCAGGATAAGTTGCTAGCCCCATGCTTAACGTTACCTCATGTTTTTCCCCCAGTAGCTTTTGACCTTGCACCGTCAACCGAAGTTCTTCAGCAAATCGTGCAGCCTCATCCACCTTTACGGAAGGTAAAATAATAACGAATTCTTCCCCGCCATATCGGCCGAATAAACTAGAAGGATCCAAATTAGCTAGTATAACTTGAGAAACTTCCCTTAGAATTTGGTCACCAATTTGGTGTCCATAGCGATCGTTAACTCCTTTAAACTTATCTAAATCAAACATAATGATGCTGAATTCATTTCCGTTTTTTCTAGAAAAATCAAGGGTGTTTTGCAACGCATCCTCTAATGATTTTCGTGTTAACGCACCAGTTAATTTATCAATAGAGGCGGCAATCGTTAACTGTCGTTTTTCTAAAAGTAGCACAAGAAACTTCACTAATTGCATACACTTCTCCAACCCGTGTTGGTTAAAGTTATTAACAATTTTGTCTGTCTCTAAGTAGATATACCCAAGGACTTGTTTCGTTTCTCCTACTAAAGAATGGGATTCTACATCTTTAATAATCGGAATGCACAAAACTGCCTTTAAATCATCTGGTAAAAAGTGTGGATCAACCTTATCCTGTTTAGACCATTCGGATAACAAGACAGGCTTCATCGTCGAGCGAACACGATTAAAAATGGATAAATTCCCCGGTAACTTCCTATTTCCATCAATGGAAGAAAGAACCGTTAGTTCTTGTCCCTTTTCTTCGGCAAGAATGAATCCCCTCGTAGCTAATAATCGACCAGCTAGGAATTTACCGATCATCTCAAAGTTCTTTGTAACATCACTATCTAAGTGGATAAATAAATCTTCCTGGTGTAGAATGCCACCAGATAGTTTTTCCATATACTGATCGCTTATATATTGCATAAATATTGGATTACTAATAAATGCATCTACTTGATTATTACGTATCTCATCTAATTCATTTATTGTTTGCACTTCTTCCAATAATTTTGCTAGATCAAAGCGTTCATTCTCTCCTGATTGCATCCATTTACGAATTTTAGCAAGATGAGAGAATACTTTAGAAAACTTTCTTCCCTTCATAAAGGTTAATCGGTATTCGCCAGGAATTTGATGGATTAATTCTTTAATCCCCTCACTACTTTCTAGATAATAGTTCGCAGCATCATAATAGTTTTCTAATGCAAAGTAGCAGTTACCCAAATCAGCTTGAATACGGAAGATAAGCTCCTTATTTTTAACAGCTTTAGCCAGGCTTAAGCTCTCTTCTAAGTAACTTATCGTTTGGTTAGGGGCTTTCCTAAACGAAACAGCACCTTTTGCATGTAAATATTTAGCTCTGAGTATGTTAGGCATGTCTTCCGAAACATACATTTCTAGCTCAGTAAGTAAATGTTGTGCAAGTTCTATTTCATCTTTTTGAGCTACTTGTTGAATCGCTTCGCAAAGGCTCTCGATAATAATAGACGTGCTGGTTATTTTATCCGTCAATCGGATAATTTGGTCGATTAAGAACGCATCAATACTATCTTCTACTAGACGCAATTGGTTAATTAACACATTAACTGTAGCAGTATACTTCAAAATATTCTCATGCTCATGATGGAACTCGATAATTTTCTGATTATAACGATCCGCTTCTTCATAATTACCCAGGGCTAGATATATCTTGGAAGAAGTCATATAATACTCCGCAATATCAAAGCCTTTATTAGGGTTATCTTTCAGGTCCTTTTTCAATTTGCGGAAATAACCCAAAGCATCGTTGAAGTTATTTCGTTCTAAGCCCACCTGTGTTAATAGATTTAAAAGTACATATTTTTCTTGCGGCATGTTATATCGTTCAGCCTTGGTTAAAGCATGACTAAAATGGTCAAATGCCGTTTCAAAATCATGCTTATTTAGATGTGATTCGGCAATATTGATGAGAGCAAACACTTCACTTGTATGAATTCCGTATTCCTCACTCAAATTCTTCACTCGTAAATGATATTCCATCGCCTTATCATAATCCTGATAATGCTCTGCATAAACAGCACCAATATTGTTTAGAGAAAGTAATACACCTCTTGTATAATTAATTTCTTCTAATAGACTGACAGATTTATGATAGACCTCTAACGCCTCATCAGGTTTACCTAGATGTACATAAATAAATCCAAGCGTACGATACGCATTCCCTTTAATTTTATTAAATTGATCACCGCATTCTGCTATTAACTCATGGAAAAGTTCAGCAGCTTCTTGGATTTGATTTCCGTCTGTCAGTAGTAGCGCACGAAAACGTTTTATTTCTAGCCTAGATGCTTCATCTGGATTAAGACTCAGTTCTCGTTCTGCTTTATCAATATACTCTATTACCTGATCATCATGGTACGCATGTATATGGGCATTTGCTAGTTTTATATAGGCATCCAGTCTATGCTTCGCGTTATTTTCTTTCTCAGCTAGACGTTCTGCCTCTTCTAAATATTCTAATGCTACAGTAATATCTCCTGTATCTGATGATAGGGCCCCTAATTCCAAGTAAAGTTCCATGCGTTCACCAGAGTTAGTGGTTAATTCAAGGGCTTTCTTCAAATTATCAATTTGTGCCTTGGTGTTCTTAGCTACTTCCATTTTTTTTGCATTTTCCAAGTAGTAAATTCTAGCTTTTTCAAGATTTTTCGCATTGGCAAAATGAAAAATTAATTCATCGAGATTTTTCACTTCGTGGAAATCCGTAACTTCTTCTAATCTAGCAGCGGCAAGCTCGTGCTTTGCAGTTTTTTCTTCCTGAGAAATTTTTTCATACACAATATTCTTCAACACTTTACTACGAAAATCATATAGATACGCACTATCATCGATTAAACGCTGTAAAACGCCTCTTTTTACTAAGTCCTCTACATGCATTTCTAGGCTTGGAGAAGTTGGCAAAAACTCTTCAATCGTAACCATGGAAACAGGCTTCGAAAAGATAGAGATACTTTTTAAGATATCCAAGCTAAGTGGATTCAAATCCTTTAACTGGTTCACAAGAGCATGTTCTACACTATTTGGAAGATCTAATAGACTATAGTTCTTGTCTCCTTCCGGTATATCAATTTGCCACCTACCGGTCTGTTCACTTACATAGAGAATCTGGCGACTATATAAGTCCTTCATAATTTCGGTCACAAATAGCGGGTTCCCATAAGACTGGCGGTAAATTCTTCTAGAAATATTTTTAGGAATAAACGAGATTGATAGGATACTTTGAATCATTTCACCGGTATGTTTCTCATCTAGTTGTTCTAGCCGAATAATTTCGGAGTCTTGTCGTTTCTTCATGTTATGGATAAACTCGGATGCAACTGTATTAGTAGCCATCTCATTGTCTTCACAAGAGAATATAATGGATAAATTCGTATTTTCTAATACTTCTGTACATACATAATTAAACGTATCAATCGTAAAATCATCTGCTAGATGGATATTATCGATAATCATAACTGCGGGGTGATTTTGGATACTTTCATTAATAAAACCAGCGATCCGATTCAACAAGCGGTACTTCGTATTATGTTCATTCGTGTAACTTAATGAAGCAGCATAGTTCTTATCCAATAATTCAGGGAAGTATTTCATTAACTCCTGACTATATTTTTCTAATATACTCTTATCCGTTTCAATAATTAGCTTACGTAAAAGATCAATCCACATTTGCTTACTATCAGCAGATATATTATTAAGGCTATAGCTGGAATAAACACTTGCCTTACTCAAATCAAATAAGAATTTAATCTCCTGTAGAAAACGAGTTTTACCAATACCATTCGTACCCTGCACAAAAAATATTCGCTTACTAGGTTGAAAGGAAATCATCTTTTCATAGGATTTAAGGATATTATTAATCTGTTCTTCTCTACCAACAAGCTTCGTATGAAGGTTAAGACCTTCAAACTCTTCCTTTTTCACATTAGAATAATTCGTTTGCAAAACTTTATTTATGTCGACTATTAGTTCATATAAATTACTGTAGGAATCCTTCTCTGTGTTAAGTATATTTTCGAGCACTGGTATAATTTTTCGCGCTTCAGCGTCGGTAGATGTTTTTGCAAATAAAGCTAGCTCACGAGTTGGATTTTTCAGTGAAGGATTATCAGATAGCATGGCTAATAGAATAACTCCCAAGGAATATATGTCTGATTCCTCATTCTCAGGAATTCCCGCTAAAACCTGGGGAGATTTATAAGCAGAGTCCTCGATACGCTCCGCATGAGTAATTCTTTCCATCTGGACTGATGCAACGTCCTTAAGTAGGACTTGAAGCCCCTCGCCCTTTCTTATCACTTGTACAGAATGGCGATTTAATGCACCATAAATAAACCCCTTCAAATGGAGGTAGTGAACAGCCGTACAAAGCTCTACGAAGCTATCCATCATTTGACGGAAGGTCATTTCTTTCGTTACGTCAAATATGTTTTCGGTCCCAGTCACATAATCGGAAGTAAAAAAGTACTGGGGCTCCGCTTGTAGCTTACTATCAATATATGAAACGGTATTGAAACTATAATTACGAACGATTGCTTTACTTGTTAGACTCTTAATATCAAGAAATCTACTAATAAAGAAGTCGATTAGTGACTTTGGTAAATATTCAGTATTTAGTAAGTGTAAGAGAATTAATTTATTCTCTTTACGCATATCAAAAGCAGAATAAACCATCACATGCTTTTCTTGCTTCACTAGTTCTTTTAGCCTATATCTATTGTTGATGATTTCCATTTCCTTCACTCCAACTGAAAAATCATACTATTATTATGGTTTTCTATGAAAAACTGACCTGTTCGGTAATTTTCAAACAAAAAAAAGACTATCCATGCAATTGAATAGCCAAAAAATGCTTTGGTAGCCAGGCGATCATCGTTTCTTTAAACATTAGATCCATAGCTTTGCGTCCTACCCTTTCGAATAGTTTGCCTTTTCAACACACGGTATGTAGTTACTATTACTTATTACCTATTTTACACCAATCTTGTAATAATTCAATATTTAATAATAGAAAAGTTAGATATTTTTAAATTTTAGTCTATCCGATTGATTATACCCTATTTTTATTGTGGTGAAACATTAATTTAATAGAAAAAAAGAAGTAGTGACAAAATATTTCTATCAAAGGTAAAGCCGAACACTTTTGTTAGTGCATATAACACGCCCCGGAAATATACTTCGCTTTCCGTGGGCGGCTGGTGAGCCAGGCAGCTACTTGAAATGGCTT
The DNA here is from genome assembly GCF_001038485.1 of Ornithinibacillus californiensis. Lineage (GTDB taxonomy): Bacteria > Bacillota > Bacilli > Bacillales > Amphibacillaceae > Ornithinibacillus > Ornithinibacillus californiensis. The sequence continues at coordinate 41,725 of NZ_LDUE01000019.1, forward strand.
CCTTGCTGCCTTGCATCGAGGAAGCCTTCTTCGTAGCGTTACTAGCAGACGCAGGTGCATCTTGGGGTCTCACCGAAGCCTATCCTCCCACAGGAGTCTTCGTATATGTCCGGGGCTAATGTAGTGTATGTCCGTATTAAAAACCTTTGTATTACTTATTTCCTAACCTCTTTGTTTTGTTGTATTTTAGAATCTAGTTTTTAGAAAAACAATAGTCCAATTGATATTGGTATAAAGCTCCAGAATAGTACCATGACGCAGAATCCCATGATGTCACGTACTTTTAGGCCTGCAATGGCAAGTAGTGGTAATGCCCAGAATGGTTGGATCATGTTCGTCCAGGCATCTCCCCAGGCTACAGCCATTGCTGTTTTTGCTGTGTCTGCTCCTAGGTCTAAAGCTGCTTCCATCATGATTGGCCCCTGTACCGCCCATTGACCTCCACCAGAAGGGATAAAGAAGTTTAGGATACCTGCACTAATAAAGCTAAACAAAGGAAGTGTAACTTCATTAGAAACATTTACGAAGAACATAGACAACTGTTCCGATAGTCCAGATTCTGTCATCATACCCATAATCCCTGCATAGAACGGGAATTGAATAATAATTCCACCGGCATTTTTCACGGCGCCTGTTACACTGTTCAAGAAGCGACGTGGTGTGCCATGGAAAAGAATTCCTAAAAATAAGAAGATGAAGTTGACGATGTTTAGATTTAGGTCAAACCCATTGGTTACGAAGTGATAGATAACAAATGCAAGACCAAGTAGCCCTATTAAGTATGAGATAATCTTGCTATTTTCTAACCGTTCCGCAGGAGTTATTTCTTCCTTAGGTGTTGGCTCTTCTACCTTCTCTACCATTGCATTTGCCTGTATGTTTAATAATTCCGGGTCAATTTGTCCAATATTATTATGAGATTTCATTAGCAGTCTATTTAAAAATGGAAGTGAGATTAACAAACTTCCTACAATAAATAAGTTCGGTCCTGCGAAAAGTGTGTCTATAACAGGAATAGCCCCTATTTCGTCATGTAAGAAATGGTCATCGGTTGCAATTAGCAATGGAATAGAGCCAGATAGACCACCATGCCATAGTAAGAATCCACTATAAGCACTAGCCATTAGTAAGCGATAATCGGCAGAAGGCACACGTTTGGCAACGTGAATCGCAAGTAACGCCCCTACAACAAGTCCAAAACCATAGTTAATTAAACACGCGATTGATGCTACAAAGGTTACTAGTAACACTGCTTGTCCTGGTGAATTTGCTAGCGTACTAATTTTACCTAATAATCTTTTAACAATTGGGCTATTTGCCAAGATATAACCCGTTACAACGATAAGGGACATTTGCATCGCAAATTGTAATAATCCCCAGAATCCATTTCCCCAGTACTCCACCATACGTACTGGTGAGTTTCCAGTGAAAATCATACCTGAAATAAATACGACAAATGTTAAAATAATAGCGAAAAGAAATGCATCCGGTAAATACCTACGAACCATACGATCAAAAAAGTTAGTAATAGAACCTAGCATTTTTTCCCTCCTTTAATAGTTTGGATTTAATACATTTTATTCTAGAATGTTACTTTTATTCTAAAAGAATGAACAATCTTTAGTTTATTCTTTTTTGTATAAAAATCCAAGTATCTACTAGAAAGAGCATCGTAAAGGTTATTTTTTCTTGGAGGAGATATCGGTGTCTGTAAGCTTTGTTGTCGTCGTTTCTTGAGGTTTTTATTACATTATTTAACAAGGTAAACTTCATGTAAAATTAGTTCTTTAAGTTTTACGAGGGGTACTATTTGTAAGAATCTCAGTTTGATGAGCACTAAATAAGTATCTTCTTTTGTATGCAGAAAGGTTTATTGGGACTACCCAAATGGGGTGAGGCGTCTATTTTATATAGTGTTTCATAAACAGTTAACTATCATTTCATGTATTTTATGATAAGTTTATCCAACTCTTCACTTTTTCTAAGCACTTCCTTATTATTGATTCCATTTTTCTTTGCTTCCTCTAATAACTCAGAGCGCTTCATATCGATTACATCTCTTGCAGCAGCTTTCATTTTATTTTTATTTCTCATGAAAACCTCCTTCTATTTAAGCTTTTAATCACTATATACCTTTTTTTCTAATATTGTAATCTAGGTAAAAAGAACTGTTAAACCAAAGCTCCCAGACCTTACTGATCTGGGAGCTTAAAGTTATTTTTTGGAAATATATTTCTCTACCATATCTATTGTTGGCATTGCTGGAATAGCCCCTTTTTCTGTTGCAACTATAGCACCCATCGCATTACCAAATTGAAGGATTTGCCGTTTCTCTTTTTTAGTCAATTCTTTACCAATCAGGTCAAGTTCCAGTAGCTTAAATAGGGCTCCAGCAAAGAATGCATCCCCACATCCTGTTGTATCAATAGCGTACACTGTATATCCTGGAACATATTCCAGCACTCCATTCGTATAACAATAACTCCCCTTTGCCCCTTGCGTAACCAATAATATTGGAATAGTATATTGGGCAGTAATTTTTTCGGCAGCAGTTTGAATATCTGTTTCACCAGTTAAGAATTCCAACTCTTCTTCTGATAGTTTTACAATATCTGCATAGGCAAGTATTGCTAAAATATTATCCTTTGCTTCATTTAAGCTTTTCCATAGCGCTGGCCTTAAATTCGGGTCAAAAGAAATAGTCACTCCATGATTTTTTGCCAATGTAAGTGCTTCAAGGGTTGCCTCCCGTACAGGCTCGTCTGTCATTGAGATAGAGCCGACATGAAAGATTTTTGAGTTCGCAATGATATCCGACTTCACGTCCTCTTTCGATAGCATCATATCGGCACCAGGATTACGGTAAAAGCTAAACGAACGCTCTCCTCCCTCACCTATATGTACAAATGCTAGTGTAGTCGGAATATCCGAATAGACGATTCCTTCGGTGTTTACACCATTTGATGTTAGTGTACTTTTTAGCATTTCTCCAAATTGATCCCTTCCAACACTTCCTATAAAGGCAGTTTTTTTGCCAAGACGGGATAGAGCCACCATCACATTTCCAGGTGCACCTCCTGGATTTGCAATAAAGCTAGGATTGCCTTCACTGTCTCCTTGAGGCGTAAAATCAATTAATATCTCACCTAAAGTGCTTACATCTGTCACTTCATCCACCACCTTTAGCCACTGCTAACATGTAACTCTCTTTAAATCCCATTTTGTTACATTCGCTTGTATATGTCCATTCACTTTAAATGTAATCTCTTCACTATTGGATGCATCAAATACTCTTGAAGAAAATACGACTGCCCCATCATTAATAAAAATTTCAATAGAAGAAGCATCTTTGTAGACATGTATGGAATTAAGTTGTTCCAAATGACAATGTCTGCTTTCAAAAGCTTTTGACTGATTTAACTTTTCCCGTTCAAATGTGAACACTTTTTCCTTTGCGTTGTAAGAAATTCGTAATGAAGCACCAATCTCTATAGAAAAATCAGTTGCTTGTATATAGGTGACTTCTACTAATAGTTCAAACACATTTCCTTTTATATCCGATAGAGAAATTCCAGCATCATCATTAAACTTTACATCGGGATAATAGACCTCATTCAGACGTAATTGCTGCAACTCTTCCACTGGATGCTGGTATAAATTTTCATTCTTCCACTCCAACTCACGTGGAATGGTTAGAGCGTGAATCCAATGATGCTTTACGGTTGGTTGGATAACATCTGCCTCCTCAGCATTTCCCATCCAGCCAAAAAGTATCGTTCGCCCTTTCTCGTCTCTCATCGTTTGTGGTGCATAAAAATCGAAGCCACGATCAAGTTCCACAAAGTCCCCATGTTTAAAGGAAAGCGAATCAAAATCTACTTGACCTCCAAAATAGCCAGATTGAAAAATATTCTGGAATGCAAAGCCTCTTGCCAATAGACCTTGTGGACATACTAACAACACATTCTTGCCATTGATTTCTATTAAATCTGGACATTCCCACATATATCCGAAGTCACCAAGTCCATTGAGCCCACTTCCTGCAAATGGTCCATGAAACTGCCATCTTTCTAAATCAGATGAAGAATATAAGACAGTCACACCTTTTTCTTGCTCGGTTTGTGCACCTAGTACCATATACCACTTGTTTTGGTGGTGAAATACTTTAGGATCACGATAATGTGCCGTAAAGCCATCTGGAACATGAATCACAGGACCTTTTTTCTCAAACGTGAACCCATCTTCAGAAATGGCCAAACATTGATAGGAGGAACGATTTCCATCCTCATCTTTTACATTACCTGTATAGAATACATACATTTTTTCATTGTGGATGACTGCACTTCCTGAGTAACAGCCGTTTTTATCATACCAACTGTCTGGTGCTAAGGCGATCTCCGCTTCTTCCCAGTGAACTAAATCATCAGAAGTATAATGCCCCCAGAACTTCGCACCATGGGAGGTTTCAAATGGATTCCACTGATAAAAAACATGGTATTTCCCTCGAAAATACACCAATCCATTTGGATCATTCAATAAGCCAACAGGTGGCATGATATGGTAATGCAAGCGATAGGAATCGCTTGCAACCACTTGTTTATATTCCGTTATTTGTTGATGCACCTTATTTTGCATGTCTAATGATGTCTTTTTCATACGGCTACCAACCTTATTTTTCAATTTGTTCCGCTTTTTTATCAGAGTATCCGAACATCCAAGTAAGAACAAACGCAACTGCGATTGCCACTAAGTTTGCCAAAATATAAAGCGGTAATTGTTCATTCAAATATAAAAGTGTTCCAGGTATAACTGTAATCGCCATACCAGTACCAGCAAGATTAAGAATAGAAGCAACAAAACCACCTGCAGCACCACCAATTAGACCCATTAGGAATGGCTTACCATAACGAAGGTTAACCCCGAAAATTGCTGGTTCAGTAATTCCTAGAAATGCTGAGAAAGAAGAAGGCATTGCTAATGCTTTAAGCTTTGTTCTCTTCGTTTTTAATGCAACGGCCAGTGTAGCTCCACCTTGAGCAGCAACAGCTGATGTGACAATTGCGTTATATGGATTGTTTCCTAAGTTTTCAAGTAGCTGAATTTCTAACAAGTTAAAGATATGATGTACACCTGTAATGACAATAATTTGGTTTAATCCACCAAGTAATATACCTGCTAAACCAAATGGTAATTCTAATACATACAATGCTGCATCGAGAATATAGCCTTCCACCGTATGGAAAATCGGGCCAATGATGAATAAAGCAGCAACACTCATAATCAATAACGTAAGGAACGGTGTGACGATTAAATCTAAAGCTTCTGGCACGCGTTTACGAATAGCGCGCTCCAGTTTAGCTCCAATAATCCCAGCTATAAATGCTGGTAGTACTGCACCTTGATACCCTACTACCGGAATAAAATCAAAGAAATATAATGGCTCTGCACCAGTAGCAACACCCCATGCATTCGGGAGGGCTGGACTTACAAGCATTAATCCAAGAACTAATCCAATAATTGGCGTACCACCAAACACTCTGAAGGTAGACCATGCGATAAGCGCTGGTAAGAATATAAAGGCTGTATCAGTTAGGATTTGAGTATATAGTAAAAAGTTGCTGGAAATGTCACTTGGCGTTAACCCAAACCAGGCAAGAACTTGTTCCTGCATGACAAGTCCACGTAATCCCATGAAAAGTCCAGTTGCTACTAGAACCGGTATGATTGGAACAAACACATCACCAAAAGTACGAATAGCACGTTGAAACGAATTTTTTTTGTTCATCGCTTCCTTCTTTTGTTCTTCTTTCGTTACTTGATTAACTTCAAACTTTTCTACCTCTTCATATACTTTGTTTACAGTACCCGTACCAAAAATAACTTGATACTGACCTGAATTAAAGAAGGCCCCTTTCACCTTGTCAATTTCTTCTACTCGCTCTTTATCAACCTTTTCTTCATCTTGAATGATGAAACGTAACCTTGTAGCACAATGTGTGACGGATTGAATATTTTCCGTACCACCAACAGCATCAATTAATTCTTGTGCTATTTTTTTGTTTTCGGACATGCAAATTCCTCCTCATTATGTGTGGAATCGATTCCATAATATAGAAAGAAAGGGGAAGTGATAGAACTAGAATAATAACATCATTCACTTTCTTTCGTGTAATATGGATATCCAATCCCAATATTATCGTTTATCTGTTAAGTAAAAATATGCGTTTATGGAATCGATTCCATATAACTCATGAAATATGGAACCGATTTCATAACCAATTATACACTTTGACGTATGAGAAGTCTATAATCTAAAATAATTTTTTCCTGGTAAGTTTGCGCATTTAGTTTAGCTAATAATTGATTTGCTGCCTGTTCCCCTGCCTTTTCATTTTGAAAATCAACGGTTGTAAGTGCTGGTTCTAGATATTGCGATATTTCGGAAGCACCAAAACCAACTAAAGCCATTCGATCAGGGATGACGATATCCTTATCCTTTAAATAACTCATTGCACCGATAGCTAATCGATCTGTTACAGCAATTGTTGCAGTTGGCGTGTTCACGGATTGCTTTAGAATTTTACCCATTGATTCTTTACCAGAATCAATATCAAATATTCCTTCTTGTATCCATTCAAGTTCAACATTCAATCCATTAGCTGTCATTTCATCTAGGAACCCTCTTTTTCGTAAGAAACCTACTGCTCTATCCTCTTCATGAACACCAATAAACGCAATTTGTGTATGACCTTTTTGAATTAAGAAAGCAGTTAGTTCTCTAGCAGCATGATAGTCATCGTATGTTACATGCATGATACCTTTTGCCTCTTGACCGACAATTACAACAGGTACATTGATTTCCTTTATTTTTTGTATCAGTTTTGGATCCGTATTAGTAGCTAGTAATACAATTCCATCTACTTGACGGGTCTTTAGTAGATCCAGGTACTCATATTCTTTTTCTTTATCTAAATTAGTATTTGCCAATAATATCTGATAGCCATGTTTAGCAAGCTCACTACCTAACCCAGTTACAATTCTACTAGGTGTCTCAGTTTTAATGGTTGGAAGAATTACGCCGATAACACTAGTCCTTTTCGTTCTTAGAGACTTAGCATATATACTTGGTTCATAACCTGTCTCCTCAATTACCTTTTCTACACGTTTTCGTGCTTCCGCACTAACATATCCAGAATTATTTAAAACACGTGATACTGTGGTCCTGGATACACTGGCCATTTCGGCTATTTCTTTGATAGTTGCCATGTCAACACACCTTTTAAATTTCTATGTCTATTTGATCACTTACTATTTACAGATTAATTTATCCTTAAAAAAATAGCAATGCCTCCAGCTAGGAAGCATTGCTATTCGTTATTTATTTGACACATCTTGTTCCGATGGTAAATTTCCCTTTTTATTATTCCCTCTTTTCTTAAATAACAGAGCAGCAGCCACAACTGCTCCTGCCGCACCTAAGTATTTCACACCCGTGAGTGATTTTTGCATCCAATATCGTCGGATGGAGTCCATATCTCTAATAAGATCTGCAATCTCGTCATAAATAAACCGCTTTTCCATTGGCGTTAGGCTTCTCTGCTGGAGGTTTGTATAGAGGTGATTAATTGTTTCAGCATTTCTTTTCTTATCTTTATCTGAAATCTTCGCATTTTGGTCGTTCATCGTTTCTAGCTCTTGAAGAATTTGTTTAGCCAACTTAACGGCATTGGTACGTTTAATCAGGGTACTAATATAATTCTCTAATTCCAAATCACGTAGTTCTCCAAGTTGATAAATTGCTTCATTTGTTTCTTCACTGAAACCTTCTAGTTGTCTATTTTTGCGTTCCATTACCATCACCCTACTGTTGATAAGTCATATCTTCCTTATCATACAACATTCCAACTCAAAATTGTTTTACATTTATATTTCAAACAATTTTCCGTTTATAGCGTTAATATAGCGGTTGGCAGATCTATCTACAGCAGCAATTCCATCCGTTTTTACAATACGATGAAATGCATTATAAATTCGATCGAACTTCATTAGCTTCGTACGTTCAGCCATTTCTCGTACCTTTTCTGCTGGTAACGGTATTAGGTTGGGGTAGCTATACATGAAACTAACCCAGTTCTGATCCGGCACAACTTGTATAATATCACCAGAAAGAAGTACCCCTTTTCCATCATTACCTTGTTGCCATTCAAGAACCGCACCACCTTTGAAATGACCACCTAGTCGATGTAAAGTAACACCGGAACTTAGCTCGAAATGCTCTCCTGACCAAAAGATAATTCGTTCACTTTGCCGAGTTACCCATTCTTGGTCATCTTCATGTATGTATATAAGCGCATCAAATACCTCTGCCCACTCTACTTGGGTGGAATAATAATGTGGGTGAGAAAGCGCAATAGCATCAATTCCACCGAGAGAATTGATATGGCTTATGGTTTTTCTATCTAAGTAGGTGATACAGTCCCATAGAATGTTTTGGTCAGCATGCTGGATGATATACGCTGTTTGCCCAATTCCAAAGTGTGGAAGTGTTTTAATGCTAAATAACTGGTCTTCATCCTGCTTGATTTCATTTTGATATATATTCCTGGCAATCATCTCTTCTAAAGTTGTCCACGATTGGCCATCTGGATGTACATACTGCCTTTCCTCATTACAAATCAAACATTCCTCCGGTTCCACAAAACGCGATGGATACTGCACACCACAAGTCTCACAAACAAACTTCTTCATCATAACTTAGGGGGGGACTGTCCCTCATTATGTTAACTAGGTCCCCCGTCCTCCTCTCGTACATATTTTTACCGTTTTTGCAAAGAATGAATTCGAGGTGAAATTATGTTAAATCGTGCAATGACTACTGCGCTAATCGGAATTGGTGCTGCTCAATTTTTAAAGGTTCCACTTCACTATAAGGAAACTGGTATTTGGGATTGGAAAAAGATGTTCGGTTCGGGTGACATGCCAAGCTCCCACTCTGCTGCGGTTACTTCCCTGTCTAGTTATGTAGGTTTCAAAAGTGGCTTTTCATCCATGAATTTTGGAATGAGTAGTATCTTCAGTTTAATTGTGATGTACGATGCGATGGGAATTCGTTGGTCCGCTGGTCAAACCGCGATAGCTGTAAATGATATGTATGAAGAACTAGAAAAATTTGCAAAGCACCATCCAGATGTAGAGTATCGAAAACGTGAAAAAGAACTGAAAGAAATGCTCGGGCATATGCCTATTGAAGTGATCGGTGGAGCCGCTCTAGGTCTATTTATAGGCGCTATGAGCCACCTACTAGAAAAAGATGATTAGGGGGACTGTCCCTCATTATGTTAACTTGAGGGGCTCCCGATAAATTTCTTTAATGGAGTGAATGACCATTGTTGGAGTAGCTTTCTCAGGAAATTCCTCGTTACCGGTTTCTCTGCGCCATTTCTCATGGAACCATTTTTCACATTCCCCCACACGTTCTAGAGGGCTCTTAGCTTTTACTGATTCTGGCATATCTTGATAAAACAAAATAGAAAGTACTCCTAATTCGTTGGCTAACCATACATCATGGTCAAGTCGGTCACCGACATGAGCAATGATTTCATTATCAGTATCCGATAGGCTATCAACCATCTCCACACGCGGTTTACCATACCCTACTTTTTCGGGAGTAATTATAGTATCAAATAAATCCGTTAACCCCAATACATCCATCACTGGCTTTTGGTATTTTTCAAATCCGTTCGTCACGGTTGCAATGGCATAGCCACTGTTTCTTAAGACAAGCATAGCATCTATGACATCTGCTTCCAACAGATAAACCTTTGGTGGGACCGAATGCTGGCGAACAAGTTTAGCAACATCAACTTGAACCGACACCCCATAACGAGTAAAAGCCTCTCGCACGATGTCATCCCAATCGTACGCCTCGACAATATTCCCCGAGGCCATGCGGTTACGATGTTCTTCTACTAAAGCTGGAAATATTCTTTGATTATTGACACTTTCTGCAAAAACACGTTCAATCTCAGGAAAGACCCACTCCCCAAATGGGTTCTGCATTAAGGTACCGTCTAGGTCAAACGTGATCCATTTTCTTTTCATTATTTCAATGCCCCTGTCGTTAAGCCTTTCTTATCTTTTTAAACTATATGTCCATAAGAAGCTATCTATACTATGAGACAGCCCCTCACCGCTTTAGCATTTTAAAGCAGCGAGGGACTGTCCCCAACAACTATCCTACTGAACCATCATCTGGCTCTTCCGGTAGCTCATTTTCACTATTATCTGTGTTGTCTTCTTCGACTGGTGCTGTGGATGGATTTGTTTCCTCTATCACATCAGTAGGTTCTTCAGAAGTTTCTTTATTCCCTTCCGTTTCCGAAGGTGTTTCTTCTTCTACAATTGGTTCTTCCACTTCGTCCACTTCTTGTTCTGGAGGATTGGTTTGTTCAACCGAGCCCTGTTCCTCATTTTGTGGTTCGGTGTCTACCGTCTCCTTCTCTGATTCATTGGAAACTGGTTCTTCTTCTACTTCTTCTTCCACAACGTCTTGATTTGATGGCCTACTCGTATCCTCGACTATCTCGGAATCCGTCACTGTCTCTTCACTCGTATCAGTTTCAATAGTTTCCTCTTCTATTTCCGTTACGGTTGATTCATCTTCAGGAGCTACTACAGCCTCATCATTCGAGATATTTTCCTCATACCCTTGTACATCCTCTAACTCTCTAATCGGAATATTTTCATTCTCATTATGTATTTCATCGTCTCGAAACATTTCATCAACTGATATATCTGGTATATTGCCAGCAACAGTTTCAACGGGTTTATCGGTTAAACTCTTAAAAACCCAAAACCCTCCACCTAACAAAGGAGCTAGTAATAACACCGACGCAAGCATACCAATAGCTTCTTTTCGTATTTCCAAAGCTACTCCCCCTCAATCTATCGCCTACAATAGCCGATCTATGTATCTATTAAATTTACTAGTTTTACTATATTACAAAACGCTATCTATGTTAAGAGGAACACTCAGACCAATTACCCATTTCCTATATTGTATAGAGCGAACTTATAAGAATTTACTGTTTATTTACAGTTAACTTTTGATGTTTTATACTTAATTTTGTCGTATTACTTTATGATTTCATATATATAAGCTATAATTACAGTTTTATGATAGAGAGGATTCAACATGAAAAATACACTTCAAACGTCTTTACTATCTGAAGAAAAACAAGCAACGAAATGGTTTTTAGGACTATTTTATAGTGTTTTTCTAATTTATGATGTTTTTTATTATTACTTATTACCTACACTTCCTTGGGGAAATGAAGTATCCATATCAACTACCAATGTGTTCGACTATATTTTATACGCCGTTATGATTGGTCTAATCCCCGTTTCTTACTATTTTATGAAGAAAAACAAGCCTGGTATCCTAAAATACCTTTATTTCATAAGCTATACTTCTATAAATATATTTAGTGATATTTGGTTCTACTCAAATTCAGATTTTGCATACACCAGTGGGAATTTAGTTGAAATTGTTATTATAATATTCTCACCAATATTTGTTAATAAGAGATATTTCTATCTAGTCTTCTTTGGGACAACATTTAAATACTTAGTAGCAGGTTTATTTCTAAAATATTCTGTTGTGATGGTTACACTGCTAGTTGTTATTGTACTTTCTATGATTACATTTATTATCTTGCTTAGATTCCTTAGTTATGTTGAAACTGTCACAAGCTCCTATGATAAACAAATTGAAGGAATTGTCAAAGGAATTATTGCCACACTTGAGTTAAAAGATCCATACACTCGTGGACATAGCGAACGTGTAGCAGAGTATGCTATGGTATTAGCGACAGAAACTGGAAAATACAACAAAGATGAGCTAAAATATTTTTATTATGCATGCTTACTACACGATATTGGGAAGATTCATATTCCTGATGCGATATTAACCAAGCCTGGAAAGTTAACAAAAGAAGAATACGAAACCATCAAAATGCATACCGTTGTTGGTGCGAAAGCAGTTCACGAGGTAGAAGGAATATCGGCTAACATCGATGTTGTATTAAGTCATCATGAGCGTTGGGATGGAAAAGGTTATCCCAATGGTCTGAAGGAAGAGGAAACACCTCTATTAGCAAGAATTACAGCTATTGTCGATGCGTTTGATGCAATGACGTCTTCTAGATCCTATCGTTCTGCTTTACCTTTTGAGGAAGCTTATAGAAGAATTATCGATGGCAGTGGAACCCAATTTGACCCACAACTAGTAAAACTATTTATGAATGTATACCCTAATTTGAGGGAAATTCATGAAAAACATAATAGCCACTAATACAAGAAGGGGGGTGCACACATATGAAAATTCGTAAGCTTAATAAAATTAAAGTTACATGCTGGTGGTGTATCTTTGTATATCCACACTAATTATAATTCGCTGAGGATGCTACTAATCTAGCATCCTATTATTTTGAAAAAATGGCGGTGTAACAATGAAACTTACACATGATACGAAGCTAACTCTATACGACCTAAACATTCGACCGGATAAGAAGCACTTTATCGTAGAGGATAGTGCATCCGGTGACTTCTATGAGATGCCAAAGATTTGTATTGATGCCATTTCATACATGAAGAATAATGAAACTTTAGGTGAAATTGAGAACCAGCTAAAAGCTGACTATCCTGAGGATGAAGTGGATATTTATTCGTTTACGGAGCAACTAGTGGAGTTCGGTTTAGTAAAAGATATTAATGGTGAAGCCGTAGTCGTAAGTAAGAATACTCACTCTTCCAAGGGGTTCGAATGGATTCCCTCTGCGATTGCAAAGATCTTTTTCAATAAAGTTACCAATAAACTCTATATGCTTTTATTGGTTATTAATATATCGTTAGTAGTTTTCAACCCTGAGCTTATGCCACATTATAGCGACATCTTCCTATTCGAATCTATGACGCTAAACATGTTAACGTATATGGCACTTTCTCTAGTCTTAATCATCATTCATGAGTATGGCCATATTCTAGCTATCCGGTCACATAATCTACCAGCAAAGTTGGACATCGGAAACCGATTATTCTTAGTGGTTTTTGAAACAGATTTATCCCCTGCCTGGAAACTAGCTCCAAGAGAACGTAACCCTCTCTATTTTGCAGGAATGTCATTTGAACAAGTAGTCATCTTTATTTCATTTTTAACGATGTTATTTTTTACAGAAAGTAATTCGATTATAGCTGGGCTACTAAGCATGGTAGTATTAGATATCTTTATAAAATCCATTTACCAACTGAGTTTCTTTATGAAAACAGACATGTATTATATCGTTGAAAATTGGACTGGCTCATATAACCTGATGGAGAATGGGAAGCAATACTTAAGCAAATGGATTCCTTTTCTTAAGAAAGATGATACAACCGAAGCGTTTGATGATGAACTACCAGCGATTCGTTTATACAGTTGGTTTTATCTTTTAGGAATTCTACTCATGTTTCTATTACTTGGCTTCTACATTATCCCACAGACAATTCATGCACTCTACCATGTCATCGAAAACCTGTGGTTACCAAACGGACCATACTTCTGGGATTCCGTTATATTCTTAGGGCAAGCCATTCTTATGATCGGTCTCCTACTTTATGCCAAACTAAAAAATAGCTAGGGGGACAGCCCTTCAACGCTTTGCAGTGATAAAGCAGTGAGGGACTGTCCCTTTATTTAGACCTCATTAGATCTGGCAAAAACGTCACAATCTCATCAAAAACTATAATCAACCCTAAACATAAAATCATCATTCCAAGCATCGGCATAACCCCTTTAAAAATACGAGATGCTGGTATGTCTTTTGCCACTCCACTGATGATATACACACTTAATCCCATTGGAGGAGTCAGAAGTCCAATATTCATCACCAGAATCATCACTACTCCGAACCAAACACCATCAAATCCGAGCATTGTAATTAACGGATAAACAACTGGTAAGGTTAATACAAAGATCGCAATACCTTCTAAAAACAACCCCAGTATTAAGTAAACGACTAATATTAACGCCAATATAACATATTTAGATGTATCAAGATTCGATACATATTGCGTGATTTTAACCGGGATGGTACTTAAGGCCAAAAACTTACTAAAGATGTCAGCTCCAATAATAATAAAGAAAATCGCAGCAGTTAACCGGGTTGTCTCATTTAAGGACTTCTTAAAATCCTCCCACCTTAATCTCCTCGTTATTATTGTCAACAGGAAAGCACCAAACGCACCGACACCCCCAGCTTCAGTTGGGGTAAAATAACCGAAGTAAATTCCACCAATACTTAGTGCAAACAACAGAATAAAAGGCCAGACATAGGTAAGCGACTTTATTTTCACTTTAAATTTCTTCTTCTCTGTTACTGGTGCCAGACTAGGCTTTCTCCAAACCATGACATAAATAACAATCATGAATAAAGCCATTTGCAGTAGGCCTGGCACTAGCCCCGCGATCAATAGTTTTCCAATGGGCTCCATGGTCAATATGCCATACAAGACAAGAATAACACTAGGTGGAATAAGTATTCCAAGTGTCCCTCCTGCCGCAACACAGGAGGTAGAAAGTGCATCATCATACTTGTATTTTTTCATTTCAGGAAGTGAAATCCTAGCCATCGTTGCTGTGGTAGCATTCACCGATCCTGAGATCGCAGAAAACAAGGCGCTCGTTCCAATCGTCGTCATCGCCAGACCGCCTTTAATATGACCAATCCATGCATCTACAGCAGTGTACAAATCACGCCCGAACCCACTATAGGATAAAAACATTCCCATTAAAATAAATAATGGAATTACGCTTAACGAGTACGAACTAGCGGATGAAAATGGTGTAGTTCCTAATTGTACAATCGCAGCATCCCATCCCCGTATAAACGCTAGCCCAACCGTACCAACCACCAAAAGTGATATGGCAACGGGGACACGAAGCACGAACAAAACAAGCAAAGCCACTATCCCGATTATTCCAATGATTTCAGGACTCATCGATTATTCACCGCCAATCGAAAGTATGTGATAGCTTTAAAGATAGCCGTCAGCATAAAGATAATCACTGTTAAGGCGATGAGGAACAAAAATGGATGAACTGGCAGTGCTAATTCAGCCGTTGTGGCGTTTCTCTCCATCATTCGAAGCCCATTATCGTAGATTTGTAGAGCCATCAACAAGGTAACCAAAGCAATTACTAGTTCAACGACACCTTGTACTAGATTCCTAGCCTTCTCAGAAAATCGTTCTACTAGAAAATCAATTGTGATGTGGTCACCTACACGATGAGTGATGGCCAATGCCAAAAATACAAGCATAGCCGAACTTAGCTCTGTTAACTCGTAGGAACCCTTTAATGGGCTATTAAAAAAATTCCGTCCTATTACATCAAATGTTATAATCGCCATCATCAATAAAAGAACACCATTAGCCATCAATTGCTGAATACCTGCGATTTTATTAATTACCTTCTTTGGCTTTTCTAGTATTTTTGGCATGGCGAAATCACCCCTACGTCTACTTGCCACTCAACTCAACCGCTCGGTCATATACCTTTTGCCCAGGCAGTCCCTTCTCATTTACATTATTAATCCAGTTTTCTATTGTTGGATTAATAAACTCGCTCCATTCGGCAAGCTCTGCTTCGGATAACTCATAGATTTCGACACCTTTTTCCTTTGCTTGCTCTACAGCTTCTCCTCCGAATTGGTCAAAAATCTCTCCCGTTTTCGTTGCCATTCGTTCCCCAGCAAGTTCCATTATCGTTTCCTGATCTTCATCACTTAATTTATTAAAAGCCTCTTCATTCATCACGACAAACATCGTCGTAGAATAAAAGTTTCCAACCGTTGCATAATTGATTACCTCATCAAGCCCCCAAGTCTTTACCGCTTCCCAAGGTGCGATGGTACCATCTACAACGCCACGCTCAAGCGCTTCAAAGTTTTCATTCATCGGCATCGATACCGGTGTTGCTCCAAGTGCCTCTAACCATTCACTAGTTTCCGGTGAAGGCGAACGAATCTTCATCCCCTTTATGTCCTCTATACTTTTCACAGGTTTATCCACGGTATACAACTGACCTGGATCTGTAGTATACAACCATAGGGGGACAGTTCCTTCATACTCCGCATCAAACTCTTCAAACTCATTCATTAATGTCCATAGATTTTTAGAACCACTCACTGCTGTTTCCGCCATAAATGGAAGCTCCATTACCGATGTTAATGGGAACTCCCCAGGCGTATAGCCATGTACACTTAATGCAAAATCTACCGAACCTGTTGCTGCAGCATCAAACTGCTCATCTGGTGCTGCAAGTGCTGCTCCAGGATAGGAAGTAATTTTAATTCTGCCATCCGTCTTCTCTTCCAGCTCGGCTGCAAAGCTTTTGACTTCTTCTTCCATAAAGTGTGTTGGCGGGAAGAAATGAGAGAAATCTAGCTCATGAACATCAGTTTCCGAACTAGCATCATCACTACAAGCTGCCAAAATAAAAATACAAAACCCAACCATTACTGCAAAAAACAACTTACTTTGACTACGTAAAGCCTTTTTCAATGCGACCACTCCTTACTCTATTTTTAAGGAAAACGCTTACATTGATGTGTAATGAAATAAGTTCTTGTCTATGTATAATCATATATTATTTGAAATATGATATCAATTACTATTTTGAATATTTAAAATTTAGAGGGACAGTCCCTCACCGATTTATCACTTTAGCGCGTTGAGGGACTGTCCCTCTTCTATTGCATTCCAAACTACGGATTGTTATGTTAGTAGATAATAAGATTGATAGAGAGGAAATTGGGGATGGATGAGAAGGTTTTAGCTTTAAAAGACTTAACTATGAGTTACTCGGGCAAGAGCGTGCTAAATGGCATTAATCTAGATGTGTATCGTGGCCAAATTATTGGGTACATTGGTCCTAACGGTGCTGGAAAAAGCACGACCTTAAAGATTATTCTTGGATTGGTGGAGGGATACAGTGGTACTGTAGAAATCTTCGGACAGGATATCTCTGCCACCGACCATACATACAAACAAAAAATAGGTTATGTTCCTGAAAATGCGGAGATATACGACAACCTAACTGCTGCGGAATACCTAACCTTCATTGGTGAATTATATGGCTTGGATCGCAAAAAAGCAGAAGAAAAAGCGAGAAAGCTCATGGAGCAATTTGATATGGAGGAAGTTTTCCATTCGCGAATTTCCTCATTTTCTAAAGGGATGCGCCAAAAGGTTTTAATCCTCTCCAGTCTACTGCATAACCCAGATGTCATTTTCCTAGATGAACCTCTAAGTGGTTTAGATGCAAATAGTGTGATGGTCATAAAGGATATGCTAGAGTCCCTCGCAAATCAAGGGAAAACAATCTTTTACTCCTCCCACATTATGGACGTAGTTGAGAAGATTAGTAATCGAATTGTGTTACTAGTAGATGGTAAAATTGCTGCGGATGGTTCTTTCGATGAGCTGAAGGAACAAAGCAAAGAAGGATCACTGGAAGGGATTTTCAACCAACTGACTGGCTTCGATGTTCATAAGGAGACTGCCGATAGTATTGTTTCGATTGTGATGGAGGATGGTCGGGATGCGTGATTTTCGTACGTTAAAGTTTCTAGATTTCTTCCAGCCAATTTTTCGCAAGGTAAATATTGATTATCCCATGATGCGGAAAATAGTGGCGGTAAAGCTCACGATGGATCAGCGCCGTGTTCCGACCATCTTGAATGATATGAAGCGCAAAGAAGGAAATCAGTTCCTAAAGTCATTATGGATTTACGCACTTTACGGAGTCTTACTAATCCCGTTTATTTTTCTAGGGGAAAATTTCATGCTCCAATCGAGCATCATTATGGGAGTTTCCATGTTTATTTTGATGACTTCTATGATTTCCGACTATTCTTCCGTATTACTCGATATCCGGGATAAGGTAATTTTGAATACAAAACCGGTAAATACAAGGACAATCAATGCAGCTAAACTCGTTCACATATCGATTTATTTATCCTTTATTACCGGGGCTTTTATCACTATTCCGGCAATTGTTACACTGTTTACGTATGGAATTGGTTACTTCTTCATCTTTATCGTGGGAATTATTTTATTGGATATGTTTGTCATGGCACTTACCGCTTTAATTTACATGCTGATTCTACGATTTTTTGATGGGGAAAAGTTAAAGGATATTATTAATTATGTTCAAATTTTACTCGCGGTTGGAATTGTCATTGGGTACCAAATCATCATCCGTGTATTTGACATGGTTGATCTTGTAGCTGTTTATGACTTTAGCTGGTGGCATGTATTTATCCCACCGCTCTGGTTTGGTGCGCCATTCGAGTTGTTGTTGAATCAAAATTATGCTACGGAAATGATCGTTCTATCCATAATAGCTGTGATTGGGCCAATTATTTCGATTTTCCTATACTACTACCTCATGCCATCTTTTGAGCAAAATTTACAAAAGTTAATGGAAGAATCGAGTAGTAGGAAAAAGAAACGCTGGAGTTTGAGTGATTTAATTGGGAACGTGATTTGTTTCAAACGAGAGGAAAGAGCGTTTTATCGGTTTGCATCGACAATGATCAGTCGTGAAAGAGACTTTAAGTTAAAAGTGTACCCATCGCTTGGGATGTCGTTTATCTTTCCGATTATTTTTCTTTACAATAATATGGAACTGCAAGAAATTACTGGAACCCCCCTTTCACAGGGTAGATCATATTTAACGTTATATTTCGCAAACATTATTATCGGTACGGTTGTATACATGCTGCAGTTTTCTAGTAAATATAAGGGTGCTTGGGTATTTTATACAACGCCAATTCAAGACAACTCAGCCCTTTATCGCGCGACATTGAAGGCATTCTTTGTGAAGCTTTACCTTCCTGTCTTATTAGTATTATCTGTGGTGTACATTTGGATTTTTTCCTTCCGAATATTACCCGATATCCTTGTTATTTTGGTCACTTCACTCCTGCAGGTTGTTATCGCACATAAAGTATTCAATAAAGGAAAATTCCCGTTCACCGAACCTATGGATTCAGCCAATCAAGGTGGTGGAACGGCAGGAATTATCATCGCCCTAATGTTAATCGTTGGCGTATTTGCCTTGATTCATTTCATCATCAGTGTAATCCCGTTTGCTATCTACATTTATTTAGTAATTTTGATCGTGCTTACAGCTGTATTGTGGAAGGTCCTTCTTAAGTAGTATGGATGTTGAGGGGACAGTCCCTCTGTGAAGTTTTTTACAGAGGGACTGTCCCCACATATTCTTCAAAATCCAATTTTAAGAAAATCCATAGCATTATAAATACATTTCTCGACCAGTAAAACCATCATTCACCAACCAACTGGTACCCTAAAACAAACTTTCCAGCATTTGTCCCATATCCCAAACCGTAATAAACTTAACTCAACAATAAAAGCAGGAGGGACTAATATGCCAAGAAAACACCGCGTCTGGTTCCCAGGTGCCACTTATCACATCACAGCTCGAGGGAATCGCAAGGACAAAATCTTTTATGAAGAAAAAGACTACGATAACTATTTAGAGCTATTAACAGATATCAAAACACGAGAGCCATTCAATCTCCACGCCTACTACCTTATGCCAAACCATATCCATCTACTAATGGAAACGATAGACACTCCCCCAAGTAAGATTATGAAATTCATCCACATGAACTACGCTATCGGGTTCAACAAAAAGTACGACCTCACTGGCCATCTCTTTCAAGGGAGATACAATGCAAAGCTCGTAATGGATGATGAATACTTCCTTCAAGCAAGTAAGTATATTCACCTCAATCCAAGCGAAGCAAACATTGTAAAAGCTCCTGAAGATTATCGATGGAGCAGCTACAGAGCATTTATGGACCAATCCCAGTCCACTTTCATAACCACAGAAAAAACGTTAGACAACTTCAAGTCAAATCAAGATTACATAGAATTTGTCCTAAGAAAAGAAGAAGCCATAGAACCTAAAAAAATAAACTGAGTTGTTGAGTTACCCACTCAATTATTTCTAGCATGCACCTTGATTTCCTCTATTAAAGCTCTCTGCAATTCATCTTCAATTGAATGATGCATTGGATCCCTCCTCTTCTTACGATGTAAAATCTACCATACTCGTTTTAACGATGCTATAATACTAGTATAAAAGTCCTAGACTTTAATAATCTTCTTGGAGGGGAACCTAGTGAAAAGAAAAGCAGCAATTCTAGTACTAGCTATCATCGCAATTTTTGCTTTATCAGCTTGTGGTAGTGTTAGTTCTGGCGGTAATGATTACATAAGCATCGTGCAAGATGGTGCATTCTTCGATTATCCGGATACTTTTGTTGGTGATGCATTTGATGATTTCTTCATCGATCCAACTTGGGAGTATTTTGTTTCAGAGGAAGATGAACACATCGTAGAATTTAATGGAGAAGCAGAGTATATCGGTGAGAATGTTAATATCTGCCTACAATTTGAAGTAAACCCAGATACCGATGAATTTGAGGTAGTATGGGCAGACATTAATGAATACGAAATGTCTGATGCTGATTATAATGATTTAATTGATACAATCTTTAGCTATTAACTTTTGAAGGGACAGTCCCTCACTTCTTTAGCACTTTAAAGCGGTGAGGAACTGTCCCTCTTATTAAAAGTCATCTGGATTCGAACCACGTCTATCATTAATATTCAATCCATCAATCTGTGCCATATCTTCATCTGTTAATACAAAATCAAATATGTCTGCATTTTCTCGTATCCTCTCTGCCTTCACAGATTTAGGAATAGTAATGACATTGTTTTGAATATCCCAGCGGAGTATTACTTGGGCTACCGACTTTCCATGTTTGTTGGCAATAGCCATCAAAGTAGGCTCATCAAGTAGATCACCACGTTTTAATGGTGACCAAGCTTCCAACTGAATGTTTTGACTCTCACAAAACGCCTTTAGTTCAACTTGTGCCAAATGTGGATGATATTCCACCTGATTCACCACTGGCTTAATTTTGCATTCCATCAATAAATCTTCCAAATGATGAATATGGAAATTGCTTACCCCAATGGCACGAACTTTTCCTTCATCATACAACTTCTCTAAAGCACGAAACGTTTCCTTGAACTTCCCTCGAACTGGCCAATGCACTAAGTAAAGGTCCAAGTATTCCATGCCAAGCTTCTCTAAGCTCTCATCAAAAGCTTGTAAAGTCGATTCGTAGCCTTGTTGGTCATTCCACACTTTAGAAGTAATAAATAATTCCTCACGAGGAACACCTGATTCGCGTACTGCCTGGCCGACACCGCGTTCATTTCCGTATAAGGATGCTGTATCGATGCTTCTATAGCCTAAAGCAATTGCTGCTCGCACCGCCTGAATGACTGTTTCGCCATCCTCCACTTTGTAAACTCCGAGACCAAATCCTGGCATTTTCACACTGTTATTTAAGATAACCTTATCATTTAGACTAGAAATCATTCCACTACCCCTTTCTAGAGGGTCAGTCCCTCTTTAGATTAAACTAACTCTCTAATAGATTCGATCACTTTAGATTCTTGTGTCGTATGGTCAATCACTAGCGATTGGGTTCTAATTTGGGAGGATTCTTTCTTAACACCTTTTAGGAACAGCGTATCCGTAATCGCCGTTGCAATAAATAATCCTTGTTCACTTGCCACAAGGTCTTTATGACGTAAAACTGTCTTCGGATTCGAAAGCCCCATCGCAAGGCAGCGCTCATATTCTTTTTCATTACGAAATGCTAAACGAGCTTGCATCTCACCACCAAGACATTTCACTGCAACAGCAGCTAACACGCCTTCAGGTGCTCCTCCAACGTTATAAAGCATGTCGTATTCTTCCGGATTAATAGAAGGAAGTAGTGACTTTAAAACATCCCCATCTTGAAATATTTCCACGTTAACGCCATTTTCCCTCATTATTTGTATTGCTTCATCGTGTCTAGGACGGTCTTGAATGACTACGCACAGCTGGTCTAAGCGCTTATTTTTAGCCTCTGCCACAGCCTTTAAGTTATGTAAAAGTGGTGCTTCCAAATCAATAACACCTTTGGCTTCTTTCCCAACAATCATTTTCTCCATATACATGTCCGGTGCATGTAGTAATGTCCCTCTAGGAGCAGCTGCAATTACCGCAATACCATTATCCTTGCCTGCTACGGTAGGTGTTGTCCCATCAATCGGGTCCACTGCAATATCTAACTTTGGTCCAGTTCCTTTTCCAACCTTTTCATCAATATATAGCATTGGTGCTTCATCAATTTCTCCCTCACCAATGACTATGACACTATCCATCTCTATTTGATTTAGCTGATTGCGCATAGCAGTAGTCGCAGCCTGATCAGCAGCAATTTTGTCCCCTCTACCTACCCAAGGTAATGTCTGGATTGCTGCTTCTTCTGTAACCTTTAAAAACCCATTCAATAAATGATTCATTCGTCACTCTCCGTTGTTATATATCAGTTTATGTATCTATCATACTATAATATACTTTTGGTGAAAATTCTATTTGTCGCCTTCATATACTTCCTAGCTATAATTAACATCTCCAATGCTAACTTTCAAAAGTCCATCAAAAAGGAACTGCCCTTAAAGTCAAAATACTTTAGGGGCATGACTATTATCTTATTATCTAACGCTTTCCAAACAACGCCATTGCCAAAAATCCAACCCCGACCCCAATAAGCGATCCAGCACCTGGATTATCAAACAGCATACCAATTCCTACTCCTAAAACGATACACCCAACAAATGCAATTCCACCACGTTCGTAATTCATCTTTTTCTCCCCCAATGTATGTATTATTTCAACTTTCTCTTACTCTATATTCGTCATTAGAGGTCAAAATTCCTTTATGACACCGTTTTTGTGCGTATAAAAAGACACCGACTGCTATCGTGGAATAAAGCAATCCGTGTCCTTTTATAAAAATAGGGGGTATATATAAACCAGATATCATCTGACGACATACAAAAACATCATTTATCATAGTACCCATTATAGAGAAACTTTATTACATCAACATTAACCCATTGTAAAGTCTTCGTTAATTCATCTAGTTTACATAATGAGGGACAGTCCCTCCCCTATTGATATTCGCTTAGCCAATTGACTAGGGCTTCGATTTCTTCCTCAAGTAAATTAGTTTGGGGTGGCATTTGGCCTTTACCGTTTCGGATAATTTCTTCTAGTTCCTCCACCGAATACGCCGAACCTATCGTATCCAATCCAGGACCTGAACCACCTGCCAAATCTGCTCCGTGACAGGAAGCACAATTCATCTCATAGACTTCATTTGGAGCGATACTAGCTACCCAATTTTCATACGTATTCTCTGTAATGTATTCATAAGTGAACGTTCCATCAGTAGTAACGACCTGGTCTTCACCTAGTTTTATCAAACTACCCGGAAGCGTATTGACGTATTCAACTCCATTACCGCTCATTTGATAGATATCCGTGACAAAATATGAATACCCATCTTCATACAGGATCTCTGCCCAACCATCTTGGTTAATGTCATACACATAAATATATGGTGCATTCTCAGCCCAAGCGTTAGTAGAAGTTTTTACACCATTTAATTCCACAGTAATATATACTTCCTGATTATAGTAAGGATCATCGTACTCAGGGCCAGCTGTTAACGTAATCGTTTCCAACATGCCATCCCCATTTAAATCAGCTTGATCCGATACTGAAAAGTCGAACATGCCAGGTGCTTCAATCAGCATATATTCACCTGCAGGCTCTAAATCTATTCCATCAGCTGGTTCCGTTGCCCCGAGATAATACACATCTTCTACCTCTGTTATATAAAACTTCCAGGCTCCATCTTGCTTCCTAAACGTATGAATATTCACCGTCGTATTATCATTAAAGACTTCCCCGCTAACCAACGTAGTGGTCTGCGTCACTCGTACGACAACTTCCTCCGAGTCAATGGACAGAAATTCAACTTCATCTATCTCATAATGTAACTCATGCTTAGCAAACAAATCTTGAATCGTCGCTTCTGTCTCCCAATATACCTCATCAAACAACGATTCCTGAAAAATTGTTGCCATATATGCCTCTACATCCCTGTTTTCTAGCGCATTAATATTATCATTAATAACCGCGATAATGGCATTCTCAATCTCCTCAGAGGTTATTGATGCTTCTTCCTCTTCCCCAACTTCTTCAACAAAATTATTGGATGGAACACTGTCTACA
The DNA here is from genome assembly GCF_001038485.1 of Ornithinibacillus californiensis. GTDB lineage: Bacteria > Bacillota > Bacilli > Bacillales > Amphibacillaceae > Ornithinibacillus > Ornithinibacillus californiensis. The sequence continues at coordinate 66,008 of NZ_LDUE01000019.1, forward strand.
GTACCGATTTCAGGGATAAGATAGATGACGGCTACAACAATTCCATACCCAATTAAGGCAGCAACACTAATCCAAAAGCCTCCCCAACTAGGCCCACTTCTCAAACTAACCATTGCCTCAGCCTTGTCACCATACTTTGCCTTTATCTTTTTCACTTGTCGCTTCGCATGATTACGGTACATTTGGTTTCCATGAATCCCAAGCATGATAGACATCGCAAGACCAATACTTGAATCGATGACAGCACTATCGACTTCCAATAATACAACCGTTAGGTCTATAACGACATAGATTGATAGAATGACCAGAAGCGTTCCATACATCTTTCGGTAGCCTAACCAAAATAGCGATAAGAAAAATGCCGCCCAATTCCAAGTGTTTCTCCCTTTTCCCCACTTGGTTGCATAGAAATCCGCTTTTCTTTCTCCGACATAGCGAAGCACGAAATCATCTTCGGTATCGTTCATGATGGGCAAGGTTGGTTGAGCTGTTTGTGAATCTATCTCTTTTTCTATTTCATATAAATCATCAGTGCTCTCTAACGCATGCCTTGACGCTTCGTTTGCCACTTCTGCTTGGTCAACGCGATCCTCCTGGCTACTAACGATATCTAAAGGTTCTCCACAAACATGACAAAATCTAGCATTCTCATTTTGCTTCTCTCCACAATTTGAACAGTACAACATACCACCCCATCACCCAAAAATATCCTAATTTATCCAACATTATATCACAGCGGGACTGTCCCTCCATATGATATATCAACGGATGCGTACCATCTTTTTAAAACTTGATGTAGGTCAAGGAAAAAAGTAGCTATTTTCACTACATTTAATGTAAGGAGGTGCTTAAGATGGATGAATATTATTATGAGATTGACCGAATGATCAATGAGGGGCTTGGCGGAGGATTTATTTTTCATGATAACCACTGGAGACAATTTGATATTCCTTACGATTCCAAGTTAATCAATCGAAAGGAAGAGGAGGAATAAAAGATGGATTTGTCAATTAGTCAGTTTGTTATGGAAGCACCAATTCTGTTTATCGTGACCATTGTTTCTTTTTCCATTTCTATTTTGTTAAAAAACACACCTAGTCCCCCAACAAATCACCAAGAATGATAAAAACGGAGGTAGAAAAACATTTTTATAATCACAATTATTTGCAGCATCAGCAATTTCTAAAGACACGGCTTCCTACTCAATTGGAAACTAGTGTCTACTTTTTCCTTACCTCACTTTACCACTTTAGCAGAGTGAGGGACTAGAGTGAGAGACTGTCCCCTCACCTATTAATCATGTATAATTTGATTAAAACCTTCTACAATAGGTGGTTATAATATGAATTATCACTATAAGTTTGCTGGTGACCGGGCGATTCTTGTTGTTTTCGGGGATGAATTAAATGAAGTAACTAGTAAAAAAGTTAGAAAGCTTGCTGAATTGGTCGACGGGCAGAAAATACTGGGGATCGAGGAAGTTATTCTTGGTTACACTAGCCTTCTTGTAAACTATAATCCTATCAAGATTTCATATACTTCTCTTCAAACTACTTTAGATAACCTAATCTTACAAATTAATTTAACTGAAAATGAAAGCTCCAAAACAATAGAAATACCTGTCCTTTACGGTGGAAATCTTGGACCGGATCTCCCTGAAGTGGCAAGACTCAACAACCTCAAGGAAGCGGATGTTATACAAATTCACACAGAGTCAGAATATACCGTATATTTTCTAGGATTCACCCCAGGGTTTCCATTCTTAGGTGGCATGTCTAAAAAAATCGCAACACCAAGACTAGAGAACCCTCGAAAAAGGATTGAAGCAGGCAGTGTCGGAATCGCTGGATACCAAACTGGAATTTACCCGGTAAATAGCCCCGGTGGTTGGCGACTAATCGGGCGCACACCTATCTCCTTATATGATCCGAACACTAAAAATCCTTTCCTTCTTTCGCCTGGAGACATTATCAAGTTTAAATCCATCACGAAAGAAGTATATGAGGAACTAGTCAAAACCACTAAAAAAGGTGGGAGATTCGATGTTTAAAATAATAAAACCCGGCCTGTTAACAACCGTCCAAGACTTAGGAAGAAAAGGTTACCAAAAGTATGGTTTAGCAACATCCGGCGCGGTGGATTCCTATGCCCACCGCATGGCAAATATACTCGTGGGAAACCAGGATGGGGATGCTACGCTTGAAGTAACCTTGATGGGACTGCAAGTAGAAGCTTTGAAAAATTGCATCATTTCGATTACTGGTGGTAATTTCAACCCTTGTATTAATCATATTCATGTTCCCATGTGGACCACATTAAAGGTAAAAAAAGGGGATATTTTAGACTTCACAGGCTACACATCGGGGTGCCGAGCGTACATCGCTGTTGCTGGAGGCATACAAGTGGAGGAATTCCTTGGAAGTAAATCCACCGATACAATAAGCGGAGTTGGCGGAATCGAAGGTAGAGGATTAGAGAAAGGGGATATCATCCATACAAATGGCACCACTCGTGTGAAATGCCATTACAATAGAAGCCTTTCACCAAGTCTTATTCCAACCTATCCGGATAATATTAAAGTCCGCGTATTGCTCGGCCCCCAGGATGATGCATTCACAAGTAAGGGCTTAGAAACATTCTTTTCATCCGAGTACATCGTCTCCAAGGACTCTGACCGAATGGCCTGTCGTTTAGAAGGCCCAAAAGTGGAGCACGCAACTAGTGCTGATATCCTCTCCGAAGGGATGTTTCAAGGAGCTATTCAAGTTCCAAAAAATGGTCTCCCCATTCTGTTTCAAGCTGGAAGACAGAGTGTTGGAGGCTATACCAAAATCGGTGGCGTAATTACTGTTGATCAGCCAAAAGTTGCACAATTGAAGCCTAGAGACCGCATTACCTTTGAACAGGTCACGCTACAAGAAGCACATGCATTATTACGAGAACAAGAACGGCTATTTCAAACTCTGAGAGTTCATTCCTAAGGAGGATATTATGGAAAGAAAACAAATCGATATTAACTGTGATATGGGAGAAAGCTTTGGACCCTATACTTTAGGAAATGATGAAGAGGTCATGAAGCTCGTATCATCCATTAATGTTGCCTGTGGCTTCCATGGCGGGGATCCAGACGTAATGGACCATACAGTAGCATTAGCAAAAAAATATGGAGTTGGCGTTGGTGCCCACCCCGGATTCCCCAATCTACTTGGCTTCGGCCGATGGAATATGGATATTCCTCCAAAAACGCTAATCAACATCATCATCTATCAAATTGGTGCACTGGATATATTCTGTAAAAAGCACGGCATTACGTTGCAGCATGTGAAACCACATGGAAATTTAAATAACATGGCAGATACAGATACCGTAATTGCCACAAGTATTGTTGAAGCAGTTCAATCAGTGAACACAGCGTTACCGATTTACGTTAAGCCAAACTCCGAACTAGAGAGAATTGCCAAGGAAAAAGGACAGCCTTTTCTATTAGAATTGTTCGCGGATAGGGCTTATAACAATGATATGACATTGGTTTCCAGAAGAGAGGCTGGGGCAGTGATTACTGATCCTCATCAGGCAGCTGCAAATGTGGTTAGAATGGTGAAAGAAAACCGATTGACAGCTATTAGTGGGGAGGTTTTGGAAGTAAAAGGGCAGACGATTTGTGTGCATGGAGATACTGTAACTGCTGTAGAAATGGTAAAAGTCCTCCTACAGATACTAGAAAAAGAAAATATAATAGTAACTTCGGGAGTGTAATATAAACTGTGTAAGTAAGAGAGCGTACGGCTCTTACTTCGCAGTTTATTTTTTTATTGTTAAACTAATAATATATGAATTGGGGGAGTTGTTTCTAATGGCAAAATCTAAACGTGATCCACAATCAGTAGAGTTAGCTAATAGAATAATAGAACAATACCAACCAGAGTCCGTACAAGACATGCAGAATGCACTGAAAGACATATTTGGTCCTATGTTTGAAGCTATGTTAAAAGGAGAAATGAATCATCATCT
>NZ_LDUE01000002.1 GCF_001038485.1 Ornithinibacillus californiensis
CCTTAGGCGGCTGGCTCCAAAAGGTTACCTCACCGACTTCGGGTGTTACCAACTCTCGTGGTGTGACGGGCGGTGTGTACAAGGCCCGGGAACGTATTCACCGCGGCATGCTGATCCGCGATTACTAGCGATTCCGGCTTCATGCAGGCGAGTTGCAGCCTGCAATCCGAACTGAGAATGGTTTTATGGGATTAGCTTCACCTCGCGGCTTCGCTGCCCTTTGTACCATCCATTGTAGCACGTGTGTAGCCCAGGTCATAAGGGGCATGATGATTTGACGTCATCCCCACCTTCCTCCGGTTTGTCACCGGCAGTCTCCTTAGAGTGCCCAACTAAATGCTGGCAACTAAGAATAAGGGTTGCGCTCGTTGCGGGACTTAACCCAACATCTCACGACACGAGCTGACGACAACCATGCACCACCTGTCACTCTGTCCCCGAAGGGAAA
>NZ_LDUE01000020.1 GCF_001038485.1 Ornithinibacillus californiensis
AGGAAAGTTCTTAGCAAAGAAGCTGCTAGCTTCTGTATTTCATAATTCAAGAAAAAACAGGGTATGTTTCTTCTTGGCATTCGATCAACAAATGCTCTCGCATTAGTTGACTGCATAAGAATAACTAAGACTTCGTCAAGTTATTCTAAACATACTGGTTGTTTTGTTCAGTTTTCAAGGAGCAAAAATGATTGTCGTCTTTTAGCGACAACTTTTATATCATATCACTTCATATAAATTATGTCAACTACTTTTTTTCAACAGATTTGAATGTTTTTTTTAGCAGCTAACATCTTAGCGACAAGTAATACTATATCAAACACACTAGATTATGTCAACTAGGTAATATGAAATTGTACTGTTAAAAATCAAATTTGATTCAATATCGATCAATAACAATAGAATACATATTACACTCCTTTGGAATACTAGTCAATGGTAAAAGCTAAAGTTGTATATCCCATTTTTTCCCATACCTCACGACACTCAATTATAGTATTCAGCCTACCGTAGAAAAGTTCCATTGTATTGCACATTCTGATAATCACACACTATAAAATACTACAACATGAAACTGAGGAGATACCATGAAAAAGATAGCTTGTTCAGCTTATATAATACTATTACTAATACTGGATAATTATTCTATCACAGCAGAAGAAACTGATGTTAATTCTGAACTAGAAGTAATACAAACTTATGAGGAAGATGTAACGGGAAATGGACTAAAGGAGATTATTGAATTGAAGGGGGTATTATTCTCTCCTGAATCGAACTACTATCGAGATATTATCGCAGTGATTACTTCTTCAGAGAATCAGGTTTGGGAAATTCCATACATGGGTGGCTACAACCCCACATTAAAATTTCTCGATTTGAATCATGATAAAGTGAATGATATTTTCTTCCAAAGTGCTACTGGTGGTAGTGGAGGTTTATACCAATATCACCTTCATACATTAATACAAAACAAACTTTCTGAAATACCATTGCCTGAACAGCCCTTTGTAAAAGGAAAGTTTTTAGATGATTTTCAAGTTGAAGTTACAATCTCACCAAATATGGAACCTTCTATTATAAATGTTCAAGATCGCAGGAGTGACTATATACGTTTAGGTATTTACAGTGAAGATGGTAAGTTAACGAAGAATATTTCAGCAATGGTTGATCCAATAGCTTTCCTCGAGCCTAAGTTTATCAGCAAAACTAAAGGCTATGGATTGAAAAGTTTCCAACAAGTAAGTGGTGCCTATCATGCAGATCAATTGGGTACGGTTGAGTCTCTTTGGTATTTCGATCGAGATAAATGGATTCTCCTCCAAACAAAGTGGATGCCTAGTAAATAATAATAAACAAGAGAAGGCTCCTGATATGGTAAAACTATCAGGAGCCTTCTTATGTTAATTTGCTACTATATTAACTAACTTCCCAGGTACTACAACAACTTTTCTAACCGTCTTACCTTCTATCCACTCTTGAATACCTTCGTCAGCAAGAGCTATCTTTTCAAGCTCATCTTTAGAGATATCCTTAGCGACATTTAGTTTAGCTCGTACTTTACCCATAACTTGGATGACGATTTCTACTTCGTCTTCAACTAGTTTGGATTCATCATACGTTGGCCAAGCTTCGTAACTAATTGTTCCTGTATGACCTAGTCGGCTCCAAAGTTCTTCAGAAAGGTGTGGAGCGACTGGTGATAGTAGTTTTACAAAGCCTTCAACATATTCCTTAGGAAGCTTTTCAGACTTGTATCCTTCATTAATGAATACCATCATTTGAGAGATACCGGTATTGAAATGTAGATTTTCAAAGTCCTCAGAAACTTTCTTCACTGTTTCATGATACACCTTTTCCAATTCTGGACCGGTTCCATCAACAATTTTATTCGATAGTGATCCATCTTCATTTATGAATAGACGCCATATTCTATCTAGGAAACGTCTTGCTCCATCCAGTCCATTCGTTGACCAAGCAACAGATGAATCAAGTGGCCCCATAAACATTTCATATAGACGAAGTGTATCCGCTCCGTGTGATGCAATGATATCGTCAGGGTTAACAACATTCCCCTTCGATTTACTCATCTTCTCATTTCCTTCACCCAGTATCATGCCTTGGTTGAATAGTTTCATAAATGGTTCTTTTGTTGGAACTACGCCAATATCATATAGGAATTTATGCCAGAAACGAGCATAAAGCAAGTGAAGTACTGCATGCTCGGCACCTCCAATATAAATATCAATCGGAAGCCATTTTTCCAGCAACTTAGGATCAGCTAGTTTTTCGCTATTATCTGGATCAATATAACGCAAGAAATACCAACAGCTACCTGCCCATTGCGGCATTGTATTTGTTTCACGGCGACCTTTTTTACCTGTAATTGGGTCTACTACATGTACCCATTCACTATTTGCAAGAGGTGATTCCCCCGTACCAGATGGTTTTATATCGGTCATTACTGGAAGTTCCAGTGGCAAATCCTCTTCTGGAACAGTTGTCATCGTACCATCTTCCCAATGAATAACTGGAATTGGCTCACCCCAGTAACGTTGTCTTGAGAATAGCCAATCACGAAGACGGTATGTTACTTTCTTCGTACCTACACTATTCTCCTCTAGCCAAGCGATCATTTTTGAAATTGCTTCTTCTTTACCCAAACCATTTAGGAAATCAGAGTTAATATGTTCCCCATCACCAGTATAGGCTTGCTTAGAAACATCTCCACCAGCAACTACTTCTACAATTGGTAGATCAAACTTCGTAGCAAATTCATAATCTCGTTCATCATGTGCTGGAACAGCCATGATTGCTCCAGTACCATAAGTCATGAGTACATAATCTGCAATCCAAATTGGCATTTTTGCTTTTGTTACCGGATTAATGGCATATGCACCACTAAATACCCCAGTCTTATCTTTTGCCAGATCTGTTCTTTCTAGGTCAGATTTAGTCTGTACCGCATCCAAATACTTAGTAACAGCTTCCTTTTGCTCCGGTGTAGTAATCTTTTGGACAAATGGATGTTCCGGCGCAAGTACGGCGTATGTTGCTCCAAACAATGTATCAGGACGAGTTGTGAATACCGTAAACGTTTCTTCATGTCCATCAATGTTAAAGGTAACCTCTGCACCTTCCGAACGCCCAATCCAGTTACGCTGCATATCTTTAATACTTTCTGGCCAGTCTAGTTCTTCTAAATCATCAAGAAGTCTATCGGCATAAGCAGTAATCTTAAGCATCCATTGTTTCATCGGTTTTCGAACAACTGGATGTCCCCCACGCTCACTTTTACCATCGATTACTTCTTCATTCGCAAGAACCGTACCTAGTGCTGGACACCAGTTAACAGCAACTTCATCCACGTAAGCAAGACCTTTTTCATATAGCTTTGTAAAGATCCATTGTGTCCACTTGTAATAGTTAGGATCCGTTGTATTAACTTCACGATCCCAATCATAAGAAAATCCTAGTTCCTGAATTTGTCGTTTAAATGTATTGATATTTTTCTGTGTAAATTCTGCTGGGCTGTTACCTGTGTCTAGCGCATATTGTTCTGCTGGTAGTCCAAAAGCATCCCACCCCATCGGATGAAGCACTTCAAAACCTTGCATGCGTTTCATTCTAGAAAGAATATCTGTAGCTGTATAACCTTCAGGGTGACCTACGTGAAGCCCAGCACCTGATGGATATGGAAACATATCTAACGCGTAAAATTTTTCTTTATCAGATGATGTGTCTGTCTTAAAAGTTTTATTTTCAAGCCAATGTTTTTGCCATTTTTTTTCAATTTCTTGATGACTAAAGCTCATGTTATTTCCTCCTTTTTATATAAAAATAAAAAAAGCCTCTCATCCCAATAAAGGGACGAGAAGCTGTATTTCCCGCGGTACCACCCAAATTAACGAATTAATCGTTCACTTGTATCCTTAACGCGGATTAACGGCAGAAACTACTAACGTTCACCTCTGCAGCATAAAAGGCGAGTTCATAATTACTCGGGGACAATTTCCACCAACCATTGTCTCTCTTAACCTCGAGTTGAATTACTACTATTCCTTCTCAACGCTTTTCATTATTAAATTGAATTGTAATGAATACTACTAGCTTTGTCAAGATATTCCTTTTTTATAATAGTACTTTATGAAATCCTTACAAGAATGTACATGACATTTGATTTTATTAAAATGTTTTTACATGATATTCTAATATCAGACTGAATTTTGAGGGGTACTAAGATGAAAAGTATTTTAAATTTTTCCCATCACTTATTGGAGGAAATTATTACTCCTGGTGAGACGGTTATAGATGCTACGAGTGGTAATGGAAATGATACATTATTCTTAAGTAAATTAGTAGGTGAAACTGGAGAAGTAATTGCATTTGATATTCAAGAACAAGCAATTGATAATACGGATCAATTATTAATGGAAAATAACTGTTCTAACGTTTCATTAATATTAGACAGTCATGAGAATATTGGTGATTATTTATTTGAGGATATAGAGATTGGTGGAGCTATCTTCAATCTAGGGTATTTGCCGAAAAGTGATAAATCAATTATTACTAAAGGAAAATCTACTATTAAAGCTATTGATACGTTACTAGAACATCTAAAGAAAAATGGAAGAATTATTCTTGTCGTTTATTATGGTCATGAAGGTGGCGAAGAAGAGAAAAATAGTATTCTCAAACATGTAATGTCACTCGACCAGAAAAAATATAGTGCATTGCAATATGGATTCATAAACCAGAAGAACAACCCACCATTTATTATAGCGATTCAGAAAAAGTAGATGAGGAGGAGTTACTATGATTCATCATTACAAAGGTATATCACCTACCATTCATCCATCGGTTTTCGTTTCTAAGGATGCAGTAATAGTTGGGGATGTTACGATAGATGAAGATTCTAGTATTTGGTTTAAAACCGTTATTAGAGGTGATGTTGCACCTACTAGAATCGGGAAAAGAGTTAGCATTCAGGACTTATCTATGCTTCATCAAAGTCCAAACAATACTCTTATTATTGAAGACGATGTTACTGTTGGACACCAAGTCACTTTACACTCTGCCATCGTAAGGAAAAATGCGTTAATAGGTATGGGATCAATCATTTTAGATGGTGCAGAAATTGGAGAAAGCGCCTTTGTAGGTGCGGGAAGTTTAGTCCCACCTGGCAAAAAAATACCGCCCCATACGCTAGTAATGGGACGTCCAGCGAAAGTAGTACGTGAACTGACCGAAGCTGATTATAAAGAAATGGAACGAGTACGTAACTCGTACGTTGAAAAGGGTCAATATTATAAGCAACAAACAGAATTAGGATTAGAATTTTAAGTTATCAAAAAAGCTTAGAGCATCACGTCAAGTTACGGGTGTTCTAAGCTTTCTTTCATTATTTGCAATTATTTAGTTTGTTCTCTTAATGCTTCTACTTTATCAGTCTTCTCCCATGGAAACTCCACATCAGTTCTACCAAAGTGGCCATAGGCAGCAGTTTGCTTATAAATTGGTTGTTGTAAATTTAACATGCGAATGATACCTGCTGGACGTAGATCAAAAATGTTACGTACCGCGTTTACAAGTTCTTCCTCACTAACGACACCAGTACCGAATGTGTTTATTGCAATCGAGACAGGTTCCGCTACTCCAATTGCATAGGCTAGTTGAACTTCACAGGAATCAGCTAGTTTAGCTGCAACAATATTTTTGGCTACATAACGTGCCGCATAAGCAGCTGAACGGTCCACTTTCGTTGAATCCTTGCCACTGAATGCTCCACCGCCATGACGAGCATAGCCACCGTACGTATCAACAATAATTTTTCTTCCAGTTAACCCTGCATCACCTTGTGGTCCACCAATTACAAATCGCCCAGTCGGGTTAATGAAGTATTTCGTTTGTTCATCTAATAATTCAGATGGAACAACAGGTTTAATAACATGTTCAAGCAAATCTTTCTCAATTTGTTCCAATGTTGCACTTTGAGAGTGTTGTGTAGAAATGACAATCGTATCTACTCGTACTGGTTGATCATTTTCATCATACTCAATTGTAACTTGTGTTTTTCCATCTGGACGAAGGTATGGTAATGTTTGATCTTTACGTACATCACTTAGACGTTTAGATAGCTTATGAGCAAGAGAAATTGGTAAAGGCATTAATTCTTCTGTTTCGTTACATGCATAACCAAACATCAAACCTTGATCTCCAGCTCCGATTGCATCGATTTCACTCTCTGTCATTTTCCCTTGGCGAGCTTCTAAAGCTTTGTTTACTCCCCCCGCAATATCAGGTGATTGCTCATCAATTGCAGTAAGCACTGCGCATGTATCAGCATCAAATCCGTATTTTGCACGGGTATAGCCAATATCTTTAATTGTTTGTCTTACGACTGCAGGAATATCAACATACGTTGACGTAGTAATTTCACCTGCAACTAGAACTAGGCCCGTTGTAACGGTTGTTTCACATGCAACCCTAGCTACAGGGTCCTTTTTTAATATTTCATCTAAAATAGCGTCAGAAATTTGATCACAAATTTTATCTGGATGTCCTTCTGTTACTGACTCAGAAGTAAATAATCGACGATTTTTAGCCATTAGGCTAAATCCTCCCTCTATATTCTTGGTACGGAACTCACATAGTTATCAGATAGTATATCCTTAATCAATAAAAAAAGCCCTTCCTTCTTACATGAGGAAAGGGATTACTGGCCTTTCGCTCTTATTGTTCAAGGAATTTTTCCTTGCCTCAGGTTAGCACCTTTTCACCGCAGTGATGGTTGCCGGGTTTCATCGGGTCTGTCCCTCCACCAACTCTGAATAAGAGAGTATCCGCTCATTTTAAGATTAACTGAATCAATTGTCCTATGTCAACCGTATAATCCAGTGTCACTAAATTTTAATAAAATAATACAATAAAAAATAATAAATAGTATGGACTATTAGTTTGAATGTGTTATACTAATAATTAATTTCAGGAAATATATGTATTGGATGATTAATCTTCAATTAAACTCTCAAAATAAAGGTAGGTAATTTTAATGAATACAGTAATGAAAACCTCATTATTGGAAGAACTTCTCACACAGAAAAATGTTAGGCAAAATTTATCTGTTGCAAGTTTAGTTGAAAAGGTGCTTTCACGAAATGAAGGGATATTATCAAATACAGGTGCTGTACTTGCTACTACCGGTAAATATACTGGACGTTCCCCAGAGGATAAATTCATTGTAAAGGATTCCATATCAGAAAGTAAAGTAGATTGGGGTAAAGTTAACCAACCAATTGAAGAAGAAATTTTTGAAAAACTATACGCAAAAGTGATTGGACACCTTAAGGAAAAAGATGAGGTTTTTGTTTTTGACGGATTTGCTGGAGCAGATCAGAACTACCAATTACCAATTCAAGTAATCAATGAATTTGCTTGGCATAACTTATTTGCAAAACAATTATTCATTCGTCCTACTGAAGAACAATACGCTTCTCACGATCCATCTTTCACAGTTATTTCTGCCCCAACTTTCAAAGCAGATCCTAGTGTTGATGGTACTAATTCAGAGGCATTTATTCTAGTTTCCTTTAAACATAAAGTGATTCTAATCGGTGGTACGGAATATGCTGGAGAAATTAAAAAATCAATCTTCTCTATCATGAATTTCTTACTACCTGAACAAAATATTTTATCAATGCACTGTTCTGCTAACGTTGGCAACGAAGGTGATGTAGCATTATTCTTCGGATTATCTGGTACAGGGAAAACGACATTATCTGCAGACCCCTACCGTAAGCTAATCGGTGATGATGAGCATGCGTGGAGTTCAAGTGGTGTCTTCAATATTGAAGGTGGTTGCTATGCAAAATGCATTAACCTTTCAGAAGAAAAAGAACCACAAATCTTTAATGCAATCCGTTTTGGTTCCGTATTAGAAAACGTAGTACTTGAAGAAGACTCTCGCACACCAGATTATGATAATACAACATTAACGGAGAATACGAGAGCTGCTTACCCATTAGAGCATATTGAAAATATCGTTGATCCAAGTATTGCAGGACATCCAAATACAATTATATTCTTAACAGCTGACGCTTCTGGTACATTACCACCAATTAGTAAATTAACGAAAGAACAAGCGATGTACCATTTCCTTAGTGGGTACACAAGTAAACTAGCTGGAACAGAACGTGGAGTAACGGAACCACAAGCAACTTTCTCTGCTTGTTTTGGTGCCCCATTCCTTCCACTTCCACCTGCTACTTATGCAAAGATGTTAGGAGAAAAGATAGATCAATATAATACAAATGTCTTTTTAATTAACACCGGATGGACAGGTGGTTCTTATGGTGTTGGAAACCGCATTAAGCTCTCTTATACTAGAGCAATGGTTCATGCAGCACTAGAAGGTGAGCTAAATAAAGTGGAAACAATAAAAGACGAGATTTTCGGACTTGAAATACCTGCACATGTTGCTGGTGTACCTGATGAAGTATTAACACCAAAAAACACATGGGCAGATAAAGAAGCTTATGAATCTGCTGCAAAAGAACTTGCTAGTAAGTTCCATGAAAACTTTACGAAGTTCTCTCATGTCAGCCCAGAAATCGCTTCAGCAGGTCCTAGCTACAAATAATGTGAGCTTGTCCTCATCCCAAGAGGGTTTATATATGAAAAGCGTAACTTATGTTACATTCCTTACCGACCTTTACCAAGGTCGGTTTTTTCTTTTACTATGATTAGATTGCACTAATCCTTATCATCATATCGTCACTGTAACAATGATGAAATGATTTTAAGAACCTCTATTAACTTTACTTTACTTCCAATTAGAAGTCGAAATGATGTTTAGAACCCTCCTTAGCTTTACTTCAGTCCATATGCATGTCCGAATTGATGTTAAGAGCCCCTATTAACATCACTACATCATTAATACAATACTGAAATGATGTTAACAAAATTCTTAGATACTGCACCAAGAACCCCCTCATCACTATAATTTTCCAAAAATTATATAGGCATTCACACATTTTTTTCACCAAGCATACACTGTGGTTAGAAAACTTGGTGTTCTCATGTAGCCTGAGAATCCTGTTCTTGATCACTTTACACAAAAGGAAAGTAAGTACTTTCCATTTTGCATAAAAATTCTCGATGTTGAAAGGGTCGAATGAAATGAGAAAAATTAAATTGTTGGCGTTCGTATCTATAATTTTACTTTTATTCCTTTCCGCATGTGGTTCCAGTAGTGAAAATGCAACCATTAAGCTTGGAGAGGTTACACGCTCTTTATTCTATGCGCCTCAATATGTGGCAATAGAAAAAGGATTTTTCGAAGAGGAAGGTTTAGATGTAGAACTGCAAACTACCTGGGGTGGGGACAAAACAATGACAGCCCTATTATCAGACGGCATTGATGTTGCCCTAGTTGGTTCAGAAACATCTATTTACGTTTATGCACAGGATTCTAAAGATTTTGCCGTTAACTTTGCACAACTAACACAAACTGATGGTACATTTCTAGTGGCAAAAGAGGAACACCCAGATTTTGAATGGGAAGATTTAAATGACTCTAACTTTCTTGGCCAACGTAAAGGCGGAATGCCTCAAATGGTTGGAGAATTTGTTTTAAAGCAGCACGGTATTGATCCACATAATGATTTGAATCTATCGCAAAATATAGAGTTTGCAAATATTCCTGGTGCATTCCTATCCGGAGATTATGAATATGTTCAATTATTCGAGCCAACAGCAAGTGTCTTTGAAAAAGAAGGAAATGGTCATGTAATAGCTTCCTTCGGTGAAGAATCAGGTCATGTGCCATACACTGTATTTATGTCAAAACAAAGTTATATCAGAGACAATAAAGAAAATGTTGAGAAATTTACTAGAGCCATCTATAAGGCTCAACAGTGGGTACAAGAAACGGATTCTGCTGAGATAGCAGAGACCATTCAAGGTTATTTTGAAGATGTTGATTTAGATATATTAACTTCTTCCATTGAACGTTATAAGAGCCAAGGTTCTTTTGCTACAGATCCGATTTTAGATGAAGAGGAATGGAACAACTTAAAAAACATTATGGAAGAAGCAGGGGAATTACCTGATGGCGAGATTTCTTACGAAGAGTTAGTAAATACAGAAATAGCAGAGGACGTCATCAAGAACTAAGGAGGGAAACCATGTCCTTTCTAACCTTAGAAAATGTAACGCATCATTACTTTACAAAGAATGATTATACCAAAGCATTGGATGACATCTCTTTCTCTGTTAAAGAGGGAGAGTTTGTTTCCTTACTAGGTCCCAGTGGATGCGGTAAATCAACGATACTATCGATAGTATCAGGTATTATGAAGCAAACATCAGGGAAAGTACTATTGGATAATAAATCAATTGATGAATCAGAACTTGCAATTGGCTATATGTTGCAGCAAGATTACCTTTTCCCTTGGAAAACAATATTAGATAATGTTTTACTTGGGCCAACCATCCAAAATAATGTGAATGAGGAATTAAAAGAAAAAGCGAGGGAGTTACTTCGAGAGGTTGGACTAAAGAATGTAGAAAATCAATATCCTTCCTCATTATCAGGTGGTATGCGTCAACGTGTTGCACTAGTTAGAACCTTGATTACAGACCCTAAAGTACTGTTATTAGATGAACCTTTTTCCGCTCTTGATTTCCAGACAAAGTTGAAACTTGAAGATCTAGTTTTTAAATTGCTACATGCGTATCACAAAACAGCTATTTTAGTAACGCACGATATAGGTGAAGCAATAGCTATGAGTGATCGAATTATTGTCATGAGTGCAAACCCTGGCAGTATATCTAAAACATTTGAAGTTCCGATTGAACTAAGGAATGAACTACCCTTCCTTGTTCGTAGACACCCTAAATACCAATCAATTTTTGATAAAGTTTGGGAGGAGTTAAACAAAAATGAAGCACAAACTGTTTAACCCCTCTCAAGAAAGGGGATGTCGTCATGTCTAATAACGAAGACCGCCTTTTATTTGAAAAGCATAAGCAAAGTTTAAAACAGGAGAAAAGAATTGTATTCATATGGCAAGCATTGATATTGGTGTGTTTCTTTGGACTATGGGAACTTGCTAGTAGATTGAATTGGATTGATCCATTACTCTTTAGCTCACCTAGTAAAGTTATTAATCTATTGATTAGTAAGTTTTCAGATGGATCCATGATAACCCATACGTATGTGACGCTATTTGAAACACTTCTTGGTTTCGTAATCGGTACCTTACTAGGAATTTTACTCGCTTCACTACTATGGTCATCCACTAGATTTTCCAAAATAGCAGATCCTTATCTTGTCATCCTGAATGCAATGCCGAAAGTTGCTTTGGGGCCGATTATCATTGTAGCTTTAGGTCCAGGATATGTTTCCATTGTTGCAATGGGAGCTATTATTTCCATCATTATCACGACAATTGTTGTCTATACCGGCTATCGTGAAGTTGACCCTAATTATGAAAAAGTATTGAGAAGCTTTGGTGCTACTCGCTGGCAATGTTTTAAATCAGCAGTTTTCCCTGCCAATCTACCCGTTATGATTTCAACCTTGAAGGTGAATGTAGGTTTGTCTTGGGTTGGTGTTATTGTTGGAGAATTCCTTGTATCGAAAGAAGGTTTAGGATACTTGATTGTGTACGGATTCCAAGTATTTGATTTCTCACTTGTCATGGCTGCGTTAATTCTAATTGCCATCTTTGCTGCGATTATGTATAAGGTCGTAGAAAGAATTGAAGGTTGGTTGATTAAGCATACAACTTAAATATATAAAATGGCGTAGTTCTACTGAGACTACGCCTTTATTTGTTATTCACTAACTCACTCATAATAACTACTAACAATTTGCAGCAATCTACCTTGATTTTCGGATGGGACAATTTCAGCAAGTCTAGCACCTGCTATTATTGGTGCCCATTCAAAAATATCCTCTCTCGATACGCCACTTTTTTCACAATAAAGATTAAGATAGAGTTCAGCTAACTCTAATGAATGCTGGGAATACAACAGATAGGTCCGATACACATCTGCTCGAATATCACCTACACTTGAATCCACCCAATCAATAATAACTATTTGTTTATCCTCTGTTAAAATTAAATTATATAAATGAAAATCCCCATGACAAAGCCTTGGTTCAAATTTCATTTGATCTAGTTTCTTTAACAAGTAAGCTTTTTGTTGTTCATTTAACCTATCTACATATTGAATTTGGCGAATTAGTTTTTTAGAAATTGGTTCTAAAGAATCTGTCGTAATTTCGTGAATCTTTCTTTGTATGTCAATTGAGATTTCTAAGTAGTAAGCTGCATTGTTCTTTTCTAACATCAGTAAATCTCCCAATGTTTTCCCCTTTATGTATTCCATGATTAAGGCTGGTTTACCATCTATTTTAGTTACATCGATAACCTTGGGTACGGGAAGCCCACTGGAATAGGCAATGTTCTGTTTTGAAGCTTCGTAAGCTGCCTCAGATTCATGAAAATTATCGCGGAATACTTTTAGGATTTGATTTTCATGAAGGTATATTTTAGCCGTATTCCCTGTAGCGATTGGCATATCTAAATTGAGTTGCTTAGCCACTTAAACACCTACCTTTTAATCTTTTCACTATAAATAATAACCTTCTTGCCTAGATTGTAAAAACTAACATAAATAGATCACCAATTTTTAATATTATAAAAATTATATCAGTAAAACACTTGGACTGGAAATTATTCTCATTTAAATAAAAACACCTCAAGCCTTGAGGTGTTTTTATTTATTTAACTTCTCTAAACAATAGGTTAAAACATCATCCTTCATAATAAAACTAAATTTATTATTGTATTTTACGTTATTAGGAATCGTTTCAAGAAGAACGGGGCCTTCCGTTTCATAGTAGGTATCTTGTACTTCTAAGGACTCTACTTCTGCATAATATACATTTTTAATAACATGTCCTGCTTTCCCTGCCACATGATACTGCCCTAAGTAATTAATTTCTTTAATCGTACCGCCAGTTTCTTCCATTACTTCTCGATGTGCTGCATCTTCAGGACTCTCACCTTCTTCCACTTTTCCACCGGGAAACTCTAGACCACGGTCCTTGTGCTTTGTTAACAACCATTTCTCTTCAAATCGGCATATTACCCAGACATGCTTTGGATTATTCGAAAATGGACGGTCACTAAAAGAAAATCGAATCTCATTTTGATAAAAATCTCTAAATGTAAACATAATTCAGCTACCTTCAACGTTATCATTGATGTGTTATATTTGTAATCTTCCATTCCTGGTCTGCAAATGTGAACTCAATTTCTAAACTGTAATCTCCGTACAGTTCAGATTGATTTTTTTGCTGAACCAAGACTTTATTATTCTCTAATTGTATCACATCATATTCATTCTGTTTATCAAACCATGGTGGTGTTTCTGTAGGAATTATATATAATGCCCCATTTTTTTCATGAAAATAATAATCAACATATGGTTTTACGACTTCTTCGCTAATAACACTCTTAAATACCTCTATTAATGATGCTTTATTGTGATGATCCTTAACTTGGTAATTTTCATCTGTTTTTTGGACCAGAATGTCCATAAAGTTATCAGTTAACTGTACAATTTGATCATGGGTAATAGCATATTGGGTATCGTTCTGTTCTTCTCCATTTCCTGGTTTAGCTGATGATGGAAGGACAATGGCAATACATAAGCTAATCACAATAAGTATTATACTTAATCTCATCAATCTACTTCCCCCTATAACTTGCTACTTCTACTATTCCCTCTAATCTACTAATATTAAACAAAGTAAAAAGGAATAAGATGTTTTATCCTATTCCCAGGTTCTCTTAAATATGATTTTCTCCTAATATTCCTATACTTTCGATATGACTTTTTGCAGTATCATCGCCTAGCTCATACAACATTTGATAGACTTCTACCATCTCCGAATCATAGTCATCATTCGCCCTATCATTGTGATATGGAACGATTGGAACGTGCGCCCTCCAAAAGCTTTGCTGCGAAGAGTCATGCATGTTGGTTAATTTTGCCCTTAGAATAGCCACTTCATCAGCCGTTGCATGAATGGTGAAGCTATCATTATTTTGGTATTTTTCTTGTGAAATCTCACCACTACCGATTTCTACATAGTATTTCTTTTTCTCCATATAACACACCTCCTAGTTTTAATTTGGCTTAAAACAGGAAAAGAATGTATGAAGTGAATGAACTCTTAACGAAGTAAGTCTAATAATTTATTTCGTAGCAGCTTGTTGGATGCATTTCTAGGTAAACTATTTATAATGTGAATCTCTTTAGGAAGCTTATACTTTGCTAACTTTTGCTGAGCAAAATTGAGTATTTCCTCCTTTGAAATAGTATTATTGTTAGGTACAATAAACGCAATTGGCACTTGGCCCCAATGATCATCTGGTTTACCAGTAACACCAACTTCTTTTATACCGTCAAATGCCAATAATACACTTTCTATTTCAGATGGATAAATATTCTCACCACCTGAAATGATTAAATCCTTTCTACGGTCCACTACAAACAAGAATCCTTCATCATCTACGTACCCTAAATCCCCAGTTGAAAGCCAACCATCATTGAAACTATTTTGATTAGCTTCTTGGTTATTATAATAACCTTTTGTAACCATTGGACCTTTAACAAGAATCTCACCAATCTCTTCTGGCTCACAATCCTTAATTTGAATTTGCGCTGGAAATAGAGCCTTTCCAGCAGAACCTATTTTTTCTAAAGCGTCACGAGGACTAAGTGTGACAACTTGAGAAGAAGTTTCCGTCATGCCGAAAGATTGAAACACTGGGATACTTTTTTCTTTTGCTTTTTCTAATAAAGGAACAGGGGCTGGACCGCCTCCCAAGAGCATGCAACGAAAATGACTAGGGAATTGGTTATCTTTTAATAATTCTAGTATGCGTTGGACCATCACTGTTACCACTGAAGCTATCGTTACACCTCGATTTTGAATGGCGTTTAGCACGACTTGTTCATCAAATCTCTCCAATAAATATACCGGCATACCATAGATAACACTCTTAAGAAAAATCGACAGTCCCCCAACATGGAAAAATGGTAACACAGCAAGCCATTTATCAGATTCCGTTAGTCCGAGGTTTAATGCAGACCCTACAGCACTCCACCAATGGTTCCCATACGAATGGATGACACCTTTTGGAAACCCAGTAGTTCCAGATGTATAAATGATAGTAAATGGATCATCCAGATTTATTTCTGTCAGAAGCTCTATTTCTAGTTGTGGTTTGCTTTCTACTTGAGAAAAGCTGTTAACCAGATCTACTTTTAGCTCTTTCGCTTGATCTATTAGATTGTCTTGTGTAATAACTGTATGTACATCGGCATCCTTAACCTGATAATTTAACTCTTCAGCCGTTAATCTTGTATTTAATAACACTGCCACCGCACCTAGATAACTTAGGGCATGCACAGCAACAATCATAGTTGGATGGTTATTTGATAATATTCCTATATGGCTTCCCTTATTAACCCCAAGGGAAGCTAATTGTTTTGCGAAGCTTTGACTTTTATTCATTAACTCGGAAAATGAAATTGTAGTACCGTCTACTAGCTCCATTGCAGGCTGATTGGGAGAAAGAAATGCTTGCTTTGTCAGCCAGTGTGGTATTACTTCTGCCATATATATCACCTCAATTTAAAAGAAAGAGGATGGGACAAACACAAGTATTTTAACTAAAGAAAATGCTATCTTGTCGCTCCAACCCCGCTCCGGAAATATACTCCGCTTTCCGCGGGCGGCTGGTGAGCCAGGCTGCTACATGAATTGACTTCTTTGCAGCCTTGCACCGAGGAAGCATTCTGCGTAGCGATACTTGCAGACGCAGGTGCATTCTCGGGGTCTCACCGATGCCTTTCCTCCCGCAGGAGTCTGCGTATATTTCCGGAGCTAAATTGTGCAAGGTTCATCTTTAGATAAAAACTTATGAGTATTGTCCCAGCCTCTTTTACGTTGGCATATTTAAGATTGATTAATCAATACCCATGAATCAAGGGAAACGTGGGAATTGACCAAAGTCTGGCTTTCTTTTCTCCTTGAATGCATCTCTACCTTCTTTTGCTTCATCGGTTGTGTAGTAAAGAAGCGTTGCATCTCCGCCCATTTGTTGCAGACCTGCTAAGCCATCAGTAGCTGCATTAAAGGATGCTTTTAAGAATCGTAGTGCAGTTGGTGATTTTTCTAAGATCTCTTCACACCATTGTAACGTTTCTTCTTCTAATTTCTCTAATGGTACTACTTTGTTTACCATGCCCATTTCATATGCTTCTTCCGCATTATATTGACGGCATAAATACCAAATTTCACGTGCACGTTTTTGACCAACCATTTCTGCTAGTAGTCCTGCACCATAACCTGCATCGAAGCTACCAACTTTTGGTCCAGTTTGTCCAAATTTTGCATTGTCTGCAGCGATTGTTAAATCACATACGACGTGAAGGACATGGCCACCACCAATTGCATAACCTGCTACCATTGCAATAACTGGTTTAGGGATGGTACGAATTAAGCGTTGTAAGTCTAATACATTAAGACGCGGAATCTGGTCTGTTCCAACATATCCTCCGTGACCTCGAACGGATTGGTCTCCCCCAGAACAAAATGCTAGATCACCTGCACCTGTAAGGATAATCACTCCTACAGATGAATCATCACGAGCATCTGCAAAAGCATCAATCATCTCATTTACAGTTCTTGGTGTGAAAGCATTGCGCTTTTCAGGTCGATTAATGGTTACTTTTGCAACACCATTATATTTTTCATAAATTATTTCTTCATAATCACGAACTTTTTCCCATTGTACAGTCATGGAAATCCTCCTTAAATTGCTATGTATTTAGCTTTCGCTATGTTTCTCTTATGCAATCTGGAAAGAATTTTACACTTTCCTATTTGCTAAAATAAACTCCTCTACTATTTTACCAAAAAATGCTGGTCTTTCCACATGAATTGCATGTCCTGCATTTTCTACTACCTTCAATTTACTGTTAGAAAGGGATTCATGCATCTTTTTATTTAATTGAATAAATTTATTATCCTTCTCCCCAACAAGTAATAAAACTGGTTTTGTTACACTTGACAGTTTCCCCCACCAATTAGGTTGACTCCCGGTACCCATACCTCGTAGTGATAAGGCTAGTCCTTCTTTTGTCTGGGAAAGCCGTTCATTTCGCACTTCAGCAACAACATCCTCCGGTAGACTTTTCTGCGTTTCAAACAGTGGAATCTTTTCCCAAAAATCAATGAAAGCTTTAACGCCATTTGCTTCAAGTTTAATTGCTAGATTTTCATCATTGGCCATTCTACCAATACGTTCCTCTTCTGTTGCAAGGCCAGGAGAGGAACTTTCTAGTATAAGCGACTTCAACTGTTCCTGAAAATACATCGCGTAGGTGAGGGCTGTTCTACCTCCCATCGAGTACCCAACTAAATGAAAACTGTTTACTCCAGCATCTGTTAAGATAGCATGAAGATCGTAACAACATTGCTCCATGGAGATAGGTGAAGGTGTGATCGTTCGTCCATGGCCTGGTAAATCGATTACTATTATTTTGAATTCTGATTGGTACTTCTCGACAAAATACTTCCACGTCTTCGTACTTCCAGTAAAACCATGTAGCAAGACTACTGCTTCACCATTACCATAGACTTCATACCAATATTGGCAATCTCTAATTACTTTTCTCACTGGAACACCGACTTTAGTATTTCTTCCTCAATACCTTTCCAAAGGTCACGATGCCAGTGAAGATTCTCCGTTCGATCCGTTTTTACTTCTACAACAGACAACCCTTTTTCACCATAACTCTTTAATAACGCTTCTTTTAATTCGTTAGGGCTCTTCGGATTATGATAAGACCCCCCATACATTTCAATCGCCTGTTTGAATTCTATATCCAACGGTGTACCAAACAATGCTTCAAAGTGTTTTTCACTTGATACTTGTGGTAAAAATGAAAAGATTCCCCCTCCATTATTATTGACAACTAATATTGTAATGTCGAGGTTATATTGTTTAGCAGCAAGCAAACCGTTCATATCATGGTAAAAGGATAAATCACCTAATAACAATGTAACAGGTTGGCCAGAAGCCGAAGCCCCAATACCACTAGAAACCATACCATCAATACCATTCGCTCCACGATTAGCAAGTAAGGTTAGTTTCTTCTCACCTGTCTGTAAAAACGTATCCACATCGCGAATAGCCATACTGTTACCAACATATAGACTGCTATTATCCGGTACGACATCAACTAACTGTCTTACCGCTTCTCCTTCTGTAAGCGAACCATCGGAAGAAGTTGCTAAATGAGATTTCACTATCTTATTCATTTCTTTCCACGTATTTAACCATTCCGTCTCATCTGCATGTACTGAGGAACCTGCTTCTAATAGGTCTGAACAAAAGGAGATTGGGTCAGCAATAATAAATTCTGTTGGATTACCAACTGGTTCCCGATACCCTTCATGCTCCTCGATGACGTACTGATTTACATCAGGATTATCCTTCAAGTAAAAAAGATAAGCCTTCGACACAGGCATTGCTCCGAAACGCAGTATGTAATCTGGCTTTAGCGCTTTCCTTATCTTTTCATTCCGTAGAAATGCATCATAGCCTTCAATAATATTAGTTGTTGAGTGTGTACCAGTTCTTAGCTGCGAAAGTGGATCTGCTAACACAGGAACGCCCAAGCTCTCAGCTAGAATGGAGACTGCTTCTGCAACATCTTCATCCACTTGTGGACCACACACGATAACGCCTTTCTTATTGGCGTATAATTTATTAGCAAAGTGCTTCAGAAATCCTTCAGAAAGCTTCTTATTTCCTTCATGCCATATCGTAAATGGTTCTCGTAGAGGCTCTCCCCACACATTTTCTAGAGAGAAATCGGGAACTAGCGGCTCTCGAAAAGGAAAATTCAAGTGAACGGGACCAGGATTCCCGGTTGAAGCTTCATTGACAGCACGGGCTGCTCTTGTTCTAGCATAACGTAACATACCTTCACTTGATTCAGGCAAAGCCATCTCATGGAAGTTCTTCACATAGTCTCCATAAAGCCTTATTTGATCGATAGCTTGAGGAGCACCAATGTCTCGTAGTTCATGTGGTCTGTCAGCTGTTAAAGCAATTAGGGGAACTCTACTCTGGTGTGCCTCTACTATCGCAGGAAAATAATTTGCCGCTGCTGTACCTGATGAACAAACTAGTGCAACAGGTCGCTTTGTTTGTTTAGCTAATCCTAAGCCAAAAAAAGCAGCCGAACGTTCATCAAGCACAATCCATTCTTTAATATCTGGATGCTCAGCAATAGTCATCGCTAATGGTGTTGAGCGTGACCCAGGAGAAATAACAACATCGGTTAATCCGCTTTTAGATAGTTCATCGACAAAGTTGGCTATGTATCTAGTTAAGTCTTCAATATGGTTCATTATCTGTTATCCCCCTAGGACGTTTAACATCGGTAAAAATTTAATTCTCGTTTCTTCAAATTCCGCTTCAGGATCTGAATCCTTCACTACACCGCAACCAGCAAACAAAGACGCTTTATCCCCTTGAAGTAATGCCGAACGAATTGCAACAGCGAACTCACCATGCTGATTACTATCAATCCATCCAATTGGGGCTCCATACCAGCCTCTATCTAATAACTCTTGTTCACGAATAAAGGTTAACGCTTCTTCTCGTGGCTCTCCCCCTAAGGCGGGAGTAGGGTGTAGTTTTTGAACGACATCAAAGATGGACTGTTCTTCTTTAAATACCCCTCGCACAGGTGTATATAAATGCTGTAGATTTCTTAATTTATAAAGTACTGGATGTTCGGGCACATTTATTTCCTTGCAAAATTCTTCTAAAGATTGTTTAATCATTTGCACAACAAATTCATGTTCTTTACGATTTTTTACATCATGGAGTAACTTGTGCCCAAGCTCGTTATCCTCGGCTTCGTTCGTACCTCTTGGAGCCGTTCCAGCCAGACAAGTAGACAACAGTTCATTTCTTTCTACTTTCACTAACCGTTCTGGTGTCGCACCAACGAAACAGTCCTTTCCTTGTTCATAAGCAAAAATATAACTAGTCGGTTGTGATTCTAATAATTGGCGAAGAACACCTGATACTTGTACTTCTTCTGTGAATTTCAATCTTAGCTCACGAGCTAATACTACCTTTTTAGCTTGTCCCGAAGATATATGCTCGGTTGCTTTTCGAACAGTCTTCTTCCAGTTCTCCGGTTCTACTTCTTCTTTTTCCACGATAGTTGGGTTGTTGCTGACCAATTTATTATCTTTGAAGAGGTATTCCTCATTTTTTGTGAGCTCCTCACTAATCGCAACTGGGTCATCATTACTAGTAACATTAACGGTTACTGTTAAATATGCTCGTTCCTCATTCACCATTAACATAAATTGCGGGACTCGCAATTCATTGGAAGAAAAGTTTTGCCAAAGTCTAGTCTTCGATTTTAAAGGGTCAAAATCCATCCCACCTATAGAAACAATACCTGTACCTGATAATTGGTAAGGATTATTAATCACAGCCTGATTTAGTAAAGCATTCCACTTATCTTTCAAAAGATAAGGATTTTCCTCTCGAATAGAAAAAGCATTGCCTATTCCTACTAGAGTAAAGTTATCTATCGTACTTTTCCAATAAGAACGATTCATATGTAAATGGTAACCTGCTTCAAAAAACTGAAGAGGATCAACTTTATCTACTCTTTTTGTGAAACTAACTAGTCTTGATTTAGAGGGTTGTAAGCCTTGAATCACTTTTCTTAAAGTGGATTCAAGCGTTTCCTCTTTAACCTCTATCATTTAATTGCCCTCCGTTAGTACATAATAGTCCAACTTTATTCTATTCTTTTTTCCATAGTTTCTCAAGAAAACTACTATCTACTCATCAGCTTTATTGATTAATCTTCCAAAATAAGTATTATTATGACCCAAAATCGCTTCTTCATTTCAAAATTTATCTCTATTGTTGCTACTTCGTTGACACTCCCATTAATTTTGCCTAAACTTATAATGATATTGAAAGATAAGGGGATTACAATCATGGCAACAGATAAAGATCATATCAAAAAAGCCTTAAATGAACGTGATGGCTTTCAGGTATGGTGGCGATTACTCAGGCCACATACATTAACAGCATCATTTGTACCTGTATTTGTTGGTACGATGGTCGCATTAAACACAGATGGAATTAATATACTAGTATTTCTAGCAATGCTTATCGCTTCCATGCTCATTCAATCAGCTACCAATATGTTTAACGAATACTATGATTATGTTCGTGGACTCGATTCCGAGGAATCTGTTGGTATTGGAGGAACAATAGTACGCGATGGTATTCCCCCAAAAACTGTACTTCGACTAGCACTAATTTTTTATGGGATTGCACTTCTGCTAGGAATATATATTTGTATCGAATCTAGTTGGTGGATTGCTGTTATCGGACTAGTTTGTATGTTATTTGGTTACCTATATACAGGTGGTCCACTTCCAATAGCTACCACACCATTTGGTGAAGTATTCTCAGGATTTTTCATGGGTACGGTTATTATTGGAATTAGTTATTATATCCAAACAGGGACACTTAACAGTATCGTTATCTTTATTTCTATACCAGTAGCTGTTCTAATTGGCTGTATTATGTTCTCTAATAATCTTCGTGATTTAGATGGAGACGAAAAAGGTGGCCGTAAAACACTTGCAATATTATTAGGAAGAAAGAATGCGGTACGTTTTCTAGGAGTACTATTCTTTATTGCATTCTACTTTACGGCTTATTTAATTATCGTAGGATTTTTACCACTATATTCTCTTATTACGTTTATAGCAGTTATACCTGCCATCAAAGTTGTAAAAGGATTTAAAGGAAAAACAGAACCTTTAGAAATGATGCCTGCAATGGTTCTAACTGGAAAGACCAATTCAATTTATGGCTTTTTATTAGGAATTTCATTATTGATTAACTATTTCATCTAAGAACGAACACAAAATCATTTTAAATTAGGGGGAGTTCTGATGGAATTAAACAATACACTTATGGAATCACTTGGTATCGAATCTGTTTCTTTAGAAAAGGATTTAGTTGTCATGACTATGCCAGTAGATAAGCGGACTCACCAGCCACTAGGCTACCTTCACGGTGGAGCTAGTGTAGCACTTGCAGAATCAGCTGCAAGTATGGGAGCTTGCTTACATGTTGAACTAGAAAAGTATCATGTATTTGGGATTGAAATCAATGCCAACCATGTGAAAAGCAAACGCGACGGTGTCGTAACCGCTAAAGCTAAACCAGCTCATGTCGGTAAATCCTTTATGGTTTGGGAAGTAAATATTGTTGATGAAGAGGATAACCTAATCTGTATTTCAAGATGTACAGTTGGTGTTGTTCCGAAGAAAAAGTAATTTAAATTATGTATAAGACGCTTGGGGGCTGATCACTTCCAAGCGTTTCTTTATTGTTTCCGCGGCTTTTCCTGCCATAAAAGTGCTTGCTTCTCCATTTCCTTAACAAAGTCTCTCTTTGCAGGACTATAATCACTCGTATTTTCAAAACGTCGGGCCAGCGATTTCTTAAATTCACTATACTTTGCGACTGCCTCTGGATGACTCTTGAGGTAGTCTCGAAAAATTAAATGTCTATTTATTTCTGAGTGATTCAATGGGTAAAAGTGTATATGATGAGTTCTGTTTTCCCCACCCTTTCGAAATAATCTCCTTCCTTTAATCCCCCATTCTCCAGCAATATCATATCCTAGTGATGCCATGAGGTTATTAAATGAATCAACCTTATCAATGTCTTGAACGATACACATCATGTCGATAACAGGTTTTGCCTTCATTCCAGGCACGGAAGTACTACCAAAATGTTCACATCTAAGAATCTCCGCACCGAATATCTCTTTAAGAACATTTACCTCAGTATGAAACATTTCTGCCCAATCTTCATTATAATCTGAAAGGCGTATTTTCATTTCGCCATACCTCCTTTAATCATATAGTGTGTTAGATCTGCGTAAAAAAGACTACTATATTGTATGAAACAAAATAGTAGTCTTCTAAAGTAAGATTTAATTATACAAATTTAGCTTGTTGCTGCTCAATCCAACGACGCATTTTTATAAAGATAGGTACAAATAAAGCACCTACTATAATCCCTTTAATAATATTAAACGGCAAGATACCTATAACAACTGTTCCCAACTTAGCTGCGTGAGTCATATCTCCCCAACCCATCATTACTGAGTAAACTGGTAAGAGAATGAAATAGTTAAACACACCCATACCAACTGCCATAATGATCGTTCCAGTAACAAGGCCAGATACAATACTCTTTACATTTTTAAACTTATGATAAAGAATACCAATCGGTAATACGAGCAGGGCACCTGCTAAGAAGTTAGCTGTTACACCAACAATATCTCCCCCACCTATTGCTAAGTAAAGGACGTTTTTTACCGCAACTACAATTACACCAGCTAATGGTGAAAAAATAAGAGAAGCCATAATGGCAGGTACATCACTAAAGTCTACCTTCAAGTAGCTTGGTAATAAAGGGAGTGGGAAATTAATAAAGAATAATAATAACGAAACAGCTCCCAGTAAAGATAAAATAATAAGTCTTGCTAAATTAGATGATTTTTGCATCATCCATTCCTCCTTCATCTAGTTATCGATTCCAATCTCGTGATGAAGGATAGCCTTTTCCTACATAAGAAGAACCCTAAAGCCAGACCTAATCGGGGCTTTAGGGTTCGTTAAATTCATAGGAAATATAGGCACATATAATCATGTACCAATGCTCGGCTCGACATCTTCTCCCATCCAGACTTTAACTGTCGGTCCTGGATTTACACCAGGTCAACTGATTGATGAAGTTCAATCAGCTCACGGACTTAGAACGAATGTTCATTACCGTCGGTCGGGAATTGCACCCTGCCCCGAAGATGGAATCGATATTTTATTGTCAATTACTATTATACACACCATGCAATATTTTGAAAAGGGGTTTGTTTGAATTCGAGATATTTTTTTTGGAACCAATAAATACAAATAAAAAAGGTACCAGGGGGAATTCCCTGTCACCTTTACCTAAAACCATTAATCTAACGGGTTCAAGCTCTCCTCCCCGGTTAATTCACTTATCATTTCCACTAGTAGCTTTATTTCTTGATCAATGTCCTCAAGACTTGCTGTTTCTACTGGTGAGTGCATATAACGTAATGGTAATGATACTAGAGAAACTGGAACACCTCGGCCAGTATAACGCATTTTATCTGCATCTGTTCCTGTATGACGTGGTGTAAGTTCATACTGGACATCCATTTGAAGCTTCTTCGCAGTTTTTTCTAACAGCTCATTAATTTTTCGATTAATAGGAGCACCCTTAGCTAGTACTGGACCTTTCTCAAGTCGGACATCACCATGCTTATTTTTGTTTACACCTGGATAATCTGTTGCGAATGTAACATCACATGCAATTGCCATTGTGGGTTCAATTCCCGCTGCAGCAAAATACGCTCCACCCATGTTAGTCTCTTCGTTCACCGTACTCGCTGCATATACTCCTACCTGGCAACCTTTCTTCTTCAATTGTCTAAGGACCTCAGCAACAATAAATGCACCAGTACGGTTATCTAAGCCTCTACCTGAAACATAGCGATCCATTAGAATTTCTGGCTCTGTCTTATAAACAACCAGGTCTCCAATTTGCACAAACTGCTCTGCTTCCCCCTTTGTCCGGAATCCACAATCAATAAATAAATCCTCTAGATCAAACTCATTTTTCAAACCACCATGATGTTGGGCATTGACACCGATAACTCCAGTGACCGTTTTCACATAGCCAAGTACAGTCGTCTTCATTCCAACGGCCGCTTTTGGATTGATGCCACCCATTTTATCAAAATGTAAATAACCATTTTCATCAATACGATTAACAACAAGTGCAATTTCGTCGCAATGTCCAGCTAATAATACTTTAAATGGAGCATCCGGATTAAGAACACCAATCACATTCCCAGCGTTATCTGTCAACACCTCATCCGCAAATTCCTTATAATAATCTCGCATTTTTCTTTGTATCGCTACCTCATCACTAGATGGGGATGGAGTTTGTAGAAGATCTAGTAAAAAATCTCTATTTATTTTTTCCATATTTTAACAACCCTTCTTATATGTATCAATTAGTTTTATCATACCAAATTATAGAGTAAACGAGCACTTTTATTTACGTAAGATAGAATTATTATTAGAATTTAAGTAACAATTATTAGGAGGGCTCCACATGACTTTAAATGACTGGTTTGAAAAAGCTATGACTCATCAAGAATACATAGAAGAAATGGAAACACATAAAGAAAACCTACTCCATATCTATAATTCCTTTACTGCCCCTGAGGATACCGATTTCTTTAACAACCTTAAGGATAAGAAGTTACGAGTAATCGTATTAACAGAGGATTGGTGTGGAGATGCCATGATGAATACACCGATTCTACTTCACTTAGCCGAAAAAACAAATATGGAAGTACGTATGTTATTGCGCGATCAAAATCTAGAGTTAATGGATCAATACCTAACAAAAGGTAAATCACGCTCCATACCAATTTTCATTTTTATTGATACAGATGGAAACGAAGTAGCAAAGTGGGGACCTCGTGCTGAATACGTACAACAATTTGTTGATGAAATTCGAGCAGACTTACCAGATAAAGAAGCCGAAAACTATAAAGAAAAATTCAATGAAATGATTCAAACAATGACAGAAAGCTTTAGACAAGAAGAAAAGCTCTGGAACGAAGTCTATACTAGTCTTAAAAACACATTAATGAATATTTAAATTATAGAACCTATACCATACTGGTGTAGGTTCTTTTCTATAGTTCTAGGAAAAATGTACATACTAAATAAACACAGCTAATTAATTAGGTGAGAAAATGACACTCGAGATTTTTAAACATATTTACTTTCGGCTTCCAATTTTAATTCGGTTATTTTTAACCATACTGGTCGTCATGGTACTCTTTGGTACAATTATACATTTTATTGAACCAGAGCAGTTTCCGACTATTTTTGATGGAGTTTGGTGGGCAGTAGTGACAGGTGCGACCGTCGGCTATGGTGATTATGTCCCATTAACCACAGTAGGACGATTAATTGGGATTGTATTAATTCTAACTGGAGGGGGATTACTCACCTTTTATATTACACAATTTGCAGCCTCAACTGTACAACATGAAAACGATTTATCCCAAGGTAAAGTTGCTTATAAAGGAGAAAACCACATTATCTTAATCGGCTGGAATGAACGTACCCGGATACTGATGGATACCATTTTAAAAAAAGATCCTAAAGCTGAAATTGTACTCATTGATCAAACCCTTTCACAAATGTCTTATCGGCATTTTCCGATCCATTTTATTCATGGCGACCCAACTGATGATTATTTTCTCCAAAAGGCCAATATTCAAAAGGCAACTAAAGTTGTCATAAGTGGGGATAACCATAAGAATGAAAAGCAATCTGACAATCAGTCCATCCTAACAGTAGTTGCTGTTAGAGGGAACAATGAATTCATTCCGATTATCGTAGAAATCATGACGATGAATCAAGTGGATAACGCTGTTCGGGCGGGTGCCAGTACGATACTTCGCCCCAATGATTTTATGAGTGCCCTCCTTTATCAGGAAGTGTTTAAAAGCAGAGAGAAACCATTTGAAACGGTTATCCACCTGTTAAAAAAGCAGCAATTTCAGCACTTTAAAACACCAGCCAAATTTATTAACCAACCTTTTATAGAGGTTCTATATGAAATGAAACAGAAGAATCACCTCTTGCTTGGAATTTTGCGTGAAGAAGAATGGATTTTTAATCCAAGTCACGATTTCGTTATCAATGAGGATGACATATTAATTACATCCATACCATGGCAAACATAATATTTTTGCCCTAAACCAAAATGTATGGTAAAATTATTTATTGTGTGAAAAGAAACGAAGGTATAGGAGATGTTCAGCATGACAGATAAAATTGAAGTAGGACAGATTATTAACGGTAAAGTAACTGGAATTCAACCATATGGTGCATTTGTTGCACTTAATGATGAAGTTCAAGGATTAGTTCATATTTCTGAAGTAACTCACGGATTCGTGAAAGATCTTAATGAACACCTTTCAGTTGGTGATGAAGTGAAAGTTAAAGTATTAAATATTGATGAAGAAAAAAATAAAGTTTCTTTATCTATCCGTGCAACTGAGGAAGCACCTAAGAAACAAGCACCAAAGCCTCAAGCTAAGCAACCAGTTAGAACTGAAGACAACACTGCAGGTTTTAACACGCTTAAAGAAAAACTTGAAGAGTGGATCGAACAGTCAGAATTTAAGAACTAAAACTTTAGGAAAGAGAGGCTTCTCCCATCAACATTACCTTCACTGATAATATTGATAGGAGAAGCCTCTTCTTCTATGTATTTTTATAAATCTTAAACGGAAACTAATCTATAATGGCTATTAAAGGAGGACAATATGTCACATATACAATTTTCCTATCAGCATGCATTAGATTTTATTAATAAAGAAGAAATTGATAATTTATCTGAGTTTGTTACTGTTGCTCACCAAGCAATACATAATAAAACTGGCCCTGGAAATGATTTTTTAGGATGGGTTGATCTCCCAAAAAATTATGACAAGGAAGAATATACTCGAATCAAAACAAGTGCAGAAAAGATTCAGAAAGACTCTGATATCCTACTTGTAATTGGTATTGGGGGCTCTTATTTAGGGGCTAAAGCAGCACTGGAAATGTTAAATCATTCTTTCCAAAACATGCTTTCCAAAGAGCAACGAAAAGTTCCACAAATTATCTTTGTTGGCCATCATATGAGCTCTACTTACATGAAGGAGCTATTTGATGTTCTGGAAGGTAAAGACTTTTCAATCAATATTATTTCAAAAAGTGGTACAACTACAGAACCTGCTATAGCTTTCCGTATCTTTAAAAAGTACTTAGAAGACAAATATGGAATGGAAGAAGCAAAAACACGAATTTTTGCAACAACGGATAAAGCAAAAGGTGCTCTTAAAGGTGTTGCAGATGAAGCTGGATATGAGACCTTTGTCATCCCAGATGATGTTGGTGGCCGTTTCTCTGTCTTAACAGCAGTAGGATTATTGCCAATTGCTGTTAGTGGTATTAATATTGATGAAATGATGCAAGGTGCAGCAGATGCATTGGTTGATTTCAGTGAACCTTCTATGGAAAAAAATATTGCTTACCAATACGCAGCAGTTAGAAACGTTTTATACAACAAAGGAAAAACCATTGAAATGCTTGTGAACTACGAGCCGGCTTTACAGTACTTCTCCGAATGGTGGAAACAACTTTATGGCGAAAGTGAAGGAAAGGACCAAAAAGGTATCTATCCGACATCTGCTAATTTTTCAACAGATCTACATTCATTAGGTCAGTATATTCAAGATGGACGACGTGACTTGTTTGAAACTGTACTTCATGTGAACCAGTCTAAATTAGACTTGACGCTTGAAGAAGAAGAAAATAATTCGGATGGACTGAATTATCTTGCTGGTAAAACGATTCATGAAATTAACGATAAAGCCTACCAGGGTACATTGCTTGCTCATACGGATGGTGGCGTGCCTAACCTTATCATTAACGTACCGGCACTTGATGCCTATACATTCGGATATTTAGTTTACTTCTTTGAAAAAGCCTGTGCGTTAAGTGGATATTTATTAGGAGTAAATCCATTTGATCAACCTGGTGTAGAAGCATATAAGAAAAATATGTTTGCCTTGCTTGGCAAGCCAGGTTTTGAAGTAGAGAAGGAAGAACTAGAAAAACGGTTGAAATAATAAAAGAACGGGCTGGGACATAACGAATATATCTAATTAAAAGTCCGAATAATCCACTATACTAGCACCGGAAATATACGGAGACTCCTGCGGGGGGAAAGGCATCGGTGAGACCCCGCAAGAGCGTTAGCTCTGAGGAGGCTCACCAGCCGCCCGCGGAAAGCGGAGTATATTTCCGGTGCGGGTTATATGCACTATACAAGAATTATTCGGATAGTGTTTATTAGGAAACTTTTGTCCCAACCCCTTTTTTACTGTATTATTTTCCAAACACCAGCTTCTTTTACTAATTCTACAGAGATAATAATTTCTCGTTCCCAATTAACGAAGGATACCACTGCTGAATTATCAGACGTAAAGTCCGTCAACGCAATACCACCAACATTTCTAATCTCAAACCAATCATCAAATAGCTCTTCTTTTGGGCTTCTTGTTGAAAGCAAAGACGTAGAAGTATTGTTATCTTCTTTTTCATAGGAATATGCGTATAATGAAACGATTTCTAGAGGCTTAAGGTTAGTCAACAAATTAGAATCTAAACTACTACTGTAATCCCGATATGTTGCACCGGTATTACTTGTATAAGGCCAAGTACTAATCCTAATAATATCTTCATATTTCACGTTTTGGAATCTTTCATCGAAAAGAAATCTAAGATTGTCAGTAAAGATATAATCCCCATGTCTTCTCCACTCATTTTCTTCCCATTCAATTATAATGCTGTTTATAAATCCCCAATAAACGGAGTCAGGATGATTTTTAAGGAATTGCTGATATTCTTCTTTTTCCTGTTCAGTTACTGTCTCCAATCCATCCCAAGTCCTTAAATACTGATCAAGATAATTATCCATATACATGAATAATTCTCTTAATAAACCTTCATCATATTCCTCATAATGATTATCAATAAGTGATTCTAACTCTAATAAATAGTCATCCATTTCATGCCATTCCGACCAGTTTATGTTATTTTGCTTAGCGAAAAAATCCACAACACTAAGGTGAGCCTCACTAAATCCTTTTGATTTGAGCTTATGCATAAGTTCTTCATAGTCTGCTTTCACAGTAATATAGCCATACTCAGGTTCGCTAGCCAAATAATAACCTTGTTTATTTAGAATTTCTAAAAACTTCTTTAGTTCATCTGGACCATCATATTGTTCGGTATTGTCTAGCATTTCAACAAGTTTATCATACTCATTAGTAGGGATACCGCTAATGGTTCGTATTAGATAATCTTGGAATTCACCTTCATACATAGAATAGACGTGTAATAACGATATAAATGATTGAGCACTGATATCTTCAGGTTGGTCCAATTTTTCAATTGCAGACGACGGAAGAGTTAACATCGTATCAATATACCTCTTCGTTTCATCAAAATCAGTTACCTATATAAGAATCAGGATGTCGGCTTAACTCATTAATGGTTGATTCTACATTTGTAACAACCGGAAAACTACTAACATCCCCCAAGCCAATATCCGTTGCAAACACTTCAATGGCATGTTCTAAATATTCTTCTATTTCCTGGTCTAATTTATCATTAGTATCTTCAGGTTCTGTATTTACCTCTTTATCTACAACTGCTTCTTTCGCAGTTTGTTCTTGCTCCTGTGCCGCCTGATGTTTCAACTGCTTTTGTTCTTCTATATAATTGATAGAGAAAAGACTAAATAGAAATAATCCTATACCCCCTGCAATTGTAGGCAAAAGCTTCTTCCATCGTTGCGTTTTATCACCAACTTTAATGCTTATCATAATGTCTTGAGCGCTGATAAATTCTGGTAATCTATCGTATTCATATTTCAATTCTTGTAAGATATCAGACATAGATTTATCCAGATTGGGATTAAGAGCCTTCCTATACTTCTCATCAAGTTCCTTTTCCCCACGCTGTATCAGCTTGTTAATATTACCTTTAAGAATATTAGAAATCTCTTCCTTTGTCTCTCCATGTAAATGATGTAGGATAAGGGGAAATTTAACCTTCCAATCCATTTCACCTAATAGGTTCTGTATAGTGATATGTGTTTGTTTTTCTAGATAATAGCCATACTGGGTATCGGCATTAAGTACTTCACCTGTTCTTCTAGCTTTTTCTATCCTTTTGTCATAGGCCCTTAAAGACTGAACGGTAGTTTGATAGATAAATGTTTTTATCTCTTTATTCTCAAACTGCTGGATTTTCTGATAGGCATTTATAAAAGTTTGACGTACAACTTCTGGAATATCACTTGGAACGACCCCATATTGGAATACAAATGCTTCCACTAATGGCTTATACATGGTTACTATTTCCTTAATGTCATCCTGTTCTTTTTTATCTCTTTGCATTGATTCCCCCCCTTTGTATCGGTTGCTAGTTCTGAATAATTTTCCAAATCCCATTTTCTTTTTGTAAATGTATACTAGTTACGTTTATCAACTCCCAATTCGTTAAATGAACAATGGCTGTAGAATCGGATAGATATTCTGTTAAAGCGAAATTAGGAGC
Source organism: Ornithinibacillus californiensis (assembly GCF_001038485.1). Lineage (GTDB taxonomy): Bacteria > Bacillota > Bacilli > Bacillales > Amphibacillaceae > Ornithinibacillus > Ornithinibacillus californiensis. The sequence continues at coordinate 31,457 of NZ_LDUE01000020.1, forward strand.
ACTCTCCACTAAATCTAAATTATCTGCAAGAAATTCATTAGATAGTAAAGATAAATAGACATCCTCATCTTTCGAATAAGAATAATCATATAAAGAGACAATTTCAAATGGACTTAGTTCTTCTAATAAACTAGCATCTAAATTCTCTTTATATTTATCATATATCGGTATGGATCTAGTCTCTAATGGGTATGTATTAATCTCTTCAATATCTTCTGGCTTAACATACCCAATACGTTCATCAAAAAGAATTCTCACCATAATAGGATCGACAGCATTGACACTTTGCATCCATTCGCTAGCTTCCCAATGCTTAACCGCTTCGTTTACCATATCCCAATAGACTGAATCTGCATGCTCCTCTAGAAAGGTGTAGTAGACTTCTTGATCTTGTTCTTTTAGTGGTCTTGCAACTTCTGGACCTGCTAAAAATGCATAAAGCGCTTGATAAACATTGTATATTAACGAATCATAAAATGTCTCATCATATACATCTTTATAGTTTGTCAGTAATGACTCCAATTTTAAAAGAATGTCTATAGATTCTCTCCAACTATCACTTTCTAATCGACTATTTAGATAATAGCTGTTAATCTTTGGCGCTATTTCTACATATTCTATATACCCGTCATGATATCCTATTTGTGTGAGGTAATTTTTTAAGCGCTCATAGGAAAACTCAACTCTTAACCGGCTACTATCAGGATCTACCCATAACCCATAACCTTGTTGATTTAGAAGCACAATAAATTCCATTATTTCTTCTGGACCATCATAGTTTCCCGGATTGCCTTGCGACAACACAATAGCATCGTAATCATCCATTGGAATCTGATACTCCGTAAGAAGATCAAGTAAGTATTCTTGAAAGTCATATTCGTACATAGAGACAACATTAAGATATTCAGAAAAGGACTGTTCTGTATCCACATTATCTGGATGTAGTCTTTTCTCTATAACAGATGGTGGGGTTAACATCATATCGATATAATATTTGGAATCATCGTTTATGTAGTTAGAAGGACTATGTGTTTTGATATCTTCTAGTACTTGCTCCACTCTTTTCACCATTGGGAAATCATCTACATTTTCGACCCCAAAATCCATGGCAAGTCTTTCTTTTGCTTCTTCTAAATAATTCAGAATTTCCGGTTCTAAATCGCCAACTATTCCAACCTCTATAGATTCATCTGTTTCATTTTCTTGAGACTTAACTTGTTCTTCTATAGCGATGCGCTCTTTCTCTCCCTGTATGTAGGAAATTGAAAAAAAGGAAAATACAGCAAGTCCAATAATGCCACCAATAATAGGAAATGTTTTTCTCCATTTATGCTTTTGACCTAAAGTCTCCACATAACTCATAATTTCCTGTACATTACTAAATTCAGGTAATCGATCATATTCATATCTCATTTCACCCAATAAAATAGCCATATCTTTGTCATTAAATGACAGTGGGAAAGTAGTATCTACTTTTTTACATTTTTCATATAGAGTATCGGTACCCTGCTCTATTCTCATTTGTAAAGTTTCTGACTTCACGTTAAGTATTAATGAAATGTCTTCTACTGTACAAGCATGAAAGTAATAGTAAATAATTGGGAGTTTGTATTTATTAGATAACTCTCTTAAATAACCCTGGATAATCATATGTTCATGTTTTTCAAAGTAATAACTATAACGTTTGTATGATTCATTTTCACTTATTATATTTTTTTGTTTCCTCTGAAAATCCCTAATAGCTTTCTGTGTTTGTTGAAGAACAAGGAAAGTAAGTTGGCTAGGAACAAATTGGTCCATACTTCGGAGCAGATTATGAAAGGTCACCTTTACTATCTCTGGAATCCCCTCTCGTGCTATTCCAAATTGAAAAGCGAATTGTTCTACCATTGGCTTATATTTCGTTATGAATTGTCTTAATCCCTCTGCTTGATTTTGCCTAAATAATTGAATCATTTGCTCCTCATGCATTGCCATCCCCCTCGTTTCTCCTCTATATATGTAAACGTTTGTTTAGATAAAAAGTTTCATGATATCAAAAAAATTTAAGAAAATATGTTTAACTTTATGAAATCGGGGTAAACTTATAACGTAAGACTTTCTCGTATTCCCCCTGTAGGCAAGGCGTATTAAACGCTTTGCTCTTTTTTTTGCCCTTTTTGCGTTATAATAATAGTAATAACAAAATGGAGGTATTGATGGTGGAATATTTTGAGACGGTACATAATCGTAAAAACACCCGTTCTGTCAAATGGGATATGGTGAAAGACTTATTTCATTCTGAAGACGTACTACCAATGTGGGTTGCTGACATGGACTTTAAAGCGCCTGACGCTGTTAATAAGGCTTTGATTGAACGAGCAGAGCATGGAATTTACGGATATACGATAATTGATGAAAGTGTAAAAGGATCTATTGTTAATTGGTTATCCAAACGTCATGATTGGAATATCCACTCGGAATGGTTATCCTTTAGTCCAGGCGTTGTAACCACGCTTCATATGGCTGTTCAGGCTTTAACTAATCCCGGTGATAAAATAGTAATACAAACCCCGGTTTATACACCGTTCTATAATGTTATTGAAGCACATAATCGAAATATTGTAAAAAATACTCTTCATTATAATGGAAATAGTTATGAAATAGATTTTCTAGATTTGGAAGAAAAACTTAAGCAGGGTGTTAAAGCAATCATTCTTTGTAATCCACATAATCCGGTTGGAAGAGTCTGGACACGAGATGAACTAGAAAAAATTGCTAAGCTTAGTCTTCACTACGATGTGCTTATTTTATCAGATGAGATTCATGGTGATTTGACATTCCCTAACAAACAGCATATTCCCATTGCTTCCTTATCAGAGGAAATAGCTAATCGAACAATCACAATGATGGCGCCATCCAAGACATTTAACTTAGCTGGACTACAAGCATCCTATGCTGTAACTTCTAATAACGAAATACGGAAGAAGTTAGATGAACAGTTTACGATTCAAGGATTTCACGGATTAAATACAATGGGGAATACTGCTTTAGAGGCAGCCTATAACAATGGAGAAGAATGGCTTGATGGATTAAGAGAAATTCTCTATAGTCATTACCAATATGTAAAAAAAGAATTAGAAACACATACAGACCTTGTGGTAGCACATGCTGAAGGAACTTATTTAGTATGGATTGATTGTAGTTCCTTAAATATGAACGCAAAAGAAATACAGAAGTTCTTTAACGAACAAGCAAAAGTTGGTCTGAATGCTGGTGCGGGCTACGGTGAAGAAGGCGAGAAATTTATGCGTATGAATATTGCTTGCCCACGTGAAACATTAGAAGACGGTGTAAACAGAATAATTTCAGCTATTAATACGAAATAAAGGAAGCGCCCTATGCGCTTCCTTTATTCTTGTTTCTCATTAAATTCTGTCGGGTCAGTTGGTGATTCTGTAGCCTCTTGCTCTTTTCCAGATTTAATCTCACCACAGATAAGTCTAGCACCTGCATTACCACTAGGCTGTGATACACCATCATCCTGTAATTCCATGACAATTAATGATGTCCCTTCTCCTCTTAATAGAGACATTTTCCCGTCTTTCAACGTTGCTGCTGGAAGTAAAAGTTCTTCATCAACTAGTCCCCCTGCATCCGCTTCAATATTAGGTAAATCACCTAAATGAGGTCCCTTAGGATGCATTAAGCCATGCTCTTTCCCCTCTGGGTCTAAGTGGTTACCTGCGCTTTTGAAATCTGGAGCCTCGCACTTTGCATATTCATGGACTGCGAGACCATGAAATCCGGGAGTAAGACCTTCTAACTTTAATTTGACTTGAACACCATCTGGAGACTCCAATAACTGTGCCGTTCCAACCATATCACCTGATGTATTATACATTTCAACTGTCTTTGAGGTTTCAACTTTACTTTGACAAGCAGTTAATAACGAGGTAGATAAAAGGAATATAAGTATAAATCGCATATCCACTACTCCTTTTTTTGCATGATAACGTTAGTATTTGCAAAAAGAGTGAGTGTAAACATGGAATGAAAGGAAAGAAGAAATTGAGATTTAAATTTTGTTTTCCACATAAAAAAGGACAGATATCTCTGCCCCACTATTTCTGTTTATTTTGATTATCTAATTGTGTTTCAATTTGGTTTTTATATTCCATGTTAAACTGTTTCTCTTGCTTCTGGGAATGCTTATAAAAAAAGTATAATGCTACTGCAGCAGCAATAATAAAGACTACTAACGTAATAATCGCTGGAATATATTCTGATTTATCTTCAGGGAAGTATAAAAATGGCATCATCTTGTCATCACGTCCTTCTGCTCTTCAGTATACCAAATTGGAGAGAATCAAACAAAGCACCAAACCAATTATTCGCTAATTTGTTGAAAATTTGGCACAATGTATACTAGATATTAGGGTAATGACTTTGAGTAGGAGTGATTTCGTGAGTAACCATGATATAGGTGATAGAGTACAAGTACCGAACAAGTCAGGTATATACATAGGAGAAATAGTGGAGGATCGACAGGACAAATATTTAGTTAAAATTCTTGCCGTAGTAAAACACCCGATGCAAGGAGACCTACATCATCCAAAACAAGTAGAAAATGTCATTTTTCATGAACGTAAAGCCTTAGCACAGTTTGAAAAGGTGAATATTCTTAAGGGAGTTGTAACACCATACGTTGACGATGTAATGGATTACGGGAAATCTTTAAAAATAGCTGTAGAGAACTATCGCAACCAGTTAGAAATAAAAGATACCGCTTATAATGTCGAAGCTCTCAAAGCTTTAGCATCGATTGAAGAAAGTTATTATATAGGTAAAATTTATTAAAAAAAGGCTGTTTAATAGGTATCATTCAACCTATGGACAGCCTGTTTCATTATTCACCTAAGTTTTCTTTAATTACTTCAGCGATGCCTTGTATTGCTTCATCCTCATCATTACCACTTGCAGAAACGATGATTTCTGCACCCTTTGGAATACCAAGAGACATGACACCCATAATGGATTTTAAGTTAACTTTTTTCTCATTATAAGTTAATTCAACCTCTGATTGGTATTGACCAGCTTTATTAACTAATAGAGTAGCAGGACGAGCATGTACACCAGTATCAGCAGTGATTGTAAATTTTTGTTCTTTCATTTCATTCATCCTTCCGAGTAAGATTGCTTGTACAAATTTTATGTACTTTTACCTCAATTATACTAACATACCTTCGTGAATAATTGAACTTACTTTAATTATATACAATATATAATCTCAAGGGAACTAAAAAGTATGGTAATTAATTGTTTTTACGGTTTGGATATGATAACTTTGTTTTTAGGCCAATAGGAAAGAATAAACTATTCCCCTATTGCGAATGAAATACGACATATTTCAAAGAACGAATGTAAGTTTTTTACAAGCATGATTAGGAGGAAATAACATGAGTGTACATATTGGAGCTAAACCAGGTGAAATTGCTGATAAAATTCTACTTCCAGGAGACCCTTTAAGAGCAAAATATATTGCGGAAACCTTCTTAGAAGACGTTACTCAATATAATCAAGTTCGCGGCATGTATGGATATACAGGTACATATAAAGGTGAAAAAGTCTCCGTTCAAGGTACTGGAATGGGTGTTCCATCCATTTCAATTTATGTTAATGAACTGATTTCAAGCTATGATGTTAAAAAGTTAATCCGTGTTGGTACTTGTGGTGCTATCCAAAAGGATGTAAAAGTAAGAGATGTTATCTTAGCTCAAGGGTCTACTACCGATTCTCGAATGAACCAGTTAATCTTCAACGGCATTGACTATGCACCTTTAGCAGATTTTGATTTACTGCGCCATGCTTATGAGGTTGGAACCGCTAAAGGCATGAATATTCGTGTTGGTAATGTATTTACAAGCGATACGTTCTATCGAGATAATGCAAAGGAAGTTAACGCTTTACTCGCGAAATATAAGGTTCTAGCTATTGAAATGGAAACAACGGCACTATATACACTAGCAGCTAAGTTCGATCGTCAAGCACTATCTGTGTTAACTGTTTCAGACCATATTATTACAGGTGAAGAAACAACTGCAGAAGAGCGCCAAACAACCTTCAATGAGATGATGGAAATTGCTTTAGAAGCAGCGATAAAATAAAAAGATATTTAGCTCGGTAAGCTTAGCACCTCAAATGGGAACTTCCCTTCTTGGGGTGTTTTTTACTTTCCATTGTTAACCTAATTATTTTTAGGTTGACATTATTGCAACTTCTTATTATTCTAATTTATGAGAGGAGTTAAAGAGATGAAAAATATAAAACCAATCGAAATTACAGTCGGAGCATTGTTTGTTTGTTTAATGGCTATTGGAGCCAACATAGCTATTTGGTTTCCGTTTTTGGCAGTACCGATAGGAGGAACAACCGTACCACTATCTTTACAAACGTTCTTCTCCATACTTGCAGGTCTCATGTTAGGTAAGAGGCTAGGCAGTCTCGCAATGATTACATATGTATTAATTGGCGTTGTCGGTGTCCCTGTTTTTGCAGGAATGGAAGCTGGTCCCGTACAATTAATTACTCCTACTGGTGGATTCATTCTATCGTTTATATTAGTTGCTTTTATTACAGGATGGATTGCCGAGCAAAAGGCAACGGCCTCACTACAAAGGTTTGTAATTGCATCCTTAGCGGGATTAACTATTAATTATCTATTAGGTGTAACATTCATGTATTTATCGATGAATTTTTACATGAACCTAGACATTAATTACGGAGTTGCCTGGATCAGTATGATTCCATTTTTAATAAAAGACGTCGCCATGTCCTGCTTGGCTGCAGTATTCACAGTGAGGGTAGCTAATAGAATCCCAATGGTTTGGAAAACTGCAAAAGTATAGTATTCCTAAGAGATTGATTTTCAATCTCTTTTTTTATTCCTAATTAACGATAACACTTCATACATGGTCTATGGTAAAATAGCAACAATAAGTATGATACCAATTCTGAAAGGACGACACCATGGACTTATTTTCTAATTACCCCATAACGGCTGCCCTAGCTGCTATTATCATCGCCCAAGTTATCAAGATACCTATTCACTTCATTGCAACTAAAGAATTTGCCCCTGGACTTGCTTTTAGTACGGGTGGTATGCCTAGCAGTCACTCAGCAGCAGTTACGGCTTTATCCACTGCAATTGGCTATGTAGAAGGATTTGGTTCAACCCTATTTGCTGTCGCAGCAGTATTCAGTACGATAACGATGTATGATGCTTCAGGAGTACGTAGACATGCAGGTAAGCATGCAACTATACTCAACCAACTAGTAAAGGATTTTCAATTACTGGTTGAAGGTGCAAAGAACTGGGAAAATAAAGGTGCATATGAGAAACGGGAAGACTTAAAGGAATTACTTGGCCATAAACCAATTGAAGTATTTTTTGGAGCAATAACCGGTATTGTAGTAGGAATTATATTTTATCATTTTTATTAAAAGCTAAAGGAGAGGGTCCCCCCTCTCCTTTTTTAACTCTTATTAATTTGTTCACGAAACACTTGCAGCGCTTCATTCTCATTTAAGTTTTGTAGTACTTCTTCAGAAAGTTCTCCGGTACCTTTTTCAATAATATATACATCAACCTCGCGTTTTCCCCATTGAGAATACACATCTTCAACAGAATGGAAATAGAGATCAATCTTATTACCATTAATGGCACCGCCCTTATCCGCAACTACGCCAAATCCATAATCTGGTATCCACATAATTGTACCAATTGGGTAAACATTTAAATCTGCTGCAATTGTAGAATATAAGTCCCGCTTTACTTTTACACCAGAATAGGTAATACCATATTGTGGATGATCTGGAGTCTTACCTGTCGATTCAACACCAGCAGTATAACCAGTCGCTACTACGGTTGCTTTCGGGTAATTATCAATATTTATTGCCTCTTCAACCGTTTTAGGTCGTTCGATTTGTTCACTAGATATATATCGCTCTTGCTTTTTAATCACCTTAAATTCTTTCTCTTGCAAAGCTATCTTTCTATGTTCCGCTTCTCTAACCTCATAAACATTAGCGGCAACCGCATGATCTTGCTTTAGCATTATTGCTATATCTGCATAAGTCACATTGGAGATACTGGATAAAGTGGCCCAAAATGCTAGCAGAAACAGGCTCGTCATGCCAATTCTTCTTACAATTGTACTGATTTTCAATAATAACACCTCTCTGGGTGTCATCATTTCCAATCTAGTACGATTTTATGCATTTTGAATAGAAAACTAAAGTTTAGAAATGTATCATTAGAACATTTGATAGCCGTTTTTACGCAAGAACTTAATCACAAAACCAGAGACAATCGTACCAATAAAACCTGATGATAGAATCACAATATCCCAGGCATTAATGGATAGCAACTCGGAAAATGCCTTTGAAAAAGACTGTCCAGGAGCAGTAAAATAATCACCAATCGAAATTTCATCGACAATGAATAGTACGATAAATGGATATATAAAGGCCATTAACCATGTTCGTCTTAATAGCATATTTAAAATAAATGATATTCCAAAAAAAATAACGAAAAATAAAATAACGGAAACAATTAATTGTATCAATTTATGTAATCCCCTTTTCCTATCACTCACATACAAATTAATTCTATAAGGAAATCATGAAAAAAGCAAAGACGAGATAACGCCTTTGCTTTCTGAATTTAATTACCTGAATTAATAGAAGAAGTTAAATTTACCTTTTTTCAATAATAGGCCAATTCCACCTAATTTTAATAGGTAACGGTTGTCACTCATTTTCTTCATGAAAGTAGCTTTCCAACCAAATAATTTCTTATCACCGAATACTACTCCCATTGCATCATTATGACCAAGAGATGCTAACGTACCTAGTGGCTTATATTCGAACCCTTCAAGCTCGCTATGCCCCTTCACAAGTGATACAACATTGTGAGCTACAGTAGCAGATTGTTGGATTGCAATTTGAGCAGTTGGTGGGAATGGTCTTCCACTTTCTTCGTTCATGATTAGTGCACAATCTCCTATAACAAACACATTGTCATATTCTGGAGAACGCATATCCGGACGAACTTGGATTTTACCACGGTTTGTTTCGAAACCTGATTTTTCTACGATTGTATTTGCTTTTACCCCTGCTGCCCATACAGTTGTAAGGGTAGGAATTTCATTAAGCTTACCGTCTTTTTCGTATACTACGCTATCTGGTTTGCTTTCTTTTAATAAAGCACCAGTAACGAATTCAACACCACGTGCTTCAAGTGAATTCATTGCATACTCTACTAATTCCGGATCGAATCCAGGTAATACAGTAGGAGCACCTTCTACATTAATAATACGGACTTGAGATTTGTCAATATCGTATTCTTTACATAATTCTGGTACTTTGTTTGCTAGTTCACCAACAAACTCAATACCTGTAAATCCACCACCACCAACAACAATGTTTAGGCGAGCAGGATTTCGATCTTTATGAAACTCTGCAAAATTAAACTCTAAATGTTCACGAATTAAACGTGAAGAGTTAATGTCATTAATCATTAATGCATTTTCTTCTAATCCTGGAATACCAAAAGTTGCTGATTCAAATCCTAAGCCAATTACTAGATAATCGTAGTCTAACTCACTATTTTCTAGTTTAACTTTATTTTCTTTTGGTTTAATTTCTACAACGGAGTCTTGTACAAAGTTGACTTTATGTTGATTAATAACGTCTTTAATAGCAATTCTAGCCTGATCCTGATGAACGGTACCAGCTGATACCTCATGTAACCAAGTTGTTTGGTAATGATAGTCATTCTTGTTTACTAATGTAATGCTTGCCTCACTAGAACCAAGTAACTTCTGTAATTTTACAGTAGTCATGATTCCGCCATACCCAGCACCTAAAACGACGATGTTAGGAGTTTTCATTCATCATCACATCCAATTTTAAATTATTTATCTATTACTACCTGTATGTGACAATTTTCACGAAATAAAATAAAAAAAGATATAAAACCATAATTTAAATGTGAATGTCACATAATCGTAATATACTGTCCAAACTATATGATATCCCTTTTATTAATAATTTTCAACCCTAAAAATCTTTTCTTTCTTATCTATTCATTTAAGGCTGTTCAATTACAAGCAACTAGTTTTTGTGTTACTATATTAATGGTATTTTGGAATAAGGGAGGTCATAGATCATGACGGACAAAGTTTACGACGTCACTATTATAGGTGCAGGTCCTGCAGGGCTTTTCACTGCATTTTATGGGGGTATGCGTCAAGCTAGTGTAAAAATAATTGAAAGTTTACCACATACTGGCGGGCAATTAACTGCCCTATATCCAGAAAAATATATATATGATATTGCAGGCTTTCCTAAAGTTCGCGCTCAGGAACTAGTGGATAATTTAGAAAAGCAAGCGAACATGTTCGACCCTACCATTGTGTTGGGCCAATCTATCGAAACCGTTGAACGTTTAGAAGATGAATCCTTTAAGTTAACTTCGAATACTGGTGAAATACACTATACGAAAACGATGATTATTACAGCTGGAAATGGAGCGTTCCAACCACGACGCTTAAAGATAGATAACTCGGAGGATTTTGAAGGAATAAACCTTCATTATTATGTGAAAGATATGAATCGTTTCAAGGATAAAAAGGTAGCTATTCTTGGTGGCGGTGATTCAGCAGTTGACTGGGCACTAATGCTTGAACCTATTGCAGAAAAAGTATCCTTAATCCATCGTCGAAATGAATTTAGAGCACATGAACATAGTGTAGAACAACTATTGAACTCAAATGTCGATGTTTTAACACCATTTGCTCCAAGTGATATTGTAACTACTGATAAAATCGAGAAGCTTGTGTTAGATGAGGTTAAAGGAGAGAGAACGATCGAGCTTGATGTTGATGATGTGATTTGTAACTATGGATTTATTTCTTCCTTAGGTCCTATTAAAGACTGGGGATTAGAAATTGAGAAAAATAGTATTGTTGTCAATACAAAGATGGAAACTAACATCCCTGGTATTTATGCTGCAGGTGATATTTGTACATATCCTGGTAAAATTAAACTAATTGCAACAGGATTTGGAGAAGGACCAACTGCCATTAATAATGCAAAACAGTATATTGATCCAAAAGCAAGAGTTCAACCTAAGCATTCTACTAGTATGTTCGAATAATTTTATGAATTTAAGAAAAGCAAGAGACTGGGACAAAAGTAATTCTATCAATAGTAAATCCGAACATTATTATTAGTGCACATAATCCGCCCCGGAAATATACTGCGCTTTCCGTGGGCGGATGGTGAGCCTCCTCAGAGCTATCGCTCTTGCGGGGTCTCACCTATGCCTATCCTCCCACTGGAGTCTCCGTATATTTCCGGGGCTAATGTGGTGATTGTTCGAATTTACATTCCTGTGATTTAGTTATGTCCCAGTCTCTTTTTTTTGCATTTATTCGACTGCTGGCATCCGTGAACAGCTACAAAATTTTATAGATTGCTTACCCAACAACAATAAAAGCTAGAACACATAAGTATTCTAGCTTTTCATTAGCATTTTTCTGGTGCGCCTACTGTCTCTTTTGTACGGAATGAAGAACCGCAGCCACAAGAGATAATTGCATTAGGATTATCGATACTGAATCCGCCGCCCATTAAGTTTTGCTTGTAATCTATTGTAGTTCCTTCAATAATTGGAATATCTTGTTTCGATAAAACAATCGGAATTCCGTTAATTTCCTCTACTTGTTCTAGCTCGTCATTAACTTCTTCCACAAAACCGAGTGAATAAGATAATCCGCTGCAGCCACCGCCCATTACACCAAATCGAAGTCGGGCATTACTTGATTCGCTCTTCATCATTTCTTTAATTTGGAGACTTGCATTATCTGTTAGCGTAATTGCCATCTTAATTCCTCCTATTCGAATTGCTTATTATAAGTATACATATAGTATTTGACCTTCTCAAATGTTAAGATTTTCCCAATCCATAAATTAGGCGTACTGATAAACGCCTTTAGCAATAATATCAGCTCCGCCAGTCATCCAAACATTGCCTTCATTATCCCACTTAATAAATAAATCTCCACCTGATAAATGAACAGTGATAGTTTCATTCTTAGTAGTTCGGTTATTAAGTATTGCTGCAACCACCGCTGCACAAGCACCCGTACCACATGCTTGAGTTACTCCTGAGCCACGTTCCCAAACGCGGAAGTTTAACTCCTTGTTATTAACAACTTCTACAAACTCAACATTCACTCTTTCTGGAAAACGAGCATCTTTTTCAATAGTTTCCCCTAATTCATATAGTGGAGCCTTTTCAATATCCTCTACAAAAAATACGGCATGTGGATTCCCCATTGATAAAGCTGTAACACGTAACTCCTTCCCGTCGACCTTAAAAATCTCATTCACTACTTGGTGTTGCTCATCACCTAACATCGGGATGGATGAACGGTTCAAGCTAGGCTTACCCATATTTATTGTAATTTCTTCTACTACATCGTTCGATAGTTGCACATCTGCGTCAACATTACCTGCTTTTGTCTCTATGAAAAACCTCTGTTCTTTTACTAATCCAGCTTCAAAGGCATATTTAGCGGTACATCGAAGCCCGTTACCACAGCTCATGCCTTCAGAACCATCCTTATTAAAAATCCGCATTCCAACATGTGCAGTTTCACTAGGATGGATAAGAATTAAGCCATCTGAACCAATTCCCGTGTTCACATTAGAAACTTTACGAGCAAGATCAGGAAGAATTTCCTCTTCTAATTGAAAGTTACATAAATCAAGGTAAATATAATTATTACCGAGCCCATGCATCTTAATAAATGGTATTTCCATACGATATCCTCATTTCGTTTCTTCTAGAAGTTTGACATCATTGTTATTTAATGCTTCATAAATAGTCTTTAATCTAGGAATCCCCTCAGCAACCATATCATTATTTACAAAGACGATTGGGTAAAATAAATCCTCCTCAAAAATACGTTCAACAAATTCTTGGTGTTTCTCATCTTGCTGCGGTTTATTTATATCTACATATTCATAACGAATGTGATCTGCTTCATATTTTCTTCCGATTGCTGCCTGTAACCATTCATATGTGTCAATTGAACCAGGGGCACCTACACAGCTAGCACAAATCTGTTCTGCACCATATACGGTTATCACGATTTCTTTTGTCATTACTTCTCTCCTCCCCAAAGTGCTTCGGTTTCTTTTATTTTACAAAATCTTTATATAAAGATAAAATAATATTAACTATATATGTGATTTGATTAAAAATAGACAATAGATTTTTTACGTAAACACCTTTATAATGATGATAGGAAAGGAGAAGATGGATAATGCGTGAACAAGTACAAGAAGTGTTAAATAAATTACGCCCATTTTTACTTCGTGACGGTGGAGATGTGGAGTTAGTAGATGTTGATGATGAGGGCATTGTACTTCTTCGTCTCATGGGCGCTTGCGGTAATTGCCCTAGCTCGACAATTACATTAAAAGCTGGTATCGAACGTGCGTTAATGGCTGAAGTACCAGGTGTTAAGGAAATAGAACAGGTATTTTAAATATATCATGAAAGCAGACAACATTCACTGTTGCCTGCTTTTTTATTTTCAGCCTAACCATTTAATTATCGGTAAATCATATCTCTTGTAATCCACATCCATTACTTCGAATAAAGTGCCTAGCCGTTTTTCATATAATTCTTGTTTCCTAACAAATTGTTTTAACTCTAAATATTTTCTTTGAAAATCATCGACATGGAATCCAGCTTCTATAAAATCAAAAAAATGAATCGGGTAGACCAATCGGGCATATAATAATCTCCAGCTAAAAACGGATAATGGTCTACTTTCTTGATAATCTTTCAGAAAAGAAGATACTTCCGTCATATCTAATTGATCTTCTAAAAATTTATAACGAATAAATTCTGCTATGTCTCTTGTGGGGTGATCGTATGCTAAATCATCGGTCCAAATCACTGGTTCTAAAAGATGTTGTTTATATCTACGAAAGGCAAATACACCTTGGTCTCCCTGATGGAATCGTTTATCCGTTTCGCTTTCTTGTAAATACTGAATAGCATTCTCACTAAGTCCAATTAAATAAGGAAACACATCTGCTAATAGCCGATAATATTTTGTTTGATTGGAATCTGCTTCTTGTTCTATTTTCCGCTCAAAAGCGGTTAATTTATTAATCCATAAGTTCTTCCACTGCCCATAGCTAGATATTTCTTTCGGTTCATAACTATAAGCAGCCGTTTTATTATGAAACTCTGCTAGTTTATTACCATGAGTCACTTCCTTATCACATTGTATATCGGCAACCCTCAGTACAAAATAATGATTATTATCCTTTTCAACAAACCAACTATTCCCCAAAGTTGGGATAGGAATAGCAGTTTGATTGTATCCTATTTCGGCAAGATAATAAGCAAGTGCTGCTTGCTCTAGATGAATCATTTCCTTGTTCGTAGCAGAAATGATAAAATAAGTATAATCACGATCACGGAAACCTTCTCTTTCATTTATACGAACCTGTTCAGTCACATGGATATTGTAATTTACTAATAACAATTCTTTCATCATAAATCCCTCCCCACACCATTACTATAAATGTATGAGAAAATCACCTAATTTTAACCTAAAAAAGGAGAATCAGTGATAAACATGGATAAAAAAATTAAACATGATGTACTGGAGCAAAAAGCAAGAGAGTTACTACAAGAAAGAGGCGTAACATTACAAGATATCGCAGAGCTAGTTTACTACTTACAATCAAAATACCATGAGGATTTAAGTATGGACGATTGTCTGTATAATGTTGACCGTGTATTGGAAAAAAGAGAAGTACAAAATGCAATTCTTACTGGCATTCAATTAGATAAGCTTGCAGAGAAGAAAATGTTAGAAGAACCATTACAAACAACCATTGCTATTGATGAAGGATTATATGGTGTAGATGAAATTATAGCTTTCTCCATTGTTAATGTTTACGGCTCTATAGGATTTACAAATTATGGGTACATCGATAAACAAAAACCTGGTATCTTGCAAAAACTTAACGATAAATCAACTGGAGAATGTCATACATTCTTAGATGATATTGTAGGAGCAATTGCTGCAGCGGCATCAAGTAGATTGGCACATGCTGCTGAAGATGCAAAATAGTGTAGAGGGGTCGCCTCCTCTCTACACTATTTTTTAAACCATTCGCTTAAGTTTTGAATAAAATGACTTGGTTTAATTGGTAAAGTATCATACTCCTCAAAAGGAGTTACACCAGTAAATACCATTAATGTATCAATTCCTGAATTAATTCCGGCTTTTATGTCCGTATTATAATTATCCCCAACTAATATGGTGTCTTCTGGTTTTGTACCAAGTACTTGTAAGGCCTCTTTAACAATAATAGGTTCCGGCTTCCCAATAAACTGGGGATTAACTCCAGTACTTACTGAAACGACGGATGTAAATGCGCCGTTTCCAGGGAGCATACCACGTTCTGTCGGCAGTGCATTATCGCTGTTTGTTGATATAAAATGAGCTCCATTACGAACTGCCAAAGAGGCTTTCGCTAGTTTCTCATATGTAACATGATGATCAATCCCCATCACGACGACATCACATTCAATATCTTCTGTCAAAGTCATGCCTTCGTGCTTTAGGGCATCCAATAACCCAACTTCTCCTATACAATGGCAGCGAGCACCAGGGTATTGTTGCTTAATATATTTTGCAGTAGCCATACTTGACGTGAAAACGTCCTCAGGTTTAGTTTTAATACCGAGCTCGTTTAACTTTTGAGATACTTGCTCTTTTGTTTTTGAAGAATTATTCGTTAAGAATAAATAAGATAAGTTTCTCTTTTTAAGCTCCATTATAAATTGAGGAGCCTCTTCGATAACTTCATTACCTCGGTACATCGTTCCGTCTAAATCAATTAAATATCCTTGATAACTTTTCAAAACGAAATAGTCTCCTTACTCTTTTGTAAAAGCATTTGCTACACCAAGTTCATTTTTTAAGTATTCACGAATTCGTGTAGTGAACTGGTCTAAAATAGGTTTATTCGCTGACAGCACTTGACTTAAGTCCTCATGCTTCACATTAACATAATCTTTTACAAGCCCTTTACGGAGTTCAATTACTGCTTTATATGCAGGGGATTCAGTGCTTGGAATAACCTTCTCATCTTCCAAAATATCTATAATATCTTCGTAACTACCAGGATCTCGCATGATAAATCCATCAATCATCATATTTCCAACATCAATAATCGATTCAATTAGTAATTGTACTAATCTTTCTAATGCAAGTTTTTCTGAATAGGAATCAGTGGGTAAAGTTTTATATTCATCTAATAACTTTTCAATAAATTGTAACGTTGCCTCAACCTTTTTTCTGTCTACGAAGTACATAATTATAACCTCCATCTTTCTTATACGTTCTTATCATAGCATAAATACAGAATTGTATTAAGCTAACCGTATTTATAGAAAGCCAACAAATGGAATACTTATATTTTCACATAATGTAAATGATAAATAGTAAAGAAGGGGCTGAGGAAAATGGACAAAAGTAAAGATAAGAAACGATTTTCTGACTTTTCTAACGTACGTGATCAGAAAAACTATCTAATCCCTGAGGAATTTCCGGAAGGGCCATTCGGCTCTAGTATACAAAAAGAGGAACCTGTCTCTAGTAAGTCAACACCTTGGGAAGAGGGACAACGCAGACAAAGTGCTTTCGTCTATCCCTATAAGCAATTACATGAAGATTTACCACGACAAATCGAGGGAGCTCACCCGATTCACGATCATCCCGACGATGTGAATCCAGAGCAGGAAAATTAAATTAATAACAATTATTAAAGGGGACAGACCCCTCTCATACAGATGAGGGGCCTGTCCCTAAACAATCGCTAATCTTTCTTTTGTAAAACAAAATAAGCACAACCAAAATTACAGTATTCATATAAGTAATCATCTAAAGTGCCAATTTTTGAGTCCTCGGAAGCCTTGGAATTGCGATCATGATAAAATCCCTTTAACCTCAACTGCTCGTATCCCCAATCCCCGACAATGAAATCGTATTTTTTCAAAATATCTGAGTAGCGATCTTCTAGCGCTTTTTGCTGGAAACCATCTTTTACATTTTCAATTAACTCGTAATTTTTTCCAAATAATTCAATCAACGAAATTCACCTCTCATGCATTGTCTATAGTTTACCATACTTTTATGAATATCAGCTATTCTGTTTTTTCATTGCATGATTTCTCACGTTTACAACAAACTACTAGTAATGCAACTTGTAACTATAGGAGGATTAAGAAATGATAAGAATAGTAAGCATCCTTGCTCTAGGAATTGTCTTAACTGCTTGTGCGCAAACAGATAGCTCCACTGGTGAGCGAGAACAAATGTTAGATGAATTAGACCCTAATCGAGAGAACAATACACAGAATACATCTAATACTGATGATAAACTGGGATATGTAAATTATTCAAAAGAACAAATTGACATGGATAAAGAAGAGCATCATATAGCAAAAATTAATCGTGTACAGATGGCCGATACCATAGCCAGAATGATCCTTAGAACTGATGGGTTTGACAGAGTTTCCACATTAGTTACAGATGAGGAAGTACTTATTGCCTATGAGCGGGATGAAGGATTGGACCAAAATGTAGCAGCAGATATTGCCAGCAAGACTGCTGAATCAATTATGCCAGGATTTTACCATATCTACGTGTCCGACAACGCAACATTAATTCAGGATATTCAGAGCTTGCATAATTCATCAAGTCTAGACCCGGAATACGACAATACATTAGATCAAATTATCACTGAAATGAAAAAGTCACCACAAGGGGTTAAAAATAGCGAGGAAATGGCGG
The DNA here is from genome assembly GCF_001038485.1 of Ornithinibacillus californiensis. GTDB lineage: Bacteria > Bacillota > Bacilli > Bacillales > Amphibacillaceae > Ornithinibacillus > Ornithinibacillus californiensis. The sequence continues at coordinate 49,396 of NZ_LDUE01000020.1, forward strand.
ACTAACAACGTGGTTAGTCCGATTCCCTTTTCGAAAATGAGGTGAGATAATGACGTATAAAAGTTTCCCCCTCTTCCTATTTTCATTCAGTTTAATATGTCTATTTCCAACTTTTACTTCTGCTAATGACAATGACGAAAATATCTATGACAAGCGAATGGCTCTTTACAAAAAGACGGAAGCTTTAACCGAAATTCCATGGTATTTTATAGCTGCTGTTGACCAATATGAAAGACAAATTTATAAAGATATAGAAGATGACCAAGTAATTTCCATACGGATTCCACCTGAACTTTGGTTTGGACCAGGAAATGACTCCATGGATGAAAATGCGATTAAATTACTCGGGGGTATTGGAAAAGATGGCAATGGCGATAAAAAAGCCGACCCTGATAATGGGGAAGATGTATTATTTACGATGGCATTGTACATTACGAGTTACGGATATTCGGCAGAGGATTTCAAAATTGCTTTATGGAATTATTATAAACGTGATTTAACCGTTCAAACAATTAAAAATACAGCCCGTGTTTTTAAGAAATTTAATGGTATAAATTTAACAGATCGTGATTTTCCCGTTGCAATCAACTATAACTATAGCTACAGAAATACTTGGGGAGATAGACGTGGATTTGGCGGTAATCGAATTCATGAAGGAACCGATATATTTGCAGGCTATGGAACTCCAGTTCACTCAACAACGTATGGAGTTGTTGAATTGAAAGGATGGAATCTATATGGTGGATGGCGAATTGGAATCCGTGATATTTATAATATTTATCACTATTATGCCCATTTAAGTGGGTTCCAAGATGGACTTAAAGTTGGACAAATTGTAAAACCAGGTGATGTTATTGGAAGTGTTGGATCAACTGGTTATGGTCCACCAGGCACATCTGGAAAGTTCCCCCCTCATTTACATTATGGAATGTATAAAGATAATGGTTATAGTGAATGGTCATTTGATCCCTATCCATACTTGAGAAAATGGGAACGAATGACAAAAAATAAAGATTAAAAAAGAAGACTGTCTAAGATTTGTCTAAGACAGTCTTCTTGCTATTATTAATTCGCTTCTTTTGCTTTTTTAACAGCCCACCAAATACTTGCTGCTAAACCTCCCCAAACAATTACAATAGATAGAATCATAAAGGAAATCCATACCATCTTATTGTGCCTCCTTCTTATAAGACTCTTCTTCTTCTACTGAAGGCTTTTTCCATTTTGTTATTGCCAAAATTATACCTACTACTAAAGCTCCAATTGCTACTGCCCATCCACCCCATAGGATGAATGCATTAGAGTAACCTTCATAATTTCCTGTAGCAGTATCAAATTCTCTTAGCAAGTTCTGTTTGAATAGTCCAACCATCATATAACCTAGAACGAATGGCGTAATCACTGATAAACTCACTGTCCACCAAGCACCTAGCTTGATATCAGATATTTCATTAGCATGGTCTTTAAGATTTTTAACTTCTCTTAGCATCCATGCAATTAGAACTACTTCTACTAAACCAAGAAGAGCCACACCAAATTGGTTAATAAAGTAATCAGCTGCATCTAGGAAATACAATCCGCCACGCGTAGCAAATAGCAGTGAAATTAATGCTGCTACCCCACCACCATAGGCAACCGCTTTCCCTCGAGAAATCTTAAATTTATCCATTAAACCAGCTACATATGTTTCCGTGATTGACATTAGTGATGTCAAACCTGCTAAAACTAATGAAGCAAAGAATAAGAATCCAAATAAAGCATTTAATCCAGGGAATTGGTTAATAATTTCTGGGAATACAACAAACGCTAAGCCCACACCAGCATCTACAACTTCACTTACTGGTTCACCTACTTGCCCAGCCATATATCCTAAAATTCCAAAAACCCCAATACCAGCTAATAGTTCAAAACTTGAGTTACCAAAACCAGTAATAAACGCATTATTGGTAATATCAGACTTCTTAGGTAAATAACTTGAATACGTTATCATGATCGCAAATGCAATCGATAAACTAAAGAATATTTGTCCGTAAGCAGCAACCCAAACGTCAGGACTAAAGATCTTACTGAAGTCAGGAGTAAAGAATGCTTCCAGTCCATCCATTGCACCAGGTAAAGTAATTGCTCGAATAACAATAATTAAGAAAAGAATTACCAATGCCGGAATAAAGATTCGGTTTGCAATTTCAATACCCTTTTTAACACCTTTAAATAAAATACCTAGAACAATAACCCAAACTAAGATAAGCGGAATGAGTACCCCTGGTACAAATCCTCCAATTTCACCAGGAGTATCTGCCAGTTGTAGGTATTCGCCAAATAGGAAACCTCCTGTATCCTCTCCCCAGTTTAAATTAAATGAAAACACAGAATAAGACATTGCCCAGGCAATAATAACTGAATAATAGGTAGAAATGACAAAAGCGACTAATACTGCCCACCATCCAATAAATTCTGTCTTCTTATTCATCCTCTTAAAGGATAACGGTGCAGAACCTCGGTACTTATGACCCATTGTGAATTCCATTATAAGAATCGGAATCCCTGCAGTCAGTAAAGCAAATAAATAAGGGATTAAGAAGGCACCCCCACCATTTTCATAGGCTACAGCTGGAAAGCGCCAAATGTTACCTAAACCAACAGCTGACCCAACTGCAGCCAAAATAAACCCTGCTCTTGTTCCCCACTGAGAACGTGTTTCCATATAAAGACCTCCTCATTCTATTTTTTCTTATTACTTATGTAAAAGTAGTAATAAGCTAGGAATATGTATCTACCTTCCGTAATTTCAGTAATATTTGGTAATATTGCAGTTTTCTGAAATTACTGAACTTGTCTGTATTATAACGGTACTTTATTCTTATGTCAAAGGTATTTTTTATAATCTTGCACATATTTAGAAATTTAAAAAAGAACATAAAAAAGGACCTAACTCGACTCTAAAACACCAGATTTAGTAGTTAGATACAACCACTTATTTGATGCTAAAAGAACGATTGATGTTAGATCCTTTAATTATTTTTAATTATTTATTTTTGTTTATAGTATTTAGCAGAAATGCAGTTAAAGCAATTAAAACAAGCGTAATTATTAGTCCGAAGAAAAGGTTATTGGTTAATCCTATAATAAGGTAACCAACAACAGATGCAACCGCAACAATCAACGCATAAGGCAACTGTGTTAATACGTGATCGATATGATTTGCCCCTGCACCAGTTGAAGAAAGAACGGTCGTATCAGAAATAGGTGACACATGGTCTCCAAACACCGCACCCGCTAATACTGCAGCAAGTGATGGGATGATTAACGATGGATCGGCAATAGCCATTACTTCTGCTGCAATTGGTAGCATAATTCCAAATGTACCCCAAGATGTTCCTGTTGCCAGTGCCATAAATCCAGAAATAACAAAGAATATTACTGGTAATATACCCGAACTAATATTAGCATTTTCAGCAACTGTAGCTAAATATTCACCAGTTTGTAGCGTAGAAATAATCGAACCAATCATCCATGCTAATAAGAGAATATAAATAGCAGGAAGCATTGCCTTAACTCCCTCAACAAGGACTAGGCCAGTTTTTGCATGTTGATTTTGCTGTAATAAATATAATATAAAAGCTACTAGAACTGCAGCAACTCCACCAACAAATAAGGAAAAGTTAACATTTGTATTTTCAAATATAGAAATCAGTGTGACAGTATCCCCGCTTGCATTAGCACCTGTAATAACCATGGAACTAATTGTAGTTACTAACAATATAATAATCGGTAATATTAAATGAATAACTCTTCCCTTTTTACTTGGATCAAATGCATGTGTTAAATCTCCCGGCACGGTAGTCCCCTTGGGAATCACTTCGCCAGTAGATTGAGCTAGACTTTCATGTTTCTTCATAGGGCCTACATTTAAATTTAGAATAGCAGTTAAGAAAACAAGTAGTAACGCTCCGATTGCATATAGATTATAAGGAATCATCTTTACAAATGCCTCTAAAGGTTGTAAACCTGTAAAAGCAACTAACCCGCCGATTACACCAATTAAGTAAGCTCCCCAGCTTGATATCGGAGAAATTACAGTAACCGGAGCTGATGTCGAATCAATAAAGTAAGCTAGCTTTGCACGTGAAATATTATGTCTATCTGTTAAAGGTCTTGCAATTTGTCCAACAGCTAAAGCATTGAAATAATCATCAATAAAAATAATGATACCAAGAATTGGAGACATAAGTTGTGCGCCTATTCGTGTTTTGATTTTTGCTATCATCCAATCTCCAAACGCCTGACTGCCACCAGATGCTTGAAGAAAAGCAGTCATAATTCCTAATAATAGTAAAAATCCAATTAGTTGTAGGTCACCTGTATTAAGTGCTCCATCGGAAATAAAGATGCCATAAAACACATTCCAAACCTCCGTAATACTACCTATTAAATTAAAATCATGAATAAATAATGCCCCTACGATAATTCCTACCCCTAAAGAGAGTAGTACTTTTCTTGTTAGTAAAACTAAGACTAGCATAATAATTGCTGGAATAAGTGAAAAAATTGTTCCTTCCATGTCCATACCTCCATTGTTGTAATTAGTTTGCGCTGTCCGTCCATGGAGATACGTGAATAGAAAAAATCTATTTTTCCACACAAAAAAGCAACGATAGAAAATAACCTATCATTGCTTCTGCATTATATACGTTATCCTCCATTTCGATCTGTAGTCCTCCATGCGACGTGCAGCATGACAGTTTGCCTTTTATTCAAAGACACCCCAGCAATAATAAGTTTGACCCTTATTACGCTTCGGCAAATAAGCCTTTCACCAATAATCATAGTTGTCATCCTCCTATTGGTTACTCTTCTTATCCGCACCTCTACCTCACCGATCTGATAAGGTTTCTATTAAGTTATAAGAATACTATACAAGATTCTTATTCATCTTGCAAGTCTTCTTTTGGAATTGCTATGGAAGGGTCACCACCATTGCCACTATAAAATTCTGGTACAACACCCATTACAAGGTTTTTGTCTATTAATATTTTTGTATCAACTGTAGTAACTTTGGATGTAAAAGGAACGACTACTTGAACGTCTGCTTCTACGTGTACATATACAGACACAAACACATTATTTATCGGCAACTGCTCTATTTCCTCAATTAATTGTGTTCGAACAGCACCTACTAGTTCTAAGTTTACAGGGATTCTAGGTCCTAAATTTGCTAAAATGGAATTTCCAGTCGCTTGACCAATTGGAATTTCAATTACGGTTGGATCACGATCAACTAATTCATCTACTGTATCACCATAAACATCGGGCTCTCCAAGTGGATCACTGTATTGGGGAGGCGTTCCTCGATTCATACTATGAAAAAACTCTTCCACTCTATCAGTGGCAGCTCGATTAATTTTATTTACTACGGATGCATCCCAGCCTACTCCCGATATATTACCTTCTTCTGTCTTTTCTAAATATGCTACATCATCGAATGTATACTCTTCTGCAAACTTAACGGCAGAATTAATCCCTCTAGTAGCAAATTCGTCTACTTTTACCTCAGCAATTTCAACAATGGTTGGAGTAATCTTTTCATCAATAAATTCCAGGCTGAAATATGTTATAAGAATAAATAGAACAAAAGATATCATTAATATATATCTTGTTGGAGGTGACGTTCTCCTTCCTACAAACCCCATCCGATGCCTTTTCATAAAAAAACCTCCTCAGTACAATCTATGCTTGTTCCAAGGAGGGTAGAATTAAATTTAGACTAAATCACAGCTTGTTATCGTAACATTTAATTGTTGCGATAAGTCCAATGTATACGGTTCAATATCGCGATCTTCTTCTTTCAAGATTCTGATGATAGGACGATCACATATATGTTTATTTTGTCTTACCACGACACCATGACGCTTATCGTTTAATTCAACGGTTATGCCATTCGGGTAAACGGCTACACTATTCTTAAATGCTTCTATGATTCGAATATCAAATTGATTAACCGCACCAGTATATAGAAGTTCTAGCCCCTCATGAGGAAGCATTGCCTTCCGGTAAACGCGATTACTAGTAACTGCATCAAATACATCTGCTGCCCCAATAATTTGAGCAAATAGATGAATATCATTTCCTTTTAGACCACGTGGATATCCAGATCCATTTAATCGTTCATGATGCTGATACGCGCAATGCGCTACAACTGAGGAATAGGTATGATTTTTTCTTAGAAAATCATATCCAAGCGTTGTGTGAGTTTTCATCGTCGTGAATTCTTCCTCTGTTAGCTTATCAGGTTTCTGTAGAATATCCGGGTCAATAAATACCTTCCCAATGTCATGAAGAATAGCACCTTTACCCAATTCAGATAATTCTTTTGCGTTTAATCTTAACTGTGCTCCAATTGCTAACGCATAAATAGTTACATTTAAGGAATGCTGGTATATGTAATCATCCGTTAAATAAATGTCAGCGAGTAGAGTAATAGATTCGGGATGACTGTTTATCTCTTCCATAATTCGATTAATGATATCAGATAAATTTTTACCTTCCTGATCCAAGGTAAACGGATTATTAGTAAGCTTTGTTTTCTGGATATTCGTAAACAAACGCTTCATTGATGTCGTAGCATCCTGGCGTAGCCTTTCGGAAATTGCTGGTTGTACCACGATATCCTTTGTAGCTTCATCTTCTATGTAGACATAGGTAACCCCTTGTTCTTCTAAACGTCCAATAAGCCTTTCAGTCAATGCTACACCATTATGTAGTAAAATCGTGCCATTATCACGATATATACTTTGTCCTAAAATATCTCCTAGTTGAATTGCTGCGGTTGCGACTAATTTCATTATGTACTCCTAACCAGCCATCTATAATACGGCAATTTTCGACAATACATTATAATAATAGTATCAAATATATTTTGAAAAAGCTATTGGAAAATCGACATATAAAAATGCCTCCCACCGGAGACATTTTTAAGATATTCGTTTTAATGCTTCCTTTCCAATCATCCCAACTTCCCAACCATAATGTTCTTTGGAAGCATCTGTAATTTTCTCCAGCGGAGCTTCTAGTAGATCGTCTATCGTACGTACCCCTACTGCCCTTGCAGCAATCACTTGTCGCACTTTTAATTTTTCACTTAATAAATCTACATCAAGAGCCCCACACATGATATAACCAATCTCATTCGTAATCATCAACAGGTTCGTTTTTGGTAACTCAACTTTAATCGCAGTAAACACCACACCGTCAACTTCTAGGGGATTTATTGTAATCATAAACTGCCTCCTTTGTCATGTACACTATATATCTATGCAAATAGGAGGTCATTTGTCACGATTACGAGCGACAACTAAAAGTGGGCCTTCAGTGTTTCCTTCAAAAAATCGCGAATAAAATGTGGGAGTATATAAGTTTTTTTTCTCAGATTTAGCAACCTCAGGTAATAACCTTCCAAATGTAAAGGCATCTGGTGTAACGAGAGAATAGGTATGCTCTGTATCAATTGGAGATCCTTGAAACTTAACTTTATCCACATATTCTTGCCCATTCCGAAGTATTCCTGTTTCTACTTCAATGCCTGAGAAAACCATTTTACCTAATACTTCCCCACGAAAACCAAAGCCTTTTAACGGATACTCCATAAATTCTTTCGTTAAGGAGGCTCGAACGACTTCGATTAATTCAGCCCCGCTAAGTTCAACAATGCAAGGATTTATTGGATGCGGGCATACGCGATGAATGTCTCCTAATGTTATCGTTCCCTCAGAAAACCCATCTAGTAATAGCCCGGTATTAAACATTGCACAATCTGCCTCGGTATATTCTCTTATAGTATCTGTCAGAAGTTGCATTATTTGATTGTGTCTATACCAATTAACATCTATTGGTTCAGCAATCGTTACAATCACATCTTCCAATGCCTTTTCAGATTTTTCTAGTAAGGAATTTATTTGGTAGGTTGTTTCAATATCCTCATTAATTTCTGAGATATTGGTTGCATAGGCTTCCTTTTTTATTAATCTATTTTCCCGATGATCCCAAGTTAAAATTACCTCTCCAACATAGTGGCAGTGTTTCCCTGCAGCAGTAATAATTGTTTGGTTAATCTCTTCAGCCGTTTGAATTAAATGATGCGTGTGTCCACCAATTATCACATCAATATCAGTAAACCTCCTAGCAATTTCCTGGTCCTCATTTATACCTAAGTGCGATAATAGAACAATTACATCCGTTGTTTTTTTCAACTCTAACACTAGCTTTTCTAACACGGCATACGGATCAGCGATATGCCAACCTAACAGCTCATAATAGTCATTGAAAGGAGCAGTAAGCCCGATAACCCCTACTTTTACTCCTTGAACAGACTGTATACGTACCGACTGACTCAGCCAGTCCGGTAATTGATTATCCAAGCTTTCTAGATTTGCACAAACCACCTTAAACGCTGCATCATCATATAAATGAAACAAGTCCTCATGACCAAAAGTAATTCCCTCATTATTTCCAATGGTTACTAAATCATAACCAACCTCATTGAGTAGAAAGACATTTCCTCTTCCCATGAGCGCTTCAGATATTGGATGCACACGGTCCACATGGTCACCTATATCAACTATCCAGTATGAATCATTAGCTTTTTCCCGCCTAGCCTTTGCTTCTTTCATAAAAGTGGCAACACGCGGCCACTGTTCGAAGTTACTATGTAGATCATTTGTATAATAAAAATATAGTTTTTCTTGCATTCAAAAATCTCCTTAAGCTGTTAACCCGTTAATAATCATTCTAACTCCAATAAGAATCAATGTTATTCTTAATACCCATTCCAATGTTTTTCCTTTTAAAAATTGACTAGTCTTAGCACCTAATTTCCCACCAATCCATGCTCCAGGAATAAAAAATAAAACATATTCCCAAACAATATGTCCTAGTGCAATATGGGTGCTTGCCCCGATAACACTAACGAAAAAGATCATAAACATGGAAGTCGCAGTAGCAATATGAACAGGAAAACCAAATAATAATATCATGGCTGGAACCATAATCGAGCCTCCACCTATTCCAAACAATCCTGACATCATCCCTACCGTTAATGATAAGAAAAAGGCAAAAACCGGTGATACAGCATATTCATAAAGCTCGCCATCAACTAGAAAGGATCTTCTAGTTTTACCACGTAAGGTGAGCTTTTGTTGTGGTCTTTTTTTCAAGAAGAACAACATGGAAATAATGATGATTAAAATTCCGAAATATAGTAAAAAAGCATCTGTCTCCATAAACTGGTTTAGCCAAGAACCAAAGACACTCCCTGGTATACTCCCAGTTAAAAATAGTAGCCCAGTCTTATAGTCCACCCTACCTTTCTTAAAATAAGTAAGAGTGGAAGATAACGAAGTAAAAATCATTGTAATTAATGAAATCCCTACTATGGCTTGTGGTGATGCCCATTCAAATCCAGGCACAAATTGATGTAATAGAATTAAAATTGGAATTAGAATTACTCCGCCACCAAGCCCAACTAAACTACCAACAAATGCTGTTAAAACTCCAACAAGTACACAAATAATAAATACCAAGCCAATAACCTCTGTCCTATTTTTAGTTTCTATTCTATATTTTAGCATTCTTTTATAAAGATTCCTACCGAGCAATAGAAAGTTCGAACGTATCCGACAATATAAAAAACCTGAATCCATTTTGGATTCAGGTTTTTGATTCATGAAATAGCTTAACCAATAGAACCTTCCATCTCGAATTTGATAAGACGGTTCATTTCAACTGCATATTCCATCGGAAGTTCTTTTGTAAATGGTTCGATGAAGCCCATTACGATCATTTCTGTTGCTTCTTCTTCTGTTAAACCTCTACTCATTAGGTAGAATAGTTGCTCTTCAGATACTTTAGAAACTTTCGCTTCATGCTCCAGTGAGATATTATCATTTAGAATCTCATTGTAAGGGATTGTATCAGAAGTTGACTCGTTATCAAGGATTAACGTATCACACTCGATATTTGCACGTGCACCATCTGCTTTACGTCCAAAGTGAACGATCCCACGGTATGATACTTTACCACCTTGTTTCGAGAATGACTTCGAAACAATTGTAGAAGATGTGTTTGGTGCTAAGTGATGCATTTTCGCACCAGCATCTTGTACTTGACCTTTACCTGCAATAGCGATAGAGATCGTGTTACCACGAGCACCTTCACCTCTAAGAATAACCGCAGGATATTTCATCGTTAATTTAGAACCAATGTTACCATCAATCCATTCCATTGTTCCGTTTGCATCAACTACAGCACGCTTTGTAACTAGGTTGTATACGTTATTAGCCCAGTTTTGAATCGTAGTATAACGGCAATAACCATCTTTCTTAACGATTATTTCAACAACCGCACTGTGAAGTGAGTTGGTTGTATATACTGGTGCCGTACAACCTTCTACATAGTGAACAGATGCGCCTTCATCTACAACGATTAACGTTCTTTCAAACTGTCCCATATTTTCAGAGTTAATACGGAAGTATGCTTGAAGTGGTGTATTTGTTTTAACACCTTTTGGAACATAGATGAATGATCCACCAGACCAAACCGCCGAGTTAAGTGCAGAGAATTTATTATCAGAGTAAGGGATTACTGTTCCGAAGTACTCTTTAAATAATTCTTCATTCTCTTTTAGTGCAGTATCTGTATCTTTAAAAATAATACCTAAATCTTCTAAGTCCTCTTTTAAGCTGTGGTATACAACTTCTGATTCATACTGTGCAGAAACACCAGCAAGGTATTTTTGTTCTGCTTCTGGAATACCAAGTTTATCAAATGTTTGTTTGATTTCAGCAGGCACTTCATCCCATGTTCTACCTTGTTTTTCAGAAGGTTTAACATAATACACAATCTCATCAAAATCAAGACCTGTTAAGTCTCCACCCCATTGTGGCATTGGACGCTCATAAAAATGCTCTAATGCTTTTAAGCGATAATCTAACATCCACTGAGGTTCTTCTTTCATATTCGAGATTTCTTCCACGACTCTCCGCGTTAAACCACGTTCTGTACGGAAGATAGAAACGTCTTTATCACGAAAGCCATATTTATACTCATCTATTTCAGGCGCTTTCTTTGCCATTATATATACCCTCCTTTAAGTATTCGTTACTTCTCATTAACTCCCTTTTCCATCGCTTTCCATGCTAGGGTTGCACATTTGATTCGAGCTGGGAATTGCGAAACACCACTCAATGCTTCTGCATCTCCTAGTTCTAGCTCTGAATCAACTTCCTCCCCAAGCATCATCTCTGAAAAGATTTTCGACATTTGGAGAGCATCTGATACAGGTTTTCCTTTAATTGCTTGTGTCATCATAGATGCTGATGACATACTAATCGAGCAACCTTCCCCTTGAAACTTAGCATCTTTTACTACTCCATCTTCCACTTGTAGTTGAAGTTGTATACGGTCACCACATGTTGGATTATTCATATCCACTGTTAATGCGTCACCTTCAAGTTCACCGCGGTTTCGTGGGTTTTTATAATGATCCATAATAACTTGTCTGTAAAGTGTTTCCAAGTTGTTAAAAGACATGACCGAAAAACTCCTTCGTCTTCAAAAGTCCGTCTACTAATTTTTCTACATCATCTTCTGTATTATATAGATAGAAGCTTGCTCTTGCTGTTGCTGTTACATTCAACCATTTCATTAATGGTTGTGCACAGTGATGGCCAGCTCGAACAGCTATTCCATAAGAATCTAATGCAGTTGCAACATCATGTGGATGAACATCCCCAAGGTTAAATGTGACTAGAGCTGCTCTGTGTTCTGGTCCATAGACTTTAATGCCTTCAACCGTGCGTAAACGATCCATCACATAATCTGCTAATTTTTGTTCATGGTCTAGAATGTTATCCATGCCGACTTCTTCTAAAAAGTCAATCGCAGCAGCAAGACCAATTGCTCCCCCAATAATAGGAGTACCACCTTCAAACTTCCAAGGTAGTTCTTTCCATGTAGAATCTTGTAGTGAAACAAAATCAATCATTTCTCCACCGAATTCCACAGGCTCCATGTTCTCAAGTAACTCCCTTTTGCCATATAAAACACCGATACCAGTTGGTGCTAGCATTTTATGTCCAGAGAAAGCATAGAAATCACAATCTAAATCCTGCACATCTACTTTCATATGAGGAACACCTTGTGCACCATCAACTACAAGGATAGCACCTTTGCTATGTGCAATGGTAGCTATTTCTTTAACTGGGTTTATTGTTCCCAATACATTAGAAACATGTGCAATTGCTACAATCTTCGTATTCTCCGTAACAAGCTGGCGGTAATCATCCAAAGATACCGTACCATCAGCTTGTAAGGGAACATAGTTTAGCGTTGCACCTGTTGCTTTTGCAGCTTGCTGCCAAGGAATAATATTACTATGATGCTCCATTGGAGTTATTAGAATTTCATCTCCAGGTTTCAAGTTTGCTCGAGCATAACTCATAGCAACTGAATTAATAGCAGTAGTTGTACCACGATTAAAAATTATTTCCTGTGTACTCTTCGCATTGATAAACCTACGAACCTTCTCTCGTGCACCCTCATATTGATCTGTAGCACGAGACCCTAATGTATGAACACCACGGTGAACATTCGCATTGTCAAAACGGTAGTAATTTTCAACTGCCTCGATCACAGAAATTGGTTTCTGTGAAGTTGCAGAAGAATCAAGATAAACTAATGGATGGCCATTGACTTCCTGATCAAGTATCGGAAACATCTGCCGGATAGCTTTTACGTCCATTAGTTAACTTTCCTTTCAATTACTTGTTTTAACTGTTTTTTAACAGCAGCAATAGGTAGTTGAGCAACTACTGGATCTAAGAAACCATGAATAACTAATCGTTCTGCCTCTTCTTGTGTAATACCACGACTCATGAGGTAGTAAAGTTGCATAGGGTCTACACGGCCAACGGAAGCCGCGTGTCCTGCAGTCACATCATCTTCTTCGATTAATAGAATTGGGTTGGCATCACCACGTGCCTTCTCACTTAACATTAGAACGCGAGATGTTTGTTCATTATTAGCACCTGTAGCACCATGTTCAATCTTACCAATTGCGTTGAAGATAGTAGTTGCACTCTCTTTCATTACACCACGTTGTAAGATTTGTGCATCAGAATTTTTACCCCACTGCGCAATTTTAGCAGTAAAGTTTTGAATTTGCTTCCCACGGCCAACAGTAACCGCATTAGCATTAGAAACAGATCCATCACCAATTAGATGTGTTACGTTTTCCGATACTGTATTACCATCGTTCATTTGTCCAAGAGCCCAGTCAATAGTTGCATGACGATAACCGACACCACGTCGATTCACATACGTTGTCGTACCTGCTGCAAAATTATCTACCGCACCAAACGAGATTTTAGCATTATCTTGTGCAATAACCTCTGTAACGATATTAGCAACTGTAGCTTCTTCTTTATTATTAGAAATGTAATTTTCAACATAAGTTAGTTCACTGTTTTCTTCAGCTACTACTAACACATGGTTTACTAGCGCTACTTCTGGGTCTTCTTGCCAGAATACAGCTTGAAGTGGTTCTTCAATTTGAACATTCTTAGGAACATAAACAAAGACGCCACCATTCATTAAAGCTGCGTGTAAGGCAGTTAATTTATGTTCATCAACGGACACAGCATCTTTCATGTAATAACGTTTTACTAGTTCTTCATGTTCTTTCAGAGCTGTAAAAATATCTGTAAAGATTACACCTTTATTTTTAAGTTCTTCGTTTAATTGTGCGAAAGCTACAGAGTGGTTACGCTGAATAACAATATTCTCTGGTAAGTTCTCAACATCAAAGAAATCTTGAATTTCAGCCGGTAAATCTGTTAATGAAGAAATTGTTTCTCCTGTAGCTACATGCTTGAAACGTGTAAAATTCCAATTACCGATTTTTGTTTTATCTGGTTTTGGTAATTCTAAAGATTCAGCTTGTTCTAGCGCATTTATACGTAATTCCTTCATCCAAGCTGGTTCATTACGTTCGCTAGAGAACTGTTCAATATAACTTTTATCATAAGGTAGCTTTGTGTCTACAGCCATATTACCCCTCCTAACTATTAAGCGTTTTGCCCAACTGTTTCGTCTTCAATACCTAATTCTTCTTTAATCCAGTCATATCCTTCTGCTTCCAAACGATGAGCTAGTTCAGGTCCACCGGATTTCACAACGCGACCTTGCATCATAACGTGTACAAAGTCTGGAGTAATATAATTTAATAGACGTTGATAGTGTGTAATAATTAAGCAACCGAAGTTTTCGCCACGCATTTTGTTGATCCCTTTTGAAACAACTTTTAATGCGTCAATATCTAATCCTGAATCAATCTCATCTAAGATAGCAATATCAGGCTTAATTTGCATTAATTGAAGAATTTCATTACGTTTCTTTTCCCCACCTGAGAATCCTTCATTTAAGTATCTTGTTGCCATGCTTTGATCGATTTCTAGGTAATCTAAGTCTTTATCTAAGTCCTTAATGAATTTCATTAAAGGAATTTCATCGCCTTCTTCACGGCGTGCGTTAATTGCTGAACGTAGGAAGTCAGAAGTAGTTACACCACTAATCTCACTAGGATACTGCATCGCTAAGAATAGACCAGCACGTGCACGCTCATCTACTTCCATCTCTAATACATCTTCACCATTTAAAAGAACGCTTCCTTCTGTAATTTCATACTTTGGATGCCCCATAATTGCAGATGCTAATGTTGATTTACCTGTTCCGTTTGGACCCATGATTGCATGGAATTCCCCACCTTTAATTGTTAAATCAACACCCTTTAATATTTCTTTACCTTCAATTTCAACATGAAGATTTTTAATTTCTAATGTAGATCCTGCCATATCGATACCTCCATATATTATCTTGTTTTTGGATATGTAATATAATGATATCCATTCTCAATTTATTCTCATTACAATCTTATAGCATTTCGAATTGATAATCAACTTTTTTAGGTTGCACAAGTTTGTCCATATTATAATAGGAAAAAACACGGATTTTTATAAGTTCCATTTTATTTAAAAATCAAAGTTTCCTAGGCTTTTATAGTCCTAATAATAGATTATTAATCTATAACCAAAGGAAAGAGGATATTCTTATGGAATATCCTCAAGTTTAAGTAAATTATTTAAATAGTTGACTATCTATTTCAGCTACAATTTGCTTGCTTTTATTGTAATCTTCTTGTCTTCTCTTTTCAACCTTCATCCGGTTTTCCAGTTTGCGACAATACTCAGCATACCCCATTTGATGTGACGTTTGCATCGCTTTTTCCATTTCTGGGGTATAATTCATCTTAATTCCACTATTAATAGTGAATCATCCTTTCGTTTTATTAACAATTCTAATGTTACATGATTATCGAAAGGACACCAAACTCGATTTAATTGCTTCATTTCAATTCTTACTACGTATAAAGTGCTCCATTACATATAATTGGACTTTTCATAAACATTTGGATGTTTCCTTGCATATACTAGTAAATGCTAAGATTATAGCATCGTAGCCCGCAGCCAGCATACACTCCGCTTTCCGCGGGCGGCTGGTGAGCCAGGCTACTACTTGAGTATACTTCCTTGCTGCCTTGCACCGAGGAAGCCTGCTTCGTAGCAATACTAGTAGACACAGGTGCATCTTGTGGGGTCTCACCTAAGCCTATCCTCCCGCAGGAGTCTCCGTGTATGCTGGCTGCTCAGAGGAGTTTCGCAAGTCACATTTCTCTCTATATGATCAATCATAAAAAATGACCAGTAATAAATCACTGGTCATCTCTATAATTTAGTTATTACCGCCTACTGGTACAACTGCTCCATCATATTTTTCTAAGATGAAGTTTTGAATTTCTTCCGATTGTAGAACTTCAACAATTTTCTTTAAGTCCTCATTATCTTTATCTTCTGCACGTGCAGCAACAATATTTACATAATCAGATTCTTCACCTTCAACAAATAATGCATCTTCTAGTGGCTTCAGGTCACCTTCGATTGCATAGTTAGTATTAATTGCCACAAGGGTATCTTCCTCATTGTTATAAGCCTCAATTAGGAATTCTGGATTAACTTCACCAAATAAGAATTGTAAGTTTAACGGATTTTCAACAATATCGTCTTGTGATAATGTTAGTGGATCCTCAATATCATCTGCAATCTTAATCAAACCTTCTGCTTCAAATAATTCAAGTACACGCAGGTGATCTGCATCATTACGACTAATAATTACTTCTGTGCCTTCTGGAATCTCTTCAACACTTGTAATTCCTTTTGAATAAATCGCAATTGGTTCAATATGAATTCCACCTAAATTAACAATATCATATGCTTTGTCTGGATCTGATGTTTCACCTTCAAAGAATGGAATATGTTGGAAATAGTTAGCATCAATTGCACCTTCATCTAAATCCAGGTTAGGTAAGAAGTAATCGGAATACTCTTCAATTTCAATTGTAATTCCCTCCTCTTCAAGAATAGGTTTAGCCTTTTCTAAAACTTCAGCGTGTGGTGTACTTGTTGCACCAATTTTAATAACATCATCATTTCCACAAGCAGCTAATAGTCCAATAAGTATAATGGATAGTACAAATAATAATTTCTTCATCTTTTTATCTCCCTTATGTTTAGTTTTTTATCTTTTATCCAATTTCTTAGTAATTAAGTCACCAATAAATTGGAAAATGAAAACAATTATAATGATTAATACAGTACAAACAAATACAACATCAAAATCACGTCGTACAAAACCGTGGTAATAGGCAAAATCACCTAGTCCACCAGCACCAATAACTCCAGCAACTGCCGTGTATCCAATTAATGCAATTGCTGTTACGGTTGCCCCTGAAACAAGAGCAGGCATCGATTCAGGTAATAACACTTTAAAAATGATTGTTTTTGTTTTTGCTCCCATCGATTGTGCGGCTTCTATTACTCCTTTATCCACTTCACGTAAACCGATTTCTACTAACCTTGCATAGAAAGGTGCAGAACCAATAATAAGTGCAGGTAAAGCGGCATTCGAGCCTCTAAACGTACCTATTAAGAATGTGGTAAAAGGGATTAATAATAAAATTAAAATGATAAAGGGAATTGCTCTAAAAATATTAACGATAGCAGCTACAATTATATTCAGTCCCTTATTTTCCCAAAGGGCTCCCTTAGAAGTTAAGTACAGTAGAAGACCTAATATTACCCCAAAAATAATTGATCCTACCAAAGCAAGTAAAGTCATATAAAAAGTCTCACCAGTTGCTACTAATAAATCTTCAATAACCACATTTGGAAATAATTCATTAAGCATTTTCTAAAACCTCCACTTCTACTGAGGTTTTATCGTTGATAAAGCTTATTGCTTTACTTATTTCGCTTGAGTTACCATTAATTTGTACGACAAGCGTACCGTAAGCTCCTAGCTTCGTTTGGGTAATTTTCCCTTGGAGTATATTAATTTCTACTTCGTATTCTCTGGAAATTTTACTAATTAAAGCTTGGTTTGCAGACTCCCCAACAAAATGTAATCGCACAACCTTACCACTAGTGTAAACTTCCAATAACTGATCTAGGTCACCATCTTCATTTCCCATCACTTGCTCTACAAATTTCTTTGTGACAGCCTGCTGAGGTTTTAAGAAGACTTCCAACACATCACCTTGCTCCACCACTTTACCATTTTCCATAACTGCAACTCTGTTACAAATTTTGCGAATCACATGCATTTCGTGAGTAATAAGTATTATGGTTAAACCCAATCTTTCGTTAATATCAACTAGAAGATCTAGTATAGAATTTGTCGTTTCAGGGTCTAATGCTGATGTTGCTTCATCACAAAGTAAAACTTTAGGGTTGTTAGCTAGTGCTCTGGCAATGCCTACTCGTTGTTTCTGACCTCCACTTAGCTGAGAAGGGTAAGCATTTTCCCTTCCAGAAAGTCCAACAAGCTCTACTAGTTCTTTTACTCGCTGTTTTCTTTCTTCGTCAGGAACTCCGGCGATTTCCAGTGGAAAAGCAATATTCTCACTAACAGTACGAGACCACAACAGATTAAAATGCTGAAATATCATTCCAATATCTTGTCTAGCGATTCGAAGGTTACTCTTATGCATAGCTGTTATATCTTGACCTTGTATCGTTACCTTGCCTGAAGTAGGTTCTTCTAGTCGATTTAATAATCGGATAAACGTACTTTTTCCTGCACCACTATAACCTATGACACCAAATATTTCACCATCTTCAATGGTTAAACTCAAATCATCAACAGCGTTAATTTCTTTCTGATTTAAGCGAAATATTTTTGTCAAACCTTCTATGGAAATCATACACATCCCTCCTCTTTCTATGATGTACAAAAATCTAAATTACATAAGGTTCTTATAGCTCGAAACAAACAAAAAACGCCCTTCTGTAAGAGAACAGAAAGACGTAATAATTTAAGTATTAGATCTTCACGTTCTCTCATCTATCAAAGCATAAATGCTTTGTAGGAGTTGGCACCATTTCAAACACAAGTGTCTGACGGTTGCCGCGGTTTCATAGGGCCTTTCCCTCCACCGCTCTGGATAAGAGATTCATTGGATATTCGATTTTCAATAAAGTTAACTATATCACCAGTCTATAAAAGTGTCAACTAGTAAAATAAATTTATTTATTTATTTATTTTCGGTAAACATCTCTGGCTGATATTCTAAAAGATAACTATAAATATTAGCAATCGAGTGAAATGCATAGATTTTTTCTTGTATGTTATTACTCTTTTTAATAACTAAACAAGGAACACTCTCAATTTTATTTTCTTGCATAAATTCCGGATACAAAGAGGCATTCATTTCATAAAAAATAGTCTCCTGATGCACAGCCTCAATCTTTTCTAGCATCGTTCTAGCTAGATGGCATGTTCCACAGAACGGCGTATAAATATATAATAGAAAGTCTTGTTCCTCCAATATTTCTTCAGATATTTCTTTCAAATCATCACCTACTCGTAAGCTAAACTAAGAAATGGGGATTAACAGCAATATGCTTACCAAGTAGAAGCATTGCCAATATGCGCTCTGGAGTTGCAGCAACTTCACGATACTCGCTGCTCACATAAATATGATCTGCATGTGGTAGCTCCAATGATAGTTGCTTGCGAAGTTTCATCCCTGATTTATCTTCATCAACAAGTATATAAACATCTTTCTCATCCAATTGATAGGTTTCTAGCATTTCATCAAAACGCTCAACATCAAAAGTTCCATTCGTACAAATTATTGTAATCTGATCATCAATAACCTTTTCCAGTTGCTTTTTGTCGGTTAATCCCTCAACAATAATAACACGATCCGGCTGATGTAACATCATGATAGATCCCCCTTAATTAGAAAAGCGTAAGGCGTATAGACAAATGGAAAGTTAAAACTGACTCTCTTCCTACATTAGGAAAAAAGTCAGCTCAAGATTCAATATTATATTAGTCTTGCTCAATTAATTCTTTATATGCTTCAGGTGATAATAGGTTATCAAGCTCTGAGTCATCACTTAATTCGACAACAATCATCCATGCATTTTCATATGGTGATTCGTTCACAAGCTCTGGGCTATCCTCTAATTCAGCGTTAACCTCAACAACTTTCCCACTAACAGGAGCATATAATTCAGAAACAGTTTTAACAGATTCAACACTTCCAAATGGCCCGTCAAGAGTAATTTCATCGCCAACTTCTGGTAGCTCCACGAATACGATATCTCCTAACTCATCTTGGGCGAACTCTGTAATACCAACACGAACCGTGTTACCTTCTTTTTTTACCCATTCGTGTTCTTTTGAATATAATAATTCATTTGGTAAGCTCATTGTAATCCCTCCGAATAATTGGTTGTACATTAACTATACAACCTATAATTGTTTTACGCTAGTATTATTAATTAGACCCAATTACTTTGATATTCTTCTTCTTTAAAACCTACTGTTACAGCTTTTCCATCTGTTACAATTGGCCGTTTAATGAGCATCCCATCCATTGCTAGGATCTCTGCCATCTCCTCGTTAGTTGCATCTTGTATCTTCTCTTTAATATTTAATTCACGATACTTCTTACCGCTCGTATTAAAGAATTTTTTAGCAGGAAGACCACTCTTTTCAATTAGCTCTAAAATCTCTTCCTTAGAAGGTGTTTCTTCCACAATATGTATGCTGTTATAGGAAACGTTATGCTCATCAAACCATTTCTTCGCTTTTTTGCATGTCCCACAGTTTGGATACCAGTAAAATGTAAGTGCCAAAATATCCCCCCTCTATTAAGGTTATTTTACCATGTATTGTGTCGAATTATAAGTGAGATTACTTGAATTGGTTTAGAATAAAAGTTATATGGATTTCGTGTTGTGGTACTCAGCAAGTTTCGAGTGTTTTTTATGAAATAACTTTGAGTTTTTGGCTACAACTACTTAAATTGCTGATATACTAGTCTTAGAATCAATCAAAGAAAATAAGGAGATATGATGAATTATATAAATAACATACCAATACTACTTATTGCTATCACTCTTATTATTTACATACCACTACGTTTTATTTATCGTAAGAAACACAAGATAACGAAGAATCTGTCCCGTGAAATTACATATATATTACTAATAGCATATGTAGAAAGCATACTTTACTTAACATTATTTCCTACTACTACGGGAGTATCTAATCACGTTTCTATTAATCTAATACCTTTTAAAACTATTAATATGTATATAAACTTCCATCACGATTTTACTCTACAAGTTATTAATTTGTTAGGTAATATTGTCGTCTTTATTCCCATTGGTATATTTGCTTTACTCTTATTGAAAAGAGTTACTTTCTCTACTGTTTTCTTAATAGGTTTAATTAGTACGTTGTTTATTGAATTCATGCAATTAGTACTATCTATTAACGGTGTCATCTCTCGAAGCTTTGATGTGGATGATTTAATATTAAATACTATCGGTGTAATAATTGGGTACGTAATTGGGATAATTGGACGAAAACTCTTCCCCGACAAAGAGGAAACGGGGTGAAATTATTTTGCGAGTAAGCGAAGTTAGTTTAAGAGACATTGAAGAATCTGATCTACCAATTTTCTATAGCCATCAAACAGACAGGGATGCAAATTATATTGCTGCATTCACAGCCAAAGATCCATTGGATAAGGAAGCGTTTCTAGGACACTGGAAAAAGATTATGGCGAGTGATACCGTCATAATAAGGACTATCCTTAAAGAAAACACTGTTGTCGGGCATATTGCTAAGTTTGAAATGTTTGGTGAACCTGAGATAACCTATTGGCTAGGAAAAGAATATTGGGGCCAAGGAATAACTACGCTTGCATTGACAATGTTTCTTGAGGTAGTTACCATCAGGCCATTATTTGCTCGTGCGGCAAAAGATAATATCGCCTCTTTAAGGGTACTTAGAAAATGTGGATTTAACATGATTTCTGAAGATAAAGGATTTGCGAATGCTAGGGGAACAGAAATAGAAGAATATGTTTTAAAACTTAATTCCCTTTGATAATTTAGAAAGCTAGTTTTATTAATTTAAAAATCTAGCTTTCTTTTTTTATCATTATAAAATCAAAAGAATTCATAAAGACCTTCATCAAAATAAGAATACTCTTCGCTCGAAACCTGATACCTCTTGTAACCCTCATAAAAAGCTCTCAGGTATTCTTCATGATTTTTCAAACGACCAATGGCTAATGATTCATCATATCGAGGGTCACCAACCGTCATACCCGCCACATCAATAAACATTTTAACTTCTCCGTTAATTACTAATACATTATCAGTTGTACAATCTCCATGAATCACTGTCTGTTTCACTGGTAGAGGCTTATGTAATTTTAACTTCTCCAGTAGTAGTTTATCTCCGTCCACTCCTCCTTGTTCTAAGTGTCGCTCTGCAAGCTCTAACTGAACTTCTAGCCATTCACCTTCATGATTCAAAGGATCGATTGGAACTATCTCATGGAGTTGTTGAAGAAGGCTGCCAAAACTCTTTATTAATGCTATTTTTTCTTGGGAATCTTTAGCTTTCCCTAAAGCACTAGATAAAGAGATTCCATCCTCCAATGACATTATTAAGTGGCTAGCATCATTTTCTTCTATAAACCCGTAAAAGTGAGGAACAGGTATTTTGGTCTGGTTAACTAGTTTCTCTAGTACCTGAGCTTCCTGCTTAAGCCAATCTCTATACCGCTTCTCAAAGGAACTTTTTAACAAATAATTCCCCTTATTAGTAGTAATCTTTTGTACGATAGAAGTGCACCCTTGTTCTTCCAATCTTGTAATACTTTTTATTTCACCTACGATATTCCCAATCTTACTTATCAATTGTTTATTCAATTTTTTGACACCACACTTATCTAATGATTCGTGATTTTACAATTTCAATTCTATATTAACAAATATTTAAGATAATCTAATACTAAAAAGAGATCGATTTGTTATCGACCTCTTTCCATGATTAATATTAAACAGTGTACTTCTCAGCTTCGATAATCCCGGCTGCGATTTCACGCTTCTTAACAATTACATTAGTTGGAGTGTGACGAGTCAGTTTACGTAGAGAGGAAAGCATCATACGTAACGTATCTCCTTCTTCTACAGCAATTAATGTTTCTTTCGCGTCAGCCTCTATACGATTAAAAGCTTCTTGCACATAAACTTGTGTATACAGAAGTTTTTGCTTGTTCTTTTCAGCGCCAGTAGCATTGATTGCTTTTTCTGTACGAAGGATAGCACTTTCCATGTTGTAAACTTCAGCAACCATGTCAGCAAGATTCACAAGTATTTCTTGTTCTTTTTCAATCTTTTGCATGTATTTTTGTGCCGCTAATCCTGCACCAAGCAATACGATTTTCTTTGCGTTTCTTAGTAAATATTTTTCTTGATCAAGAGGCTCTGAACCTGGCTCTTCTGGCATCATCATCATTAACTCTTCCTGTAAGCTCATTGCTTTTTGGAAAAGTGGTAAGTCACCTTTCATGGCCTTCTTCAACAATGTTCCAGGAACTAGTAAACGGTTGATTTCATTTGTACCTTCAAAGATACGGTTGATACGTGAGTCACGATAAATGCGCTCTACTTCATACTCTTGCATGAATCCGTAACCACCGTGCATTTGTACCGCTTCATCTGCTGCATGGTCAAGTAATTCAGTAGCCATGTACTTGTTCATGGAGCACTCGATTTGATATTCTGCAATCGCACGAGCGATTTCTCTTCCGTCTTTTAACTGTTCCTCTGTTAGTGATCCCATGCGCTGTTCAAATAGTCCAACTGTACGGTATACAGCACTTTCGTTGGCATAGATTTCAGATGCAATCGTAGCAAGTTTTTCTTGTGTTAATGAGAATTTAGAAATTGGTGTGTTGAATTGTTTACGTTGGTTAACGTATTGTGTAGCAACTTCAAGAGCACGCTTCGCTCCACCAACACCACCGATAGCTAATTTATAACGACCTACATTCAAGATATTAAATGCGATAATATGGCCGCGTCCTTTTTCTCCAAGTAAGTTCTCAACTGGCACTTCCGCATCTTCTAGGATTAATGTACGAGTTGAAGACGATTTGATACCCATTTTCTTTTCTTCAGGACCTGTAGATACACCAGGGAAGTCTTTTTCTACGATAAATGCAGAGAAGTGCTCACCATCGATTTTTGCATAAACAACAAATACGTCAGCAAAAGCGGAGTTTGTAATCCATTGCTTTTCACCATTTAATACATAGTGCGTTCCTGCTTCATTTAATTTAGCAGTTGTTTTTGCACCTAATGCGTCTGAACCTGAACCTGGTTCAGTTAGTGCATATGCTGCAATTAGTTCGCCTGTTGCAAGTTTTGGTAGGTATTTTTCTTTTTGTTCTTCGTTACCAAAGAAAACTATTGGAAGTGATCCAATTCCTACATGTGCTCCGTGAGTAATGGAAAATCCACCGGCACGAGCAAATTTCTCTGTGATTAAGGATGAACTGATTTTATCTAGTGCTAGGCCGCCGTATTCTTCTGGAACGTCAGCACCTAATAGTCCTAGGTCTCCTGCTTTTTTAAGTAGGTCTACTGAATGTTCGAATTCATGGTTTTCTAGTTTTTCTACTAGTGGTAGTACTTCTCCTACTACGAAGTCTTCTGTTGTTTTTGCGATCATTTTGTGTTCGTCTGTAAAGTCTTCCGGTGTGATGATGTCTTCTCCGGATAGGTCTTCTACTAGGAAGGATCCGCCTTTAAATAATTTTTCTTTTGTTTCGCTCATTTGTTTACATCCTCTCTTAATATCTTTAGCCCTAGTCCGCGAGTCGAATACACTTCGCTTTCCGCGGGCGGCTGGTGAGCCTCCTCGTGCTATCGCACTGTGGGGTCTCACCTATGCCTATCCTCCCGCTGGAGTCTTCGTGTATTCGACTCGCTCAGAGCAACTTATGTTATTTGTCTATAAACTTAAAGTAATAATCTACTAATAAACCAAATAAATTTTAAACTACTAACTTATAACAGTTCAAATACTCCTGCTGCGCCCATGCCTCCGCCGATGCACATGGTTACTACTCCGAATTGTACGTTTCGGCGTTTCATTTCGTAGGCTAGGCTTAGTGTTAGTTTGGTTCCTGTCATGCCTAGTGGGTGTCCTAAGGCGATTGCTCCGCCGTTTACGTTTACGATGCTTGTGTCTAGATCTAATGCTTGGATTACACGTACGGATTGGGAAGCGAATGCTTCGTTTAGTTCGAATAATCCGATATCAGAAAGGCTTAGACCGGCGATTTCTAGTGCTTTAGGAATTGCTTTTACTGGTCCTACTCCCATAATCTCTGGTTCCACTCCCGCTACAGCGAAGGAACGGAATTTCACTAAAGGTTTTAGTCCTTCTGCTTCTGCTTTTTCTCGATCCATTACTAGTACGGATGCTGCACCATCACTCATTTGTGATGAGTTACCTGCAGTAACAGAACCTTTCACATGAAATGCAGGACGTAATTTTGCAAGTACATCGATTGTCGTACCTTCTCGTACACCTTCATCCGTATCGAAAAGAAATGACTTTTCTTCTACTTTGTTGTTCTTCCCAATAAATCGTTCTGTTACTTCTACAGGAACAATCTCATCTTTAAACTTACCTTCTGCGATTGCTTTCGCTGCACGCTTATGACTTTCAACTGCAAATGCATCTTGGTCCGCGCGTGATATTCCAAATCGATTTGCTACTTCTTCTGCGGTATGCCCCATTCCCATGTAATAACCTGGTGCATCTGTAACTAGCGTTGGATTTGGCTTAAATGAGTGCCCTAGCATTGGTACTAGACTCATAGATTCCGCACCACCAGCAACAATGGTGTCACTTGCTCCTAGCATGATGCGTTCTGATGCAAAGGCAATACTCTGTAAACCAGAAGAACAATAACGGTTAATTGTAATTCCTGGTACGTCATGTTTTAATCCTGCAAGACCAGCTATATTACGTGCCATATTCATTCCTTGTTCAGCTTCAGGAATAGCACAACCGATTATCACATCATCAATATTCCCATCATAGCCACCAGCACGTTTTAGCGTTTCTTTTATCGTAAGAGCTGCTAAATCATCCGGACGATTGTTACGCAAAGATCCTTTGCTTGCTTTTCCTACAGGGGTTCTAGCACCTGCTACAATAACTGCTTCTCTCAAAACTCTCTCCCCCTCACTAATTCCTTAATGGTTTTCCTTTTAATAGCATGTGTTGCATACGCGCTTGCGTTTTTGGCTCGGCAATTAAACTTAAGAACGCCTCACGCTCTAAATCTAGCATTACCTGTTCATCAATTAGCGTACCTTCTTTAATTCGTCCACCAGATAATACATATGCTAACTTTTCAGCAATCTTCACATCATGTTCGGAAGCATAACCACCGAACTGTAATGTTTTAGCCCCTATTAACATAGCTGCATATCCTGCTTCACCAACAACAGGGATTTTTTCACGTTTTGGTGCACGGTAACCTGCATTGTACAATTCAAGTACGCGTTGTTTTGCATCATAAATTAAATGATCTGGATTTACACTAATTCGGTCATTTGCATCTAAGAAGCCATTCTCTCTTGCTTCCTCTGCTGATGTAGACACTTTCGCCATCGCCACTTTTTCAAATACATCATTGGCAACCTTCGTTAAGTCAAAATCAATTCCTTTTGGTACATTACGTAGTTGCTTTAAATAAAGCTCTTTTGTACCGCCACCACCAGGAATAAGACCGACACCAAATTCTACTAGTCCCATATACGTTTCAGCAGATGCTTGTAGAGCTGCAGCTGGTAAGGATACCTCAGCTCCTCCTCCAAGTGTCATATTAAATGGAGCTACTACAACTGGTTTGTCGGAATATTTGATTGTGGTTCCCATGTCTTGGAACATCTTAACAACCATATCAAGCTCAAAGAAGTTATCTTCTTGGGCTTCCATTAGCATTAACGCTAGGTTAGCACCTACACTAAAATTCTTTCCTTGGTTTCCGATTACAAGCCCTTTGTAATTTTTATTTACTTCTTCTACTGCGAATTTCACCATTTGAATGGTATCAAGACCGATTGCGTTACTCTTTGAATGGAACTCTAGTAATGCTACTCCATCCCCGATATCAATAAGGCTAGCTCCTGAATTTTTCTTAATGACACCGTTAACATCTTTTAGGCGCTTAACATTTATTTCTTTTGGATTAAATGCTTGTTGTTTATACTCACCATGATCAAAGAAGTAAACATTACCATGGTCATATTTATAGAAGGATTCATTTCCTGCCTCTAGCATTTCAGTTACCCAATTAGGAACTGTTTCTCCCTCTTCTTTCATGCGTTCAACGGATTTCTTCAGACCAATTGCATCCCATGTTTCAAATGGACCAATTTCCCATCCGAATCCCCATTTCATCGCTTGATCAATAGCA
The DNA here is from genome assembly GCF_001038485.1 of Ornithinibacillus californiensis. Lineage (GTDB taxonomy): Bacteria > Bacillota > Bacilli > Bacillales > Amphibacillaceae > Ornithinibacillus > Ornithinibacillus californiensis. The sequence goes on from NZ_LDUE01000020.1 coordinate 76,376, forward strand.
AGTATATCATCTGCTATTTCTCCTACGAGTTCAGCAGAGTATAATAAAGCAGGCTTTAAAATGTTCCATATCAAATCTCCAGCACGGTCGCCTTTCGCGTTTACAAGCGCTTTCAATTTATTGCGTGAGCCTTTTGCTTGCTTTGCTATTTCTACAGCAGGAGATTTTAATTTTTTATTGTCTTCATATTCTAATGTTTCAGGGTTTAATTCATAGATGGTGCTCCCATCTTTCCCCTTCTTTTTCAAGAAAAATCCTTGGCCACTTTTTGCACCTAGCCAGCCATTTTCTTGCATTTTTAGCATGAATTCAGGTATATCAAATACTTCTTTCTCTGCGCCGTCTACTTGATCATATACGTTACGTGCTACATGAACGAAAGTATCTAATCCGACAACATCTAATGTACGGAAAGTTGCACTCTTCGGTCTTCCGATTAAAGGACCTGTCACTGAATCGACTTCACCAACACTATATCCACCTTTAAGCATCTCTCTTACGGTTACTAATAAACCATACGTACCGATACGGTTGGCAATAAAGTTTGGTGTATCTTTTGCTTCTACGACACCTTTTCCTAAAACATCCTCACCAAATGTCTTCATAAAGCTAAGAACTTCAGGATCTGTATGTTTTGTAGGAATAACTTCTAGTAATTTTAAGTATCTTGGCGGATTAAAGAAGTGTGTTCCAAGGAAATTTTTTTGAAAGTCCTCTGAGCGTCCTTCTACCATTGCTTCAACAGAAATTCCAGATGTGTTTGAGCTAACAATGGATCCTTGCTTTCTGAACTGATCCACCTTTTCGAAAACGATTTTTTTAACATCTAGTCGTTCTACTACTACCTCAATAATCCAATCAACATCTGCTAATCTTTCCATATCATCATCCATATTCCCGACTTCAATTAAGTCTAGACTTCCTTTGGATGTGATAGGTGATGGCTTTTGTTTTAATAATAATTGCTTACTTCCGGCTGCGATTCGATTTCGTACTGCCTTATCCTCTAATGTGAGACCTTTTTGCTCCTCTTCTTTCGTTAATGCTCTTGGTACAATATCAAGCATTAATGTTGGAATGCCGATATTGGCTAAGTGAGCAGCGATTCCGGACCCCATCACTCCTGAGCCTAAGACCGCAGCACGCTTGATTGTTCGATTCATGTTTTGTCCCCCAATCACACTTTGAATGAATACTCATTCATTTTTTGAGTAAAAAATTAAGGACAGTCTCCTATCCATCTACATTAACTATAAAATAAATTCTGATATTTCGCAATAACCAATTAGGATATTATCTAATTTATTTTTAATCCACATTCTTTTACAGCCAATAAAACCGTACCGAATAGGTTATTTAATTCGTGGCAAATTATGAAGAAACTTATTAGGAAATTTTCTCTGTACTAAATTTTATACTTTTCCCTAAAACCGTAATCATTCCTATTTACAAATCGTAACGATTACGATACTATATCATAGGTACTGCTATTCTATGAAATTGCGAGGCCAATCATGAAACTTTTTACAAGTCTTATTACGATTATATTAATGAGTATATTACTCCTCGGTTGTACAAATGTAAATACAGAGAGTCAATCATCCAATAAACTTAGCATTTATACATCTGTTTATCCAATTCAATATATAGTCGAGCGTATTGGTGGTGATACGGTCACGACCACATCTATCTTCCCTCCAGGAGTTGATGCCCACACCTATGAACCAACTGCAAAGACGATGACTACGCTCGCTAGAAGCGATGCCTTTATATACTTTGGAACTGGAATGGAAGGATTTACAGAAAGCATTGCAGAGGCTTTGGAATCTGTAGATATAAGTTTACTCGAGTTAGGTGAGTATGAAGAGCTATTTGAAGAAGTTGAACACCATCACGTGGAGAGTAATCAGGTAGAACCCGAAGAGCATGAAGAACATCATCACGATGGCCATAACCATGGTGATCACGATCCACATATTTGGATTGATCCGCTTCGTATGGCAGAAATGGGTCACATTATTACAGAATACTTAATAGAGCTTAATCCTGATCAGAAACGACTTTATGAGGAAAACTTTCATCTGTTGGAACTGGATTTGCACCAACTTGACGAAGCTTTCTCCGAAGAATTAAGTAAGAAAAAAAATAAAGAGATCCTAGTTTCCCATGCAGCATATGGCTACTGGGAGGAGCGCTATGGTATAGAACAAATATCTATAAACGGATTATCATCTTCGAGCGAACCATCTCAAAGGGATCTAGTAGAAATAATTGAGCAAGCAGAAGCTAGTCAGCTACAGTATGTGATTGTTGAGCAAAATACTTCTAGTAAAGTAACCGAAATTATACAAGAACATATTGGTGCTGAGGCACTTAGCATCCATAACCTGGCCGTTCTAACGGAGAAAGATGTAAAAGAAAAATCCGATTATTTATCCATTATGAGGCATAACCTTAGCGTCTTAGATTTAGCAACCCAATGAAAGGAGGCAAATTACATGAATCAAGATACCATCATCACTTTAAGAAATATTAATTATTCTATTGAAAAGAAAAATGTTCTACATGATGTTAATTTCGAATTACCAAAGGGTGCCTTCGTAGGACTGTTAGGTCCAAACGGAGGAGGAAAAACAACCTTAACCAAAATCATACTTGGAATGTTGAAACCTACTAGCGGGAATGTGACACTCTTTAATAAACCACTTGAAGAATTTAATGACTGGACAAAAATTGGCTTTGTTTCCCAAAAGTCAAACTCCTTTAACAGAGAGTTTCCAGCTACTGTTTATGAAGTTGTATCTACAGGTCTTACTAGTAAAGTAGGTTACTTTAAATTCTTTAATAGATATGACAAAGAAAAAATTCTACAAGCAATCGATGCGGTTGGTATGAACGAATACACGCGTGAAAATATCGGTAAATTATCTGGTGGCCAGCAACAACGGGTTTTTATCGCACGTGCATTAGTCAGTGAACCTGAATTACTGATCCTCGATGAGCCAACAGTCGGAGTTGACTCTGAAAACGTACAACGCTTCTATGAACTTTTACATGATTTAAATCAAAATAAAGGTATTACTTTACTATTAATAACACATGATACCGGAACGATGACAAAGTATGCTTCAAACGTAGCTTGCTTGAATAAAACGCTTCACTTTCACGGGAAACCAGAGGAATACGAAAAACTTACAGAGAGAGAAATATCAAAATTTTATGGTCACCCTGTAAATATTGTCTCACACGACCATTAATGTTGGAGGAAAACGAATGTTAGCAGATTTATTAGAGTTTGATTTTTTAAGGCAAACATTTATGACGGGGCTTTTAATTGGTATTATTGCACCATTACTAGGAACCTTTATCGTTGTTAGACGCCTGTCTTTAATTGCTGATGCTTTATCACATGTAACGTTAGCTGGTATCGCATTTGGTCTATTTTTGGAAAAACGATATGCACTAGTCATGATTCCACCGATATACAGTGGATTACTGTTTTCCGTAGTAGGTTCGATTTTCATTGAGAAGCTGCGTAGTGTATATAAATCGTATCAAGAAATCGCCATCCCTATTATCCTTTCTGGTGGTGTAGGATTAAGTGTTATTTTTATCGCTTTAGCAGATGGGTTTAACACAGAACTTATGAATTATCTTTTCGGTTCAGCATCAGCAGTTAGTAAAGCAGATTTTATTACTATATTTACAATCACTATTTTTGTTGTGCTAATCATTACCTTTTTATATAAAGAGTTATTCACATTATCCTTCGATGAAGAGCATTCTAAAGTTTCAGGCATTCATTCTAAACAAATACATTTACTATTTATCATTCTAACGGCGCTAGTTATAGCAGCTTCCATCCAAATTGTAGGTGTACTATTGGTATCCGCACTAATGACACTCCCCGTCGCCGCAAGTATGCGAATTGCTAGAGGGTTTAAGCAAATGATGTTTCTAGCTATTGCTTTCGGTGAGCTAGCTGTTATGATAGGATTAATCTCAGGATATTATTTAAATATTCCTCCTGGAGGAACGATTGTTGTCGTATCCATTATTATATTATTAATAGCAATTGGCTATAAAAAAGTGAATGTAACTAAATTGGGGGCAGTAGAATGAAAACCTCTGAAGCAATTGAACTGTTAAAGAAAAAAGGCTATAAAACTACTGGAAAAAGAAAAGATATATTAACATATTTCGAGAATGAAGATGGTTATCGTACTGCTAAAGATCTTATTCTGCATTTAGAAGAAACCTATGAAGGAATTAGCTTTGATACAATCTATAGAAATCTCCATCTATACCATGATGTAGGAATACTAGAAGTAACCGAGTTAAATGGGGAAAAACATTTCCGTATGAATTGCACGCATCATCACCACCACCATTTCATTTGTAAAGAATGTGGTAAAACGAAAGAAATTGAAGTATGCCCTATGGAAGAGGTTAGAAAGTCTCTTAGTAACTATGAAATCGAGGACCATAAATTTGAGATTTATGGATTATGCCCAGGATGCCAAACCGTTTAAATCTTTACCTCGGTGTTGGCATCGGTGGTGTAATTGGTGCTTTAGGAAGATATGCCATATCCATTCTATTTGAAAGTGATAGTTATTTTCCTTTTGGAACACTGGTTGCTAATTTGCTTGGTTGCCTTTTGCTAGGTTTTCTATTAAATAGTCCACTAATAAAAAATAATGTATCAAACATTGTCTTCATAGGGTTAACTACAGGTTTAATTGGGGCATTTACAACCTTCTCCACTTTCGCCTTGGAAACAGTCCATTTAGCATATCATCATTTATTTTTAGCTTTTGTATATGTTGGGATAAGTGTTCTTGGTGGAATTTTTTTAAGTTTCCTTGGGTTTAGACTCGCGAATAAAAGGCAGGCATGATCATGAATATCCTATTGATTAGTTTAGGAGGATTTCTGGGAAGCATCCTCCGTTTTTACATTTCCATTAAACTAGATAAACGACTGGTTGGTACATGGTTGGCTAATGTAACTGGCTCTATGCTATTGGGAGTTTCTATATACTTCCACTCTATTCATATGATTTCAGATTATTTGTGGCTATTCTTAGGAATTGGCTTTTGCGGGTCTTATACTACATTTTCTACTTTTGGAAATGAGGTAGTTCAACTGCTTTTAATGAAAGATTACCGTACAGCCACACTCTATATTGTTACTTCACTGTTCGTGTCTATTCTGGTTGTTCTTACTGTTTTCGTATTGTTAGGATATAAGTTTTAACCCAACAGCTGCTGTTAAAACCATCCCAATAAATAGTATTCGTAATAAGTCTCTAGACTCTCCGTAAAAAATCATACCGACTACGACACTACCAACTGAACCAATTCCTGCCCAAACCGCATAAGCCGTACCCATAGAAATTGTTTGCATAGCTATTGTTAATAACACAAAGCTTAATACAAATCCACCAATTAATAATCCATAACTACCAATACTTTTTTTCTTGTTAACCTGACTTATTCCTGTTACACCTAGAACTTCTCCTACACCAGCTAACAATAAAACTATCCAGTCCATTTATACTCCACCTTTTTCTTGTGGTTGCTTTGTCACCATTTTTAGTCCAATCACACCAACTAGTAGCAATGTAATCAGCCCTATTTTCACAACTTGAAAAGGCTCATTAAAAACGATCATTTCCATTAGAACCGTACCCGCTGTTCCCATCCCAGTAAATACAGCATAGGTAGTACCAGTTGGCAATTTGCTAGAGGCGACTACGAGTGCATGTATACTAATATAAATTGCTAGGATGGTTAATCCCCAAGTCCACCAATTGTAAGAATGCTTTAATCCTGTTACCCACCCAATCTCAAATATCACGCCAAGCCAAACTAAATTCCAGTATTTATTCATACCATCACCTCTATAAGAAATTGGAAAGACACCGAGAGCCTCATAATTTAACTTCCACTTGTTAACATAGAAAAAAGCCCGGGAATAGATATCACTATTACTGATATCCTCCCGGGCTTTTCTCCCTCCGTGTACACTTCCGTGCGTTTTCTCTCGGACCAGACCATAGAAATGCGGAACCCTAGAAAACTTTAATATAATTACTATAACACGATATTCTCTCAAATACTAGGCTTTGTCCTGCTACTAGGACTTTTCTAGCCTTGCTTCCATTTCCTTTAACCAATCTCGTAAATCATTTTCCTCTTCAGTAGTTGCTTCGTAATCACCATAACGAACTTTCTGATAAACTTGAATATCACCTTCTATGTCAAGACGATCGAACCAGTTTTCTATTGATTCATGACGCAACCTGCCTAGTTCAAGCTTAGCTGCTTTCTTCTCAAATTCATATACCAGCTTACGTATTGGGTGATTTGGTCTTCTATTTCTTTTTTTAAACCATCTTCTATCAGATTGGTCATCATTGGTTAGCTTTTCTTCTCGTATGTCATAATTTAAAGAGTCATTTGACACGGCTTCAGATGCCTTTTCCCGAAATGTTTTATACAATATCACGAAAAATACTAGAATAAGGATTCCAAAGAAAATATAGATTAAAACGTTAACATCTACTCCATCCGAATGCTCTCTACTAGTTGTTTCAATCGTTTCGTTATTCGCAAAACCTGTAGGTTCAGGTGGTTCCATCTGGTCTATACCCTTTTTAAAGAATTCACTTATACCTATATACTCAAATAGTTTTGCTATACCACTTGCAAATAACGTTAATACGCCTCCAATTCCTGCCCAGATCTTTGACGTAATCATGGCAAGTGTATCAGAAAATAAGTAAATTAATAAAGTAGTAGTTCCAAAGAATCCTCCCCACTTTAGCCATTCTGTCCGATTAAAGGTACGTCGTTTTTCTGGTTCTGTATTAAGCAGATTTCTAAGTGTGTACCCGAACAGGACAACAACAACTTGTGTGATAAGGAATATGACAACCTCAAAGTCACGCATGATTACTAAGCCAAGAAGTGTCAAAAGAATGGTCGCTCCAAGGTAGGTTGGTTCATATGCAGCACCCATCTTGCCTCTTATCGAAATAAATCTCCAAGCAAATAATGATGAAAATACAATGCTTAATCCTAATGCAAACCCTAAAAACTGTAGAAAAAAAACGAGAATTGGTATGGATAAAATATATGGAAGGTAATTTGCCGTTTGTTTTGCGATAAAAGCATACACGATACTGATGCCCAATACCAGGGCTAGATATGCCCATACGGACACATCTTCAAATTGAGCAAATACAATAGGCAGTAATGCCAAATATATGATAATGGATTCACTAATGAAATAGTAGGCATGAGTTACATAGTTATGCTTTTCGTGCATTGCTTTCACCCTCAGGTATTTTATTTTACGGAAATAACTTGTTCCATTGATTTTAGCTGACTTTTTAATGCTTGTTGTTCATTTTCGCTTACTTTTCTATCACCATATCGTACGCGTTGATAGATATTGATGTCCGCTTCCACCCCAATACGTTTAAACCAATCCTCAATTGTTTCATGTGACTTTCTACCTTTATTAAATTTAGTTGCTTTTCTTTCAAATTGAAAGACCATCTTTCGGATTGGGTTATTCGGCTCTTTCTTCCTTCGTTTAAATATTGATTTACTCTCATTTTCTACAATTGCCTCACGGTGTATAGGAATAGGGCTTTTCTTTTCTGCTAATTCTACATCAACATTGATCAGTCTATTCTTCACTTGTTTTCGTATGTAGTTGATTATTATTAAAGCAAATACGAAAAGTAAAACCAAAATTACTCCCATAACTAATAACCCTGACATTTCTTCTAAGACATTATATTCCTGTAACTCATCCCAGTACCCATCTCCATGCTTAGCTTCCTCGGGTGTTTGTTCTGGCCACCCTCTTTTCTCAACTTCAAAGAAGCTTAAGAAGTTGGATACGCCGAGAATTACATCCCCTGCTAAGTTTATAAAGCCTTGCCATATTTTAACTGTAATTTGCCTTAGCAAAGGAAAAGCTATAAAAAATAATCCAGCACCGATTATTAATAAACCAGCAAAATATCCCGGGATTTTTCTATCAATTTGTTTTCTATCTTCTTTTACAACATGAACCATATGACTAGCTATGTATCCGAAGAATAATAGGACAAATTGTAAGAAAGGAAACATCATAATTTGGCTATCATGAACAAAAATACTTACAATTACAGTCGCGAATACAGTCAAGAGAATATATAGGGCTTCTCTATTTATGACCTCTTGTTTCCGTATATTTATATAACTCCAAACTAGAAAGACAGAGAATAACGCACTGAAGACAAAAGGATAATCTAATAGAGAAAATACGATAAACAAAATTGGTGCAACTACGATATTTACTTTTAGATGGGCTTTTAACTTAGTAAGAATGGAAAAAAGTATACACGCTGCAGCAATTACCGCTAGATAGCTTCCATAAGGAACAAAGAAAAACCGATGATAAAAGACTGGTATCGTAATCATAAAGATTAAGATTGCCTCACTCAAAAAGTGATAGGCATAGGCTATAAGAGGATGATTATGTTGCATTCCTTTTAGCCTCCCTTGCTACTGGCCGTATACCTGCTCCACCTTCTCCTTCCACCACCTGATAAACACTGTTTTGAACTTGTTTCCATGAATTCATCATTTCCATAGAAGCACCAGGTAAATCACCGATAAAGATTATCGTCTTAGGCTTTATAAATTGCTTGCCAATATGGAAAAGCAGTTTATTAAATGGTAAAATAGGGGCTTGTTTATGTACTCTCGCCAACATCTCAAGTGCATGCATGTAATGTGTTTTCCCTTCCCCTTCATGCAGATGAACATATGGTATTTTTCCAGGCCTTCTTGCATTAATGTAGATTTCAAATGGAATTCGCATTTTTGTCGCGTATTCACTCAGGAATGCTGTGTAAGATAAAATATTTTCTAAGTTCTTATTAAAGCTCACCATGTTTTTGTCATTTTCTGTACTTAAATTAATAATGAATACAAAGGTTCGATCCACTACCTTTTCATAAATATTAGTTTGTATTTTTTGTGTTTTAACGGTTGCTTTCCAATTAATTTTATGAAAAGGATCGCTATAGCTATAATCTCTAGTACCTAATGGACTTTGAACATCCTCAAATGGTGAGTAATTCAAGCGACTATCTCCTGGCATCATGTGAAATACCGCATTTGCTCCTTGAACAGGTAATAGCTTCGGATAGACAATAAATTCCGTTTGAAAAAAATCATAGTAACGAAGCCGGACCCTGCTAAAATTAAGGAGATGTGGAAAATCGAATGAAATATTTTTCACTCTAGAAACGCCCCGTTGCTCAGCACGTATAGGAAACTCTAAAATAGTTTTCTTCTTTTGGATGATAGATAATGGTAGATGTAACTCTCTCCAGTATTCCTCTTCCTTTGTTAATGTATAGGCTTTGATGGCGGATCCTATTTGAAATGTAAATTCACCGTTTATTAAAGGAAACATCGATCTGTTTTCAATCTCAAACTTAAAGCTTTCTTCCTCTCCAGGAAAAAGCTTAACGGTTCGCTGTTTATTCTTTAAGGAGAGACTCCGCATAACACTTTTGTCGTATATTTTATAAGCAATTAAGTAAGCAGCAAAAATTCCAACTGCTATGAAGACAACAGCAGATTTAAAAATAACACCGATAATAAAGAATACACCTAACGCTAGAAGGATATAATCAAAGCTTCTAGAATCTCCTGTCCCTGCTTCCTTTCTCCACATCATTGTGATACTGCTCCTTCTTCAACAGGTACTGGAACTGCTTCTAAGATTTCATTTACTACCTGTTCGGAAGTTTTCTTAATTGATCCTTCCATAGTTAATATTAAACGATGTTCAAAGACAAACGGTGTTAGTCTCTTAATATCATCAGGCGTAACAAACTCTCTTTCTTGTAAAAATGCACGTGCTTGGCTTGCTCGCATTAGTGCCAGCATCCCCCTTGGACTAATTCCTAATTCAACATCATGATGATTTCTTGAAGCATGAACTAAATCAAGTAGGTAATCATATACAACATCAGAGATAGTGATTTGTTTAATATTTTCTTGAACGGTTCTAATCTCTTCTAAAGATAAAGCTGCTTGAATCTCTTCATATGGGTCATTCATGCGATAAGTGGTTAAGATTTGTTTTTCTTCTTCTTTTGTTGGGTATCCGATATCTACTTTAAACAAGAAACGGTCTAATTGAGCTTCTGGTAATGGGAAAGTTCCATAGTTGCTTTCCACCGGGTTTTGAGTTGCAATTACAATAAATGGTGCGTCTACTTTAATCGTTTCACCATCAATTGTAGATTGATATTCTTCCATTACTTCTAATAAACTCGATTGTGTTTTTGGTGTTGCACGGTTAATTTCATCGGCTAAAAGTACATTCGATACTACTGGACCAACTCGTAATTCAAAATCTTGTGTTTTTGGATTAAAGAAACGAATCCCAGTTACGTCACTAGGCAGTACATCAGGTGTAAACTGAACACGACTAAACTTACCATCCATTACTTTAGCGAAACTCTTTGCTAGCTTTGTTTTACCAGTTCCTGGAACCGATTCTAGTAAAACATGCCCTCCTGCAAACATTGCTGTGAAAAGAAGGTCTACCACATCCTCTTTTCCGTAGATTACACGATTTAATGCTTCCCTTGCTAGTTTAATATTCTCCATTTCTATACCCCCAGTAATTATAATAATTTGACAATTAATGCAATTATAACATGTTTTAATATTTTAATACGAGTCAATTAGCGCGAAGGTTTCAGATTTCCAACTTATATTTTAACCATACAAAAACGCACTGCAATACTTTTACAGTGCGTCAATGCTTACTATTCATAGATTGCTACTCTAGTGAACCTTCTTCTAGGTCCTGAGTTAACTCTGATTTTACGATACGTATTTTCTTAATTTGATAACCATCGTTTTCTTCTACTATAAACTGATACCTATCATGTTCCACTGTAGTACCTTTTTTCGCTTCTACATTATGGTTAATGATCCATCCAGCAATTGTATCCACTTCTTCTTCATCAAGGTCAATATCTAAATACTCATTAACTTCATATAATAACACTTTACCATCAACTACAATAGAACCGTCTTCTAGTTCCTCAATCATCGGGGTCTCATGCGTATCAAATTCATCACGGATTTCTCCTACGATTTCTTCTAAGATGTCCTCAACTGTAATTAAACCTGCAGTTCCACCGTATTCATCAACAACGATAGACATATGAATACGTTCCTTCTGCATACGTAATAATACTTGTTTAATCGGTGTTGATTCTGATACATGAAGAATCGGTCGAATATGCGGTTCAATGGATTCCTTTTCACTCGTTATATGTCCTGTGAATAATTCTTTAATATTGATTAGTCCAATAATATGGTCTTTATCTCCATCAGCTACTGGATACCTTGTGTATTGCCCCTCGCGGATGACATTAATATTCGTCTCATAGCTATCTTCTTTAAAAAAGCAAACCATTTCGGTTCGTGGTACCATGATTTCTCTTGCGACACGTTCATCAAATTCAAAAATATTATTCACGTACATCATTTCTGCTTTATTTATTTCACCATTCTTGTAGCTCTCCGTAAGAATTAAACGTAATTCTTCTTCCGAATGTGCATCATTTTCTTGAACGGATTTAAACCCAAGTAAGCGAACGAATAGCTTTGCAGTTCCATTCAAAATGAACGTAATAGGAGTTAAGATGAACCGAACAAATAGTAGAGGCTTCGCCAAGCTTAAAGCTAATACTTCAGGTTTATTCGTAGCTATAACTTTCGGTACTAATTCACCTAAAACGACACGTACAAACAGAATTATGAAAAAGGCAATTATAAATGCTAGGAAACTAGATAAACTAGCCGATTCTAAATTAACGAAAATTGGTTGGATTGTTTTCTCTACAAAATCTTTACCTAACCATCCAAGTCCTAGTGCAGTAATTGTAATACCAATCTGACACACATTTATAAAAGCATCGAGATTGTCATCAATTTTTTTCAAACTAACCGCTCTAGAATTACCTTCTTCAATTAATTGGTCTATTCGACTAGAACGAACCTTTACAATAGCAAATTCGGTTGCTACAAAGAATGCGGTTAGCAATATCAATGCAGCAACCCACAGTAAGTTAACTATATCCAATTAAGATCCTCGTATCATTAGATACAGAGGATTTCACCTCCTGATATTTATCAATCTAATATAATAACCGTCCAATCTGTAGATGATTCCATCCAATAGGGAATGAGAACATCTTCAAATCGTCTCTTATAAACATATAGGTTTACCTTCCCATGAGAATCACCTACCTCCCTATCATAATTATATTCTATCTTTTTCTTTGAGTCTACAAAATTATTTGCATACATTTCTCATGATTTCTCCGTGTTTTTCATACAATAGGATGATAACTTGGACAAGGTGGTTAGAAAAGTTGATTCAAAAAATAATAGCCATATTAAGCGGGAGTCTATTTATATCAATTGGTATTAACTTTTTTGCTATCCCGCATCACTTATTGGACGGGGGGATGATTGGACTTGGCCTAATTGGCAAGTATGCCTTTGAATTGCAACCTGGTCTAACAATTATTGTATTAAGTATACCTCTATACCTCGTTGCGTTCTTTTATGAGCGGAATTACTTTTATAATGGTATTCATGGCCTATTAGTTTCATCCTTTTTTATAGATTTTTTCCGACCTCTTTCAGAGTATTCCACGATTCCAATATTTATAAGTAGTATTAGTGCTGGATTTATGATTGGCATTGGTATTAGTATTATGTTGATCAATAACATTAGTACAGGAGGATCTGATCTTTTAGCTTTAATTTTATCTAAGATCACCTCCATAAATGTTGCCCTATTTATACTTACTTTCGACGGTTTGGTGATTCTACTTGGCTCTATATTCATTCCAGAAACGACTATTCTCTACTCTGCATTATTAATTGGAACCGTTGGATTTACAGCTCTTTTTATTACAAGCTTCATGAGAATGAATAAAAGTAGCTCTCCTATATGAAGAGCTACTTCAGTTCTTTTCCATCTTTTTTAGCAAGCTCGGTGTCTTTTAAAAGCTTGATAAAAGCAATAACTATTAATACTAATATGATAGTGAATGGTAATGCAGATATAAGGGAGGCAGTTTGAAGAGCATCTAATCCCCCAGCTAATAATAAAACTACTGCTATCGCTGTGATTAAAATACCCCAAATAATTTTCACGATTAATACCGGATTTAGACTACCTTTTGAAGTCATGCTACTTAAAATATAAGTCGCAGAGTCAGCAGATGTTACTAAGAACGTAAATATTAATAAAATAGATAGAATAGACATTATGGTTTTAAGCGGCATTACGCCAAATGTCTCAAATAAAGCAACGGCGACATCTTTATTAACAGCCTCAGCTATTCCCGTTCCATTGATTAGGTCACTATAGAGTGCTGTCCCTCCAAAAGCTGCTATCCACAAACATGCAATGGCTGGCGGTACAACAAGAACCCCGAAAATAAATTCCCGGATTGTTCTCCCTCTAGAGACTCTTGCGACAAACGCCCCCACAAACGGAGACCAAGCTATTGCCCATGCCCAATAGAAAATGGTCCAATCACGAACCCAACTTCCCCCCCGATATGGTGTTAATCGCAAGCTATACTCTATAAAATTGGTTAAATAATCACCTAATCCAAGCACAAACGAATTTAAGATAAATACAGTTGGACCAGCAAAGAAAACAAATAGAAGCACCAATAAGGCTAAACCAAGATTCAAATTACTTAACCATTTAATGCCCTTATTTAATCCAGTACTAGAGGATAACAGGTACAAAGCAAGCATGACAGTCGCTATAATTAATTGAATCCAAGTAGTATTCGGAATACCAAAAGTGCTGGATAATCCACCAGTCATTTGAAGGATACCAAGACCTAGCGATGTTGCAACTCCCATTACTGTTGCAATTACGGCTAATGAATCAATGGTATTCCTTACTATTTTATGACCACCCACCACTGGTTTAATAGCGGTTGATATAAGGCCATTCTTTTCCTTTTTAAACTGATTATAGGCAATAATTAATCCTACTACAGCAAATACAGACCATTGACTAATTCCCCAGTGAAAGAAAGAGTAGCCCATCGCAATTCTTGCAGCCTCTTCGGATTTACCTACCAAGTCAGGAAAAGGTGTCGAGAAAAAGTGTGACATAGGCTCCGCAACTCCCCAGAAAACTAATCCTGATCCAAATCCTGCAGAGAACAACATTCCTATCCAAGTAAAAAAAGGATATTCAGGTTTTGAATTTTGCGGCCCAAGTCGTATCTTTCCATATTTACTAATAGAAAGTGCAAGAAGAAATATGATAAAAGCAAATACTGCTAGTAAATATAGCCAACCAAAGTTAATAGTAGTGAAATTAAAGAGTGTTTGAGCAATTTCACGAAATCTCTTTGGTAAAAATGCTCCTAATATAACAAGTAAAGATATGACACATACGGAAACATAAAATACGGGGTTACGATAAGATTGGTTTTTCATACTAATTCCTTTCTAAAAGAGAATTTCATTAGCATGATTTATTCTACTTCAATCCTACTGTTTTATACGATAGCAAAAAGTACGCCACGTCCTAAATAAATTTAAAAGGTCAAATTTCTCATAATCTGAGAAATTTGACCTCAAAGGAATGTATTGTAAATAATTAATTAACTACTCGTCTTACATGGCCGGCAAAGTGGTTTTTCCAATATCCAGATGTCATATCTGCAACAGCTAAGCCAGTTGAATTTTGCGCGCCAATAAATTTACCGTTTCCAATGTAAATCCCGACGTGACCATTTCTTTTATACGTATCAAAGAATACTAAGTCACCAGGCTTGATATCACTATAGGAAATCTGTGTACCAGAGTATTGCATTGCTGACGTACTAGATGGAAGATATACACCGGCTTGTCCATAAGCCCAAGATACAAATCCAGAACAATCAAATCCACCAGGACCTTTACCAGCCCATACATACGGTGTACCCAAATGTGGGTAACCTGCATTGATCGCTGTTTGGATAGTATTGCTTGAAACAACAGGTTTATTCTGCGTACTATTTTTACTTAACTGTGTTAATGAACCGTTAGATTTAGATGTATCACTAGTACCTGTTGAAGCTACCGGGTTAGAGGCAGTACGTTTTGCCGCTAACTGACGATTAACCTGTGCTTCGATGGAAGCTAGTTGGCTTTCTTTCATTTGCAGTTCTTCAATTTTAGCTTGTAGACTTTCTTCTTTATCACTTAGTTCTTTCTTCTTAGCCTCATTTTGTTCCTTTTGTGTAAGAATCGTTTCTTGCATACCTTCAAGTTCTGTTTGCAATTCGGATAACTCAGCTAATTTCTCTGCAACTTCTACTTTATCATCTTCTAATTGATTAACTAAATCAGCATCTGAGGATGTAATCTTATTAATAGCGGTTACTCGACTAATGAAGTCAGAAAAGCTGCTAGAACCAAAAATCACATCAAGAAAACCAATATTACCACCATTTTTTTGGTAGTTAACCATTCGGTTACTTAAAATATCGTAACGTCTCTCAATTTCTTCTTCTAGTTCTGCAATTTCTTCTTTAGTAGTTTTAACTTGTTCATTTGTCTCGTCGATCATTTGTTGGTTAGACTTTAATGCTTCTTCGACTTGTTTAATCTCTTCATTTAATTCTTCTAATTCTAACATTACGTCAGCGATTTGCGCTTCGGCATTGGATAGTTGACTTTGAACTTCAGATCGCTCACTTTGAATCTGTGATTGACGGTTGTTTAAATTATCTGCATGTACAGAATCAATAGCTAAATTACTTGTCAAGCCCACTACGGCAACTGTAGCAATTGTTATGAAAGACTTCTTCACTTTCTTTCCCCCGCTTTCCGAGACATCCTACTAGTCTACTAAATCTATTTATCTATATTTCGAGTCTATTAAGTCTATTATTAGTTAATTAGTAGTATAGCACCTCATAGTTTCATGAGTATTTTAGTTGTGTTACAAATAGATTTCAATAGATAGTAGTAGGTACTAATAGTTTGTCTATAAGCCAAGAGAAAGCTGTGTCAAAAGTAATACCATCAAAAGTAAATCCGAACATTATTAGTGCACATAACCCGCCCCAGAAATATGGTAATTGTCCGTATTTACATTCCTTTGATTTAGTTATGTCCCAGACTGAATTTAATGAAAATACCACGTAAACCCACTCCGCCAATATGAATTGCCTTTACTACCAACAATTTATTATCGGAGTGGGTTTATTGTTCATATTTTAATCTCTTGTAGAAGTGATTTTGTCCTATTGCCTTTATATTTTTAGTTCTTAAAACTGCGCTTCTTCTGTTGAACCTTTTAATGCTACTGTTGAAGATGTACCACCAGATATTACTTGAGCAACTTCATCAAAGTAGCCAGTTCCAACCTCTCGTTGGTGCCTTGTTGCCGTGTACCCATATTGTTCACTAGCAAATTCGTTTTGTTGAAGCTCCGAATAAGCAGCCATTCCTGTTTCACTATACTTTCTAGCGAGTTCAAACATACTGTGATTTAACGCATGGAATCCAGCAAGTGTTACGAATTGAAATCTATATCCTATTGCTCCAAGTTCATCTTGGAAGCTAGCAATCTCGTCATTTGATAATTTCTGCTTCCAATTAAATGATGGGGAGCAATTATATGCTAATAATTTATTAGGAAACTTTTCATGGATTGCATCTGCAAACTGCTTTGCTTCATCTAGGTTCGGCTCTGAAGTTTCACACCAAATCAGATCAGCATATGGTGCGTACGCTAACCCTCTTGCAATTGCTTGATTTATTCCTGCTTTGGTTCTAAAAAACCCTTCCGCGGTCCGCTCACCTGTTATAAAGTCAGCATCTGTCGGATCAATATCACTTGTTATAAGGTCGGCTGCATTCGCATCGGTTCTTGCAATAATAACAGTTGGTGTTCCCATCACATCTGCTGCAAAACGAGCAGCAATTAAATTCCTAACCGCAGTTTGAGTTGGTAGAAGTACTTTACCGCCGAGATGGCCACATTTCTTCTCGGAAGATAATTGGTCTTCAAAATGTACCGCAGCTGCTCCTGCTTCAATCATCGACTTCATTAATTCAAACACATTTAACTGTCCACCAAACCCCGCTTCAGCATCTGCGACAATTGGAACAAACCAATCTATGTCATCTTTCCCTTCTGAAAAATGAATTTGGTCAGCGCGTTGTAAAGCCTGATTTATGCGCTTAACAACAGTAGGTACACTATTAACTGGGTAGAGACTTTGATCAGGATACATCTGCCCTGCAACATTAGCATCCGCAGCAACCTGCCAACCACTCAAATAAATCGCTTTTAGTCCTGCTTTCACTTGCTGTACTGCCTGATTTCCCGTTAATGCTCCTAGCGCCCTTACAAAGGAATCACTATTGACCATTTCCCATAGCTTTTCTGCCCCTTTTTTCGCTAGTGTATACTCAATATCCACTGAACCACGTAGTCGTACAACATCTTCTGCTGTATATGGTCTTTCTATACCTGCCCACCTAGTGTTCCCTTCCCAATCGCTTAATAACTTCTGAATGCGTGATGTTGTCATTATACTGTTCTCCCTTCACTGATTAATGCCTCATACGCAGGCAAGGTTAAGAATTCAATAAATTCATCATTATTAACGAGCTGTCTAAAAAGATTCGAAGCAGCTACATAGTCTCCAGTCGCAAAATTACTTTCGCCAACTTCTTTACGTATACGAGTTAATTCGGATTCTATCATTCCTTCTACTAGCTCCACGGTGATTAGTCTGCCATCTTCTAGCACACCCTTTGGATGTCTTATCCATTGCCACACTTGAGCACGGGAGATCTCTGCTGTTGCTGCATCTTCCATCAAGTTATTAATTGGCACTGCACCTCTACCGCATAACCAGCACGCTATATACTCTATAACAACGCCTATATTAGTGCGCAATCCATTTTCTGTAATAGCACCTTGTGGTATTTCTAATAACCGTTTACTTGTAATATGATTATCTAGTTTTTTATTAATCTGATTTGCAGTCAGCATATTGTCATCAAAAATCTCTCTAACAAGCGCAACCATTCCTGGATGAGCGACCCAAGTGCCATCGTGGCCATCACGGGCTTCTCTTTCCTTGTCTGCACAGACTTTGTCAAAGGCCACTTTGTTCGCAACATTATCATTTTTTACTGGAATTTGCGCTGCCATACCACCAATAGCCGGTGCATTCCGCTTGTGGCAGGTTTCAATCGCTAGTAAAGAATAAGCCCGCATAAAAGGCGATTCCATCGTAACTAAAGCGCGATCAGGAAAAATAACACACTCATGATTTTTAAATTTCTTAATAAAGCTAAAGATATAATCCCATCTACCACAATTTAATCCAGCAGAATGCTCTCTTAATTCATACAAAATCTCATCCATTTGAAATGCAGCGGTAATTGTTTCAATTAATACCGTTGCCTTTATAGTACCGGTAGGAATCCCTAACCAATCTTGAGCAAATAGAAATACATCATTCCAAAGCCTTGCTTCCTTATAATGTTCAATTTTCGGCAAGTAAAAGTAAGGTCCGGTTCCTTTTTGGATAAGCTCTTTCGCGTTGTGAAAAAAATATAATCCAAAATCAACTAAACTAGCTGACATGGCCACACCATCTACAGTTATATGTTTTTCCTCCATATGCCAGCCTCTTGGCCGTACAACTAGTACTGCCGTTTTTTCGTTCAAGTTATAAGATTTTCCATTTTCAGAAACAAAATCTATCTCTCTTCGTACCGCATCTCGCAAATTCGATTGACCTTGGAGCATATTTTCCCAAGTTGGTGATGAAGCATCTTCAAAGTCAGCCATAAATACATTAGCCCCTGAATTTAGTGCATTAATGATCATTTTTCGGTCAACTGGGCCAGTAATCTCAACCCTTCTATCTTGTAAGTCCAAAGGGATAGGGGCAACCGTCCAATCGCCCTCTCGCACATGGTTAGTCTCCGGCAAAAAGTTTAGTGTGCCCCCACTATCAAGCTGTTCTTGCAATAATTTCCTATTTTCTAGTAATGAAATTCTTCGATCGTTAAAACGATGATGAAGTTCCTTTAAAAAAGTAAGTGACTCCTCTGTTAAGACTTTTTCTTGATTTGCTACACTACTAGCACTTTGAACAAAATGAATCATGTAACCCCTCCAACTGTTATAATACATTTATATATATAAAACTTGTTATATAACAATTTAATCAAAAAAAATTACTCTTCTTTTTTGGATAAGCAATAATCACATTCTAATGTAAAGCCCAAATTATCAACATGGCTTCCACATTCAGGGCACCTTTCCGTTTGCTTCTTCACACGAACACCACCTTTTATATAACAGTTTTACTTTTATGAATATTGTTATGATACAGGGTATGAGATTATTCTAATTTTGATACAAATTTTTTAAAAGCATAAACAGTTCTACAATAAAAGGACCAAGCACGGCGAAGTACTTGATCCTTTTCACTTATAAGAAAAACACAAAGATTATAACCACTAATATAATACGATAAACAGCAAATGGAACGAGTTTAATTCGATCAATTAATTTTAAGAAGAACTTAATTGAAATTAAAGCAAAGATAAATGCACTGATAAAACCTGCAATGAAAAATGGTAATGCATCAATCGTAAAATACTGCCAGTTTTTGAGCAGTGATAGAAAGCTTGCTCCAGCCATAATCGGTACAGCCATAATAAACGTAAAATCAGCTGCTGCCCTGTGGCTCATTCCCATTAGTACCCCACCTGAGATAGTTGCTCCAGACCTTGAGAAACCCGGCCATAAGGAGAAGCATTGAATTAAACCAACACTAAGTGCTTGTTTATAGGTTATCTGGTCAACCGACTTAGCTGATGGACTTGCTGATGCATAACGATCAGCAATAATCATTAAAATTGCTCCAAGCAATAATCCTATTAACACTGTCTCTGTTGAAAATAAATATTCGTCGATAAAATCTTCAAATAGCACACCGAAAACTCCTGCAGGAACTAACCCTACAATTACTTGAGTTAGTTTCAAACGTTGTCCGCTTGGTATGGACTCTTTATTCAATAGTCGGTTTAAACCTAACAAGTCAACAAATCGCTTCCAAAATACTACTACTACGGCTAGTATTGAACCTAGCTGAATTACAATTTTAAATGTATTAGCTGGGTATTTCCCCAGAAATTCTTCTGATTTTAACCACATATCATCAACAATTATCATATGACCAGTTGAAGAAACAGGGGCAAACTCTGTTAATCCCTCTACTAGCCCCAAAACAATAGCCTTTAAAATTTCAATGAATTCCATTTATATTCCCCTTTATTTGCGAATCCTTTTATTCAAAAATACAATCCCAAATATGACAATTGCAATAGCGATAAAGGCATAAGTGATAGTAGAATATATATCCATAAATCCTAAGATACTTTGCCAGTTTTCGCCTAATACTACACCAATCATAATAAGAATGATGTTCCATAGTAACGTTCCAATTAAAGAGAACAACAGAAAAAGTGTAAAGTTCATATTCGACATCCCAGCAGGTATAGAAATTAAGCTTCTAACCAGTGGAATCATCCTACAAAATAGTACAGTCCAATAGCCATACTTGTCAAACCACCGGTCAGCTTTCTGAATATCCTCTTTCTTAATCCGAATAATATGTCCCCATCGGTCTACGATTTTCTCTAGTCGTTCCACGTCAATTAGTAGTCCAATACCATATAGTATAATTGCGCCAAGTATAGACCCACTAGTAGATGTAACGATGACGCCAACCACAGTAAGCTCCGAATTAGTAGTCATAAAGCCACCAAATGGTAATACAATTTCCGATGGAATAGGTGGAAAAACATTTTCTAACGCCATCATTAAAAATATCCCAGCATAGCCAAATTGCTCCATAATTGTTGTTATCCACTCTTGCATCCTACTCCTCCTGTGAACCAAGTGGTGTCCCACAAATCAATATAGTTTGTCCATATAAATATAATCGTTACAATACTTAAATATGCACACTTTACTATAACCAAAACTAAATCGACAAGTCTAGTATTAACTGACAGCAGATTAACAGTAAGGAAAAATAGGTTCAAAACAAAAGAAAATGGCAATCTATTATATAGATTACCATTTCCTATGTTAAATAATTGTAGGTTGGTTTCAGAATCTCATTCATGATTAACAAATTTAAGCCATTCGTTTCCCGATCATTTTTATGTCATCTAAGATGGCATCCTTCGTGTTTTCACTTGTATTATAATGAATGCCATAATAATACTCTTGTAATCGCTGCTTCTTCCATACGATTTCCCCTTGAATTGTATAGTGATGATGATTTAAAAGAAGTTGAACGGTTACTTTTACATCTTTACCGGATTCAAATGGTAAAGATAGTGAAGTAGCAATTTTCATTCCTTTTAAGCTTAAATCTCGCATGGTAGCTTTCCCATCTGATGTATGAATTACTTTTCCATTAATTTCGTCAATCGTAAAGATAATTGGAAGTGGTTCACCAAATTCAAAACGAAACGCCTCATCACGTCGATATCTCATAAAAAGACCCCCTAGCAGAATCTATTACCAAAATAATAGAATAATTCTGGCACTTTGACAATAACAAAAAACAAAAAATGTAAAATTTTCCTGATATTTGATGAAAAAGGTCAAGTAACAATGAATGAATTCTATTATTGGAATGTTTTTGCTAGTAGTTCATATGATCGATTTCTTTCTTCGTAGGTTGGGGTATTTGTTAAGATCATAAATTCATCTACTTTATTCGTTTGCTGAAGCGCCATTAGTTTCTCGCTTACTTGATAGGGATCTCCCACGATCATTTTATGTTGACTTCTTCGATAGTCCTTTTGGTCTTCAGCCGGTTTCTTATCATTTTCAGGAGTCGAATATTCTCCTTTACGTTTCCCCCAGTAATAGCTTCTAATTGCCAACTCCTCAGCTTCCTCCGACGTTTCAGCACAAATTACATTAACAGCAAGGATAACTTTGGGATCTTTTGAAGGATGCTTCGAGATTAAGGATTCCCGATAGGTAGAAAGGATTGGAGTTGCATCCTGGTCACTCATAAAATGACCAAAAGCATAATTCATCCCCTTCTCTGCTGCTAAAATTGCACTCTTTTCACTCGTTCCAAGTAACCACATTTCTGGGGAAACGGCCGGAATTGGAGTCGGTTTGATTTTAGAATACATATGATCCTCAGCAAAACTTCCTGTTAAAAATTGCTGTAATTGATCAATCAATTCAGGTATTTTACGGACATTTTCTAAGAAATTTCCTGATAATGCAACAGATGCCTCTGCGGAACCACCTGGTGATCTCCCTAAGCCTAAATCTACTCGTTCTGGATACATGGTAGCAAGTAAATTAAATGTCTCTGCTACTTTAAACGGCTTATAATGCGGTAGCAGTATAGCTCCTGCTCCAATCCTTATTCTCTCCGTGTTCATACCAATAGTCCCTAACATCACTTCGGGAGCGGGACATGCGAGACCATCTAAATCATGGTGCTCTGCAATCCAATATCGACGATAGCCTAAGCTGTCTCCTAATTTAGCTAAGTTAATGGATTCAAATAGTGCCTCTTTAGCGTTTTTTCCATCTGCAATTGGTGTTTGGTCTAATATGCTCAGTTTCACATTTTCACCTACATTTATTCCGATTTTTTCTTCGACTTCTTCGGCTTTTCTTCCGCTGGTGGAGTGATACTATCGACTAAACGTTCAGCTAGTTTTCGATAGTAATTACTCATGTTAACTAATGAAGCAATTAGTAGCAATTGCTCTAGATATTCTGAATCCTCATCTTTAATAGGAGCAACCTCATTCTTCACTTGCTCCAAGCATTCATAGACATCATTGCTAAATTGCTTTGCATTATTTTTCGAAAGGTTTTCATAACTGCGATAAACATTCTCTACATTAAAATCTTCTTCCACTATCTTTTCGTTTAATTTTTCTAACGTTTTAATAATATCTTTTATAGAAAGTGCACCCTTAAGCTGATAAATCATACTAATTAGGATTAAATGACTCTTCGAATATTTTTTATTTTCAATAGGAAAAATCAACTTGCCCTTTGCATAATTATTAATCATTGTTTTAGTTAATACTTTTTCTTCTTCATTTCGTTTCGACTTCTCTAGCTTATTTTCAAATAGTTGAATAACTTGATCCATATATAGATCGAGCTCTGGCATTTCTTCAACTGATAAATAGCTTTCCAAATGTAAATTTTCTAATATGTTATCTATATTTTCCATAATCATTTCCTCTATTATTATATTTCTTTAATTATAAGATAAACCAACACTAAAAGTAAACCTTGACTAGATGTTATCATAGGTGTATTATTCTAGGTAGTTATTAAAACTACATGAAGAGGTGTTGGAAATTAAAATGTATATTAGAGAACCCATTAACGGATTTACCCATTTATTTGGAGCGATTCTTTCTTTTGTCGGTCTATTGGCATTAGTTATTAAAGCATCGGAAGAGTACGGATCACCAATTGTAATTGCTGCAGTTATTATTTTTGGGATTAGTCTAATTTTACTTTACTCTGCTTCAGCTACCTACCATATGGTTGTAGCAAAAGATAAAATAATTGCCTTACTACGAAAAATAGACCACTCGATGATTTTTGTCCTAATCGCTGGAACCTATACACCTATCTGTCTGATTAGTCTAGATGGCGTTACAGGTTGGGTACTCTTTGCTGTCATTAATGGCTTGGCGATTCTAGGAATATTGTACAAGCTTATCTGGTTTAATGCCCCGAGATGGCTTTCTACTGGCATCTATGTGTTAATGGGTTGGATTATTATATTCTTTAGTTCCTCTCTATTAGATGTCTTAACCTGGAATGGGATGATTTTATTAATACTAGGTGGATTAGCATATACGGTAGGAGCATTAATTTACTGGCTCAAACCATCATTCTTAGAATTTAAGCATATGGGCTTTCATGAGATCTTTCACATTTTCATTCTCTTCGGTAGTCTATTCCATTTCTTATGTATCTATTTCTTCGTTTTATAAAAATAACGAGTGGGCATTTTGCCTCTCGTTATTTTTTGCTATAAGAGTTATTTCCTAATTGTTTGTATTTCCCTGGTGTTATACCATTATATTTTCGGAATAATGATGTGTAATAGCTCTGGTCGCTAAATCCAAATAGTAGTGCTATATCTAACAAAGAAGAACTGGTGTGTTCCAAAAAATACTTGGATTCCTCGATTTTCTTTCGGTTGACATATTCCTTCATAGGGATACCCACTATCTTACTAAACAATGAAGATAAATAATTCGGGTTAACATTGGTTGCCTCTGCTACCTCAGTTAGCGTTATAGGCTGTAATATATGATCATGAATATAATGGATTGCTTTATCAACAATCTCATTTTGATACGGATCTTTTCGGTAATCGCGAACCGCTTTTATGAAGGTAATTACCATCTCATATTCTAAGTCAAGTAAATCATTGGAATGGTTTATCTTTTCAATCTCACGAATATAGATATCACTCAAATCGAAAGCATACTCGGGTGTCACTCCTGCCTTAATAGTAGCTCTTGTAAACAGTGTACAGGAACAGATTAAAGAGTTTTTTATAGAACGTAGAGGGTTAGTCGAAAGCCTAGCCCTTTCTAAATTGTTAATTTTAGAAAGAACAACTCTAGCTTTCTCTTCGTCTGCCTGGGTTACCCAATGTAATAATTCTTGCTCCAATTGATAGGATGGATGGGCAAAAAAGGACTCTTCGTTTTCCTTTCTCGTCAGCAAAAATTGTTTGATCACATCATGTTGAATGGTAGACAATTTTCTCATTAAACTCCCCCACTAACACCTTAAATTATTTATAAAAATCTTAATATTTAAA